>JAGVAD010000036.1 GCA_020060465.1 Anaerolineales bacterium
CCCACCCCTTGCCGCCTCAGCCACCTCGCCAGCCGGTTCGTCCGCTCATCCAGCTCGCCGTAGCTCAGCCGCCGCTCTCCGTATCTCACCGCCGCCTGCCCCCGGTAACGCTCCGCCACCTCCCCGAATAGCTCCGCCACCGTCTTCTCCCGCGGATATTGCACCTCCACCACGCGATAAGACTCGATCAATCGGCAACGTTCTTGTGGAGAGAGCAAAGATAGCCTATCCAGGGTTGTATTGGGCGCGCGAACAACCTGCTGAAGCAGGGTCAAATACTGCTCAGCCAGGCGCTGGATGGCAAGAGAATGAAAAGCGTCATAACGATAGACCCAAACACATCTCAAACCGTCCAAACTCGTCAGGATCTCCAGGCTGAGATCATAGAAGCTGGCGCTGGTATCTACAGGATAAGGCTGCACATCAAGGCCAGGGAAACTCGGCTGGTGTGCAGGAAAATTCTCGAAGTTGAACAAGATGCGCAACGGCGAGCGGGTTTGATCGCGGTGCAAATTCACCGCGCGCGCCAGTTCCACGAAGGGCAGCTCCTGGTGCTCGTATGCCTCCAGGGCAGCCTGGCGCGCCCGCTCCAGAAGCTCCAAAAATGTCAGACGTCCTTTCAACTCACAACGCAGGGGCAGAATGTTGGCAAACAGGCCAATTAAGCCTTCGGTTTCTGTGCGAACACGCCCGGAAGCCAACAAACCGATTAATAGATCTTCTTGACTGGAATGACGATATAGCAAGGTCAGGAATGCAGCTAAAAGTGTCATGGGGAGAGTGGCGTGATTGTCGTTTGCCAGCGATTGCAAACCGTTGATCAAATCCACGGGTAAATTAGAGATATAGCTACTGGCCTCTCCATCCAATGCCGAAGAAGTCGCTGAATCGGCCGGCAGTTGCAAGGCAGCAGGCGCCTGCGCCAGGCGGGCTTTCCAATAGTTCAAATCCGCTTGCAATGCGCCAGAGCTCAGGCGTTGACGCTGCCAGGCAGCAAAATCAGCATATTGGATGGGTAGGTCTGGCAATTGGGCGGGTAAGCCAGCGATAAAAGCGGTATACAGCGCAGCCAAATCACTTAACAAGACCCCCTCCGACCAGGCATCAAAAACCAGATGATGGAAGGTCAGCACCAAAATATGGTCATACTCCGACAAACGCAACAATCGAGCCCGCATCAGTGGACCACATTCTAGATCAAACGCTTGTCGCGCTTCTTGATCCGTCAGGCGGCGAGCCTGCGTCTCGCGCTCTTGCTGAGGCAGGGTGGATAAATCCTCAACCGGCAACTGAAAAACACCCATCGCAGCAATGCGCTGTTGTGGGCGCCCATCTTGGAGATAGAATTGCGCCCGCAGCGCTTCATGTCGCTCTAAAAGGCGCGCCAGCGCCCGCTCCATCGCCTGGCAATCGAGCGCGCCATGCAAGCGCCAACCCACTGGTCTGTTAGCCGCCAGCTCGTCTGGCTGAAGCTGGGTCATTAGCCATATCCCCTCCTGCAAAACCGACAGCGGCGCCTGATTGAGGTCGGCGCGTCGCGGGATCGCTGGTTGGGGAACAGGAGAATGCAACGCCTGATCGAGGCGTTTTTGAAGTAAAGTCTGCTTAGCCGCGGAAAGTTGATGGCGGCGATCAGGGGATTGGTTCGCTTGGCTCATCCGCCATCCTCTCAGCCTCTTGTTCGCTGAGCGCCTCCAGTTCATCCAATAGCAGATTCTCAATCAGAGCGGCCTGTTCAGCGATGGTTGGCTCACGGAAGATGCTGCCCAACGGCAGTTCAATCTGAAACGCCTGACGGATGCGGGCAATTAACTGAACCGCGGTGAGCGAATCGCCGCCGCAGGCAAAGAAATTGTCCCAAACACTGATCGTGTCGAGTCGCAACGTCTCCTGCCAAAGCCTGGCCAGCGCCCGTTCGATGTCATTACGCGGCATCTGGAAGGCGGCTTTCATGTAAGGCGCCAGTATGTCCGCCAAACCAATGCGCTGCAACTTCCCTGTAGGACCCTTGGGGATTTGATCCAGAATTAATACCTGAGAAGGTACTTTATGCGTCGCCAGTCGCTGCAAAACAAATTGGCGTAATTCTCTGGGCGTGACGTTCGCTCCTGGGTGCAGGACGACCGCCGTTGACACGTCCTCGCCCAACGAAGCATGTCGCACAGCAAAGGTCACCGCCTGAGCGACCGCCGGATGCTCCAGAAAAGCCTCATCCACCTCACGCGGCGCAATCTTCTCACCGCCGCGGTTGATCATTTCCTTCAGACGGCCAGTAATGTATAGATATCCATCCTCGTCAAAGTAGCCTTCGTCGCCAGTGCGGAACCAGCCATCCACGAAGGCGTTCTGGTTCGCAACCGGATTATTGTGATAGCCCCCCATGACATTGGGACCGCGGATGACGATCTCACCACGCGCCCCGGCAGGCAACAATTTTCCATGATCATCCATGATCGCTATCTGTGGACCGGCTGGCAGGCCCACCGAGCCGGGTTTACGCGGCTGCGGCGGTAGCGGGTTGGATGCCATTTGATGAGCGGCTTCGGTCATGCCATAGGCTTCAATCAATGGCACATTGAAAACGCGCTCCAGTTCAGCCATTACACTGGGAGGCATAGACGCTGATGAAGAACGAATGAAGCGCAACAGGTTGGAGGCGATCATCTCACGATGCGCTGGCGCTTGCGCCAGGATCGCCTGATGCATCGTAGGCACTGCCGTGTACCAGGTTGGGTGCGCCAGTTGCATCCACTCAAAGAAATGCACGGCGTCAAAACCAGGAGAGCAAAAGACACTGCCACCCGCCGCCAACGATGCGAGTAGCGCAGCGATGAGCCCGTGGATGTGAAACAGGGGCATGACGTTCAAACAGCGGTCCTCGCAGGTCAAAGCCAGGGTTTGTCGAACGTGATGGGCTGAGGCGCAAATATTGGCTTGCGTGAGAGGCGTCATCTTGGGGCGCGAGGTGGTGCCGGAGGTGTGCAACACCAGGGCGACATCGCTGGGATCAGCAACACCGGGTTCGGTGGATAGGCGCTGTGGCAAGCCGCGCATCGTGAACAGCCCAGCCGCTTCTGGAGATGGCGTCAGTTCGATTAACCCAATGCCGCGCGCCCGAGCCACAGCCCTCGCCGGAGTTTCCCAATCCGCCAACGTCATCAGGGCTTTAGCTTCCAGATCCGACAAATAAAAATCAAATTCTTCGGCGGTAAAAGCCGGGTTGAGAGGCGCGCATGCGCAGCCGGTCGCAACCGATACAAAAGCCGTCGCCATCAGAGGGCCATTCGGCAACACCAGAGCCAGGCGGTCGCCGCGGCCGATCCCCAGGCAATTAAGACTGGTGACAACTTCTACCACCTGTTGATATAAACGCTGGTAAGTCAAAGGCGGATATTGCAGTCCAACAATAGCGACGGCAGAGCCAAAACGCGCGGCGCGTACGGCGAGCAGATCATCCAGACAGGTCTCCTGATCCAATTGCATGAACATCTCTCCGGGTGCGGGTTTGCAGAGAATTATACCGTAGAGATGGGCGCGGCCAAACCATCTGCTTGATGAACCGTATGCAGCTCAGCCGTTCGTCGGCGAAGCGATAAAACAAGAACGACCGATGTTCATCAACCAAACTTATTCGAAACGAAAGATCAATGTATTACCAAAGCAGCGATCACATCATAATTGACGATTAACCGTTTTAATATTATGATAATCTCACCAGGTCGGTCGGGCGATCGCTGCTCGGCGGCGCAAGTCGGCGATGCAGAGGAAAGTCCGCACTCCATAGGGCGCGGCGCCGGGTAACACCCGGGGCGGGGCGACCCGCCGGACAGGGCCACAGAAAAAAACCGCCTGCGCCTTCTTCGGGAGGCTGCAGGTGAGGGTGAAAAGGCGGTGTAAGAGACCACCGGCGCGCCTGGCAACAGGCGCGGCCAGGCAACCCCCGCCGGGAGCAAGGCCAAGCAGGCGCGTGAGAAGTAATTCCGGGAGGCGGCCCGTCTCCCTGGCTTGCAGGCAACTGCAGGCCTGAAGCGCCGGGTAGGCCGCTAGAGCCGGATGGAGACATCCGGTCGAGAGAGATGATCGCCGGAACGGGTGCAAACTCGTTCTACAGAATGCGGCTTATAGACCGGCCTGGATATATAGCTAATCTTGACACTGAAATCATTTACAACCAGCAATTTCAGCGCAGGCCCCGACGGATCCGACGAACGCTTAAAGCAACAAATGCCTATGGAATCAACGCCGCTGCCCGCCAACTACCCTGCGGAGTATATTGAAGAAGCGATGCTCAAAGATGGGCGGCGTGTGACCCTGCGTCCCATCCGACCAGATGATGCGCCACGACTGCAAGAGGGCTTTACCCGTCTCTCGCCTGAAACGATCTACATGCGCTTCTTCGAAGCTGCGAGCGCGTTGAGTGATGAACAAGCACGCGAGCTTGCTACGGTGGATTATCAACAGCGCATGGCGTTTGTAGGGTCAGTGCAAGAAGAGGGGCAGGAACGGTTAGTCGCTGTAGCTCGCTATTCTATCACGCCGCAGCGTGAGCCGGTGATTGCTGAAGCGGCAATCGTGGTGCGCGACGATTATCAAGGGCAAGGTCTGGGCAAACAGGCGATGAAACTGCTCGTTCGCTATGCCCGCACGCAAGGGGTCATGGGCCTATACGCCACGGTGCATACTGCTAATGCGCGTATCCTCAACTTCATTCGTTCTAGCGGATTGCCTTTCCAGCGCAAGATGTTAGAACCAGGCGTTTGGGAAATCACTCTTTGGTTCGAGCCACCAGTGGACTTGTTGTAACAGCCGCGGGGATTATTGTTCTAGCCAGTTTCCTGCGCCGAAATACGCCCCAACCATGGTGATGGTGATCATCACAAGAGCAGCCAGAAAGTAGTCGACGCTTGCGCCGGAAAGACTCAACAGGGTCATGGAGATACAGACGATAGACCCATACGCTCTGGAAAGCCCAGCGCCGCGGCGCAAAGGCGTTCCAGAGCAGTATCATCTGTTTCTTTCCAACTACGGGCGTTGTGGGTTGGGCAATCCGCCGCCTGGGCGTTGTCCCCCACCAGGCTGTGGCAGCCCACCAGGCTGAGATAGACCAGAGGGGCGGGTGCCAAGCGAAGTCTCAAAATCACCCAATCCGCGCCTAGCAGAGGGGAGTTGGCCGCGGGCAAGCTGATGGGTGATCTCATTCAACTTACCTGATAAACCCTGCATCTTGCCGCCGCCGTGCGCCTGGAAACCGGCGCCAACGTTCGCCCCAAGCTGAGCGATCTGCATCAGTTCATCGCGGCTAAGCTTATTATCACCTAATGCGCCGCGCGCCTGATCCACGAAAGAGAACGCCTCTCGTATGGTGGATTGCAAATCAGCGGGGATATTGTTCGGCTTAATCTGCATCACCTGGTTCAAGCGGTCCTCTCGACCGACCTGGGCTTGTTGCAAGAACAAAGTTGCACGGTTGACTGCCTCTAACGCTGTCTCCGAGGCAACCAGCGCCGCCTCAGCCAACTGATCTATAGTCTCTTGTGCCAATTCCTGGCCTTGCTGCAATGCCGCGTTAATCTCCTGCAAGGTAGCGTTGAGAGAGTCTATACTTGTCGACATTGCCGCCAGTTCCTGCTCCAATTGTGAGAGCTCATCCAGCACTTCTATCGCCAGATCGCCATATACCTGGTAATAAACCTCAAGTAATTCTTCAGCATAAGCGATAGCTTGGTCAGCGCCGTACACATATACTTCTACTGTATCCACCTCCTCACTAGAGAGGCTTTCATCTGCTGTGGCTTGAGTGGTCGCTGTAGTCGCCTGGGTGGTTGCGGCGACCGCCTGGTTGACCGCCTCATTGATCATCGCTTCTAACTCCTCTTCGCTCAACGTGTAGGCGTCTGGCGTTGGGATGGGTGTAGCGGTAGGCGGCAGTGCTCCTACCGTGGCTGTAACCGCCGAGACCACGGTAGCTTGTACGTTACTCTGAGCCTGAGCTGTGGCGGCGACCGCCGCGTTCACCGTCGCCTGGGTATTTGGCGTTGTCGAGGATCGAGGCTGGGCAGTGGGAGCGCCCTGCCCACAAGCCAGTGAAAGAAGCACCAGCAGAGCAGTCAAAAGAAAAGGAATAGTTTTGTGATTCATCGTTGTTTCTCCTTGTTATTGTAAAGTTAGACCGAATACCAATAGCAAAACTCGAAATAAAACAGCGACGCCTTAATAAACTCGCCGGCTTAAGATCACCGGCAGACCGTTTTTCGACCTCAAACTGAGTGAAGCCTGGGGAATAACTCCGCGCCCGCCAATTAGGATTGCCGTCCAATGTCGCGCCAGCGTTGCTATCGCCATCCTACCTGCCAGCCAGGCAAGACGCATCATTATAGGGGCGCACCTATCACCGCCGAAGGGGAAATATGCTCCATCGAGTTGATCCAATTGAGACGCATGTTCCCAACGGTGAAGATCAAAACGCTGGGCATCGGGGTAAAAGCGTACATCGCGTTGCACCACCCATGGACTGGCAACCACTCTCGCGCCGCGTTCGAGACAATAATTGCCCAAATGAATTTCATCGTTCACCTCTCGATTGATTGCCCACACTGGCGGATAGCAGCGCAAACTTTCGCGCAACACCTGACCAATCAGAGAGATGTAATTTAGATCAGTGTTGGTGAGAGGGAGGTTACCCGCAACCTGATCCACCTGGCTTTGCAAAGCAAACTGGATATCGGACTGCTGCGCCAAAGCCACACTACTCCAGGTTAACACGCTGGTCAAGATGTCGCTCGCAATCAAGATGCATACTGAACATTGGTCTGCAGCAGTTCGACCACACGATCGAAGCAAATCTTTGAGCTGCGTGTCGAACATAGCGATCGCTCGCCGAACGGGGCGGATTTCAATCCAGTTGTGGTGGGTCGAAAATAACCCAAGCGGCGCAGTCAGGGTCAGACGATACATTGCCTGCACAATATCTTCGACCAGAACCGGCGAGTGGGTGGAGAACGACGCCTGTAAAACAACCGCAGCCGAAAAACGCATCCAGGCGCGCTGCAGGTCAAACGACCATCCTGTCGGCAAAGAGGAGATCACATCCTCAGCCAACGTAGCAATTTGCGCCTCAACAGTGTCTATGTGCTGGGACAGGGCGCACCCTGCCTGCCCATTGTGCTGAGTGAACCCTGGGCAATCGTCAGATGTCGTCCGTTCAGAGTCGAGCAACGCCGCCTGAATGAAGTCAGGGTGATTTAACAGGTATAACGTAAGCCTGCCCCAGCGCAGATGAACAATATCACCGTAATCACGCGCCATCGAAGACAGAAATTCCAGAGGGTTGCGGTTGTAGCGCCAACGCAGCGCGGCGGAAAAAACACCCCCCTTCGGACCAGGCGGTTGCGGCAGCAAAACATCGGGCGAAGTAACAGCGTTCATCATGCATTAAGAATAGCAATAAAGCACAACCAGCGCATCCCGCGGTGGTAGGGTTATTCATCCCTTCTTTCGTAGGAGCGACGTCTAGATGAGGGAGCGCTTAAATGTTGTTATCCGCCGCGATGGCAGTGACTGGAAGTCGCCGCTTGAAGGTACATAAAGTCGGCTACGCCGACTCCTAGCCTGCTTCAAGCAGGCTTCATAACCTGAGGCGTCGGTTTTCAACCGATGCCGGGGCGAGCACAACCAACAACTTTTTAGTTCACCCCTAGATGACTTCATACTTATCCTGTAATGGGTATGGAGTATAATTCGGCAAATTCACTTCAGAAGCATCGGCGTGGCAAAAGCAGAGATCATCGCCAGGACATGCGGCTTCAAGACAGTTGTTCAGGCAACCATGAACGGTAAATCTTGTCAACTTTCAATCCAAAGCAATTGACCGACCATCCAAAAACTGGCTGCTGGATTGACTGAAGTTGAAACTTTTAAAGAAATCTCCGCCTGACAGGCAACGCTGCATACATTGGAGATGGGCTTGAAACACTGCGCCCACGCTGTTTGTCCAGTACCGGTGGGCGTCATCAAGGCTATTGAAGTTGAAGCCGACTTAAATCTGCCAGTGGACGCGCTGCTTCGTTTATCTAAAATCTATGGATATTCACCGAAATTGGTTTATCCCAGCGGCGCAAAACGTCCTGCAGGTTCCCCCTATAAGAAACCTGTAAGAGGTTCATGATCAAATTATCTATATGTCAATAATTATCCCCAGAAGATAGCTCATCAGCAGAAACCAATCCATAACGCACGGCCATCAGGGCGGCTTGTGTGCGGTCTTCCACGTGCAGTTTAGCTAAGATTGTGCTGACATAGCCTTTTACTGTCACTTCGGTGAGCGAAAGGGCAACACCAATTTCCTTGTTGCTTTTGCCACGCCCAATTTCAATCAGCACTTGACGCTCGCGGCTGGTCAGGTCAGCAAATGGGTCCGCCGGAGCTGGCATACGCGCCATCAAACGTTTGGCGACTTCCTGGTGAAGTTGCGGTTTGCCGCTCGCCGCGCCGCGAATCGCGGCAACCAACGCATCACCGTCAATATCTTTGAGCAAATAACCATCCACTCCAGCGCGCAGAGCGGCGTATAATTGAGCGTCGTCGCGAAAACTAGTTAGCGCTAGAATCATTGGGCGTGGATGCATCTGGTGGATAATCTCCGCTGCCCGAACGCCGTCCATCTCCGGCATCTGCAGATCGAGCAACAACACGTCCGGCTGGGCGTGAGCAACCAGTTCGACGGCCTCTTGCCCATTGGCAGCCTCGCCCACCAAAGTCATATCCGTCTCCCCCTGAATAGTCATACGCAGACCACGGCGCACGATCTCATGGTCGTCGGCGATAACAACGCGAATTTTAGTCATCACTCTCACCCACAGGTATTATACTGTCTGCGACGGCAGACAGGGTAACTCGATATATAACGCTGCCCCTTGACCAGGAGATGCGCGCGTCTCTATGCGACCTCCAAGCGCCATCACGCGCTCATACACGCCGCGCAGGCCGTAGCCGGCGCTCGTTTGCCTGGGGTCAAACCCGCGACCTTCATCATGGATCTCCAGGTGCAGGGTTTGACCGTGGAGCGCAATCACACATGTAGCTCGCCGCGCCCCGCTATGCTTGATCACATTATGCAGGCCTTCGCGCGCGATCTGGAAGGCTTCGTGCGCCAGTTCAGATGGTAATCGCAGGGATGTCGGGACGCGTAAATCTACCTCTAAAAGAGGCGGCTTTCCATCCGCCGCCGGTTCACACCGCAATCGTTCACAATATACTGTCAGCATCTGTGCCAGGTCAAGCGGTTGAGACGTGTTATGAGAGACAGCCTCACTCACCTCCTCCACAGGGGCGCGCAACTGATCCAGCAAAGCGCGCATCTCGCTCATCGCCTGTTGGGCAGCGATCTCCAACTCAGATAGCCCGGCGACGACGGATTGAGGGTCACGCAACACCAGACCGCGTAACGCTCGGGCGCTCAGATTGATGCTGAACAGGGATTGGTTTATCGAATCGTGCAACTCGCGCGCCAGCCGCTGACGTTCCTCATAGGCTGCCAGAGAACGCTGCTGATCAATCACCTGCGCGGTGCGTTGAGAAACGCGCCTCTCGAGTTCACGGTTAAGCTGCCGCATGGCTTCAAGCGTATCTGCATAGGCCAACGCCAATGCGGCCTGCCCTACTAGCGCATGAAGCATGCGCTGCTCGTCAGCATCATAAGAAGGGCCAGTACGGCGCGGCCCCAGCCAATAACGACCCAGAGGTTGCCCGCCGACCACGAGGCGGGCGTTCCAGGCTGGCTGATTGGGCTGATCTCCAGGCGTTTCCGGGTCCGGCGCAAGAGAAAGGCTGGCCCATTCCGCTCCCAGGCGCGGCGGAAGATCTGTAATTAGCAGACGGATAATCTGCTGGCGGCGGACAACCTGCGCCAGCGCCTGGCGCACTTCGGCCACCGCTTGCTGAAAATTTAACCGATCTGGATAAAGGGCGCGATCAATCCACCGCTGAAATCGGCGGCGCGCCGGCTCAAAGGCTAACGCCGCGACCACAAGACCGACCAGCGCTGCCAAACCGCGCAAATCTGGCGACAGGCGGCTCAACAAGGCAGTCAGCGTGACGGTAAAAGCAAAATAGACCACCAACAACAGGATTGAGAGTGCGCCGTAAGCCAGGCCACGCCGCAGAGCGCGATCAATTCCAAACAAATCGGTTCGTAACACGGCGTAGGCAATGCCTACCGGCAGCAGCGCCAAAAAAGTCAGGAAAACCGGATATGGCATCCATTCAATCCGGAAAACCAATCCCAACGGGCGCAGCAAAGCAGGCAGCGCCGCGGTGCTGACGGCGGCAAACAGCAGCCTCGCTTGTTGTGCAGGCCGAGGATTCTGCGCATCCACCCGCCGACTGAGCCGCAGAAGCAAATACGCTGCACCTAAGATCAAGCCAAAAGAGAGCACTGCCAATCCCGCCGCCGCCAGAACGCGCAGCCAGCGCCAGCGGGTGACCAGTACAATCAACAACAACCCCAAGGTAGAGAAATATACTGCCGCCAGCCACCTCTTACTGACCTGACTGGGTAATGGAAATCGCGCAGCCAGGTGAAAAGCCAAAGGGGCGATGCACACACCATTTACCAGACGCAAGATCAGAAAAGCCGGCGCCGTTTGGATAACACGCTGATCCAAGAAATAGTCTGGAAAATCGCCGAGATTAAAGGGGATGACCAGCACGCTGGCGAGCGTCGTCGCCAGGCAACCCGCGATGAGCATCTCGTTGCTAGGGCGCAACCAGGCAGGCAGCAGACCGGTGAGTAGAATCAGCGCGGCGACGAAAGCTGAATAAGACGTCCATCGCTGGGGCTGGCCTTCTACTTGCAAACGCCCGACCGTGATCAAAGCAATCGTTTCGACTACCAGCAATGCCAGCAGCGGCCAGAGGCGCCAGCGAGAGAAGCTCGTTGTGTTCACTGATCAAAACGCCCCATTTCATCCCCTTCTTCTTCAACCAACACCTCACGCTCGCGTCCGCCGCCCACCGCAGGACCGATCACCCCCAAGTCCTCCAGTTCGTCTATCAGCCGTGCGGCGCGCGGATAGCCAATGCGTAAGCGGCGTTGCAGCATCGAAGCGCTGGCGCGGCGCTCTTTGCGCACCACCTCGATGGCTTTCTCCACCAGACCATCGCGGTCAGCCAATATCGCCTGCTGCTCAATCATCTCATCCCAGGGCGCCGATTCCGGCTCCGCCGCCGGCTGAATTGCCTTCTGCCAAAACGTAATTACTCGCTCCACCTCAGCGTCGCTGACCATCACACCTTGTAGACGCTGCGGGCCGGAGGCGTCAGGCGGCAAGAACAGCATATCGCCATGACCAAGCAAACTTTCTGCGCCTACCGTATCCAGGACAACGCGCGAATCCACCGAGGATGCCACCGCAAACGAAATACGCGCCGGGAAGTTGGCTTTGATTAAACCGGTGACTACCTCCACGCCTGGACGCTGTGTGGCTACCACCAGATGGATGCCCACGGCGCGTGCCATCTGCGCCAATCGCACCAGATTGTGCTCTGTCTGGTCTGGCGCAGACATCATCAGATCCGCCAGTTCGTCAATCATCACCACGATGCGCGGCATTGACGGCGCGTCTTTGCGTCGCCGCGCTTTGCGGTTATACGAATCAATGTTGCGTGAATGGGTGGCTTCCAACACCTTATAGCGACGATCCATCTCCGCCGTTGTCCAGCGCAGCACCGCCAGGATGCGTTCGACATCGGTCTCCACCTTGCCATAGAGATGCGGCAGACCATTGAAGCGCACCAACTCGACCATCTTCGGGTCAATCATCACCAGGCGCAAGTCCTGCGGGGTATTATTCATCACCAGGCAGGTCGTCAACGCAGCGATGCACACCGACTTGCCCGAACCTGTGGTGCCGGCGATGAGCAAGTGCGGCATCCGCGCCAGATCCGCCGCCACGGCCTGACCAGATACATCCCGCCCCAAAGCAATCGCTAACGAAGAATTGATCTTTTGGAACGCCTCGCTCTCCAGGATCGGGCGCAGGCGAACAATGGAAGCGCGCGGGTTAGGCACTTCGATGCCTACATACGGACGCCCCGGCACCGGCGCTTCAATGCGCAGCCGTTCAGCGGAGAGTGCCAGCGCCAGGTCGCGCGCCAGGGAGGAGATCTGCGCCACGCGCACTTTCTGGCGCGCCAGGTCGCCCTCAGCGCCGTTCTTCTCCTTCTCCACATATCCCGGCTCAACAGCAAATTGGGTGACGGTGGGGCCGACGCGAAAATCCGTCACCCGCGCCGGGATGCCAAATTCCGCAAGCGTCTTTTCGATCAAGCCAGCGGTCTGGTTAATGGTGCGCTCATCGGGGCGGTTGTATTGTTCACTGACCAATAGATCGAAAGGCGGCAGGTCGTCGCTGCGCGGCGCCAGCGCGGCGGGAGCGCTTTCTTCCTCCCCCAGGCGGAAGTTCTTGCGGAACTGCGGCGGCAAAACAGGGGCGCGCCGTTTGGCGATCGGCGCTGAAGAGCCAGCCAGAGGTCCGCTTTGCAGCGGCGCTTCGCTGACCCCAGGAGCAGCGGTCAGCAGGGAAGTCTCTGCGGTTGAGGCGGATGAGACCGCCTTATGCAGCCTGCGAACCAGACGACGGTATAAACCCAGGCCAGCGAGCAACGTCAATAAAAAGAACGATAGCAACACCAATACCAGCATCGCTCGCCCACCCAAACCGAACGGCGAAAGAATTCTGCGCAGCAGCTCAGCCAGCCCCCAGCCCACCTGTCCGCCATCCAACCCAGCCGCGGCGCGCTCAATAGACATCCCACCGGCCGCTGCCAGCAGTGCCAACGAAAGGAACGCCGCGAATTCCAGCGCCACGAAACGCGCCCAAAAGACCGCCGAAGAGCGCAGCTCGCGGCGAAAGAGCCGCACCCCCAGTAAAATCAGCAGCGCCGGCGCCCACGTCGCGCCCCATCCCAGCCACAGACGCAACAAATCGCCCCAGGCCGCCAGCAAACCGGAAGTCGCTTGCGGGACAAACAACGCCGCCAAAGTCATCAGCGCCAAAGAGAGGCAAAAAACGCCAGCGATATCGCGCCCAAAACGGGCGAAGTGGGCGAGCAAGTCCGCCGGATGATCTGTAGCTGGCGTTTCTGGCACGCCCGAGGGAGCGCTCCTGGCAGGCGGTTTCAAGCTGGATTTCTGCGCCATCGGTTCTATTATAGCCGATGGCAGCATTGCCATTGAATAAATTCGAAAGTTACTTTCACGCTGCCCGCAAAGCGGGCTTCCTGCCTTTGGTGGCATCGGTTTTCAACCGATGCCGCTTACTCCAGAGGTGGAATGTTTTGGTTCAGATGAAACAGGTTGGTTGGATCATAGCGGGTTTTGATCTGCCGAAGCCGCTCCCACGTCGCCCCCGGGTACGCAGCGCGGACGCGTGCTTCGCCCTCATCGCTCAGGAAGTTGACATATACGCCAGAATCGCTCTGCTGTAGCGCCGCGGCAAAATCTAAAACCCAGCTCTGGCGCTCAGCCTGATCCTCAGGACCATTGTAAAACGCGGCGACACTCACCATGATCCGGCTTGTGCGATGAGCAAACGCAGTATCTTCAACGGGCACCCGCGCCATTGCCCCACCCAGCACCCGAAGTTGCGCCACACGCATGGGAGCATCCGAGGTGTTTAGCCGCTCTAATATCAATTCCGCTGTAGAGGGATCCACGGCGTCCAAAAACAGAGTGCGGCCTACCGCCGTGGGATGATAAGAACCGTCGTCGGGGGGATACATCTCTGGATAGCTGATCGGGCGTACCATATCTACGATCGGTGTCGCCAACGCCCGGAAGGGGGCGATTGCACGTTCCCCGGCCTCATTTGCACCTGCATAACACATCAACGCCATGAGGATAAGCTTACCGTGATGTTCGGCAGGCACAAACGGCATTGGCGGCGCGGGCATGATATTGGCTATCGTCGAAAGCTCCTCCGGAGCGGCTTCCGCCAGGGCAATAAATGAGGCGATGACGGCGGCTGTTGCTGGCAGGATCAGCATTCCGCCCACTACTGTATTGACCTCGTGCAACCGGAATTGGAAACGCGTCGCCACGCCGAAGTTTCCGCCGCCGCCGCGGATCGCCCAGAACAAATCTGGATGCGATTTCGCGTCGACGTGCAGCAGTTGCCCATTCGCGGTTACGAGTTCAGCAGCCAGCAAATCATCAATGGTAAGACCATATTTACGAACCAAATATCCAATGCCGCCGCCCAATGTGATCCCACCAATCCCGACCGACCCCGTATCGCCAAAGCCGGTCGCCAAACCATGCGCTCCAGCCGCAACCGTGTATTCACCGGCGGTTACCCCTGTCTCCGCCCAGGCGGTGCGTCGTTTAACGTCAATGTCTATCGCCCGCATATCGGACAGATCAAGCACGATGCCTCCCTCGCATACGCTATGACCGGCACTGCTATGCCCTCCGCTGCGGATGGCGAGCTCCAGGCCAGTTTCGCGGGCAAACCTGACAACTTGGACTATATCGTTTGCATCTTTCACCCGAACGATAACGGCTGGCCGTCGGTCAATACCGCCGTAGAATACGGAGCGCGCCTCATCATACCCGCCATCGTCTGGCGCAATTACGCGGCCGTTGAGGGCCGCTCGAAGCTGGTGGGCCAAGCTCTTCCCCCGCGCGAAGATAGGATCATTTGAGCCGCTGACGAATGTATCTGAACCGACCTGAGCGTTTTTGTCTCTGTACACCATATCCAAAATTCCTTTCCAAATTTCGAATTCAATATCAGAAAATATGTTCTAATATTACCTTTGTTGACCCAAAAAGTCAAGTATAATCGAGAAATTTAATATTTTTCCGGCGGCTACGACCATTTTTAGAAAACCCGCACAGCGTGTCTCTTATCTTTCGCAGCGTTGGTTATTAACCGATATCATCGGTCGCCCCCTTCGTTGAAGCGACATAAATCCCCGCCAGAATGAGCGCCGCACCGCTGATCTTGAGCAAACTAGGGATTTCCCCCAGGAAGATCACTGCTAGTAGCGTGGAACCGATGGGTTCGCCCAGCAGCGCCAGGGAGACGTACGCCGCCGGCAGATATGCCAGCGCCCAATTGTAACTGGAATGCCCCAGCAGCTGAGGGAAAACTGCCAGCGCCAGAAACCAGCCATAGGCGATGGGCGGATAGCCAAACGCTGATTGCCCAGCCAACAGCATCACAGCGATCAGCGCCAACGCTGCCGCGCCATAGACGACAAAGATATACGTGATCAGCGAAACCCGCTCACGCACTCTTCGTCCGATGACCAGGTATGCCGCTGCCGTTATCGCCCCAACCAGCGCCAGCAGGTCGCCGAAGAACGCCTGCCCGCCGAAGAAATCACGCAGCGGCGGGCAAATCAGGCGCGCCTCGCCCCAAACACAGGCGTCGCTTACTCCCACAACGATGCCGCCGCCGACAGCCAGTGCCATGCCGATCTTCACTGGTCGGCTGATGCGTTCACCCAACGCCAGCGGCGCCAACAGCCCCACCCATAAGGGAGCTGTGTCCACGAAGACCACCGAGCTGGCTACCGTGGTGTAAGCCAGCGAGCTGATCCACGTAGCGAAATGCGCAGCCAGGAAGAGGCCCGAAAGCAATCCCAACCCCAACTCTCGACGGGTGAGCTGCGCCAGTTCGGCTCGCCGACCGGGGATGCCAACCGTCAGGGGGGCGAGAAGCAGCGTCGCCAGCGTCAGCCGCCAGGCGGCGATCACCAATGAGGGTGCGTCTTCTTGGGCGTAGCGGATAAAAATTGATGCTGTGGAAACCGCCATAACCCCGAGGGTCAGGACGAGCAGCGGCGGGACAGGTGGTCGGCGTGAGATCATCGTGAGGCTCGACATCAAAGAGCAAAGTATAATCGCCGGTTATTTTATCCACTACCCAACAATTCCGCAATCAAAAAGCGGTTTTGACGTTTCATGCCTCTTACGGGCTGCTTCGCCAGGGCGCGCTCTAGCAGTCGAATTTTATTTTTCCAATCCTCTTGCCCTCTGAGCGTTTTTCCCTATAATTGAACATATCCTGCTGGCGCTTATCTAGCACAACGCAGCCTCATCCCGGCATTCAGCAATCCATTTCAGTTCTTCGCTGGCGCTCAACACAGCGGTTACCTGCTCATCATCTCGCTATAACCAGAGCGCGAGCGGGGAGAAAGGAGGCGACCTTTACGCAAAAGCTCAACGGCTTGGTATTCCCTTGAGATCTATTTATCTACAAAATTTTCGCTGGAGGAGAGGAACATGTCACGCAAACTTTTGACCCTGTTTATCCTGTTTATAATCCCGGCGTTGGTGATCGCCGGATGCCGCCCAAGCACGCCTGCAACCAGCCCGGCTGGCGGCGCGCCGGCTCAGCCCGTAGTAGAAACAGTTGAAGTGGTGCGCACGGTGGTAGTCACCGTTGAAGTACCCGTACCAGGTGAGGCGCCTGCCGCCACGCCGCAGGTGAAAATTGAAGTCGCCCAGGCGCCCGGCTTTGGCGATACGCTCAAAGCCGTACAGGCGCGCGGCAATGTGATCTGCGGCGTGAACGGGCAACTACCCGGCTTCAGCTTCCTCGATCCGCAGGGCAATTTCTCCGGCTTCGACGCCGACTTCTGCCGGGCGCTGGCCGCCGCCATCTTTGGCGACCCAAGCAAAGTGGAGTTTCGCGCCACCACCACCCAGGAACGTTTCACCGTGCTACAAACTGGGGAGATTGACGTGCTGATGCGCAACACCACCTGGACGTTGGTGCGCGACACCGAGCTAGGCTTGAACTTCACCGCGACCACATTCTATGACGGGCAGGGTATTATGGTGCCGAAAGACAGCGGCATCGCCAGCCTGCAAGACCTGGAAGGTGGCACTATCTGTGTGCAGAAAGGCACCACCACCGAGTTGAATCTGGCCGATGTAATGGCAACTGAGGGCATCAGCTACACGCCGGCGGTTTTTGACGATGTGAACGCCACCTATGGCGCCTATGCCGAGGGGCGCTGCGATGCTGTGACCTCCGACAAGTCTCAGCTCTCGTCGGTGGCGAAGGGCTTGCTGCCGGATCCTGATAATCACGTGATCCTGGATGTCACCCTTTCGAAAGAGCCCCTTGGCCCGGTAGTGCGTCACGGTGATGACCAATGGCTGGATATCGTTAAATGGACGATCTTCGCCACCTTCGCGGCGGAAGAATACGGCATTTCTTCGGCCAATGTGGACGAAATCCGCAGCAGCACCGAGAACCCAGAGTTGAAACGCCTGTTAGGATTGGAAGGCGATTTAGGCGCCAAGCTTGGCCTGAGCAACGATTTCGCTTATAACATTATCAAGCTGGTAGGCAACTACAGCGAAATCTATGACCGCAGTCTGGGTGAAAACACACCCACCTTCATTCCGCGCGGCCTGAATAGCCTGTACACCAACGGTGGTTTGCTCTACTCGCCGCCCTTCCGTTAATCACATCCCGTCCACCCTGCCATTCTCTGCCTGACGGAGGGCGAAAATGGCGCGGGCTGGCGCCCGTTCTGAGGGCAGCGGATAGAACCGCTGCCCTCCGTGAACCGTTTGCCGCAACGAAAAGGGCTTCGTAGCATGAACAACCGCCGACTTTTAATTTCCCATGCAGTCCCCTTTTGGCGAGATGAGCGCTTCCTAAAAGCACTTGGCCAGGCGATTTTTCTGCTGGCGCTGGCTCTCATCCTGGGTTATTTTATCCGTAATATGTTGGGCAATCTGCGCCAACAGGGTCTGGGCCTGGGATTTGATTTTCTGCGCCTGACCGCCGGTTTTGACATCGGCGAGCATTTGATTCCTTATAGCCGCAGCCATACATATTTACAAGCCTTCGCAGTTGGATTGCTCAACACTGCGCTGGTCTCTGGCCTGGGGATTCTTCTAGCCACTCTGCTAGGGGTCATCTTTGGCGTGGCGCAGCTTTCCGGCAACTTCTTGGTGCGCTCAGCGGCGCGCGGTTACATTGAATTGCTGCGCAACCTGCCGCTGCTGGTGTTATTGATCTTTCTATACTCCACCGTTTTCATACAGTTTCCCCGCGTGCGCGAAGCTATTATCCTGCCCGGACCAGTGTATTTGACAAACCGCGGCGTGGCCATCCCCTGGGGAACGCCGACGGATACTTTTTCCACTTATTTACAAATACTAGGCGCAGGGTTGATCCTGGCGCTACTGGTGGCTGTCGGGCTATCCTGGTACGGAAAGCGCAGCGGACGCCCGCCGCTGACGCTGTTCTGGGCAGCGCTTACCTTTCTGCTCGCCGCCGCAACCGGATGGCTGCTGCTGCCCAACCCACCGCTGGAAGCGAACCTACCCGCCGTGCAGGGGCTACGTCTGGCTGGCGGCTTGCAGCTTTCGCCCGAATTCATGGCTCTGCTCAGCGGACTCTCCATCTACACTTCGGCGTTCATCGCCGATGTGGTGCGGGCGGGCATTCAGTCCGTCTCGCGCGGCCAGGTGGAAGCAGCCAAGTCGCTGGGGCTGACGGGTTTTCAGACCCTGCGTCTGGTGGTCTTTCCACAAGCGCTGCGCGTGATCATCCCCCCGCTGACCAGCCAGTACTTGAACCTGACCAAGAACTCCTCGCTGGCAGTGGCCATCGGTTACCCGGAGCTGTTCCATGTTTCGGGGACGGTGCTGAACCAGAGCGGCAGAGCCGTAGAGGTGATCGCCCTGGTAATGGCGGTGTATTTATCCATCAGTTTGTTCACTTCCGCTCTGATGAATCTTTATAACCGCCGCGTGCGGCTGGTGGAGCGCTGATGCCATGACGACTACTTACTCCAAAGCCAACATCCTGCCGCCGCCATCCGAAAGCAGTACGCTCTGGGGATGGGCGCGCAAAAATCTGTTTAAAACCTGGTACGACACCTTGCTCACCTTCTTCATACTGGGGGTTTTGTATGCTCTCATACGACCCTTCATCGCCTGGGCAATCGGCAAGGCCCAGTGGGAGGTCGTACAGGTCAACTTTCGCCTGTTGATGGTGGGACAGTACCCAGCCGCTGAAACCTGGCGCGCCTGGTTGTGCCTGTATCTGCTGGCGGGCATCCTCGGTCTCTCGCTGGGCGTCTGGGCGCGGCAAAAACCCTGGCTGAGCGCGATCCTGCTGCTCTCGCCAGTTTTGCTGGTTTTCTATCCCGACCTCAGCAGCGAGGCGCGGAATCGCCTGTTAGGCCTGGCGTTGACCGCACTGCTCGCCTTTGCGTTTGGGCGCTGGCGAGGGGCCAGGTTGGGGCGGGCGGCAGTGATTTTGTGGGTTTTGTACTTTCCTGCCGTGTTGATTATCATACGCGGCGGCGGGCTGCTGGAAAACCTGGCGCCAGCCGTGCCAACCAGCCTTTGGGGTGGGCTGATGCTGACCTTCCTACTTACTGTGGTTGGCATTCTGTTCTCATTCCCATTAGGAGTACTGTTAGCGTTGGGCCGTCGTTCCAGCCTACCAGCAGCGCGTTGGGTAAGCATCACCTACATCGAAGTGATCCGCGGCGTACCTCTGGTGACCATCTTGTTCATGTCCAGCGTGATGGTGCCATTGTTCCTGCCCAGCGGCGTACGCCCTGACCGCGTTCTGCGCGCCATGATAGGCATCACCCTGTTCACCGCCGCCTACCTGGCGGAGAATGTGCGCGGCGGCTTGCAGGCCATCCCCCGTGGCCAGTTTGAGGCTGCCCACGCCCTGGGATTGAGCGGCTTTCATACAATGGCGCTGATTATCTTACCGCAGGCGCTGCGCACAGTCATCCCAGTGATCATGGGGCTATTTATCGCTCTGTTCAAAGACACCTCCCTGGTGGCTACCATCGGGTTGTTGGAGTTGCTGGGCATCTCGCGCAGCATTCTGGCGCAGCCGCAATACGTCAGCTTTCAGCGCGAGGTATATTTGTTCATTTCCCTGATCTATTGGATCTTCAGCTACGGCATGTCTTATGCCAGCCGCCGTCTGGAAACGCGTTTAGGGGTAGGCGAGCGCTAATGAGTATAAACTTCCCCTGCGCGTGAACCCTGTCAAAGGAGTTTTCCATGGAAAATGTCACCCACGACCTTGCCAATAATGTTGCCAACAAAGAAACTACTGCCAATCATCCGATTATCATCGCCCGCGATGTGCACAAGTGGTTCGGCCACTTCCATGCCCTGCGCGGAATCAACATGGAAGTGCATAAAGGAGAGGTGGTCGTCATTTTTGGCCCTTCTGGGTCAGGAAAATCCACCTTCATACGCACATTGAACCGCCTGGAAGAACACCAGCGCGGACAGATTATCGTGGATGGCATCGAGCTATCGCACGACGTGCGCAACATTGAACGGGTGCGCATGGAGACTGGTATGGTCTTTCAATCGTTCAACCTGTTTCCTCATCTTACCGTGTTGCAAAACATCACCCTCGCCCCGCTATGGGTGCGCAAATGGAAAAAAGAACAGGCTGAGGAAATCGCCATGCAGCTTTTAGAGCGGGTGGGCATCCCCGAACAGGCGCACAAATTCCCCGGCCAGCTTTCCGGCGGACAGCAGCAGCGCGTGGCAATCGCCCGCGCCCTGGCCATGCAGCCCAAGATCATGCTCTTCGACGAGCCCACTTCCGCCCTCGACCCGGAGATGATCAAAGAAGTGCTGGACGTGATGATCGAGCTGGCCAGGAGCGGCATGACCATGCTGGTGGTGACCCACGAAATGGGCTTTGCCAAAGCTGTCGCTCACCGAATGTATTTCTTCGACTCCGGTCAGATCGTGGAAAGCGGTACGCCGGATGAAATCTTCACCCACCCCAAAGAAGAACGCACGAAATTATTTTTATCACAGATTTTGACGCACTAGACCTTGTCCTGCATCCCCAAAACAAAAGACTTCAAAAGCCTCGGAGGCTTTTGAAGTCTTCTCGATATCCGCTGAGCCAGGGCGGAAATTATCCTTTAGCGGCCTGATACAGCGAGTTCACGAAGTCCCAGTTCACAATGCTCCAGAAATTCTTCACGTATTCTGGGCGACGATTCTGGTACTTCAGATAATAGGCGTGTTCCCAAACATCTAAGCCCAAAATGGGCGTCTGGCCATCCATCAATGGACTGTCCTGGTTTGCAGTGGAAAGCACTTGCAACTTCTTCTGACCGTTCACCACCAGCCATGCCCAGCCAGAACCGAAACGGGTGATAGCCGCGTTACTGAACTGTTCGACAAAGCTATCGAAAGAGCTAAACGTGGCGTTGATCTCTTGCGCCAGCGCGCCGCTGGGTGTTTTGCTGCCGCCGGGGGCAATCCAATCCCAGAATAAAGTGTGGTTATAATGACCACCGCCGTTGTTGCGCACCGCAGTACGGATGTTCTCTGGAACTTGCTGAATATTGCGTAAAATCCATTCGATAGACTTGGACTGCAAATCTGGGGCGCTTTCGAGCGCCTTGTTCAAATTCGCCACGTACGCGCCGTGGTGCTTATCGTGGTGAATTTCCATGGTCATTGCATCAATGACCGGCTCTAACGCGTTGAAGGCATACTTAAGTGGGGGTAGTTCAAACATAAATCTCTCCCTGTTTCGAGATAATTGAATTGGATCAGGTCATCATGAACAAGAGAATATTACTATAAATCACCTTTATAGTCAATTTAATTTGTATAAGAATCGTATAAGAAATTATCACCTGGCGTATGAAGGGATGCGTCGCTTTCCATAAAGCTAACATTAATGCCCTTCTATCGCCCATATTGCTTGACAAAGGCGATCGGGGAGGCTACAATTTTCACAGCTTGGTTATATTAGCGGCCCAAATTTCAGGTCTTTAGAAAAGAACGGCGCAAAAATCTAAACAGCTATCCACACAGGAGGATCATCCCATGACCCATATTATCACCAGTTTATGTTTACGCGACGCTGGTTGCGTAGAAGTTTGCCCGGTGGAATGCATTGTCCCCGGAAAACCAATCGAAGAATGGCCCTGGTATTACATTGATCCAGACACCTGCATTGACTGCGGCGCATGCATCCCGGAATGCCCGTACGAGGCAATCTTCCCAGAAGATGAGGTGCCCTCCGCCTACACTGCCAAGGGCGGTGAATACATCAGCAAAGTCGGCCTGACCGGACACTACGAGGGTGTGAACCATCATGGCGAGCCAGTGGTGCTGGACTGCGTGCGCCAGCTCGAAGCCGGCGAAGTGGTTGACCTGACCCCCGATATTCAGCCCAATTACGATTACTTCAGCAAGGGCACTGGCTACAAAGCCCTGGAAATGTAAGCGCCACGCTGTGTCTGTTCATCAGAGTTTGCCCGGCTGTCGTAATCAGCGCGGGCAAACTCTTTTTGATTCCTCATCTCTTGTTCTCCGAGAAATCAACCGACCTTCGCTCCGCTGCCTGATGACGCCCAGTTTAGTCGCTTTGTTGTGTAAGCAATTGTAGATTGCCTGCGCCCATCTCCACAGTGATCGTCAGGGTGGGGCCGCCGCCCATCAACCGATACTCATCTCCCGAACCCTGCCACTCGCCCTGAGTTTCCACATTCGTCAGTCCACCTTTGATTGTGAGGCGCACGTTAAAACCAGCCGGCGCGATGATCTTTAGCTGGCTGGCGCCTGCCTGAATGGAAACGTCTGCATCGCGTTGCAACTGACCGGAGAAGTCCAGGGTATAGTTGCCGAAACCGCTACGGAAGATGAAATGCTCGAAATTGGCGTTCGCCAGGTCCGAAAGACGCAGGTTGGAGGCGCCGGTCGAATAACGCAGCGTATCCATAACCACAGGATTGGGTTCAGAGAAGCGCAGCCGGACATCTGCTGCGCCATCGCTGATAGTTAGCGACTTCAGCGGCACGCCGCCCAGGTCGAAATCGCCCTGATATGCTCCGGCGTTGATGGTCAACAGTAGTGGCGTCTCCCCCAGTTTAAGATCCCATTCGTTGCGCACCTCATCACTCAGGCGCGGGATGCCATTGATCTCCAGATCGCCCGTTTCCAACTTTACATGGTTGCCTTCAATGCTGAACCTGGGCTTGAAATCCGCTACATTATAAGCCGCCTCGCCGCTGATCAGGGCGTCTTTCGCCCCACCTTGCAATTCGAGTTTCCCGGCGCCAAAATTAAGCGTCAGTTCTACTTCTTCCGCATCTGGCACGGGAATCCGAATATCTTCATATACAACGGGACCGGTCACAATACGATCCATTGGTATATTAAACGTAACCCCGCAAGCCATGGAAACCACGGCCAGCGCTGCGGCTGCAATCAACACAGTTCGATAAGCCATAGTTCTCCTCCAACGTTTGATCTTCACACATGATTTCATTATCCTCTACGCAGGAGCAGCCAATTCGTCGCGCCAGCAGCTAAAACCACTTCATCCAGGTTAGCGAGAAATCCTACGGACTGCCAACTTCACCGTCAGGCCATAAAAAGCATACACCAGCCCCAGGAACAGCAAGGCAAACTTGAGCAAAGCAGACAGGCGCGCCAACCCCGGCCAGGGCGTTGCTGCCGCCCCGCTTAGCAGCATGGTCGTCAAGGCGATATTTTCCACTGCGTCGAATGCTGCCGCCAGCCAGGCCCCCACCGCCAGGGGTTGAGCCAGGAAAGCCAACGGCCAGCCGCGCGCCCGCAGCCCATCGCCGCTCATCCAGCTCGCCAGGCTGAAAGCCAGCGCATACATCAGCATAAAAAGGTAATCCAACCCCAGATTGAAAGCCGCAGTGCGCTGCGCCGAGACGTCCCAGGAGTTCAATATTTCCGCCGCCCTCTTAACCGAACCAGCTAGTTCAAACGAAACAATGCCCATCGGCGCGGCTGGGGTGATCAACGTGGATCCTGCCAGGTTGAGCGCCAGCATCAGCCCCAAAGAAGCGAAAAGCGAGATGCCAAAAGCCAGCGAGCGATGAATTTTGAGCGAGATAATTTGTGCAGCGGCCATAAACATTCCCTTTCATAAGAATACACAAAGTATCCCACAAGGTAGGCGGCAGCGCAATTGTTGAGTAAGAATAAAAAAACACCCGCCGGTTCACGACAGGTGTTTTCGAATCATCGCTCAGTGTTTACAGGACGACTACATCTTTGGCCTGCGGGCCTTTTGCGCCCTGTTCGATGGAAAACTCCACCTTTTGGCCTTCTTCGAGAGAACGGTAACCGTCGCTCTGAATAGCGGTGTGATGAACAAACACATCCGGTCCATTTTCACGGGCTAAGAAACCATAACCCTTGCTATTGTTGAACCACTTGACGGTCCCGATCGTTCGGCTTGACATATTCTTTATCTCCATATTCTTGTACTAAAAAAGTTGATCTGTTACTCACCTGGCAGTCCCGATTCAACAAAAAAGGCTCAAGAACAAACGCCTTGAGCCAAATCCTTTATTGAAAAGAAACCCTTCAGGCAAGTTCACAATGTATTCTAACAGGAATCCCCAGAATGTCAATGGGCAATTTTAGAACAAAAACTCAGCATAACCTATTGACCGGCGTCGGAGGCTTGCATATAATTTTCCAGACCGGACAAATATTTAGGACACAGTCAAGCTCCCACGCGGAGCAGGGGAGCAGTCCATGCAGGCACTAAGAACCATCAGATAGCAGCGTAACTTCCAATCAGGTTCAATCTTTTGATTGCATATTCGGCTGCATGGCAGAGATGGCGAGCGTAGACCCTCGCCTCCATTACCATTATCCTTATGTTGGGCAATAACTTATAGAAAAACGGAGGTAGAGTTATGGAACACAGATTAACTTCTCCTACTATTAACCGCATTGCATTTGTTGGGAATTACTTGCCGCGCCAGTGCGGCATCGCCACATTCACCACTGACTTATGCGAGGCTTTGGCTGCTGAATACAGTGAAACCAATTGCATTGCTCTTCCCGTGAATGACACAAAAGACGGCTACGCTTATCCATCCCGGGTGCGATTCGAACTGGTAGAAAAGGATATTAACTCTTATCGCAGCGCCGCTGATTTTCTGAACATCAATAACGTGGATTTGGTTTGCCTGCAACACGAATATGGCATCTTCGGCGGACGAGCCGGCAGCCACATCCTGGCGCTGTTGCGCGAATTACGCGTGCCGATCGTTACCACCCTGCATACAGTGCTACGTGATCCCGATCCCGATCAGCGATGGGTGTTAGAAGAAATTGCCGCGCTGTCGGATAGATTGATTGTCATGAGCGCACGCGCGCTAGAGTTTATGCAAGAAATCTATCGAACGCCAGCAGAAAAGATTGACCTGATTCCGCATGGCATTCCAGATGTTCCATTTGTAGATCCGGCGTTTTACAAAGACCAGTTCGGCGTAGAAGGCCAGATCGTCTTGCTTACTTTTGGATTGCTCTCTGCCAACAAAGGGATCGAGAACGTGATCGCCGCTCTGCCGACGATTTTGAACAAACATCCTAACGTGGTGTACATCATCCTCGGCGCAACGCATCCACACGTCAAACGACGCGAAGGCGAAACGTATCGGCTAACCCTGCAGCGGCTGGCTCAGGAAAAAGGCGTAGAAAAACACGTAATTTTTTACAATCGCTTCGTCAGTTTAGAGGAGCTGATCAAATTTATCGGCGCGGCGGATATCTATATCACACCCTATCTCAACCAGGCGCAGATCGTTTCCGGCACATTGGCCTATGCTCTAGGCGCGGGCAAAGCAGTGATCTCGACCCCTTATTGGTATGCCGAAGAGATGCTGTCCGAGGAGCGCGGCGTGTTAGTGCCGTTCCAAAATCCCGCCGCCCTGGCAGAACAAGTGATTGATCTATTGGACAATGAAACCAAACGACATGCTATACGCAAACGTGCCTATCTCTTCGGGCGAGAAATGATCTGGCCGCAAGTAGCGCGCCGTTACATGGAATGTTTCCAGCGCGCTCGCGCCGAACGCCGACGGCTAAACCAGCGCAGTATCATGGTCAAAGCTCTCGATCAACGCCCAGGGGAACTACCAATCCTCAAACTCGATCACCTGCGCCGCATGACAGACGAAACCGGCATTTTGCAGCACGCTATTTTCACGATACCCAATTACGAGATGGGGTACACAACAGATGATAACGCTCGCGCCCTCATCGTGAGCGTCATTTTAGAAGAACTCGGCAACACCGAAGCCCAAGATCTGGCTTCCAAATACCTTGCTTTCTTATGGTATTCCTTCAACGATAAGACGAGACGTTTCCGCAACTTCATGAATTATCAACGCTGCTGGCAAGAAGAGAATGGCTCCGACGACTGTCACGGGCGCGCATTGTGGGCATTGGGCGTCGTATTAGGCCGTTCAAACACGCCAGCATTCCAGAGCATGGCAAGCCGATTATTTGAGCAAGCCTTACCTGCCATTCTCGACACCACCAGCCCACGCGCCTGGGCATTCGCCCTGCTTGGCATCCATGAATATCTCCGACGCTTTGCCGGAGACCGTATGGCCAGCCAGGTTGGTAGAGAACTAGCCGAGCGGCTGTTACTGTTATATCAAAACTGTCGTTCAGATGATTGGCTTTGGTTCGAGGATCGGCTGACATACTGCAACGCTGTAATTCCACACGCTTTACTCACCTGTGGGCAATGGTCTCTGAACCAAACGATGACCGAGGTCGGCCTCGAGTCGCTGCGTTGGTTAGCCGATCTCCAGAGCGCGAATAGTATGGGAGGACATTTTGCCCCTATTGGCTCGAACGGCTATTATCTGCGCGGCGGCGAACGCGCTCGTTTCGATCAACAACCGATAGAGGCACAAACGATGGTCGCGGCTTGCCTCGAAGCTTACCGCATCACCGCAAACACGCGTTGGCGCAAAGAGGCTGAGCGCGCCTTTGAATGGTTCCTCGGCCGTAACGATCTTCACCTCCCACTTTATGATCCAACGACGGGTGGATGTCGCGATGGACTTCATCCCGATCGCGTCAACGAGAATCAAGGAGCAGAGTCCACCCTTGCTTTTCTGCATGCCCTACTGGAGTTGCGGCTGGTCGAGAACACACTTCAATCGGTTGAGAATACACTTCAATCTGTGGAGGCGCGCCCTCAATGAACAACAAGCATCCCGAACTCTTCCGCCGTTATAGCCACAACCCCATCTTATCCGCCGCAGATTGGCCCTACCCGGTTAACAGCGTGTTTAATCCCGGCGCTGTCCGGCTGCCAGACGGAACCACTTTGCTCTTGTGCCGTGTAGAGGATCGGCGCGGGCACTCCCATTTATGCGCCGCTCGTTCTATTAATGGCGTAGATGGCTGGCAGATTGACCCCCAACCCACCCTCTTGCCTGACCCAGAACATTACCCGGAAGAACTATGGGGAATTGAAGACCCACGTATCACCTACCTCCCAGAGTTGGGCAAGTTTGCCGTCGTCTATACCGCTTATTCACATGGCGGTCCGGGAGTATCTTTGGCGCTCACGGAAGACTTTCGCTGCTTCGAACGTTACGGCATGATCATGCCGCCGGAAGATAAAGATGCTGCCTTGCTTCCGCATCGGATCGGCAATTATTGGGCTTTGATCCATCGCCCCATCAGTTCCCTGGGTGCGCACATGTGGATCTCTTATTCGCCTGATCTGCGCCATTGGGGGGGCCATAAGTTAATGCTCGAAGCACGACGCGGCGCATGGTGGGATGCCAACAAAATCGGCCTCTCTTCTCCGCCCATCCAAACTGAGCAAGGCTGGCTGGTGATATATCACGGCGTGCGCCAGACCGCAGCCGGCGCAATATATCGGCTTG
The DNA here is from genome assembly GCA_020060465.1 of Anaerolineales bacterium. Lineage (GTDB taxonomy): Bacteria > Chloroflexota > Anaerolineae > Anaerolineales > UBA4823 > RBG-16-57-11. The sequence goes on from JAGVAD010000036.1 coordinate 27,736, forward strand.
GATTAGCACTATTTGATTTACACAACCCGGAACGTTGTTTGAAACGCAGCGATAATTGGATCTTCGGCCCAGAAGAACCCTACGAACGACGCGGTGACGTGGACAACGTCGTCTTTCCATGCGGTTATACATTAGGGACGGATGGCGATACAATCTATTTGTATTATGGCGCGGCGGATACCAGTGTCGCTCTTGCGATCGGCAGCGTGAGCGCCCTGTTAGGGTGGCTTGAAAAACAATGATGAGGTGGTAACAAGAGAATTTTGCTTGACAAATAGAAAATTAGTTCTATAATAACAACACGGATAAATACCATCCTATTTATGCGATTACACCTACGGAGTAAGCGAATTCAAGCTGCATTTTTCGCCAACAGGATCCGCTATTCCACCTATTAATCAATATCATTTGAGGTCAGGAGATAACGAAAATGGATAAGATTACCCCATGTCTGTGGTTCGATCGCCAGGCTGAAGAAGCTGCTCAGTTTTATACCGGCATATTCAAAAACTCGAAAATCCTGGAAGTTACCCGATACGGAGAGGCGGGTTACGATATTCATGGAATGCCAGCGGGAACGGTCATGACAGTGGAATTTGAACTGGACGGCCAGTCGTTCACCGCGCTCAACGGAGGGCCGGCGTTCAATTTCAATGAGGCCATTTCTTTTCAAATCAGTTGCAAAGACCAGCAAGAAGTGGACTACTATTGGGAAAAACTATCTGAAGGAGGCGACGAAAGCGCCCAACAGTGCGGCTGGCTCAAGGACAAATACGGTGTTTCATGGCAAGTCGTGCCAATAGCACTGTACGAACTGCTAAGCGATCCAAATATTTCCCGCCGAGAAGAGGTAATGAAGGCTTTTCTCCAAATGAAAAAGATTGATATCGAAGAGTTGAGGCAGGTGTCCGTTAGATAGTATTATCTGTTTGCAGGTCTTGCGCCATGACCACAGCATCCTGCTTGCGGTCATGGCGCTGCTGCTATTTTCTTCCTAGGCTACCGGGCAACACCGAGGGACGCAGTCGTTGCGTCATCGCCAGCGCCCATCCACTCTGTCAAAGTCAAACCGTGGATCACTGCTAGCAGTTGCTCTAAGCTTAATCGCAATTTGTCCTCCTTCATCCTGCCACAGAGGTTGCCCAATTCCCTTGCGGAATGGCTTTCTGCAAAATCGTTTGCAACCTGGATGCGTAGTGCTTAGTTTATCCCTGCATCTTACGTCCTCTCCCAGGGCAATCAACTGTATTCGTTTTGTTCCACTCATTTGACGGAACACAAGTCGTTGAGCGACGACTCTTTTCCATCATTATGATAAAATGATTTATGCTGATAGGACAACCAATGTCGCCAACAATTTCGATAGTAGGCCCGTATCGCTTCTTTTTCTATTCAGGCGATAGAAATGAACCGCCTCTCATCCATTAGAGTGTGACAAAAATACGGCTAAAATTTGGCTTACCCCTATCCGTTTACAATCCAACAAGGGGTTTCGTCCTGCAGAGATACGAGAAATTTTGCGACTAATTGAACGCCAACACGATCAGCTCTTGGAGCGCTGGTATGAATACTTTGGTGATTGAAATTCGACAGGCTCGGGCGCAAAACGTCCGCGTAAGTGAAGACGAACTTGTGGTAGAGTTGGAAGATGGGCGAACATTATCGGTGCCTCTGGCGTGGTATCCCCGCTTACTCAATGGGACTCAGGCGGAACGCCAGCATTGGCGCATGATCGGCGATGGCGAGGGGATTCACTGGCCCGACTTGGATGAGGACATCAGCGTAGAACAATTGCTTTTAGGAATCCCATCTGGGGAAAGCCAGCCATCGTTGCAACGCTGGCTGCAAGAGCGACAAAACCGGTCGTGATTCCGCTCTCAATGTTGGGCAAAAAATTGTCCCAGGCCGCGAAAGCAGCCCGCGCTTAGTTTATGACCTATATCATCCACACAATAGGTCACCCGCGCGCCGGCCTTTTCAAGAATCTGCTTCGCCCGCAACGCTTGTTCCAGCGGCACCACTTCATCGCGCTGGCCGTGAGCGATAAAGGCCGCTTTACCTCGTAAGGGTTGATGTTGCGCCAGCTCTTCCGCGCCTGCTGGCATGAAACCAGCCAGGCATGCCAGCGACCTGACTCGCTCAGGATATAACAACGCCAGGCTATACACCAGGGCTGCTCCCTGACTGAATCCCATCCAACGGATCGCGGATAAATTTACGTTGGGAAAATGGAGCGGCGACAACAGTTCCCACAACTTTTGGATGGCGGGTTGAAATTCAAAGATGTTTGGCCAACCATTCTGCGGGTTTTCTTGCCAGCCATACCCTCCCAAAGAGGTTGGATATAGCGCGCGCGGCGCAACCAGATACGCGTTTTCAGGCAAGCGCGAGGCGAAAATCCACATGACGTCCTCATCGCCGGTCCAACCGTGCAGCAACACGATAAGATCATGCGGCGCAGGCGTCTCCGGTCGGCGCACACGCAATACCCAGTCATCGAGTTCGATTCGCTCATTCACGCTTCTCTTGCTCCTTGCGTACAAGCCAGTCCAAGAGAATCAAAAAGCCCCAAACTAACACTGCCGGCGTTAACCCCAACAGGAGACAAATCAGACCCATCAACGCTGCCTCGCGTCCCCAAAAAAGATAAATCAGGCCATCGCCCAGGAAAAATACCAGCGCAAGAAAACCCAAAATCAAACGATTCTGGGTTTGCCGGGAATATTTGCGCAGGTCACGAGTCATCGTAAAAATATGTCAGACCTTGAAATCCGTAGAATAGGGCAGGCGTACCTTTGGCGGCGAGTAAGGCCAAAGTTTTCTCAGCAGCCGCCGCGACCAATGAGTCGCATGATGCAGCCGCGGGAGCGCAAGCTCGGTGGCTTTCTCACCCAATAACGCAACCTGATCAACATCCACCGGATCAAGCAAACCAATGTGACGCACTGCAGGGCGAATAATTACATCTGGCTTCTCGATCTCGAGCAGCAACTCCGTCAACAATGCGCCGCCAATGTCAATCGCCCGCATAAAAAGGTTTAAGGCCTGTGAAAATCGAAACTGACTCACATATTTCATCAAGAAAGGCAAAGAGTTTAACATGCGCGGCTGCGTAACGCCGGCCCAGTCATCAACCGGCGGCGACAGAACCACGGCTACAACCGGTAAATCTGGCGCCAGCGCCCGCGCTACGTTGACCGGCACCGGGTTTAGCACCCCCCCGTCCACCAGTATGCGACCATTCAACTCCACTGGAGGAAAAACACCCGGCACAGCGATGGTCGCTAAAACTGCGTCCAGCACCTTGCCGGTACGAATTACCACATGCTCGGCGGTGTTTAAATCTACCGCGGTTACTGCAAATGGAAGCCGCAGATCCTCGAAGAAACTGTCCCCTAAAGAATCTTCCAGGATTTCACGCACCCCCTTTAGCCCCAACCAGGAAGCCTTATCATCCGGCTGACGAACAAACATCTTGCTGGGTTCAACCAGTTTATAGCGATTTTGGATGCCGTCTGGGCTATAACCAAACGCGTATAAAGCCCCACAGAGGCCGCCTGCGCTGGTACCCGCTACGGCGCGGATGCGAAAGCCCGCCCGTTCCAAAGCGCGAATCACACCGATATGGGCAATGCCTTTCACTCCGCCGCCGCCTAAAGCCAGTACAATGTCTTTCATTGTATACTCCAATTATGGATGCATTCTACTTGGAATAAAGACAAGCCGTCAAGCTTCAGGGTAAAATCACACCATGAAACATTTGGGAACCTGGGAACATCGCTTTAATAAAGAGTTGGAGATGGCGGAACGCGCCCGTGCATCTGGCAACGAAGGCATGGCGCGGGTATGTACGCGCCGCGCTGCGGGCATCGTCATTGCAGAATATCTGCGCCTGCAGGGATTAGAATTAAAGACCCATAGCGCCTATGATTATTTACGCTATCTCAGCCTGTCGCCAGACATCCCATCCGACGTAAAGAGCGTTGTTGATCATTTTCTGACGCGGATCACCCCCGATTATCGGCTGCCCGTAGAAGCGGACTTGATCGCAGAATCGCGTTGGTTGCGACAAAGACTGCTGGCCGAATAATCTTGCTTTGGCAATCGTTCGCGAGGGCGGCATACCCCAACAGAATTGACGATCACAACACCTGTCATCCACACGATCAATGGGACAGATCAATCATCATCGGTTGCACCGCTCGTCGTCGTTGCTGGCCGACCTGATGTAAAATGCCCAACAATCCTAAGAGCGTGACCATAGCACGAATGCCTGCGATCATCAACATAGCGCCGCTTAGAATTCCTGCTAAAGACAACAGGATATATTGAACGATTTGCGTATTCGACCGTCTGGGTATTGTCTCCTTTGCCAGGCGGTTTTTTAAATTGGAAACGAAAGCCTGGCGAGGAGGCACTTCTCGCAACATGTCGCCTAAGCGACGCTCTACCCGCAACACTTCTGTCTGTGCAACTTCTGGATCAGTTCTTCTTCGCTTCATACTTCACCCTTGATCCACCGGATACGCCACGATGCCGACCGTTCCCGGGCCAAGGTTCGCTGCAACACCGATGGATAACTCTGTCATGATTAGCTCATTGATATTCAGCCTTTTCTTCACCATCTCCATCAACTGGTCGCCAACATCTGGATCTTGTGCATGAACAACTGCCGCGTTGATCAAACGCACGCCCTGTCGGCGAACAACCTCTTCCAACACGAACTCCAACGCCTTACGGCGCGTTCGAATACGATCTCCCAGCTCAAGGATTCCATCACGCAGACTGATCACAGGTTTCACATTGAGCAGCGATGCCAGCGCTGCCTGTAACGCTTTCACACGCCCGCTCCGCCGGGCATATTCCAGCGTGTTTAGCGTCAACACAATCTGCATCTTGGAGCGAATTTGCTTCAGCCGTTCCAGGATCAAGTCCAGGCTGGCGCCCAACCGCTCCATCAAGCGTGCTTCACGCGCCATATAGCCCATTCCAGCCGAACCGCACGCCGAATCGAAAGGGATAATATGATATTCATTCGACAACTCTTGGGCGGCGACTTCACAGGATGCAAACGTGCCGGATAATTTTGAGGTGACGTGCATGGATAGAATCGTATCGCCTGGCTGAGCAATTTTGCGGTAAAAATCACTGAATTGCTGCGGGCTGGGCTGAGAAGTTTGTGGTATCACTCCAGTCTCGTCCGCCAAACGGTAAAAGTCTGCGTTGCTGAGATCTACGCCCTGAAGGAACATTCGATTGCCAAAGTGGATGTTGATAGGTATGACATGAATGTCATACTGATTCAGCCAATTGGCAGGCAAATCGCCGGCGCTATCTATAACAATCCGTAGCATTTTCTACTCTCCGTTCAATAGATCAGGGGGCTGATCTTCATCGCTGCCTTCAATTTGGGTTTGCCCCAGCTCATCCCTTATCGCCAGCAATGTACGATGATACAGACTCTTGATTGCTCCCTCAGTTCTGCCCATAATGACGCCAATCTCAGCATTCGACAAATGATCCACAAACTTCAAGATGAGCAATTGTTGCCGATCTGGCGGAAGATAGCGAATAACGCGTAACAGATGATCGTGCTCCTCAGCCTTAAGAACCTCAGATTCGGGAAAACCGCCAACATGCGTGGACAGGATGCCATCGTCTAAAGGGATTTCTTTGCGTCGGCTGTTGTCTCGATGCCAGTTCGCCACCAGGTTATGGGCAATGCGATATAACCAAGCTGAGAATGGCAAACCGCGATGGTTATAGTTCCGTATGTGCCGCAGAGCACGGAAAAACACCCTCTCGGTCAGGTCTTCCGCATCATATACATTGCCGGTTCGGTAATATATATAGTTAAATATTCTACCCACATACCGTTCGTAAAGAACGCCAAACGCTTCTTGATCACCTTGGATTGCGCGCTCCAGCGCCTCATCATCCTGGATATCAGACAACTCTACTACCCTTCTTGGGGCGTGGGTTTTTCGGACAGACTACACCCAGGATGGTGATGGGTTACATTGCTGCCCTTTATAACCCCGCCGTCTCAAAACAGTTTCACATTAAATCTTATGGATGAATTCGGAAATAAGCGCCCAAGAGTATAACACACCCCTGCTGCAAGCGCGCAAAAATCGTGTATAATAAATTCACCGGGGATGAAAGGTCTCGACGGGAGAGGCTGACCCCGAATTGCGAGCCGAGAGGCGCCGACCTCGATAAATCAGCGCAAAAGAAAAGTGCCAACCGCACAAACTACGCTGCTCTGCCCCTCGCCGCTTAGGCGATTGACGGAGTGGCTGGCCCTCTGAAGTAGGGCCACGTCCGCATGCCCCGAACTCCAGCCGGAGGCATGATCGGGCGTGACAAAGCTGGAGTGCCGTGCAACCACACCGCTCATTGCACGAAAGAGGAACTTTCGGGTTCCAGCGGTTAGCCCGACGGCCGCTGTTGTCGGTTGCAACGCGGAGGGCGAAACCAATCAACCGACTATGCTCGTAGATATTCGCGGGCCGAATCTTTCGGACTCGGGTTCGATTCCCGACATCTCCACTATAGTTCAGGAAGGGTTGCGCAATGCCGCCCTTCCTGTTCATTTTACCCGGATCACCAACCCCTTTAAGTAGGCTCCTTCCGGGAACGCCAAGCCGACCGGATGATCCTCCGCCTGAAAAAGCCAGTATAAGATCTGCGCCTCAACGCCAGCATCTAAAGCGGCGCCGGCGACGATTTTTTGAAAGAGCGAAGCGTCAACGCCCGCCGAACAGGAGAAAGTGACCAATATTCCCCCAGGCCGAAGCAATTTGAAAGCCAGTAAATTGATGTCTTTATATCCTCGCGCTGCCTGTGCGATATGGCTGGCAGTTGGCGCAAACTTGGGAGGGTCAAGAACGATCAAATCAAAACGCAATGCTCGGTCGCGAAAGCCGCGCAGCGCTTGAAAAACGTCCGCCTGTTGTAAATCCACATTGGCAAGCGATAATTGATTGAGGAGCAAATTCTGCCGCGCCAACTCCAAAGCATCCTGCGAGGCATCAATTGCGGTCACAGATGCGGCGCCTCCTGCCAAAGCATTGACCAGAAATCCACCGCTGTAACAAAAACAATCCAAAATATGTCGGCCTTGCGCCATCGCTCGAACAATTCGGCGATTATTCCTCTGATCCAGGTAGTGTCCAGTCTTATGCCCCTGGTAAACATCCACCAAGAAACGCAGCCCGTTTTCAAGGATCGTGATCTGTCTTGGCGGCGCGTCACCGCGCAGTGGGCCACACCGCTCCGGCAGATTCTCCAGCCGGCGCACTTCTGCATCTGAGCGCTCATAAATACATCGAGCGTCGGTTAACTGCAATAGCGCATCTGCGATCTCTTCCCGCCAACGCTCGGCCCCGCTGCTCAGGAATTGCACTACCAGGGTGTCTGCATACCGATCAACGATCACCCCAGGCAAGCCATCCGATTCGGCGTGAACCAGGCGCAAGGCGTTTGTCTCCCTTTCCATCAACAACCCCTGGCGAGCTTGAATGGCTGCCCCTAAGTGCTGAAGAAAGAAATCCGCCCCGATCTGATCCTCGCGTAGCCAGCTCCACACCCGCACCCGAATCTGAGACGCCGGGCTGTAAGCGCCCCAGGCGAGAAAATTTCCACGGGAATCCAATACCTCAACCGTTTCGCCGTCTGTTGGCGAACCTTTCACCTGGTCTATTGCACCCGCAAACACCCACGGGTGACGACGCAGCAGCGACTTTTCTCTTCCCGGCAGAAGCCGAACAGAACCCATCCTAGATCACTCCGATTTTCCGCCCGGCTTCTGTAATCACATCCAGAGCATGTTGAATTTCCTCCGGCTCGTGAGCTGCCGTCACTGTGCCCCTCAAACGAGAAAGGCCAGGCGGCACGGCGGGAGACACCACCGGCAAGACAAACACATCTCGTAGTTGCGCTTCACGCGTCATTCGATAAGCCACTTCATCTTCGCCGCAGAGAACTGGCACAATGGCCGTCTCGGTGTAGAGCGTGTCAAAACCTTGCTGCTTCAGCCCCTGAATGAATTGCTGGCTGTTGGCGCGTAGCTTCTCCACCCGCCAGGGTTCCTCCAAAATCACTTCGAATGCCGCCTTTGCCGCAGCCGCTTGAGCCGGGGGCAAGGCGGCGGAAAAAATATAGGCGCGCGTTGAGTGACGCAAATAGTTGATCAAATCCTTCCTGCCAGCGATATATCCACCAACCGAAGGGATGGTCTTACTGAGCGTCCCCATCTTAATATCAATCGCATCCAGCATCCCAAAGTGTTCTTCGATGCCGCGGCCTGTCTGCCCCAAAACGCCAACCGAATGCGCTTCATCAATCATCAACCAGGCATGGTGTTTACGGCAGATCTCAACCATGCGCGGGAAGTCTATAATATCGCCGTCCATGCTGAAAACCGCGTCAGCCACTACCAGTCTGGCTGCGCTGTCGGGAATTTGTTCCAGGCGCGCTTCCAGCGATTCCATATCGTTATGCCGAAACCTGAGAAACTTCGCTCCAGACATCAGACAACCGTCCACAATGCTGGCGTGGTTCAACTTATCCGAAATTACATAATCGCCGCGGCCTAATAGTGAAGCAATGACCGATAGATTTGTAGCATAACCAGACGAAAACGTGATTGCCGCTTCGGCGTGTTTGAAAGCCGCAATCGTCTCTTCCAATTCTCGATGGATCGTCAGAGTTCCAGCCAACGTTCGTACACCATGTGTGCCGGTGCTGTAACGATCAATCGCTGCCTTGGCGGCTGCGTTGATCTTCGGGTGGCCAATCAGCCCTAAATAACTATAGGAGGCGAACATGCCCATCTCACGCCCATTGATCAGGACACGCGCCCCGCCCCGCAATTCCGTTACCGGTTGATTATAGAAATATAGACCCGCTTTCTGTAGTTCATCAGCTCGCTTATTCATTGCCTGGATGCGCTGCAAAATTGCGTCGCTTGCCTTAATATAGTCCATACCCATTTTCTCCTCAATTTATCATGCTATGTAAACACTTTTTACCCAAAACAACGATCACGCGTACCCGCGCAGGTTATTCCCCTGCCAAACGTCGTAAGCCAGTCTCATCCAAAATCGGCACGCCCAACTCCTGCGCCTTAGCCAGCTTAGAACCTGGCGCATCGCCAACAACCAAATAGCTGGTTTTCTTGCTGACCGAATCGGTTACCTTACCGCCGCGGCTCTGAATATAATCTTTAACATCGTCTCTGGACATGCTCGGTAGTGTTCCGGTGATGACGAACGTTAACCCCGCGAATGGCTGTTGTTCCACCGCCTGCTGAACCGCCTGCGAGGTCGGCCAAACCCCCGCCGAGCGCAATTTCTCCAGGATGCGGCGGTTGGCTGGCCGAGCAAACCAATCTACAATCGCCTGAGCTGTATTGGGGCCAACTCCCTCCAAAGTTTGCAGCTCCTCCAGGCTGGCGTGAGACAGTTGGTCGAGATCTGTATAGACGCGAGATAAATCCGCCGCCATCACTTCACCCACGCCGCGAATGCCCAAAGCAGTGATCAAACGAGCCAATGGTTGAGTTTTAGAAGCCTGAATTGCTGTCAAAAGGTTATCCACTTTCTTATCTGCAAAGCCTTCCAGCTTCAACAAATCCTCACGCCGCAGAGTATAAAGGTCTGCCACATCCTTTACCAAACCCGCTTCCACAAGTTGTTCGACAATGCGAATGCCCAGTCCAACGATATCCATCGCCGGACGAGAAACAAAATGTTCCAGATTGCGGATTAACTGAGCCGGACAGCTTGCATTAACGCAATACCAGTACACTTCGCCGGGGAGATTCTCGACCGGTTCCCCACAAGATGGGCATATCTTTGGCGGCTGATATACCTGTTCATCACCGGTGCGCAGCGCTTCCACCGGCCCAATGACATAAGGGATAACCTCTCCGGCGCGTTTCACCCGCACCCGGTCGCCAATGCGGATGTCTTTCTCGGCGATATAGTCGAAGTTGTGCAAAGTAGCTTGTTTGACGATCACCCCGCCAATATCTACCGGTTCTAACATTGCGTAAGGCGTCAGTACGCCGGTTCTCCCAACGTTTACCCCAATTCCCAGCAGCCGGGTGGTTACCTCCTGGGCAGGGAATTTAAACGCAATTGCTCCGCGTGGATCTTTGCCAACAAAACCCAGATTCTGCGCCAACACCAGATCATTGATTTTTATGACCATGCCATCTACTTCATAAGGCAATGTATCCCGTTTATCTGCCCAGGCCTGACATTCGGCAATGGCAGAATCCAGCGTAGGGTGTAAACTCGCATGTTGGGTTACGGGAAAACCCAGGTCGCGTAAATAGCCCAACGTTTCCCATTGTGTGCGCGGCAGCTCGCCTTCAGCAGCGACAATCTGATAGGTAAGCAAATTAAGCGGCCTGGACGCCGTCAACGCAGGGTCGAGCTGACGCAACGAACCAGCAGCAGTGTTGCGCGGATTCAGATAGGTTTTTTCACCCGCCGCCTCTAACCGTTGGTTCAATTCTTCAAAGTCATGCACATTCATATACACCTCGCCGCGCACCGCCAAATAGGGCAAGGCTGGCGGCCCTTTTTCATTAATCGGCACGCGCAGCGGCAAAGATTTTAACGTGCGAAGGTTGACTGTTACATCTTCTCCGATCTCACCATCGCCTCGCGTGGCGCCCAGGATGAAAACCCCATCTCGATAGTGCAGAACTACAGATAGTCCATCTATTTTAGGTTCTACAACATAGGAAGTCTGAGAGACGCGCTCATCCAGTTTCAAGATGCGTTCATACCAGGCGCGCACGTCCTCGGCGCTGAAGGCGTTTGCCAGGCTTAAAATCGGCGCGGGATGCCGCACCTTCTCGAATTTTGTTGCCGGTATACTGCCAACCCGCTGAGTTGGCGAGTCCGGAGTGATCCACTCTGGATGATCAGCCTCGATTTGGCGCAGTTCCGCCAGTAAGCGATCGAACTCGTAATCACTGATCACCGGGTCATCCAGGACATGATAGCGATAATTGTGATAATGGATCGCGCGGCGTAGCTCTTCCAAACGTTGACGCAAGGCTACGGATTGTGAGTCGTTTTCCATGGCTAGAAATTACCCCGGAACAGAGAATGATTATTGTATGGTTGATGCGACTGCTGGTGAAGCAGTCGTCGAAGCGTCTTGCGGCAGATTTTGCCGTAGTTCGCTTTCAGCGAAATTTGAAACGGCCAACAACACCACAGCAACCCAAACCAGGTCAGCCAACAGCAGATGCACCAACTGCATCCACACTGGCGCTAACAACACCAGGTTGATCATGCCCGCAGCCAATTGGACAAGAAATAGACCTGCCAGCAAACCAGCAATTTTATGGATTCTAGGATTCGCCCGAAATAACGCAATCAAGCCGGTCAAAAACCAAAGATACACACCCACGATGATTGCGACCACTGGATGCCAGACCCTCAATCGGATCAAAAAGTGAGCCGTTGGCAAGAAATCCTGGGCAATACCCTCCTGCAAAGAAGCCGAAGGAAACAACGTATCGCCAAGAGCAGTAATCGCGCCCGTGACGCCTAAAATCATCATGCTAAAAAAGGCAATTACAAACAGCCATAGCGCAATGCCATGCCCGCGCAATACAACCCGCTCGCCGCCGGACGTCCACCAGGCAGTGAGGGTCAACGCCGCAAGCAACAAAAAGGTGTTGACCAAATGCACAGAGATGGAAATAACGCGCCCGATTGAAGCGTCATGCGCCACCCACTCGAACAGCACCAACCCAGCGCCGACCAACGCCTCGGTAATGATAAAGAGCACGGTCAGGCTGGCGCCTAATCGAACGGTATGACCTTTTGGATAAGCGCGAAATGCCCAGACGAACAATGCGATCACCAGTAATAACGCCATGCCGCTGGTCAACCGATGTGTAAATTCGATCATGGTTTCAATCGCTGGCGCGCGAGGCACAACGACGCCGTTGCAAAGCGGCCAGTGGCTGCCGCAGCCCGCTCCAGATCCAGTAGCGCGAACATATGCCCCCCACAAAATGACCAACATATTGTAACCTAAGGTTGCCCAGGCAAATTTTGCCAGGTTTGTCAATTTCATATGAGAAGCTCCACCATCCTGTAAAAAAGCAACCACTTTAAACAAATGCCTTTAGAACAAGACACCCTGCTGCGGCGGCGAGAAGTCACGCGCCTCAAAGCCCATCAGTTGTTTGAAGCGATTGGCTGTTCCTGCGGCAAAACCAGCGTAGTCATTGTTGAAAAAACCAAACGCCCGATCAAAATTACCATCTAAAGCACGAAGAAGGTCTTTCCATGCCATTAATTCTGGGGTGCGATCTATCCGTTCATGATCGTGATGTTGAAAACTGCCATGCTGTCCAATCCAGCGGATATATATGAAATCTGTCGTCGGGTAGATAATACGCGGCAATCCTGGATATTCTGTAGCCGCCCAACACACTCTATACTGGCGCAAAGCGCTTGCCAAAGCTGGCTCAGCCGTTCCAACCTTCGCAGTGTACCACGAAGGATTGCGAACTTCAACGGCATATCTCACCCCAGCGGGCAATCCTGCCAGGCATCGCTCCAAATCCGCCAGCTTTTCAACATCAAAGCTGGGTGGAAATTGAAACAAGATAGCGCCCAGTTTTTCGCCCAGCGCTTGTACCGTCTGAATAAAACGTAATATTTCTTCCTGTACGCCCACCAAACCAGCATCATGGGTTATTTCGCGCGGCGCCTTCAAGCAAAATTTAAACTCCTGCGGCGTAACAGACGCCCAACGTCGCGCCACATCTTCGCGCGGAATGCCATAAAAAGTCGAATCGATCTCCACGGCGTTAAAAATGCGGCTATAATATCGCAAGAAGTTGCGCGGCTGCATGTCTTTCGGGTAAAAAACGCCAATCCAGTCCGCATAACTGTAACCCATAGCGCCGATATACCAGTTCGCGACCCCATGTCTATTAAACATGTCTGATTCCAACGCCGTCATTATTTACGCAACCGAATGGTGCTTCGACTGCCGCCGTGCTCGAAAATTCTTTGATCTGCACCAAATTCCTTATGAATGGGTCAATATTGACCGTGATCCAAAAGCCGAGCAATATGTCCTCAAAGTCAACCGAGGGATGCGCAGTGTACCCATGATCGTCTTCAACGATGGCTCCATTCTGGTTGAACCGAACGACGCTCAGCTTGCTGACAAGCTCGGATTAAACAAATCATGATCGAACGATTTTTGGATTCTAACTCAATTTCAAGCAAGAGCGCCTTTGGATTGTGATTCTATGTCTGAAAAGATCCTCGTGGTAGAAGATGAACCCGCATTGCAAGAAACGCTGGCTTATAACCTCTCCAGACAAGGTTATCAAGTCGAGACGGCTGGCGATGGTAAGACCGCGTTGCGCCTGGCGCGCGAGGGTCAACCCGATCTGATTGTCCTGGATATTATGCTGCCAGTGTTGGATGGTTTCGAGGTCTGCCGTATCCTGCGCCAGGAAATGACGACCC
>JAGVAD010000034.1 GCA_020060465.1 Anaerolineales bacterium
GTGGCTGCCGGGGCCGGCGGCTGGGTGGGCGTGGCTGCCGGTTGGCAGGCTGCCAACAGCAGCGAAACCAGCGTGACCATCACCCACAAGGTATTGAAAAAGCGTTTCCGTTCCATAAACTTACTCCTCCGTTTATTTAATGGTGGTTAACACATTAGAGATCACACTCGTTTTTCGAGTGGCTATAAACGCCAGATGCAGATCGCATCACCTCCTTTCAAACTCCACTCCTGTTTCTATTATAGTTGATCCTGGCTATAGCGCACGCGCTCGACGGCCGGCCTCAACTCTGGTGACATTCGCACCAGCGACGGCGGTTGGGTTCGATAAAATTGCTTCCACCGCCAGCGCTGCAGCGCCGATGACGACCGCTTCAACGCCAAAGCCGGAAAGACGGATTTGGGCCTGCTGTGAAATATCCGGCAGGCTCTTCTCTTTTACGGCCTTTAAGATGCCTGGCAGCAGATATTCACCCACCATGATCATTGCCCCGCCCATGACAATCAGTTCGGGGTTGAAGATATTAATCAGGTTGGCTATCCCCTGGCCAATCGCCTCGCCTGTGTCATGCAAAGCGGAAAGCGCTTCTTCGTCGCCTTGAGCAGCAGCCTGTGCGATGACATTCAGTCCGAGGGGAAGGTTTTGTTCGGCGCAGAGACGTGGGATCAGGCTGCGGCGACCAACATCCAGGCGAGCGCGCACTCGCTCAATCAAGGCGTATTGATTGCCGGAATTTTCCCAGCAGCCGCGGCTGCCGCAGCGACACAGGCGCGATGAGTCGGACGAGACATGGGTGTGGCCAATCTCGCCAGCATAGCCTCCTGCGCCGCGATACAGATCACCGTTCAAGAACAAACCGCCGCCAATGCCCACGCCAGCGACAATGAAGATGAAATTGCGCGTCTGGCGCGCCAATCCAAAGACATGCTCGCCCATCGCCCCGGCGTTTGCGTCGTTATCAACAAACACTGGAGCGCCAGTGTGCTCATGGAAAATGCGGCCCAATGATGTATCGCGCCATTGCAGATTGGGCGAAAAGGTGAGCGTCCCTGTCTGCACATCTACCATGCCTGGCAACGCAGCCCCCAGCCCTAAAAGAGGCAATGAACGCTCATTTGCCGCAGACATCCCCGCCTCCACCAGTTCTAGCGCCTGGTGAATGATCTGCTCCTGAGGGTGAGATGGGTCGCTATCTGCAGAATGACGCCATAGGATTTGGCCGCTCAAGTCAACCAGCGCCGCGCGAACATAATCCACGCCCAGCTCTACACCCAGGATACAGCCGGCTGCCGGATTAATTTCCAGCAGTGTAGCTGGACGCCCTTGTCCAGATGAGCCGCGGCCTGTTTCGTGGATCAAGCCACGCGCCAGCAGCTCTTCCACCAGACTGGAGACGGTGGACTTATTCAGTCCGGTCAGAGCCGCCAGTCTGGCGCGCGAGATGGGCGCCTGTTCGTGTATGTAGCGCAGAATAGAGGCGATGTTGGTTTCACGTACAAATGATTGATCTGCAGCGCGATGGTCACTCATAAGATATGTTCGTTGGTTGCCTCAACCAACTATTATGATTTTAGCGTAGTTTTAAAGACTGTCAAGCGATTTAACTGGATTTTAAGCTGAATTTTGTTGGGTGAATAAACAAAATTAGCGGAATAATTATGCCTGCAATAAACTTTGGTTATTTTCATTGTCGGCATCGTTCATGATCGGGTTGACAGGTATCAATTCCCGCTCAAGACAGATATGTGGCGAACCACTCCAACGTCTTTACCCAGGCATCGCGAGCTGCTTCAGCGTTATAGCGCGATCCAGTGTCATTGTGAAAGGCGTGATCCACGTTCGGGTAGATGATCTTTTCGAAGACCTTGCTGTTTTGCAGCATTGCTTCCTCGATGGCTGGGATGCCCTGGTTGATGCGTTGGTCGTTGCCTGCATAAATCGCGCGCACCGCAGCCTGGATGTCAGGTACGCCTTCCAATGGTGGGTGAGGCCCGTAAAAAGGCACCGCTGCTTTTAATTCTGGCATCTTTGTTGCTACCAGCCATGTGACGCCGCCGCCAAAGCAGAAACCCACCATTCCCAGTCGGTTGGTATCGGCGTAAGTTTGACTTTTGAGATATTCCCAACCGCTGCGAAAGTCCTGGACAAATTGTTCGGGGGAGGTGTTGCCCAGAACTCCAGGCACGTTTTCGTTGCCCACCGCCGCGGTTCCCCCCTGACGCGAGAGCAGATCTACCGCCAGTGCCACATAACCGGCTTTGGCTAACCTTCGGGCGACATCGCGGATGTGATCGGTCAACCCGCGATTTTCATGGCATACCAACACCACAGGGTCGGGTCTTGCGCTGGCTGGGCGCGCCAGATATGCCTGCACCATTGCCTCCTGACTGGGAAATTGCACCTCATCGGCCTGGATGGTCGGATCATCCGGGCTGACGTTAACGCTTTGCGACGTGGGAGACGCTTCTGCTGTTGGAGCGTCGGTTGGCGCGCCCGTCGCTTCAGAGATCGGGGTGTCGGTGGCTGAGTTATCGGTGGGCGTTGCAGTGATCGTAGCGGCGCTGGTTGCCACGCTGACGGGTGTTTCGGGCGGCGGTGAACAGGCGGCCAAAATGCTGCTGGCTAACGCCAGGCTGCCGGTCACCGCGCCAATTAACTTCAACGCGTCGCGGCGCGTCAGATGACCTTCTTGATAGTCCTCGGCGAATTCCTCAACCAGATATTTTTGGAAATAGTTCATCGTTTGCCTCCAATTGCCTGCCTATCATACGCAGTTACCTGAAGTGTTTTATTGTTCGACAACTGATTCTCTATCATTAATTGGACAATATATATCCGATTATGAGATTATAACCCGCGTTTTCCTGGGTTTATATTGGTCTTTTATTAAGGGATAAAACCTTCTAGCAAAATAAAGTGAGTGGCTGCAAAGCGCCGCGCAGAGCGATGTAGGGCTGATATAATGAAAGTGGTCTACGCCTAACGACCTGACAGTTTGCAAAATGTCCTTGCGAAGGAGCGCAGCGACTGAAGCAATCCCTTGCTAAAGTCGTTTTCTGGCTGCCGGAAGGTTGGATCCACTCCCTTGTAGCGTTGATGACCAATAAGAAGATTAATATATGAGCCACAGAGAGCACAGAGAGCAAGAGAAAATGGAAGGAAATCTTCGCGTATGCTGCGTCTGAGAGGAAAATCGTCTCTCTGTGACCTCTGTGAACTCGGTTTTGAGCCACAGAGAGCACAGAGAGCAAGAGAGAATGGAA
>JAGVAD010000028.1 GCA_020060465.1 Anaerolineales bacterium
ACGACTCTGCAGGCGTCATGGATCAATATTTTATTGAGGCGAAATTCTTCACCGAACACAACCGCTTCGAAAGATTTTTAGAGAAACAAAAACGCGAGGCGACCGAGGAAAAGGTAAACTACATCTCTATTTGCTCTCCGAATTATTTGCATGACATGCATTGCCGCCTGTCCCTGCGCGTTGGGGCAACAGCAATTTGCGAAAAACCTCTGGTCATCAACCCGTGGAATTTGGATGCCCTCCAGGAAGCGGAAAGCGAATATTCCGGCAAGATTTACACCATTTTACAACTGAGGCATCATCCAAAGATGATCGAACTGCACAGAAAGATCCAAGAGGCAGGAAATGGACGCCGCCGGGTTATCTTGACCTATGTAACCAGCCGCGGCTCATGGTACGACGTATCCTGGAAAGGCTCGGTTGAGAAATCGGGTGGGATTGCAGTCAACATTGGCATCCATCTCTTCGACTTGATGTTGTGGATGTTTGGCCCCATGAACGATTGCCGGGTATATCACTCCGACCATCGCCGGATGAGCGGCTTCCTGGACCTGGAATGCGCTGATGTTACCTGGTATCTATCGGTAGATAAAGACGACCTGCCTTTTCAGATGATCCCCGGTACACGAAGCTCTTATCGAAGTATGAATATGGATGGGGAAGAGATTGAATTTTCTGAAGGTTTCGGCGATCTACACACGATAGTCTATCGAGAGATCTTAGCCGGGCGGGGTCTGGGCATAGAAAATGCCCGCCCCTCGATCAACCTGGCTTACCGGTTACGGAATACCCCGCTTTCCTCCCCAGATAAACAAGTCCATCCATATCTAAAAAACAGGTGAAGCATGACGAGCGAGCCTGAATATTTCGTCCATTCATCATCGTATATTGACGAACCTTGCCAGATCGGTGCGCAGACCAAAATCTGGCATTTTTGCCATATCATGTCAGATGTCATCATTGGGCAAAATTGCGTACTTGGACAGAATGTCATGGTGGGGTGTCAAGTCAAGATCGGTAACCATGTGAAAATCCAAAATAATGTCTCCATTTATACGGGAGTTGAGCTAGAGGATGATGTTTTCTGCGGCCCATCGTGTGTGTTCACCAACGTCATCAACCCCAGAGCGGAAATTAATCGCCACGACCAATATCAAAAAACGCTGGTTCGACGCGGCGCGACCATCGGCGCCAACGCCACCATTCTATGTGGCGTTACGATTGGCCGTTATGCATTTATTGGCGCCGGCGCAGTAGTGCGCACGAACGTCCCCGATTATGCGCTGATGGCAGGTGTGCCAGCCAAACAGATCGGTTGGATCAGCCGACACGGTTATCGGTTGCTCAAACCAGATGCACAAGGGGTTATGACTTGCCCCGAAACCGGATGGCGTTATCGGCTCCGAGATGGAAGCGTCCATTGCCTGGATTGGCCCGAAGATTTGCCTCTGCCGGTTGAGTAGATCGTCATGCCGAATATCCCATTGGTCAACTTG
Organism: Anaerolineales bacterium; assembly: GCA_020060465.1. GTDB lineage: Bacteria > Chloroflexota > Anaerolineae > Anaerolineales > UBA4823 > RBG-16-57-11. Next base: position 1,497 of record JAGVAD010000028.1, read on the forward strand.
AAAGCCCAATATAAGGCAATCGGAGAAGAAATTGCGGAAAGCATCAACCAGGTGCTTGAGGCGCAGCAATTCATCCTGGGACCTCAAGTAGAAGATTTGGAAATCAAGATCGCCCACTACTCGCATTGTCAGTATGGCATTGGGATGTCATCCGGCACAGATGCCCTCTTATGCGCTCTCATGGCCATAGGCATCCAGCCGGGGGATGAAGTGATTACCACCCCCTATACTTTCTTTGCTACCGCGGGCGCGATTGCACGGTTAGGCGCGCGCCCGGTCTTCGCAGATGTAATTGAAGATACACTGAACATTGACCCTCAACAGATCGAACCCCTCATTACAAGGAAAACAAAGGCAATTATCCCGGTGCATTTCGCTGGTCAGGCGGCTGACATGGAGGCAATACTTCGCATTGCACAAAGGCGTCATCTCTACGTCATCGAGGATGCGTGCCAGGCCATTGGCGCCGACTACAAAGGAAAACGTGTGGGCTCATGGGGCGACATCGGTTGTTTTAGCTTTTTCCCCACCAAAAATCTGGGTGGATATGGCGATGGAGGGATGGCGACCACCAACAACCCCCACCTGGCAGAGCGGCTGCGATTGTTGCGCAATCATGGTCATCAGCCCAAGTACTATCACCAGATTGTGGGGGGGAATTTTCGCCTGGATGCTCTTCAAGCAGCCATCCTTCTGGTCAAGTTTAAATATCTGGAGAACTGGATCGAAGCCAGAAACACGCACGCGCGAACGTACCACCAACTTTTCCACAAATCGGGTCTTGCGGCTGATGCTCAGCAAACTGGCAAAGTAAAATTACCCGCCGAGCGCCGATCGGGACGTCATGTATATCACTTATACGTCATCCAGGCAGATCAACGCGATGAATTAAAAACATACCTGCACCAAAACGGAATTGGCGCGGAAATCTATTATCCCGTTCCGCTGCACCTGCAAGGGTGTTTTAAGCATTTAGGATACAAGCTCGGCGATCTACCTGTCAGCGAACGGGCGGCTCGTCGCAGCCTTGCGCTCCCCATCTATCCAGAACTCAACGATCAAATGCTTTTAGAGATCGTGGAAACGATTGGCGAGTTTTACAGATCCACCTAACCCCATAATTTCAGGCGTCGCGATGTTCCGTCCGAAGCGATGCCGAGATCATCGCCGCCTCCGCAAAGCATATACCTGAGGCAACAGGTATAAAAAATACATAGCAAACGATATTCAACGCCTGCGGTCTTCCGAGCCTTATAACAACGTAGCGCTTTGGCTGTAATGCTCACCTATCCACCTCTGCCCGTGTTGCCGCGCGTCTCTCTGCTCATTGCCATGCGCAATGAGGCCGATTACATTGCCAAATGTGTTCAATCCGCCCTCAGGCAAGATTATCCCGCCGAGCATCTGGAAATTTTCGTTCTGGATGGAAATTCGGACGATGCCTCCTGGCAGATTGTTGAGCAATTGTTTCAGGGGCGTGCGAACTGCTTTCTACTCCCCAATCCTGGAATAACCCAATCGGCGGGGTGGAATTTAGGCATTCGCCTCTGTAACGGAGACATTATCGGGATCGTGAGCGCACATTCGGAACTTGCCGCGGATTACGTATCTACGGCGGTCGAGACTTTGCGGCGCAGCGGGGCGGATCTGGTTGGCGGCCCAGCCCGCGCTCACGGAGAAAGCCAAACTGCCCGCGCTATTGCCATTGCGACCAGCACCGCCTTTGGGGTTGGCGGCGCCCGATTTCATTACACTAAGCGAGAAGAAGCAGTGGATACGGTGTTTATGGGGGTGTGTCGCAAAGAAATGTACCAGCAGATCGGCGGGTTTGACGAGGAAATGGTGCGCGACCAGGATGACGAATTAAGCTATCGGCTGCTCGCGCGGGGTGGGCGCATCGTCTGTAACCCCGCTATCCGCTCGATTTATTACAATCGTTCGACGCTGCGCTCGCTCTGGCGGCAATATGTTCAGTACGGCTTTTGGAAAGTACGCGTCTTGCAGAAGCATCTGCGCCAAATGCGCCTGCGTCATTTCATCCCACCTCTTTTTGTTGCTTCTCTGATTGCTTCGGCGGCGCTCAGCCTGTTTTCACCAGTTGGGTGGTTTTCCTTCATTTTCATTCTCTTAGCCTACCTGGCGGCGAATCTGACCGCATCCGCCTGGGCAGCCGGTCACCATGGCTGGCGTTATTTCCCGCTTCTAATGATCGTTTACGCTATTCTGCATTTGAGCTATGGACTGGGCTTTTTGGCAGGGTTGGTCAAATTCGCCCATCGCTGGCGCTGACAATGATGAGGTCTTTATGAATCAACCAGCATCGCCATACTTGAGCAGTTATCTTTCGTCGCCTGGCAAGCTCCATTCCAATAGCCAATCTGGCGAGTTGATCAAGCGCGTGTTCGATTGTGCCCTTGCCAGCATCGGCATTCCCCTCCTGATGCCATTGTTCTTGTACCTGAGCTGGCGTATCCGACGCGATTCGCCTGGGCCGATTTTTTATCGCGGCGAGCGGGTGGGGAAAAATGGGAAAATCTTTCATATCCTCAAGTTTCGCACCATGTACGAGCGCCCGGCAAGTTATCAGGGACCGCATGTGACTGCTCAAGACGATCCGCGTATCACTCCCCTCGGTCGCTGGCTGCGTGCGACCAAGCTGAACGAATTGCCGCAGCTCTGGAACGTGTTGAAAGGTGAGATGAGCCTGGTTGGCCCGCGCCCGGAAGATCCACAGATTGTCGCTTCTTGGCCAGAGGCCGTGCGACAGGAAATCCTCTCTGTTCGACCGGGCATCACCAGTCCGGCTTCGGTGATCTATCACGACGAAGAACATCTGTTGAGCAGCTCACAGGTTATGGAAGCCTATCTAGACAAAATCTTGCCCAGCAAGTTGCGCCTGGATCAACTCTATGTGCGCCATCGCTCGTTATTGGGCGACCTGGATGTACTCTTCTGGACCTTATTGATCATGCTACCTCAGGTGAAATCGTATTCGCCGGGCGAGGAACGCTTATTTTCAGGTCCGCTGACCAAACTCGTGCGGCGTCATATCCGCTGGCTGGTGATTGATACGACAATTACCTTCCTGGCAATGGGTATAACAGGTCTCTTTTGGCGTTCGTTGAACCCCTTGAATGTGGGATTGACGCCAGCAGTCATCCTGGCGCTGGGTTTTTCATTTCTGTTCAGCCTGACCAACGCCGCGTTGCGGGTCAACCGCGTCGAATGGTCACGCGCCGCCGCCGATGACGCGCTCGATCTGGCGCCAGGCGGCGCGTTGGCCACATTGATTGCCATGTTGATAAACCATTTCTATCCTCATCAACTGGTTGCGTTGCTCTATTCTGGTGCCATTCCCTCCTGGTTGACGCGCCCGTTGCTGCCGCCCGGTTTGATCCTGATGGCTGCCGCGTTGTCTTTGATGGGATTCGTGCTGGCGCGCTACCGCGAGCGTTTGATCACTGGACTGGCTACGCGTTGGATTGCCTGGCGCGGTGCCACACCTCCGGCACAGGAACGAGTGCTGATCATCGGCTGCGGCGAAAGCGGGCGTTTCGCCGCCCGGATGCTTTCACAAGGGCAATATGCCAAGACCCTGCGCGTGGTGGGCTTTGTTGACGATGATTTCTACAAAAAAGACGCCCGCATCCACGGGTCGCCGGTGCTGGGGCAGCGCAATCAAATTCCGCGCCTGGTGAGTCAGTATGACATTGGCATCATCGTATTCGCGATTCATAACATCTCACCCGATAACCGCCGTAAGCTGCTCGAGATTTGTAATAACACCCCTGCCCGCGTCATCTTATTTCCAGACATCGCCGCGGCAATCAACAACCTGGCGCGTCACAACGGCGCTACAAGGGAGATCGAAGACCTCGAATCATTCCCACACGGCGTCGCAGCGCAATACAATAACCATTTACCCTGCAACTTATGCCTGACCAAGGTCTCCCCGCTGAAAGTAGATGGCTGGCTGGCGCAACTGGAAGAGATCGCCCATTGTGGAGATTTAGCCGGTTTGCAAACTCAGGTGAGGTACTACCGCAGCCAGTTACAGGCAGATGTTACGGCTCAGCTTGCCATCAACCTGGCTGGAGAGGAACTGCCGTCGTAATGGATTTGAGCAACTATTGGCAAGACCGATCCGTGTTGGTAACTGGCGCAGGCGGGTTTATCGCCAGCCATCTCATCGAAGCGCTGGTCGCACGCCGCGCACGAGTGCGAGCGTTCGTGCGCTACAACTCGCGCGGCGATCCGGGTCTATTAAGAATATTGCCAGGGGAAACGCGCGCCCAGATCCAAATTCTGGCCGGCGATCTGCGCGATTTGTCGGCCGTCCAAAGCGCCGTGGATGGCGTGACGCACATTTTTCACCTGGGTGCGCTCATCGCCATCCCTTATTCTTACCTCCATCCCGCCGAAGTGGTTGAAACCAACGTGATAGGGACGCTAAACGTCCTGTTGGCGGCGCGCCAGCATAGCGTCGAGCGAGTTATCCACACCTCCACCAGCGAAGTGTACGGAACTGCGCTACATACGCCAATGGACGAAAGCCATCCGCTGCAAGGCCAATCGCCTTACTCCGCATCCAAAATCGGCGCCGATAAGCTTGCAGAGAGTTTTTATCGTTCGTTTGACTTGCCTGTGGTTACCTTGCGCCCTTTCAATACCTACGGCCCACGACAATCGGCGCGCGCGGTGATCCCCGCCATCATCACCCAGGCGCTTACGCAGGATAAAATTCGCCTGGGCAACCTGGATGCACAGCGAGATTTAACTTACGTCTCTGATACAGTAGATGGTTTCTTGCGCGTTGGCGAAACGCCTGGCATCGAAGGCGAGACTTTCAACCTGGGCTTTGGCGCAGCAGTGAGGATCGGCGACCTGGCGCAACAGATTATTGATCTGCTGGATAAGCCTGTGAAAATCGAGATTGACCCCCAGCGTTTGCGCCCGCCGAAAAGCGAAGTCGTCCATCTGCTATCTGATAACCGCCTGGCGCGCCAGCGCTTGGGGTGGCAGCCGGAAGTTGCCCTGCGCCAGGGCCTGCTGTGGACGATTGAATGGATACGCGCCAACTTACATCTCTATCAGCCCGATCGTTACGAGATCTAAACCCTGTAATAAGGATGCGCCGATGAAAGCCGTCATTCTGGCCGGTGGCAAGGGCGCCCGGTTGTCTCCGTACACCAAAATACTTCCCAAGCCGCTGATGCCCATCGGCGATATGCCCATTCTGGAGATCCTGTTGCGTCAAATGAGGCTCGCTGGCGTTGGCGAGGCAATTTTGACCGTCGGCCATCTGGCAGAATTATTGCGCGCCTTTTTCCAAAACGGGGAACGCCTGGGCATCCAATTAGATTATAGCGTCGAAGATCAGCCGCTGGGCACAGCCGGTCCGCTCTCTTTGGTCGCCCATCGCCTGAATGATACTTTCCTGGTCGCCAACGGCGACGTCTTGACAACGTTGGATTTGAAAGCCTTCATCGCCGCGCACCGCGCCTCGGGCGCCGCGGCCACCATCGCCTCTCACGTCCGCCAGGTCAAAGTGGACTTTGGTGTATTACAGATGAATGGAGGCGATGAACTGAGCGGATATATCGAGAAACCGTCCTACAATTTCTTAGTCAGCATGGGCATTTATGCCTTCGAACCGCGCGTGTTGGAATTTATTCCCTACAACCAATACCTGGATTTTCCTGATCTGGTATTGCGGCTCATCTCCGCTGGCGAGCGGGTGATGGGCTATCGCTTCGATGGCTACTGGCAGGACTTGGGACGGCCTGATGATTATGAACAGGCGCTTCGGGAATGGGAAACGCTGCGCCCGACCATCCTTCAGGAGGACGAGTAAGCGTGCAATGGCGCGTGCCTCTGGCAGATTTAGATTTTGACCAGGCCGAGACCCAGGCAGTTTTACAAGTGCTGAACAGCCGTTGGCTCAGCATGGGGACCGTCGCTCAAGAGTTCGAGCGCCAGTTCGCCGCCATGGTGGGCGCGCAGTATGCTTTCGCAGTTTCGAACGCCACACAGGCGCTGCATCTGGCTTGTCTGGCACTTGGCATTGGAGCAGGAGATGAGGTCATCGTACCCTCGTTATCCTTCGTTGCCACAGCCAATTGCGTGCTATACACTGGCGCCAAGGTGCGTTTCGCCGACATCCTCAGCGCAGACGAACCGACCATCAGCCCGACGGAGATCGAGCGCCTGATTACCCCGCGCACGCGTGCCATCATCCTCATGCATTATGGCGGTTACCCTTGCCGCATGGGGGAGATCATGGAAATCGCTGCACGACGCAATCTTGCAATCATCGAAGATAGCGCCCACGCTCCAGGCGCATCGCTGGCAGGCCGCTCCCTGGGCGCATGGGGCGATGCAGGCTGCTTCAGTTTCTACTCCAACAAGAACCTATCTACCGGCGAAGGTGGAATGCTGGTTACGAATCGCGAGGATGTGGCCAGGCAGGTGAATGCATTACGCTCGCATGGCATGACCAGCCTGACATGGGACCGCCACCAGGGACATGCTTACACCTACGATGTAACAACGTTGGGTTATAACTACCGCATTGACGAAATCCGCTCAGCGATTGGACTGGCGCAATTAAGCAAGCTTGCCCAAAACAATGCCCGCCGCGCCGAGATCACGCGGCGATATTGGCAGGCTCTGCGCGATACGCCGCTACAACTGCCTTTCTCCCGCCTGGAAGGCGCTGCAGAGATCAGCCCCGCCTATCATATCCTTCCCATCTTGCTGCCTGAAAATGCATCGCGCCGCAAATTCATGGATGAGATGAAAGCGAACGGCATCCAAACCAGCATTCATTATCCCCCCATTCATCAATTCAGCTACTTTCGGCGGATGTTTCCCGGTGTCAGTCTGCCTCAAACCGAGCGCTTCGCCGCGCGGGAGGTCACTTTGCCGTTATACCCGCACATGGATAAAACCAGTTTAGATGCCGTTATCGCCGCGCTGCACAAAGCGCTGGTCAACTGAGCGGCTTCGAAAGAGATTCGCCTGTTCGTCGTTGGTTCACATTTTGTAATCGTAAACGCTTCTGAAAAATCTAAGGACAAACAGATCCCCATGGTTGAATTGAAACAATATATTTATTTGCTGCGCAAATGGTTGTGGTTGTTTTTGATCGGCGGCTTGCTGGGTTGCGCCGCTGGCTACCTTTTCAGCCTCTATCAGCCAACCATCTATGAAACCTCGACAAAAATCCTGGTCAGCCGGGCGATTGATCAGGATAGCCAGACCTACTACTTTTTCAATGAACTCCAGCTTGCCAAGACATACGCCCAATTGATCAACACTGGCCTGATCCTTCAAAACCTGAATCAAGAACTGGGGTTCGAGGTTGGGAAAGATCAGATCTCCGTCAGGCAGGTGGAAGACTCTTTATTGCTGGAAATTACAGTGCGCGATAGCGACCCTGAGCGCGCCGCGCGCATCGCCAATACTCTGGTTGAAGTATTTATCAATTACAATCGAGACCTGCAAGACAAGCGTTTTGCCGAATCTGAGCAAAGCTTGAAAGATCAGATCGCAGAAGTGCAAACCAATGTCGCCTATTACCAGGGGCAGATTGAAAATTTATCCCAAAGTTCGTTGGAAGAACAAAAACAACAGGTCGTCAAGCGCATCCAGGAGATTGAAAAGCAACTTTCCAGTTCCGAAGAAGAGATAATCCAGCTCGAAAATGAACTGGCCGATTTCTTCCCATCGCCGCTTGTCACCAACACGCCAGCACCGTACTGGTTCAAACCCACCCCAACCCCCGCGCCCGTTCCCACCCCCACCCTCTCGCCGCAGGAAGAAGTGCGCTACAAAGAGCTGCAACTGCGTCTGGATCAATTGAAAAGTTTGCGCGATTTGTATAAAGACGTTTATGCCAATCTGTTAGTCCTGGATCCAAACAACGGCGTATATGACCCCGCTCTCACACAACAGCAACTACAAACCACCCTGGCGCTGTATCAACAAATCTACAGCAACTTGCTATCCAGCCTGGCAAACGTGCAGCTCGCCAAGGCGCGCAGCGCTCCCAGCATCTCGGCAGTGGAAGCGGCTACGCCGCCCGCTGTTCCGATCCAGCCCAAACCACTGCGCAATGTGCTGCTGGGCTTAATCGCCGGTGTCATGATCACGGTCCTGACAGCTTTCACCCTGGAATTGTTAGACGATACCATCAAAACGCCGGAGGAAGTAAACCAACATTTGCGCTTACCAGTGATTGGGCTGATTGGCGAAATCGAAGCAATCAAAAGCAAGAATGGCGCTCAATATAGCGGGGTTTTCGTGGCCGAAAACCCATTATCTCCAATTGCCGAAGCGTTTCGCACGCTGCGCGCCAACCTGGATTTTGCCAGCGTTGATAAGCCAATCAAGACCCTGCTGATCACCAGCGTTGGGCCGGGGGAAGGGAAAAGCACTGTGGCGGTAAATCTGGCTGCGATCATGGCGCAAAGGGAGCGCAAAGTGATTTTGTTGGACGCCGATTTGCGCCGACCAACGATCCATCATTATTTAGGCCTCTCTAATCGTCGCGGGCTGACCGACCTGCTTCGGGAGCAAACGAAAGCGGTGAATGTAATCTCCAGTTGGGGCAACCCGCCCATTGACGTCATCCTCAGCGGCGACTTGCCCCCCAACCCCACCGAATTGCTCGAGTCCGAGAAAATGACGCGCATCCTGGCAGAACTAAAAGATGAGGCGGACATTCTGATCGCCGATTCGCCCCCCGCTATTGTCGCTGACCCCATCGCCCTCTCCGCGAAGATGGACGGCGTATTGCTGATCGTTGAACCCGGCAAGACAAAAATCGGCGCGGCTCAGGTTCTATTGGAGCAGCTTCATCGCGCTGGCGCGCGCATCATAGGGGTGGTCCTGAACCCAGTCTCTCGCAAGCGCAGCCATTACTACACAAAGTACCATTATTACACCTCTTACTATTATTCTCGTAGCTACGACAGATACAGGCGCGCCAGCGATTTCAAAGAGCGACTGCCCGCCGCTGACAAGGGGAGGCGAGAAACAGAAAGTCACATCCGCCACAGAACGCCCAAAAAATAATGCACGACGCTCCTTCATGACAGAAGCTTCACCCGCATTCGGCAGGATATATCCATGCATCCAAACCATCTCCCAGACAGAGGTTTGGATCGTCAGCGGGTTGACTATAGCCAGCATGGCAGCGCCAGACTTGCTGCCCGCAGCGGTAATTATGGCGGCTATTTTTTGGCCGCTGCGAAAACTGGCAACCGGTCGCCTGACAAATCGGAGTAAAGCCGATCTTCCTATCTTACTGCTACTCAGCATGTCACTGGTCAGTTTGGTGGTCACACCACTCCCCTCCCTGACGCGCTTGCAAACGCTCCGATTATGGAGCGGGGTCGCCTGGTATTATGCCCTGGTCAATGGTTGCAATACTCGCCTGAAACTGCGCTGGATGATGGGAGGGTTATTGCTCGGCGGCTTAGCATTGGCGCTCGTTTCACCGGTGAGCGTGGAATGGCCAGCCGGGAAATTGCCTTTTATTCCTGAAGAGTTCTATCAATGGTTCAAACTGGCGGTCGCCGATAGTATTCATCCCAACGTCTTCGCTGGGACACTGATATTGTTGATACCCATCGCAATGGCGCAGTTCGCATTTGCGGTTCGTAAAACCGCATGGTTGAGCGTCATCGCTGGCGTCTCGGCAATCGCCATGGGCGGCGCGCTGCTGCTTTCCCTCTCGCGCAGCGCCATTCTGGCTCTCGCTGCGGCGATCGTTGCTTTATTGATCCTGCGCGGGCGAAGCGGCTGGTTGGCGCTGGCGCTCGCCCTGCTGGCTGGCGGATTGGCTGTTCTCCGCCTCGGCGTTTACAAAATCCTGAGCCTGTTCATGGCGAGCGCTTCTCTGGGCGGTTACAGCAGCAGAATGGACATCTGGTCGCGCGCATTCTACATCCTTCAAGATTTCCCCTTTACCGGAGTCGGTATGGGCGTGTTTCCAACCATCGCCGACCGCTTATATCCTTTCACATACTTCGACCCTGGTTGGATTCACCATGCCCACAATCTGTATTTGCAAATTGCCGTTGATTTAGGGGTTATGGGTCTCCTGGCCTGGCTGGCGATTTTTACGCTGGCAACGGTAGCCGCATGGCGTATATATCGCCTTGGCCTGAGGGCTCAGGATCATTTGCTAACCGCCGTCGGCGCAGGTTTGTTCGGCAGTCAATTAGCCTTGGGGTTGCATGGGCTTACCGACGCAGTCGTCTGGGGAATGGTGCGCCCCGCCCCACTGGTTTGGGCGCTGTGGGGTCTGGCTATGGCTGCTTCGAGGATAGCAAAAAATGTTCCATCCGATCGTCCTGGCTGAGCGTGGATGAGAGGTATATCTCGAATCTATACGATTGTATCTTCCAGAGCAACCGGTTCCAGCAAAGCCGGTTGCTCTTCGTTTAATAGATTAAAACCTCACATTAGCTCGGGTTGACGAAAGCGCCAGTCGGTGGCTTGCTCGAAAGCGTATCCGGCTTGCAAGAGCCGGGCTTCTCCCCAGGGGCGAGCGACCATCTGCAAACCAATCGGCAGGCCATCGCTGGTGAAACCGCACGGCAGAGAAAGCGCGGGGAGGCCGGTGAGATTAAACGGCGCCGTATAACGCGTCAACCAACGCGCCAACTCGAGGGCGTCTGGACCGCTGATCGGCGGCGCAGCAATCGGCGTGGTGGGCAGTAATAACAGATCGCATTTTTCAAAAAGGCGCGCAAATTGACGGCGCATTTCAACCTGAGAGCGGCGGGCGCGGATATAATCCACCAACGGCAGCGCCGCGCCAATTTGCAGCCGTTGCAAAACATCTGCGCCAAAACCCTCGGGCTGATCGTGCAGACGCTCCGCGTGGAAAGCTGCCGCATCGCTGACGACTATCATGCCATTGTTCAAAGCAGCATCACGCGCTCCTGGCAACGGCGCTGTTTCTATTTTCGCACCCGCTTCTTCCAGAACTTTCGCTGCTTGGCGCACTGCCTGGGCAATTTCAGGGTGCGTGTGTTCAAAATAATCATCCTCAGCCAGGATGATTCGCCAGCCAGCAACGCCCCGCTGAATGCCCAACAGGTAATCATCCACCGGTACATCCACCGATACGGGATCCTCCGGGTCATATCCGGCGATTATCTGTAATAACAGGGCGACATCCAACACCTGGCGCGCCATCGGGCCGGCGTGGTCGAGATTCCAACTCAATGGAATCACACCTCTCAGGCTAACGCGGCCGTAAGTGGGTTTCAACCCCACGACGCCGCACAATGCTGCGGGCACGCGAATAGATCCGCCTGTATCGCTGCCGATGGCGCCAAGACAGAAGCGCGCCGCCAACGCCGCAGCCGAGCCGCCGGATGACCCACCCGGCACCCGGTCTAACTTCCAGGGGTTATGGCAGGCGCCATAATGCGGGTTGACCGTGGTCAACCCCAGGGCGATCTCGTGCATATTATTCTTTCCAACCAGGATAGCTCCGGCCGATTTCAGTTTCGATGTCACGACCGCATCCTGCTCTGGGTAGTAGTCGCTAAAAAACTTCGAACCGGCGGTGGTGCGAACGCCGGCGGTCTCGAATAAATCTTTCAACGCAATGGGCAAGCCATGCAGCGCTCCCAGAGGTTGACCATTGATTCGCTCGCCGCGCGCCAGCTCGGCTTCCGCCTGGCGTGCTTGCTGCATCGCAGCTTCATCCATCACCGTGATAAAGCTGTTGATCTTGCCATCCAGGCGGGCAATGCGTTCAAGATGCGCCTGGGTAAGCTCAACCGGCGAGATTTCTCGCGCTCGCACCAGGCGGCCAGCTTCGGCCAGGCTCAATCCCACCAATTCTTCTGTGTTCATCCGATACCTCCATTGAGCAACTGTTCCAGTTCGCTGCGCGCTTGCTGCGGGGAGAGAAATCGAATCGCGTGCATATTGGCAGCGAGCGCGCCTTCAACATTGCGCGGCATATCGTCAATGAACACCGCCTCCTGGGGAGCAACCCCCAGGCGCTGCAGCGCCAGGTGATAGATTTGCGCATCGGGCTTCACCAACCCCACTTCAGCAGAGATGACCATCTCGTCAAACGCGTCTGCAAATTTCCACACATGAGTCACATAATGGCGCAAATCGGAAAAGGCGTTCGAAAGCAAGCCGGTTTTGTAGCAGGCGCGCAAAGAGCGAATAAATGTCACCAACTCAGCATCTAATCGGTCGCCACCCCAAAAATCTTTCCAAAAACGATCCATTTCCGACCTTTGCAATCCAAATCGTTGACGCAAATTTTCTGAATGCTGTTCCACGCTGATTAAACCCAACTGAGCGCGGTCGCCGGAATCTTTTGAAAATACCACATCCTCCAACTCTTCACGGCTCAGCCCCAGCCTTGCCGCCAGGCGATCGCGCGAGGTGTAATCCTCGGTGCGCACCAAAACCCCGCCTAAATCCCATATCACAGCTCGTATGCTCATGATCCATGCTCCGATGAAAATTTAGTGCATTTTACCCGCCCCACCAGCAAATCGCAACCGCTGGCTGTGGCAGGCAAGGCTGAGCAACCGTCTATGTTTATCCAGGTCAGGCGCACCGATTCACCGCGCCGTAAATCAGTTTCTATCTTCGTCCCTGCCTCCGGCTGCCTTGTACATTGCACCTTGTTGCGCCTCCCATTCGGGGCGCAAGATACCCATCACCAGCATATCCGAGCGTTCTCCGTCGCGGGAAAGAGCGCCGCGCTCTCGCCCTTCGACGACAAACCCCGCCTTCTGATAGGAACGGATGGCGCGCTGATTATAGGAAAATACACCCAGTGTAACCCGGTATAAACCCAACTCGTCAAAGGCGTAACGCAACACCAGGCGCATGGCGTCCGTACCGTAACCCTTACCCCAATCTTCCCGATTGCCGATGCCAATTCCCACCCAGGCGTTGCCATGCTGCCAATTCGTCACATTTAACTCTACGAAGCCGATCAAACGCTCGCCTTCTAACGGATAGATGCTGAATGAGAACCTTTGATCGCCTCTTTCCAACTCTTTCTCGATCCATTGCTGGATTTTCCTGGCCGACCACAAAGTGGGAGGCTCATTATCCAGCAATCGCCGAAAAAGGGCGTCTCGATTCCAGTGTTCCCAGGCTTTGCTCATTTTTTCGGCGTCCATCGCTGCCAGTCGGATCAATTCGCCGCGAAATAAATTGCCCATCATATCGCCCTTTCTATGATATTCACCTTGATATTCACCGAAATTGGTTTATCTTATCGTTGCAAAATGTCCCGCAGATTCTCCTATCAGAAACCTGCGGGACGTTCATACTGAAGACCAACAGCAGGTTTGTCGGGGGAGCGATGCGTTTCCCATTCATTGCGCAAGACGCCCAGATGGAGAAGATCCCAACGCCGGCCGAAGCGGTTCACTGCTTGCCGACGGCGGACTTCTTCCACGAAACCTGCTTTCTCGAATAATCGCAACGCGGCTGCGTTATATTCAGGAATGATCGCAGCCAAACGGTATAGGTTCAGTTCATCGAAGGCAAAACGTAGCAGCAGGCGCAGCGTCTCGGTGCCATACCCCTGGTTGCGGTCGTTTGGATCGCCGATACCCAGGGCAACATAGCCGCACCCGTTCGACCAGTCAATCCAATCCAAACGGGCAAAGCCGATCAAACGGTCATCGGCGCGCATTCGAATGGTGAAATAGAAAAGGTTTTTATTTTCCTCCTGCCCCTTCTCAATATCTTCATACATCTTCTTGATCTGCGCTGGGGAAGATGGGCGCGCCGGTTCGAGGCTGACCATGCGCAAGTAATCAGCATCTTCGCTCCAGCGGGCTTCTATCTCAGGGTCTTTTTCAAAGTTGATCGGCCCCAAACAGATATGTTCGCTTTCGAATAAGGATTGTGCAATGTTCATTCGGATGCTCCATTAATCAAAATATGCGAAAGTAGGGTTGCAAGAGGTATGCAGGAAAGAGCTGCCCTGCATACCCTCTCAAGTATTCGTCTCTTCCAGCGCCAGGAGTTGTTTCATCTCCGGCTGCCAGGGCGTGGCATCCGCAGCGTAATAGCCAGCGGCCCATTGATCGTAAACAACATCCGGCGCGCCTACTGCGACAAGGCGACCTTGATGCAGAATGGCGATTCGATCTGCCAGGCGCGCCGCGTCCATCAGGTCTCGACTGGTGAATAGAATCGTGGCGCCATGTTGCCTGTGATGTTCACGGATCAATTGCTCCACCCGATAACGGGCAAACAGATCCAGCCCCGCGGTTGGATGATCCAACAACAGCAAACGCGGACGGCTGAGCAAAGCGCGGGCAATCGCTACAAGCTGCTGCTCTGAGCGCGAGATTGTCTCCATAGGCTGATACACCACGCGTTCTTGAAAACCCAATCTAGATAACATGCGAACGATCTGCCCAGGCAGGTCCTCACTCTGCGCGCTGTTCAGGCGCGCCTCGCGCAGTAAATTTTCAAGCGGCGATAGCTGCTTGAAAAAACTGGCCTTCACGGAAACCTGGTTAATCAGCCGCTGCACCTGGGCTTTTTGCCGCACAATATCGTAGCCGAAAATGCGGATTTCGCCTTCATCCGGTTGGAGCAAGGTAGCCAGGATACGCATCAAGGTGGACTTCCCCGCCCCCGCAGAGCCGACCAAACCAAAGATCTCTCCTTCGTTGACATCAAAAGAGATCTGATCCAAGGCGCGTACAACGGAGAAATGATTGCGAACCGCACGCGGCGATTTGATATTCCAACCCGGCAACGCTGGCCCGCCAAAGTATTTGGTTGTCTGGTGTACGTGCACTGCGGCGTTCATCACAGACTCCTTCTTTCCAAAACACGGCCCCTGTTGAAGAGCAACAGCTTCCAAAAATAAAACCAGCCACAGGATTCATCCCGTGGCTGGTGCGGCTGAACGACGGTTTCCAGGAAGCGGAAAAACAAACAGCCACGGGCTTTGGAGAGCGTCCGTGGCTGTTACCTATCTAGTCAGGTAAACTACCGAGCAACAGGCGCACTCCGACAAGGCAATGCATCAGCGCCGCCGCTAACAGCGGTGCAGATTGCACTGAGCAAGAACTGAAATACTGCCATGAAATGCGCCTCTCCTCTCTAAAAAATTAAGCTTTGGTTAAGCGTCGAAAGTTTATCACACTCAGCAAAAAACTGTCAAGGGGCAAAATCAACCCCTAAACAAACGGTCATAGCGTTGCCGCCATTGCATGCAACGGCAGCTTCGCTTGCCGTCCATGCAATCCATTTTAGAAAAGGTTCAAGATCGCCCGCGAGGCCAGGGCGATCAAGGGCCCAGCGAAGATGCTCAACGCCACCACCCCAATCGAAGAGACAAAAGCCGTGGCGTAAAGCCAACCATCGCGCCGCACCACCGGTTCGCCCTCCTGCATATACATAATGACCACCACACGCAGGTAGTAGTAAGCGGAGACCAGCGAAGTGAGCACGCCGATCAACGCCAGTCCGATGAACCCTCCCTCGATCACCGTGCGGAACAGGAAGAACTTGCCTACGAAACCCAGGGTGGGCGGCACACCGGTGAAGGAAAGCATCGCTACGGTCATCGCCGCCGCCAGCGCCGGTTGCTTGCGCCCCAAGCCAGCATAATCGCTCAGTTCCAGACCTCGTTCATCCGCCTGTTCCAGGGCAATCACCACCGCCCAGGCGGCAAAGTTGGTCAAGGCATAGGCCACCAGGTAGAACAAGGCTGAAGCGACAGAATCAGCGGATACATTAGACTGACCATAAGGCGTTAGGGCCATCAAGATGTAACCGGCATGGGCGATGCTCGAATAAGCCAGCAGACGCTTGATGTTCTTCTGCGCAATGGCTACAAAATTACCCAGGATCATGGTCAACGCGGCCACCGACCACAGGACGGGCGTCATATCCAGCGACACAACCGGGAAAGCCAACACAAAGATGCGCAGCAGCGCCGCAAACCCGGCTGCTTTAGCGCCCACCGCCATAAACGCTGTGACTGAAGAGGGCGCGCCCTGATAGACATCCGGCGTCCACATGTGAAACGGCGCCACAGCGACTTTGAAACCTAAACCCACCAAGATCAACCCTGCGCCAGCCAGGAGCAACGTCAGGTTATGCTGGCCGGCCTGGATGACTTGCACAATCTTCGCAATGGAAGTAGAGCCGCTGGCGCCATACACCAGCGCAGTGCCATAGACGAGAAAGCCGGAAGCGAAGGCGCCTAAGAGAAAATATTTGATCGCCGCCTCTTCTGAGTTCAAACGAGGCACCGCAATGCCTGCCAGCACATAAAGCGGAATGGACAATAACTCCAACGCTAAAAATACCATGATCAGATCGCTCGCCATCCCCATCAGCATCATACCGGAGATTGAGAAGAGCAGCAAAACGTAATATTCGCCGCGCTCAATGCCGGTGCGTTGGAGATAGTCGTGCGAAAGCGCAATCGCGGCCAGTCCGCTGGCAAGCAACAAGATGCTCAGGAAATTGGCGAAATTATCCACCATGACCATGCCGCCAAACCCCGACTGACTCTGCCCCAAGCGAGACAGGATAACCGCCAGAGTGATCAGCAGCCCCACCGCCGCCAGCGAGGCCGTCCAGCCTTTGCGTTGCGCCGGGATAAACAGGTCAACAAGCAGCAACAAACACGCCCAAACCGCCAACACGATGATGGGTAGTATCGCTCCGATAGACAGCCATAAATCATTTGGCATATTCCGACTCCTGACAGTTCACGCCTCATGCGCCGGACGACCGGCGATCATTCGTCCCAGATAAGCGCTCATGGGACGCCTGCGACAACCGCGGTTTGAAGCGCCGCCACCAGCTTATCCACTGCCGGTGCCATCAACACGAAGAACGGCTTAGGATACAGGCCAATCCAGAAAATGAGGATCAACAACGGGAGCAACGTGATAATCTCACGCCAGTTCAAATCTTTAAGATTGCGATTTTCGTCCTTCGTCACCGGCCCCAAGAACATTTTCTGGAACATCAGCAGGATATACACCGCAGCCAGGATCACGCCAATCGCCGCCAAACCGGCGTACCAGTGGCTGCCTAATGGACCTCCAGGCTGACCGGCGCCCCAACTGCCCAGCAGGATGGTAAATTCGCCCACAAAACCGTTCAGGCCAGGCAAGCCCATTGAAGATAACGCCACAATCAGCGTCAGCGCGCCGTATATTGGCATCACCTTCCATAAGCCGCCAAAAGCGTCCATGTCGCGAGTATGCCGCCGTTCGTAGATCATCCCTACAATCAAGAATAATGCGCCGGTGCTTAAGCCGTGGTTCACCATTTGCAAGATGCCGCCCTGCACCCCTTGACTGTTCAGGGCGAAGATGCCCAGCATAACGAACCCCAGATGGCTGACGGATGAATACGCCACAAGCTTCTTAACATCTTTCTGGGCGTAAGAAACCGCTGCGCCATACAAAATGCCAATCACCGCCAGCACAGCCATCCATGGAGCGAGCTGCACAGCGGCTTGGGGGAACAACGGCAAATTGAAGCGCACGAAACCATAAGTGCCCATTTTCAGCAGCACACCTGCCAGGATGACCGAACCAGCAGTAGGCGCTTCGACGTGCGCATCTGGAAGCCAGGAGTGCAGCGGCCACATAGGCACCTTGATGGCGAAAGCAGCAGCAAAAGCCAGGAACAACCAGATCTGCAAATTGGCGGGAATGCCGCCTTTGGCAATTAAATCTGGGACCTGGAAACTGCCCTGATAGATGCCCAGCCATAAGATCGCCAACAGCATTAAGATTGAACCGGCCATTGTATAGAGGAAGAACTTCACTGCTGCATACATACGCCGAGGTCCGCCCCAAATGCCGATCAAAAAGTACATTGGAACCAGCGTAAATTCCCAGAAAATATAAAACAGGAATAGATCCTGCGCCAAAAAGACGCCCACCATGCCAACTTCAAGCAGCAAGAAGAACAACATAAAATCTTTGACGCGGTCTTCGACTGCCGTCCAGGTGGAAAGAATGGAGATGGGCGTCAAGAGGGTGGTCAGCAATAACAGCAAGATGCTTAACCCATCTACTCCCAGATAATAGCGGATCTCCCACTGAGCGATTGGGATCCAGGGCAGGTTGATCACCTCTTGCAAGTCTGGGTAGGATGGGTTGAAATACGCCAGCACCACCAGCGAAAGACCAAAGGTAATCAACGAGGTGATCAACGCAACCCAACGGGCGGCGTTCTTCTGCTCCTGTTTCAGGAAGAGAATAATCAAGACGCCCACCAAAGGGAAAAACGTAACCAGGGTCAGTGGTTGAAGCAGGTTGTTCAGAAGAGAGTTCATGGAACGTCCTCCGGCGGTTATTTCCGCTAAATGATCGCTGCTATCGCAGCAGCAAGTATCCCAAAATAATGACAACGCCGACAAAAATTGACAGCGCGTAATTCCGCACATAACCGGTCTGCACCTGGCGCAACCTCTCTGCGACGCGTTGCGTCAGAACAGCCAGTCCATTGGCAGCGGCGTCTATGCCGCCCAGGTCAATCCGTATGGCTAACAGACGGGTCAACAGGTTGTACCCACCCATAATCACCCGATCATGGAACCAGTCGTGCCAGAAGCGCCAGTCAATCACATCCGCCAGGAAGCGCGATAGATCAATATAAGGGTTCAAGAACACCGCCCAATACAGCTCATCTACCCAATATTTATTCTTCAGCGCTTCATAGATCGGCCCGATATAACTTCGTAAAGGGTCATCCGGGCGGCGCGCCGCCGGAATGGCCCAAAATTCTTCGTACCGCCGCGGGTTGTACAACCACCATCCCAAAGCGAGCGAAACCAACGCCAGGCCGGTGCTGAGCAAAGCGACAACGAGGATAAATTCGCCAGGGTGGGCGTATTCGCCCAGCGTATGCTCCAGCCAGTGGGCAAACTGGTGGAAGCCATCAAATGGCAGATTGATCAACCCGCCGAAGAAAGAAAGCACAGCCAGAATCATCAGCGGCGCAGTTACAACCAGCGGGCTTTCTTCGGCGTGTTCAGCGGCTGGGGTGCGCGCCTTGCCGAAGAAGACCATCAAGATCTGGCGCGTCATATAAAAGGCAGTGAAAATCGCCGCCAGGGTCAGTAGAGTGTAGGCCCAAGAAAATTCCTTGCTGGCATCAGCCAGGATCTCGTCTTTTGACCAGAAACCAGCCAGCGGCGGAATACCCGCCAGGGCGATTGCCCCAATGAGATACACCCAGTAAGTAATTTTCATGCGCTCCCGCAAACCGCCCATGTTGCGCATATCCTGGGGGTCAAAATCATGGGCGTGACCCTTGAGCTGCTTCTTTAGCTTAGGGTCATGCTCCACATGATGATGGCCGCGCTCCAGCCCCTGGATGACTGAACCGGAAGACAAGAACAATAAAGCCTTGAAGAAAGCATGGGTCACCAGGTGGAACATGCCCGCCACAAAAGCGCCCATCCCAACTGCCGCCACCATAAAGCCCAACTGGCTGATCGTTGAATAAGCCAGCACCTTTTTGATATCAAACTGGCCAACCGCAATTGTGGCGGCAAAGAGCGCCGTCACCGAACCCACCAGGGTTACCCAGAATTGCGCCGTGGGAACCAGAACATAAATCTCCGCCGACCGCGCCACCAGATATACACCGGCGGTCACCATCGTCGCTGCATGGATCAAGGCTGAGACGGGCGTGGGACCGGCCATGGCGTCGGGCAACCACACATAGAGCGGGAGTTGGGCGGATTTTCCGGTCACGCCGATCAACAAGCAGATCGTAATGAAAAGCAACGCGCCCGGATTTGCCACCGCTACTTCCGGCGCTTTTTCAAAAATGGCGTGAAATTTAAACGTCCCAAATGTCCAGAAGATGGTGAAAGCCGCCAGCAGGAAACCAAAGTCGCCAATACGGTTGGTCACCATGGCTTTCTTCGCCGCCAGCGCGTTGCCAATGCCATCTTTGCCTTTCTCATACCAGAAACCGATCAGCAGATATGAACAAAGACCGACGCCCTCCCAGCCAACGAATAACATCATGTAGTTATCGCCGCTGACCAGGATCATCATGGCGGCAATGAACAGGTTCATGAAGACGAAGAAGCGTCGAAAACGGCCAGGGTCGCCGTTGTGGCGCACATCTTCGTGCATATAACCGATGGCGTAGATGTGAATCAGCGTGCCAACGCCGGAAACCACCAGCATCATGGTCACCGAGAGGGTATCCACCTGAAACGCCCAGCGGATGTTCAGCTCTCCGATATTGATCCAGTCTGCTAAAGGCACTACCATGCCCTCCGGGTGACCGTTCAGAGAGATCGCCAGCAGCACAGAAACCAGGAAGGATAACCCCGCCGCCAGGCTGGCGACGCCGCCGACAATCTTTTCCCCCGCCCGGCTGCGTTCCAGGATGCGCCCGCCGAAAAATATATTGAACAGCAGACCGATCACCGGGAAGAAGACAATCCAGGGCACCAGGTTGAAGAATTGTGGACCACTCGATACTGCTTCTTCAAAGAACATAATCACCTCTTTTGCCAGACCCTCCCCTTGCTTGAAGTGGGTCTTGCTCCCGTCAGCTATCCGCGCAGGTTGTTGATTTGATCAATATTGATATTATGTTTGGAGCGAAAAATTGCCACAATCAGCGCCAGGCCGACGGCGACTTCCGCCGCCGCCACCGCCATGACGAAAAATACAAAGACCTGTCCATTGATGGATTGAAAGCTGCGCGCAAAGGCCACAAACACCAGATTGGCGGAATTGAGCATCAATTCAACGGACATAAAAACGATGATGGCGTTCCGCCGTGTGAGCACCCCTAAAGCGCCTATGGTAAACAAGATTGCCGAAAGAGCCGTGTAATATTGGATCGGCACCATGCATTCTCCTCCAAATCTGTTTTTTTTTCAGCCGCCCTGCCTCTGCTGCATCATTGGCGACAGAAGCTCAGGCTAAGCTTTTTGATCCCGCCGACGGGTGAGTACAATTGCTCCGATCATGGCTGCCAAGAGCAAGACCGAAATAACCTCAAACGGCAACAGATAGGTGCTAAATAGCGACTCGCCAATCGCAGCCGGCGAGCCAAAATCCGCTGTCACCTCGACAATCGGCGCAATCGCCCCGCTGCGATTGATGAACACCAACACGGTCTCCACAATCAAGATCAAACCCAGCACAATCGCCAGGGGGCGTTGCCAGCGCAGCGTGGAGGTCCCGCCCAGGCGCTCCGCTCCAAGCAGCATGATGACGAACAAAAACAGCACCATAATGGCGCCGGCGTACACGGCGATCTGGGCCAGCGCAATAAACGGCGCAGCCAGAATCAGGTAAAAGATCGCCACGGCGGTGAAGTTGGCGATGAGATTCAAGGCAGCATAGATGGCATTCTTGCTAAGCAACAACCCGATGCCCGATGCAATCGCCACAACTGCCAGACCGAAGAAGATGATCCAATCAATGAGCATGGAAACACTCCGCGATTAGTCTTCTGGATCCTTCATCGCCGGCACCGAGCGCGTATAGATGCCTGGTTCAACTTTCTGAGGCGTGGCTTTACCGCCCTCTGGCACCGGTTCAATCAGGAACTCTTTGGTATAGATTGAGCTGCGGCGGTCAGTAAAAGAAAGCTCATAATTATCGCCCAACACAATCGCTTCTGTTGGGCAGGCGTCCTCGCAATAACCGCAGAAGATGCAGCGCAGCATATTGATCTCATAGACCCTGGCGTAACGTTCACCGGGCGAATAGCGTTCATCGTCTGTATTCTCAGCCGATTCGACGAAAATGGCATCCGCCGGACAGGCCGCCGAGCAAAGCGAGCAGCCGATGCATTTTTCCAGGCCATTGTCGTAGCGTTTGAGCACATGGCGACCTTTGAAACGTGGACGCACCGGCCGTTTTTCCTCCGGGTACTGGATAGTGACCGGCGGTCTGACCATCTCGCGAAAGGTGGTCGCCAGGCCGGTAAAGGTCGCTTTTACTCCATCAAGAGTATCTTTAACGAAGGACATTTTCTACCTCCAAACTTTCGAATTGCACATTCGCTTCCGCTCTACCATTAATGTGAGAACCAATTGGGGAACAAAACCATGATGACCGAGGTCAGAAAGACATTGAACAACGCGATGGGCAATAAAACCTTCCAACCCATGGCCATCAGTTGATCATAGCGCACGCGCGGCAAAGTGGCGCGCACCCAGATGATGCCCCACAGCAACAGGATGATCTTGCCGATCAGGATGAAGGGACCCAACCATACGCCCCAGGGCTGATCGGTCACGAAGGGCAAATGATAGCCGCCCAGGAAAAGCGTGGCAGCAATGGCGCTGACCACGATCATCTTGATATACTCGGTCATCATAAACAAAGCAAACTTCATCCCCGAATATTCTACGTGGTAACCAGCAGTCAACTCCTGCTCTGCTTCCGGCATATCGAAGGGCGCCCGGTTGATCTCCGCCAGCGCGGCGATTAAAAAGATGACAAAACCGATCGGTTGATAGATGATGAACCAACCGATCCGCATTTGCTCTTCAACGATGTCTGCCAGGCTCAATGAACCTGCCAGCATAATTGGACCAACAAACGAAAGCGCCAGCGCCAGCTCGTAGCTGATCATCTGCGCCGACGAGCGAATACCCCCCATCGTGGCGTATTTATTGTTCGATGACCAGCCCGCCAATACAATCCCATAGACCGAGATGGAAGTGATGGCGGCAATATATAATACTCCCACGTTGAGGTTGCCGGCTATAGATAGGGGCACTTCACGACCCATAATATTCACCACGCCGCCGAATGGCAACACGCCCAGAATGATCAAAGCCGGTACAGTGGTGATGATGGGCGCCGCCATAAAGATCAATTTGTCCGCCTGCGCAGGGATCAATTCTTCCTTGAAGATTAATTTCACGCCATCCGCCACGGGCTGTAACAGGCCGAAAGGACCTGCCCGATTTGGTCCGTATCGATTCTGGAAACGGGCCAGGAATTTGCGTTCCATATATGTCAGATAAGCAAATCCAGTCAGCAAACCAAGCACCAGAATCAGGGCTTTGATGATCCATTCAATCCAGAGGGCGACATCCATAAGACAGTCCTTTTGTAGCCAGGGATGATTGGTCTCTATGTTCTATCAACTCTACGCCAATGGTTAACCAGCCGGTTTCAACTCAACCGGGGTTGGGCCGCTGATGGGCAAACCAAAACTACGCGGCGCTAACACCACTCGTTCTGGCAGACCCTCATCTACCTTCGCTTGTACGACAACGCTTCGCTCCGCATCGGTAAACGTAATGCGTACAAATCCGCCCTGAGAGATTTTCAGTCGGCTGGCTTCCTGCTTACTCAGAATAATATAAGGCTCGCCAATGCGTTTATGCAAAAGCTGAGAGTGCATCAAGGTCGCCCCGCGATCATAGAGGCGGGTGATCGGAAATGCAATCCCGCCCAGTTTCGGCAGCTTGAAATCTGCGACCTGAGGCCAGGAGAGCAGCGAAGCGCCGCCTTGCGCTAACGGCAATTGCACGCCAAGCCCCTGGGTATTCTCATACGTTGTACCGCCGTAATACAGATCAGATCGTCCAACGATGGGCCATTGTTCATGCACCTCGGCCAGTTTTTGGTAAGAAAGACCACCGAAGGAAGGCGCCTCCGCCGCCAGGCGGGCGAACACCAACGAGGCGCTGGCATGGACAAAGCCCTCATAACCCAGTTTTTCGGCGAGAAACGCCGGAATGGCGAAGTCTGCCTGCGGGCCATCCAGTTCGGCGCGCAAACCAGTCAACACCTGAGCGCGTCGCGAGCCGGGGCTTTCAACCCTGGGCGGCAACGCCGCATTGGGCTGCAACGCCGGGTAATATCGTTGTACACGCCGTTCACCGGAGGTGTAACTGCCTTCGCGCTCTGTCCATGCTTGCGCCGGGAAGACAACATCCGCCAGGCGCGCGGTTTGGGAGAGGTAAAGGTCTTGCACCACGACGAACTTTTGCCCGTCAAAAGCATTGAGATAGGCCGGGTCATCGCTTACCGGATCGGCGGCGACGATATAAAGCGCCTGGGCTTGAGCCAGATCTGCGGGCAAGTTCATGCTCGGCTGCCAGCCCAGTTCCCACGCCCCCTGGTCGTTGGCGCGTGGCCAAACACCCAACAACCCATTGTTCGGCCTGCCAAAATGATCGGTGATCAACAGCAGATTGGCGCAAGCTTGCGCCAGCGCCTGGGTCTCCGCCAGCCCCATCCCATCGCCGCCAAACAAAATCGCTGCATCTTTCGCCTCAGCAAAGGCTTTGGCGGCAGCTTTAAGCTCACTGCTGCGCGCCAGTTCCTGGATCGATTCGGGCAATTCTGGGCGCTTGGGGGAAAGCGTATTGACCAACGCCAGAACCGCAGCGGCCGCCGTCCCAAAGGGGAAACGCAGCGAGTAATGAGCGTCACGGTCGAGTTTGGTTTGTCGGGCGTTGAGTACAATCAGGGTCGCGCCGCGTTTCGCTGCCTGGCGCACACGCAGCCACCAGAGCGGCGCTTCCTCTTCAAGGTCTGAACCCACCACTAAAATGGCGCTTTCCTTGCCCATATCGGCGAAGTTTGTACCGGGGGCGAAGCCGATTTGCGTGGTCAAATCGCCGCCAGCCATCGAGGAATACAAGATTGATTTGCCGCCCAGCGAACGAGTCAGCTTGCCCAAATTGAACAAATCCTCGTTCGAGAGCCGCCCGCTGGCCAGAGTGATCAAGCCACGCCCGACGCTTTGGAACCGTTCTGTAACCAGTTCCAGCGCTTCCTGCCAGGTTGCTGGCTGCAATTCGCCGTTCTTGCGCACCAGCGGTTTTTCCAGTCGTTCGGCGTTTTGCGCTCCAAAATGGTATCCCAGCCGTCCTTTGTCGCAGATCCAGATCTCATTGACGGCTTCATTCTGGCGCGGCATCACTCGTTTCAGCACCCATTTGCCGCCGGAAACCGCCTCTCGGCGCACATTCAACGTCAGGTTACAGCCCACTGGGCAGTGATTACAGATCGAAGCCGCCGCCTTCAATTCCCACGGGCGCGCTCGAAAGCGAAAATCCGCCGTGGTCAGTGCTCCAACCGGACATATATCTGTGGTGTTGCCCGACCAATAAGAGTCGAAGCCGGGTTCGGAATAGCTCACAATCTCCAGAGAACGACCTCGCTGCGAGAAAGCAATCACCGGATCATCGGCGATGAGTTCCTGGAAGCGCACGCAACGCCCGCATTGGATGCAGCGCTCGCGATCCAGATAGATCAACTCTCCCAGGGGGACATGCTTGGCGAGATGCTTTTTATCGTCGTAAAGATAGCGGCTTTCGCCGGGGCCAAAGCCCATGGTCAGGTTTTGCAGCGGGCATTCGCCGCCCTTATCGCAGATGGGGCAGTCTAGCGGATGTGAGGTGAGCAAAAATTCCAGGATGTCCTCGCGCCCAGCCTTGACCTTTTCGGTAGCACCCAATACCACCATCCCTTCAGATACCGGGGTGGTGCAGGCGGTTTCCAGCTTTGGCCCAAATTGAATCTTCAGAGAACCGTCTTCCTCCCGCAACGGTTGACCGCTCGCTCGATCAATCACCGGGCGACCAATCTCAACCAGGCACATGCGGCACATGCCCACCGGTTCCATTTTGGGGTGATAGCAAAACACCGGAATATCAACGCCAACTTTCTTCGCCGCGTTGACAACAAGCGTTCCTTCGGGAACTTCTACAGGTTTACCGTCAATTGTCAAAGAGACCATCTTTGCCATCATCGTTATCTGTCCCTAATCACTCGCTGGAACCTGCTCGACATGCGCCGCAGTCTGAACTTCTCCAACTGCGACATCGAAATCCGAGCGGAAGCGTTCAATGCCGGATAGCACCGCCTCAATAGAAAACTCGCCCAATGCGCACAGGCATTTGCCGCGGATCTGGCTGGCCACATCGTACAGCAGCTCCACGTCTTCGCGCCTGGCGCGTCCGTTGGCGATGCGTTCTGTCAGGTGCGACATCCAGAAGGTGCCTTCGCGGCAGGGCGTGCATTTGCCGCAGGACTCGTGACGGAAAAAGTGAGTGGTCTTATCAATCAACCAGGGGATGCTCACCGAATCGTCAATCACGATCACCGAGGCGCTGCCTAGCTGCGCTCCCACGCTGGGGACGCTTTCATAGTCCATGGGCGTATCCAGGGCGCGTTCATCCGCCACAATCAGCGAGGAGCTGGCCCCTGCCGCCATGATGGCCTTGATGTTGCGGCCTCCTGGAATTCCGCCGCCATGCTCAAAGATCAGTTCGCGGAACGTCGTCCCCAGAGGAAGCTCATAATTGCCGGGCTTGTTAACACAGCCTGAAAGAGAGAAAATCTTTACTCCGGGGCTTTTCTCTGTGCCCATGGAACGATACCATTCTGCGCCTCTCTCGATGATGAGCGGGACATTAGCCAGGGTTTCGACATTGTTAACAATAGTCGGCTTTCCATACAGACCGTAGCTGGGCGGGAAGGGCGGCCGCAGGCGCGGCTGTCCCAATTTGCCTTCCAATGACTCCAGCAAAGCCGTTTCCTCGCCGCAAATGTACGCTCCAGCGCCCAAGTGCGTGTACAGACGCAGGGAGTATTTCGAGCCAAACAGGTTCTCTCCAAGCAACCCTGCTGCTTCCAACGCCGCAATGTGCTGGTCGAGGCTGGCCGCCAGGTTCCAAAATTCGCCGCGCAAGTAGATATAAGCTACATTTGCCTGCACCGCATAGGCACAAATTGCCACCCCCTCCAGAAATTGGTATGGGTTGCCTTCCATAATCTCGCGGTCTTTGAAGGTGCCCGGCTCAGATTCGTCGGCATTAGCCACCACATAATGCGGCCAGCTCTTGTTATCAATAAACGACCATTTTAATCCCGTTGGAAAGCCGGCTCCGCCGCGCCCACGCAAGCCGGAAGCCTTGACCACTTCCGTCACCGCCGCGGGTTCCATCTGCGTGACGACCTTTTCGAAGGCTTTAAAACCGCCGTTCTGACGATAGACTTCCAGGTTATCCAGGTCTGGAATATCGCGATGCCGCAAGAGGATATAAGGGGGCTTCTCTTTAGACATGGCTGTCTCTGCCTCGCTTACGGGTTGCATCCGAGCGCAACTGTTCAATGAGCGCCAGGGCGCTTTCCACTGTCTGGTTTTCATGGTAGCTCAGCCCGGCGCCAGATTGCACCTGAAACATCGGCGCTTTGTCGCATGCCGCCAGGCACATTACCGGCTCCACCGTGATCAGGCCGTCAGCAGTCGTCTCGCCCGGGCGAATGTTCAAACGGGAGCAAAGTTCCTGCATAAACCGCTCTGCGCCCCGTAAAGCGCACGGCAAGTCGGTGCACACCTGGATATGATATTTACCCTTTTGCTCCTCATAGTAGAGGCTGTAGAAACCAACAATCGAAGCCACTTCGGTGGGAGTGATGCCAAGAATCTCAGCGATCTCCGCCATATCTTCCCGGTTGACATACATCTTATCGCGTTGCGCGATGTAGAGAAGCGGCATCACCGCCGACCGACGCTGGTCGGGGGGGTATTTCGCCAGAATGGTTTGGATCTCTTGTGCGTATTTTTCTGCCAGCATAATTCCTCGCCGATTGCGAACTTACACCAAATGATCTCCTAACTAATCTTGGCCTCGCTCAAGGCGGATCAACGATCCACGTCACCCAGAACGATGTCCACAGTACCAATCAACACCACCAGGTCAGCCACCAGGTGACCTTTGGCTAATATTGGAAGGATTTGCATGTTGGTAAACGAGGGCGTGCGCCAATGCACGCGATAAGGTTTCGGACCGCCATCGCTTTCCAGATAAACGCCCAGCTCGCCGCGGGGCGACTCGACGCCCACATACACCGAACCTTTCGGCGGCAAAAAGCCCTCCGTCCACAGCTTGAAGTGGTGGATCAGGGCTTCCATGCTAACCCCGATTTCGCTACGCGGCGGCGGCACGTACTTGCGGTTATTGCTGCGCACCGGCCCCAGCGGCAATTTATTCAACGCCTGCTCGACGATGCGCAACGATTGGCGCATCTCCTCAACCCGCACCAGGTAGCGGGCGTAGGTATCGCCCTCCGTAAAAGTGGGGATGTCAAAATCGTACAGGTCGTAGCCCGAATAAGGCTGCGCCTTGCGTAGATCATGAGCGATGCCGGAGGCGCGCAGCATTGGACCGGTGACTCCATATTGCAGCGCTGTTTCAGGTTTGAGCACGCCGATGCCTTTGGTGCGCCTGAGGAAGAGCGGATTCTTGGTCAACAGGCGTTCATATTCATTGACGCGCTCTGGAAACAACTGCACAAATTTCCGCACCGCTGCTTCGAAGTCCGCCGGGACATCTCGCCACAATCCGCCTGGGCGGAAGAAGGTGGTCATCATGCGTTGCCCGCTGCACATCTCAAAAATATCCAGGATAATCTCGCGCTCGCGGAAACAATATAGAAAGACCGACATGGCAGCCATATCCAGGGCGTGCGTCCCCAGCCAAACCAGATGGGATGAGATACGCTGCAATTCGGTTAAGATCACTCGAATTGCCTGAGCACGCGGCGGCACATCCAGGTCCGCCAGCTTCTCAATCGCCATGCAATATACCAGGTTGTTGCCCAGGTTGTTCAGATAATCCAGGCGGTCGGTCATCACCGCAGCCTTTTCGTAGGTCTTGGCCTCCATGTTCTTCTCGATGCCGGTGTGCAAGAAGCCTACATCGGGTATGCAGTTGACCACTTCTTCGCCATCCAGCTCCAACAAAAGCCGCAACACTCCATGTGTGCTGGGATGCTGCGGCCCCATATTCAATAGTACGGTTTCTCCCTGTATCGCCCGCTCTGAAACCAGATGCTTAATCTCGTCCAGAGAAGCTGGGGTCAGGGTAATCTCTGTTTCTGTTGTCATGGCGCTACTCCTGAGCGTAGGGCTTGCGCACATTGATCTCGTCGAAATTGAACGAGAACTGTACTTCTTCATACCCCAACGGATAATCTTTTCGCAGGGGATGACCGACCCAGTCGTAAGGCATTAACACCCGACGTAAATCGGGGTGCCCCTCGAAGCGAATACCAAACATATCCCACAATTCGCGCTCGAACCAGTTGGCGTTGGCGTAAACGCTGGTGATGGAAGGCATAGACGGCGAATTTCCATCCAAAGGTACGCGCAGCCCCAAGATCAGATTATGTTTTAAAGAGCGCAGGCGATAGACCACGTGAAAGCGCGGCGTCTGTTCCGGCCAATAATCCACCGCGGTCTCCTCAACCAGTAACTCGAAATGATGGTCGTCGCGCAGCGATTGGCAGGCTGCCGTAATTTGTTCCGGGCGAAGGACCAGGCTCACTTCGTCGCGAAACTCGTAAGTATCCGCTTCAAAACGTTCCTGTAAAGCCTGTACGATTGATTGAAGGTGTTCGTTCATGGAAACCATCCGCATCGTCTCAATGGGCGAAACGGCTTACCATCGAACATCGAGGGTTTTGCCGCTCGCGCGTCTTTATCAGGCCCAATCTTTGATTCGCTCCCCCTTGACTTTTTCGTAAAGGGTGACGATCCCGTGAATTAGCGCTTCCGGGCGCGGCGGGCATCCCGCCACATAGACATCCACCGGCACCACTTCGTCCACGCCCTGCACGATGGCGTAGTTGTTGAACACACCGCCGCAAGAAGCGCAGTCGCCCATGGAGATCACCCACTTTGGGTCGGGCATCTGATCATAGAGACGACGCAGAACTGGCGCCATCTTGCGCGTGACCCGCCCAGCGACAATCATCAAGTCCGATTGGCGCGGGCTGGCGCGCATCAGTTCCATACCAAATCGGCTCAGGTCATAATTGGAAGCCTGGGTTGCCATCATTTCAATCGCACAGCACGCCAGGCCAAAGAGCATCGGCCACATGGCGTTGGTGCGCGACCAGTTCACCAACTCTTCAAGCTTTGTAGTGACGACCCCCATGTTACCCAGTTTTTGCTCTACTCCCATTCTAATGCTCCCTTCTTCCACGCATATACATAACCTACCAACAAAATGGCGATGAAGATGAACATCTCCACCAGCCCAAATAATCCTAATTTCTTAAAAACAACCGCCCACGGGAGAAAGAAAATGATTTCGATGTCAAACAAAATGAACAACACTGCGATCAGATAGAATCGCACCGGCATTCGGCGGGCGCCAGGACCGATTGGCCTCATGCCCGATTCATAAGGCACCGATTTACGCAGCGTTGGTCGGCGCGGGCCTAACAAGTGCCCAAGTAAGACTGCGATGCCAGCCAGGCCGGTGGAGATGATAATCAACACGATGATGGGGAGATAATCGAACAACATGCTCGCCTCGTCGTTTGGAGTTCCATCTATGGATATTGATGCTCATTGAGCGCCTAGCGTATTCTTTTCGCTCCGATAGTTTATCATAACAGACCAAGAGTGTCAAATTTCACAAAGTAGGTATTTTTTGTCTAACGCAAAAAATCACGCAAATAACGGCTGCGGGTTGGATGACGCAGCTTGCGCAACGCTTTCGACTCGATCTGGCGGATGCGCTCGCGTGTCACATTAAAATACTGCCCAACCTCCTCCAAAGTGTGTTCTTTACCGTCCACCAAACCAAAGCGAAGCTCCAAAACCTGGCGTTCGCGCTCGGAAAGCACCGCCAGGGCGTTTTGGATGGCCTCACGCAGCATTTCGCGGGCGGCGGCATCCATTGGCTCTTGCGCCTCTTCATCCTCGATGAAATCGCCTAGCTGGCTGCTTTCCTCCACCCCCACCGGGCTATCCAGCGACATCGGCTCTTCCATCGCTTTGAGAATGCGGTTCACCTTGGCGGCAGCCCGATTCCAGCGGCGGCGTACATCCGCCTCCACCGGCGTTGACTCGGCACGGGATCGAAGAATAGCCTGGCGATCCTTCGGCTCAAGATAACCAGCTTCTAGAGCAATATCTTCGATGGTCGGTTCGCGGCCCAGTTTTTGAATTAACTCTCGCTGGACGCGCAGCAAACGATTGAGTGACTCGAAAATATGCACCGGGATGCGAATGGTGCGCGCCTGATCGGCGATAGAACGACTGATAGACTGACGGATCCACCAGGTGGCATAAGTGCTGAACTTGTATCCGCGGGTGGGGTCGAACTTCGTCACCGCCCGTAGCAGGCCGATATTCCCTTCCTGGATTAAATCCAGGAATGAAGAGCCCCGGCCAATATAACGCTTGGCCACGCTGACAACCAACCGCAGGTTGGCGCGGATGATGGCAGAATGCGCATCTTCACCCCGCGCCCGAATTTGCGTCAGCTCAGCTTGCAAAGCATCCTCATCTGGCAACTCTTCCAGGAAAATCTCCTCGCCGGGCAGAGCTTGGTGTTCTTTCACATATTCGCCCAGTTTCTGAGCCGTGGATTCGGGCAACATATACAATAAGAGGAATGAGGTGAAAGCGTTCTGTGCAACGCCATTCCATAAGGGATCGCTGCCCCACAGACCATTATCCAGATAGGCGCGCAGGTAAGAAGGCACATCGCTCTGCCAGGAAGAACGCAGCATTTGCGCTTCGCTCAGGGTGAGCAGCAAATCTGGGCGCTCGTAACCCAAGCGGCGCGTGTCCTCTAACACCCGCGACCAGGAAGTGGTCAGATGCTCATACAGAATGCGATAGATTTGTCTGGGCGTCGCGGAGGCGGCTTTTGCTACACGTTCGTCTGCAACAGAGTCGTCCGTTGAAGATGCTTCGTCTCGCTCTTGCGGGTGCAAACGGCTGAGCACTTCCAGCCGTCGAGCGGCTTCCAAACGGGTTGCCAGCCAAAATTCCTGATCCTGCGAAAGCAAATCAATATTGCCGATTTCCTTCAGGTATAACCGGACCGGGTCTTCGCCGATCTCCGCTGCCAGGCGTGGGTCGCGGAACAAATCCAGAGTATCTTCTTGCGTCAGGGTATCCAGATCTTCTTCCTCAAGAGACAGGCTGGCCTCGTCTATTTCGTCGCCCGAAAGCAATTGGTCTTCTTGAACCAACAGATCATCAATGTCGTCTATAGACAGGTTTTCAATCGCCACCAGCTCATCTATAACCGAGCTGTTCAGGCTCTCTTCCACCACATCTCCGACCATCTCCTCGTGAAGGTCTTTGCGAGGAGGGTTTGCTTTGGCAGAGTTGGCGCGTGAAAGCATTTCCTCCGGCCTGTCATCGCTTGCTGGAGAATCGGAATTCATCGGTAGGTCGGTGAAACGATCCTGTTCCTTCGAGCTGCTGCCCATTTGCGCCAATCCTCACGTTGAGCGCGCACTCGTGGCTGCCCGGCTGGTGTATTCCTTTAGCGCTGCGTCAACGTACCTTCTGGCTTTGGCAAGTTGTACCACAGTTTGAGTTTCTTGTGTGGCTTTTAAGTCGCCTTGTTCCTGCGTTTCGAGCAATACAAAACCGTAATATTCCATCTCCTGGTCAATGCGGCGACGGCGTAAAGTTAAGAGGCCACGCATTAAATCTTCCAGCACCCGTTCTTCATTCGGGTCGAGCATAGCCGTGCGCGCAAGCAAGCTATCCGCCAGTTCCATCAGCGCCAGCGACAGGCTGTTGAAGACAAAATTTTGTGGATCTGCCATATCTTGATCCACCGATTCCTGTAACAGACGCACAATCGCCTGGTGGTCGGTGTGCTGAAAATCCTCCGGCGAAAGTCGCGGCAGATGTTTGTTCTGCATACGGCGATCCACCTGATAAAGCAAATCCGGTCGGCGCAATAGAATGCCTAAACAATACACCTCTAATTGATAGCCGCTGACCGTAGTTGGCGTCGCCGCTTCGGGCTTTGCAGCAGGCTGCTCTTTGCGGGCAGGGTGCTGTGCGGTTCCTCTCCGTCTGCCGGTGGATGGGGACGGTGCAAACTCCAGCAGCGCGCTTTCGCTGACGCGCAACAAACGCGCCAGCCTTTGACGGTAAGCGTCGCGTTCAATGGGGCTGGCGACATCTTCGATCAACGGCAAGACTTGAGAGGCGATCTCATTTTTGGTCTTAGGGTCATTCAAATCACGCTGAGCCGCCAGCGTCTCCATGACATGGATGACTACCGGGCGCGCCTCGGCGATCAGAGTCTCCCATTCTTTCGGATCGCGCGCAACCACCTCATCTGGATCCAGCCCTTCGGGCAACATGGCGACGCGAATATCCGCCTGCAACCGCGCTTCGTGACTCAGCAGCCCACGTGCATCAAAGATCGGATCCTGTTCTCGATCCATCGCCTGGCGCGCAATTTGCAATCCGCGCAGCGTGGCTTTGTCGCCAGCCGCATCGGGATCCAGCGCCAGCGTAATACGCTTGCTATAGCGTTTGAGCAGGTAAAGCTGATGTTCTGTCAAGGCGGTGCCCATTGGCGAGACAACATTGGCAAAACCTGCCTGGTGCAGGGCAATGACATCCAGATACCCCTCAACGATCACTGCCTGATCCTGCATTCGAATGGCTTTGCGCGCCAGGTCTAGCCCATACAGCAAATGACCTTTATCGAAGATGGCCGTTTGCGGCGAGTTGAGAAACTTTGGCGTATCTTCCGGGTTTAAAATGCGCGCCCCAAAGCCAGCCATCCGCCCACCGGCGTCGCGGATCGGGAACATGATACGATTACGAAAACGGTCATAGACATCAGACTTTTGCAAATGTCTGCTTTCAGCGCTGCCCGGTTCGCGCTCGGTTACCAGCCCCGCGGCCAGCAGATCCTCAACCGATGCGCCACGGCTCAAGAAATAATTCAGCGTGGTTTCCCAACCGCCAGGCGCATAGCCGACCCCAAACGCTTCTAATATTTCCGCTTTCAGGCCGCGTTTTCTTTGCAAATACTCCAACGCCGGTGCGCCAGCCGGCGTGTGCAGCAACTGATGGCGGAAAAAGACGACGGCATCCTCCAACAAAGAGCGAAGGTGATCATGCTCCTCCGCAGCGGCCTGTTCCTCCGCAGTGGGCGAGTGTAGTTGCACCCCGGCGCGTTCGGCCAGGTAACGCAACGCTTCGCTAAAATCCCAGCCTTCTTTCTTCATGACGAACTTGAAGATGTCGCCGCCCTCGTTGCATTGCCCGAAGCAGCGCCAGGTGCCTGTATCTGCAAATACCACAAACGCCGGCGTGCGCTGGTTGAGGTGAAATGGGCAGAATCCAATATAGTTTTTGCCCGTCCGGCGCAACTGCACCGTTTCAGAAACCAGCTCTACAATATCCACGCGGGTCTTAATTTCATCTATTACGGACATTTCCGCTCGGTTCCTTGCAAACTGGCTGGCTTATGGCAGGTAATCAGATCAATCTTCGTGAGGCAGGTCATCCATGACAGCCGGCAGTTTTACCTGAAAAGTCGAACCCTTTCCAACCGCGCTCTGTACCTGGATTTCGCCATCATGCAGATCAACTATCTCTTTGACGATGGCCAGACCTAAGCCGGTACCGTGGATCTCGGATTGTCGCACATTGCGTCCGCGATAAAAGCGCTCGTAAATATGGGGCAGGTCCTGCTGCTCAATGCCAATACCGGTATCTTGAACGGTCAAACATACCGTGCCATTCGCGCTTTCCGTGCGCACGCATACCTGGCCACGCGGCGAATAGCGTATGGCGTTCGAAATCAGGTTCGTAACCAGGCGAGCGATCTGGTTGTGTTCGGCGCGTATGTGCGGCAAATCCTGAGCAGCCTCGAAAATCAACCTCACTCCTGAGGCCTCAGCCAGCGGCAGATGAGCCGTGACCACTTGTTCGATCAGATTATTCAGGTTAACATTGGTGAACGCTACTTTGCGCGCCTTCAAAATGGTCAGGCGGGAAAGATCCAGAATATCTTCCACCAGCTTGGTCAATAATTCGCTTTGCTCTTTGATCACCGCCAGAAAACGCTTCTGCCGCTCTGGCGGGGCGGATTCCAGCAATTCGAGATAAAGCCGGATGTTGGTGATCGGGGTGCGCAATTCATGAGATACATCGGAAATGAACATATCTTTCATCCGATCCAGCTCTTTCTTGCGCGTGATGTCGCTCATGCTGCCCACATAGCTGACCGCCTGACCGCTTCGATCGCGCACGGGCGCAATGGTGAACTGGATCTCGTAGCGGCTGTTATCCAGCCGCCGACCAATTAACTCCCCGCTCCAGGTGCGGCCCGACGACAACGCATTGCGCATTGCAGCGATCTGTTGCGGATCGTTATCTTCCTCAGAGAAAAGGCTAAATAAACTTCTTCCAACGACCTCTTCCGCCGCCAAGCCGCACAACCCTTCAAAGGCGGTATTGACCGTCAATACCTGCCCGCGCAAATCCGTCACAATAACCCCATCGCCCACGCTGGCCAGAATCGCCTCCACGCGCTCTTTGGCGTCGAATAGTTCTGCAGTGCGTTCCTCCACGCGTTTTTCCAGCTCGCCGGCGTATTCTTTCAAGCGCGTGAGCAAATGGATGTTTTCAACCGTCGTCCCTACCTGTTGAACAACCACCCGCAGGATGTCCAGGTCTTCCGAACTAAAAATATCGCCTCCCAATTTTGGCCCGAGCGCCAGCAAGCCTAAAATCTGACCATGGCCGATCACCGGCACCCATAGATGAATCTGTTCGGTATTCAACAACTGCAACTCTTCTGGGGTGAGCGTGATTTCAGATAGCGATTTGATCAGGGTGGAGCGCTCTACGGTCCCGATCTTGAGTAGATAAGTCAGGCTGCTGCGCGGCAGAACCGGAAAGGTAATTGGCGTCTGGTCCTCTCTCTGTCGGGTCAGCGATACCTCGATCACCGAAAAATCTCCCGCCAGATCGCGGAAAAACGCCACCGCTTCTTCCAACCGTAATGTATTCACCAGGCGGTTGGTGATCACTTTGCCCAGTTCATGCAAATCCGTGATCTGCTCTAAGCCGCGGGTGATTTGAGTGACGCCAACGCGGTAATCGTACCAGCCGCCATAGAAAACTTGATCCACGAAGCGCTGCACCCGTCCGTGCAGAGGGAAGAAAATGCTGGCCAGGATCAAAACCAGGATGGTATTCACCAGCGGCTGGTTGGCCGTATCCGGCCAAACCAGGGTGGTCATCAGAGCGTACAAGCACAAATAAAAACCGCCCAGGATCGAATACACCAGAATATAGGTTGCGCCGCGGTTGACTTGCTTATCAATCTCGATAAAATTCAAGCGAAAAATGGCGTAACCATAGGTGAGAGGCAATAAAATCAGCAACAGAAAAGCCAGCGAGTAGGGAACTAAAGCCTGATGAAGTAAAGCCTCCGGCAAAACCGTCAAAGAGACGAAGGGGATCACCACCAGCCCCGTGCCTAGCATAACCAGGCGAATTTTGCCGCGCACCCCGGGGGTAGTAGCATGGCGGTAACCATAGACCAGGATGCCAACCACCAGCAGGAGGTTAATCGCCAAGAAGATGCGGTTGGCGGAAAGGAAATAGGTGAACCAATCTAAGGACGCCAGGCGCGCCGGGCTGATGAGCAGATAGGGCAGCGTTCCCACTACCCCAATCCCATATAAAATGAATAACATGATACGACGTGTCTCAAAATGGATTGACTGGGGAAAGAACATGTGAAAATGCACCGACATTGGACCTAATACCCACAACATACAGTTAAAGAGCATTGACGCCCAAGTCAATCCTGTAATGGATATCGCGCCGGTTGTTAGAGTCAAAGCGCTAGCCTGAAACCAGAAGAATGAAATGCCGCCGCTTTTCCCAATCGGCTTGAATGCTCCTACTACCAGGCCAACGATCCAGAAACACAACGCCACAACAACCGTCACCAAACGATTGACGATTAAATCAAGGCTGGGTTGGGCAAGTGAGATTGTTACCGGGATCAGAGAATTATTGCGTTCAACCGTAAAAGTTACTGGAGAGCCGCTTTGTTTACCCAAATTGGGATAGTAAACCATTAATCCATTCCAGATGACGTCTTCGATAGCGAAAATCTTATCTCCTGGCTTTAACTTGCCATCCGCTGGCCCACCGCGCTGTAAGGCCCCAATATAGCCGTCGGATTGTAGAACATAAATACCATCATTAGGGTATCGTAAAAGGGTAATGGTCGCCCACACGATAACCCCCAACAAGAGCAAGGCAATTACATACGGGAATACAATCAACCGTCGGCTCACTTGCTTCGAAACCGAGTCGCGGAACGTCTCCATGGGCCTGATTCTAGCATAAAGGCCCGTAAGAATGGTGTAAATCCAAATTTCAATTATGTTGAGGGGGCTTGCAATTTATCCAGGAGCGCGGCCAGGGCTTCTCGCGCAGGGGAGGGTTTTGCTGCGCGCTTCAAGCCGGTCAGCGCCAGGCTGCGGCGTTTATCCAGCTCAGCCAGCAAATAAAGAACCCCGCCGTTGCCCTCGATCATCTGGACGATCTCCGCCGCCGCTTCGGGGTTATGTCCCGCTTTCCAAACCAACCGATTAAATCGTTCAATGATTTCGCCCGTGCACACCTCACGCAGATACGCCGCCGGCAACGAACGCAACAGGCTACGCGCATCCACTGCGCCCTTTTGCTCCGTCAGATCGCGGTAATCCCCCAGGTCGTCCAATATTTGGATCAGCAGCCCCATATTCAAGCCGAACTGCTGGAAACCCTCCAGGACCTCTGGCCGATCCGTTGCCAGCCGCGCCCCGGCCTGGCAGGCCAACGAAAAAAACGCCCCCGATTTAGCGCTGGCAATGCGCCAATATTCTTCTAAGGTTGGCTCAGGGGTGTTGAAATCGGCGAATTGACCGCTGCTCATGAGCAGGAACGGCTGCAAGACTTGTACCGCGGCTGCTCGTTGCGTCTGCCGGGAGATGGGCAGATCATCCAATTCTTCCAGCGCCAGGCAGGCGCTGAAATATAGCCCGGTGGCGGCGTTTAAAGCCAAACCCGGCCCCTGCATAGCCCACCAGGGGTCTGGCTCGTCCTGATCCTCCACGCTATCCATCAGGTGAGCGGCGGCGTAAAATAACAGCCAGGCTGCCGCCACCGCATCCGTCCACTGCGCCTCTCCACCGGCCGCCTGACAGCATAAACCCGGCAGCGCCGCCCATACGGAAGGGTCGCGCCCACCTTCGCTTTTCGAATGCAAAGCCAGGCGCATGACCTCGACAAATTCGGGCCATGCGCCAGACTTGCGCCAGACCTGCTCGACCAGATCCCAGATTGGCTGCGATCGAGCAGTTACAGGAGAGTCAGGAATAACCTATCTCCAGTTTTCAGCTTTTTTCACGATATCGGACAGATCAACTTCAGGATCGCGACGCTTGAGGCCGACCTTCAGGAAATCCAGCTCCTCTTTGCTCAGTCGGAATCCGCGTTGAGCCAGGGCGCTCTCGGGGTCGAGTTTCCATTGAGCGGCGAAATCACGATCGGTGGACATGCGGTGGACTACCTGTGCGAGAGACATTTTTTCCTCCATAAAATATTAGTTTGTGGGGTTGAATTATGAAATTTTCGTGACGCATCCTAACAAATCTGCAACTTGCATTTTTGTTAGGTTGATGCCCTAAAAAATTTCATCTTCCGGTTTTGCGCCAGGGACGAGGGGTTGAAAACCGAACCCCTGGTATGGCATATATGTGGGGTGTGTATATACTTATATCCCCTGTATATTGGGCTTTCCATAGGAAAAAAGTACCAATCAAAAGAAAAATGAGTAGGAAATTAGTACCCCCGAATTTCCGGTCTCACTTCTTTGAAATTCTTTTCAGCATCTCCCGGATCTCTTCAGCCATTTCGGGCGGCAAATCATCCAGCAGCGGTTTCCGCTCCCCCATCAGGATCAGCGAGAGAATCTCCCCCAGGCGGCGTTCTTCCGGCGGCGCAGAAGGCAGATGGGCGAGGCGTTGCATCTGGCGAAATAATTGCACCAGCAAACGGCGATCCCCGCGCACGGCGCGCTCCACATAGCCCAGCAATTGATCCAACGGCACTCCCGGCTCAGGCATACGCCCCCAAATCACCTGCTCGCCAGTGCAGGCAACTCCTGCATCAGCCGCTTCACGGCAGACCTATGACTTCCATCGTCTGGGGAAATTCGACGCTAAAGTCAAAGCGCAGGGTGAGCTTTTGACGCGGCGATAACGCCAGTTCCCACTCCAGCAGGTTCAATTCAGTCTGCTTTGTGGGGCGCGGCTCGGTCGTCTCCAATCGCACTTTGATCTCTTCGTGGAGCGAGACCGGCATTTGATCGCGCAGCGTCACCGTGGCTGGAGAGGGCAGCGCGCTTTCCAGCCGAATCTCGTAGCCGTAATGGAAACGGCGCTTCCCGCCCAATATGGTTTTATCCACCTCGCGCCGCGCCAGCTCTCGCTCAACTTTGATCCGATCATCCACCCCCAGGAAGATCTCGAATTCGCCTTGCGGCGCGATCAGTTCCATCTGCGTGGCGCCGATAAACTCCGCCCCGGCAAACAGGTTCGCTTTACCTGGCAGCAGCAAATAGGGGCTATTGTTGACCACTTTGGCGCGGCGGTAAACCGCCGGCGCTAACGCCGGCGCGGAGACATAATCCAAAGCAGGCGGCAGCGAAAATCGCGCTATGACAGCCTTATGCGCTGCGCCATCCGGCGGAATAGAGATCACGCCCGGCGCAAGGTAACTGACCGTTGCCCCGGATTGAACCAAATTTGCATGCGCTTCTTCGGCCACAATGGCTTCCTCTCGCGCTTCCGCCTGGAGCATCGGCGTCATGCCATGTGCATCCATCATTTTTGCCATAGGCGGCGCGCCAGCCAGCGGTTCAGGGGGCGTCGGAGGCAGCGCCCGTACATACCACGGCTCCAGTTCGGGCAATACGGCGGCCAGAAATGGGCGCGCTGTAGAAAGAGTTAGCCTGACATCCTGCCAGTCTTCGCCGCTTTGCTGGGCGACCTCGGCAAGATAACCCACCTCTAATTGTGGTTCTCCATCTTCTTCTGTCAATCGCAGATCGTACAATGGCCGCCACAAGGCCCCGCTGACCACATAGCTTAAGTCAATCGTCAGGTCGCCGGGGGTAAGCGCTTCAAGCTCGATCCAAACGGAATAACGTTCACGCGGGCGCGTGCTGCGCGCCTGATCGAGCTGTTGCTTGAGCTGTTGCAAACGACGCTCAACCGCTCGTTTGCGCGCCAGTGTGACCTGTCTTTCAGCTTCCATTTCCTCTGCGCGTCTCCGCAGGCTATCCAGCAGCGTACTATGCGCTTCAAAGCTCATTTCGCCGGATGCAATCGCGGTAGCAAAAATCGTGGATTGGTTCGCTAAAGCCTCTAACTGGGCGCGCTGATGCGCAATCCATTCGACCTGCGCATCCAGGGCCTGCAGCTCATCCTGAGCAGCTTCCACCTGCTCTTCCAATTGGCGCACCTGTTCCGCCGGCGTCTCGGTGTAGAAAGTACGTTGCACCTGCGAGCTCAACAGGCGCGCCGCGGCTGTTCCACGCGCCGTCACTCGCACCGAGTCTGGGCTCAAACGCGCGGACAGATGTGGAATTTCAAGGCGGTGTAGGCCGGTTGTCAGTTCTATCGCGCCTTGGCGGGTGAGACGCGCTCGATCTACATAAACAACTACCTCAGTCAGGCGGGTTTCCAGTATCATGCCCTGTCTCCTGTCCCTTACAACCGACAACTATAACGCCGCCCCGAATTTACAGCATGGCGGTTCTAGAAGCCTTCGAGCCGTGATAAATCGGCTACGCCATCCGCCAGCCCGGCGACGCGTTGCAGCAGCCCCAGGCGATTTTGGCGCACGCGTATATCCTCGGTCATCACCAACACTTCATCGAAAAAGCGATTGACCGCCGCCATCATCGGCAAGAAAGCATTCAGGAAGTCGTCCACCGAACCCGGTCGCCGCGCGGCGGATTCCGCAGCGCATAATGCCGCGTATAGTTCGCGTTCGCCGGGCTCAATGAACAAATCCTCATATACAGGATAACGCTCCTTAAATTCGCGTGTGATGCGCACACAACGAGCGTAAGTGGGCAGGATGACGTTCCAGTCGGGGCGATTTACCCAGGCTTCCAGCGCCTTCGCCGCCTGGGCGGCGATAGCCGGATTGCCGCCATTCACCACTACTGCTGCATCCACCACATCATAACGC
The DNA here is from genome assembly GCA_020060465.1 of Anaerolineales bacterium. Taxonomy (GTDB): domain Bacteria; phylum Chloroflexota; class Anaerolineae; order Anaerolineales; family UBA4823; genus RBG-16-57-11. The sequence continues at coordinate 42,576 of JAGVAD010000028.1, forward strand.
AGGCCTTGCTCCAGCAAAACGTTGCGCAATCGTTCGACAATGAATTCAAAGACAGCCTGCTGACTCTCTGGGCTAGCCTCGATTGGGAGATGGGAAGCTGCGGCGCTGATGCCACGGCGCAGATCAAAATCCTGTTCCCAGGCGATCAGATTTTGCACCAGGCCCAAAGCCGCCCGCCGTTGCGCAAACGGGTCCTTATTGCCAGAAGGCGAAAGGTCGGCGGCAAACAATCCTGTCAATGTATCCAGCCGATCCGCCAGGCCGACGACCAGACCTGGACGGCGGCGCGGCGTCTGATCGCCGGCGAAGCGCGGCAGATAATGTTCAAAGATCGCCTCGGCGACCGCTTCGTCCTCTCCGGATTGCAAGGCGTAATAACGCCCCATCTGCCCTTGTAGCGAGGTCATCTCGACCACCATCTTGGTCGCCAGATCAGCCTTGCATAGCTCAGCGGCGCGCAGCGCAGCGCGCAGCTCGTCGTCGTTTAAGCTGATTTGCTGAGCCAGGTGGCGCACCAGGGCGACGATGCGGCGCGTCTTATCCAGCATAGAACCCAATTTCACCTGGAACGTCAGGGTATCCAGGCGCGGCAGATAGGCTTCCAATGGCCTTTTCAAGTCTTCGCTCACAAAGAAATCCGCATCGGCAAAGCGGGCGCGGATCACGTGTTCATTGCCGTCGGTCACAATATCCAGCCATTTCCCATCCCCGTTGCGCACCGCGATGAAATAAGGCAGCAGGTTCTGACCTGAAGGGTTATTTTCCGCTGCGCCCGCGGAAAGCACCGGAAAATAACGTTGATGTTTTTTCATCACCGAGATCAGCACTTCCTGGGGCAACTTCAGGTGCTGTGGATCAAAAGAACCGCGCAGCGCGGTCGGCGCTTCGACAAGGTTGGTCACTTCCGCCAGCAACGCAGAATCTTCCAACACAACGCCGTTGACTTCTGCCGATAATCGGGCGACCTGCTCCTGGATCGCAGACCGGCGTCTGTCATTATCCAACAAAATCCCCTGGCTGGCCAGGAAATCGAAATACTCCTGCGGAGAGGAGATTGCCTTTTCTTCCGGCTCGTGAAAACGCAGGCCGCGGGTGATATTGGAGGCGCGCAGCCCGGCGTACTCGAACGAGACAACCTGGCAGCTTTCACCCTCGCCAAAGATCGCCAATAGCCAACGGATGGGGCGCGAGAAAGCCACGTTGCTGCGGTTCCAGCGCATGGATTTATCAAAGCGCAGCCCGGCGATCAGCCCAGGAATGGCCTCGGCGAGCACCTCCACCGTCGGACGGCCAGCCTGGCGCACAACAGCCACCGCATAATGCCCACCATCCATTTCGCGCACTTGTAAATCCGCTAACGCGACGCCCTTGCTGCGAGCAAAACCTTCTGCGGCGGCGGTCGGCGTCCCATCCGGGCCAAACGCACGGTTAGCCGGCGGCCCCTTGATGATTTGCTCCAAGTCTGGCTGGGCTGGGGAAAGATCTTCGACAAACACAACCAAGCGCCGCGGCGTACCCAGGATTTGCACCTGCCCATGTTCCAGGCGCAGCGAGTCGAGCAATTCTGGAACGCGCTTTTTGAGCTGCTCCAGGGCAGCATCCAAATCGCCGGCGGGCAATTCCTCGACGCCGATCTCCAGCAAGAAAGGCGCCGCTTGCTGCAAAGTCATCGGGCGCGCTGCACGGCTGGTTGAAATTTCCTCTCCAACCGACCGGTTCTCAGAGGTATCTGCCAGCCAGGGAAACTCCAGACGCTGACGCTGTTCCAGATACGCTTCAGCAGTGCGACGGGAAAGCTCCCGCATCCGCCCAAACAGCGCCTGGCGCTCTGTGACGCCCACCGCGCCGCGGGTATCTAACACGTTGAAGGTATGTGAGCATTTCAGGATGTAGTCATGCGCTGGCAGCACCAGACCCTGATCCAGACAAGCGCGCGCCTCGGCTTCGAACAGATCATACATCTGGCGCAGGCGTTCAATGTCGGCTATCTCAAAGTAATATTTGCTATGCTCTTGCTCCGCTTGCAGATTAACATCGCCGTCCGTCAAACGGTCATTCCACTGTATCTCTCGAAAGCTGCCCACCCGCTGCAAGGCGATGGCGATGCGTTCCAACCCATAGGTGATTTCCACGGAAACTGGATCCAGGGTAATGCCTCCAGCTTGTTGGAAATAAGTGAATTGGGTGATCTCCTGCCCATCCAACCACACTTCCCAGCCTAATCCCCAAGCGCCCAGGGCGGGCGATTCCCAATTGTCTTCAACAAAACGGATATCATGCTGAAGCGGGTTGATGCCCAGCGCCTCTAAGGATTGCAAATAGATCTCTTGCGGGTTGCCTGGATCGGGTTTGAGGATGACCTGAAACTGGTAATGCATTTGCATGCGGTTCGGATTTTCCCCATAACGTCCATCGTCTGGGCGAATGGAAGGCTCAACATAAGCCACATTCCACGGCTCTGGGCCCAGGACGCGCAGGAAAGTAGCCGGGTTCATCGTCCCTGCGCCCACCTGCGTATAATATGGCTGCCAGATCAGGCAACCCTGTTTGGCCCAGAAATCTTGCAAAGTCATGATAATGGATTGAAAATTTAACGGCTTGGTCATTGATTTATACAAATCCAATCGTGAGGTTATAAGTAAAGGACAGTTAGAATAATCCTGAGTCGCCAGCGAACATCCAAACGGTCAAGAAAATGAGCAAGATTATCGCCAATAAGGAAAATAATGCCATCAATTGTTTGAAGGCGTCTTTAGGTTTGCTGCCCATTATTTTACCGGTTTGGCCGTTGATCATCAGGCGATATTCCTTGCCCTGGAATTGATAAACGCCGGTCCACAACGGCAGCAGAATGTGCTTGAACGTCAGCCCACTCCAGTTGCCGCCGCTGATGTTCAAATTGCGTTTTTCGCGTCCCATCTCCACCAGGCTATACAGCTCCGGGCGCAATTTATACAGCACTTTTTCGCGCCCCACCAGCGAGGCGTCGGACAGCGAACAATCGTACAGAACGGCAGGCCAGCCGGCTAAATATTCCGGCTTAAATTCTTTCATCTCCTCCAGGTAGAAAGGCGCCAGGCGATCCAATTCACGCGTGGGCAAGGCGCTCACGCCGGAGACAAGCACATCGTTGAAAAAACGCGCCTCGACGCCGCTGGTAGGCAGCCAGCGTTTGCTGTTCCCACTGCCTTCAGCCACCTCGCAAGTCCAACGCGCCTCAACAACGCCATCAAACGTCCAGCAAGAATAATAAGCTGGGTGCAAACGCAGCGTCGAATTCGAGCGGAAGAAACCATCCGGCGAGAACAAACCTTTGCTCAGCCAGCGCCGCGCAATTTGATTGGCTTGCTGTTCGTCAATCTGCATGAGAGCAATGAGCTGAGGTTCAATCAACTCCTCTTGCTCTGGAGAATGCACCAGTTGATTGGCGCCGCAATAGGAGCATTCGACAGCTTTCTGACCAGGTGGGAGCAAAGAGAGCGCTCCGCAGCGTTCGCATTTGAACAGTTGTTGCGCCGCCGCCCATCGGTGGCCGCGGGTGGTTGGAACGTAAAAATCCAGCGTCTGTTCAGCCTCTCCCGGCTGGATTTTGGAATCTGGCGCAGACTCTGCATAACCGCAGTATTCACAGGATAGTCGCTCGCGTTGGATGTTGAAAGTCATGCGTCCGCCGCATTTCGGGCAAGAGAGGGCTTCGCCGCTGGCTTCAACTTCTTGCGGCAGGCTGCCCCGCTCCAGTCCAGCGCCTTCAGGCATCAACTTCTGTCGCTCGATCTTGCCGGTAAGCAGAGCAAGCCCTCGCCGTGCAGCAACATTAGACGGGTCAACAGCCACTGCCTTTTCCAGGTATTCAATCTGTTCCTGAGGGTCGTCGGTGGTGGCAGAAAGCCAGATATAGGGTCGGGCATCGTTGTTTTTGAGATATATAGCGCGCTCCAGCAACGATTGAGCCAGACGACGCTGGCCAGACTTGGCGGCGGTGATGCCATCGCGTAAATATTCCTCGAATTGACGCTCGCGATTATCGTAGAAACTGTTCATGTAATCTTCAGATAATTGGTCATGAACGTCCCGCAGGTTTCTGATCACACAGGCTTGTTTTTAGGGGAACCTGCGGGACGTTTTGCACCGACGAGACAAACCGATTTCAGTGAATATCAATAAGTTTACTTGCCCGCTGAGGACTTGTCAATTTGCTTTTTCGTTGGTTGGTCTAAAGGTGATGGAAGCATTCGGTCGTAGATGCTTATCGAAGCGCAAGCCAGCCGGGGTTTAAAAATTTCCCCCTGAGCCGAATCAATACCAGGGTCAGCCGGCCCCGCCGGCTTCATGGAGTCGGCTGACAAATGATGTTCAAGTCATACCAGCCCACGGCTGGTTATCTGGAGACGCCTCAGACGCTGCCGGTGCTGCAAGACGAAGCCGAGCTGGCGCTGAAAGAGAACGCGCTACCTGAGGTTTTCGAGGCAAAGGTTGAGATTTTCTTTTTGATATGACGGCTGCCGCAGGCAGGACAGCTCACTTCTTCGATTGCATGGACGCTGCGCACCAGTTCTTCAAATGGCTGATTACAGTCGCTGCAAACAAATTCAAACAACGGCATAGAAATCTCCTCGGTGAAAGTGAATGTTCTGCATATTCACGCTTTAGATGCAATTTTACGCAAATGGTTACAATTCCCTGAACAATCAAAAAGCCCAGCGGATCGTTTTGATTCGCCGGGCGGTGAAAATTCGATAAGAAGAAATATCAATAAAGCTCTAGCGATTGATCGCCAGCAATCAATCGCCGCTGATTTTGGCCAGTTTGCCTGGCAGAATTTGCTCATTGTCATTTAACTCGACTGCCGCATCTTTTGCCTGGTCATGCTTGTCGCTTTCGATATTCATAATCGCCGGGATGAAGAAAGCAAGCACTCCAAGCGAAGCGGTAATCACACCGCCAATCACATACCAGGTCTGCACTCCCAAGCGGTCGGCAATGGGGCCGGCGAACAGCAAGCCAATGGGCGTCATGGCGGTAGCAAAGCTTGAGATCAGCGTGAAGACGCGTCCTTGCATGTCGGGGGCTACCACCGCCTGCACGACGGCGAACAACGGCCCATTAACGATGGGGTTGGTGAAACCCACCAGGAACATCAACACAACCGCCAGCCAGAACATCGAAGCTGGCACGAAACCAACCGCCAGGACGCCAACGCCGAGCAAAATCAGCGCCGCCATCGAAGTCACAATACGCCGTCTGAAGCCGCCCCACGCGCTCAGGGTCAACCCGCCGACGACCGCGCCAACACCCCAGGCAGATTCCATCCAGGCCAATTGCAACGCTCCGCCGGAGAAGTGCCGCGTGACCAGGATCGGTTGTAACGCCCCGCTCGGGGTGAGCATCAGATTGATCACCGTCGCCATGACCAAGATCATCATCAATCCCGGCCAGGTCCAAACATAGCGGAATCCCGCCCGCAAATCGGAAAACATGGAAGGGGCTTTTTCACCGGCTTCCAGCGCGACGCTGCGCGGCGGCTGCGGCACGGCGATGAAAAGCAACGGCGTTATGGCAAGCAGCGCCGTGCTTACATCAATCGCCAGCACCCCTTGCATCGGCATTGCGCTTACCAGTAAAGCGGCCAGCGGGGCAGAGAAGATATTCATGGCTCCAAACAACATCTGATTTAAGCCCTGAATGCGTGAGAGATGCTCCTTGGGCACCATCAAAGAAGTTGAAGACTGCATGGCCGGCCAGTGAAAGCCCTGCGCAGCGGAGCGGATGAACATCAAGGCGTAAATATGCCACACTTGCACCTGGTTCGTCCAAAACAGCGCTGCCAACACCACCACAGCCAGCGCGGAGAGAGCATCGGCCAGTGCCATTACCCAGCGACGGCTGAAACGATCCACCACCACGCCTGCAATTGGTCCCAGAAATACTTGAGGTAACATCGCTACCAGAGTGGCGGTAGCCAGCACGGTGGCCGAGCCGGTGGCTTTGGTCAGCCACCACACCAGGGCAAACTGCACCATCTGACTGCCCAACAAAGACATCGCCTGTCCGCTCCAAATGGTAAAGAACGGCAGCGCCCATCTCTTGGGGAAGGGGACGCTCAAACTTTCAGGGGACTGTTCGTTCATTCTGCACCTCGCATCAACCATTTTGACGTATCCCACGCCAACGAATTGCAGAAATTTTACAACATACTTAAATAATGTCAAGGGTTTAATTAAAATATTCAATATTATATTTGATTATTTCAATATTCACTTCAATAACGCAACGGCCCTCCTCCATTTCGTTGCCTCCAAAATAGATATAGCTGGTATGTTTCCTGCATCGTAGTTACTGGAAAATAGCTCGCCCATCCGAAATAGTTCGTTTCTTTGTCGGTGATGGCAGCATTCCTCTCCTACGGAGGTGAGCGATGTCAGAGTTCGAGCAGGTTTATCAGGCCAAGACAATTCATTACTCCGCCCTACTCCATCGGCGCAACGTGGTCGGCGTCGGCGTGGGATACAAGGAACACGCTGGCCGTGTGACGGATGAGTTAAGCGTTGTGGTTTTGGTGCGCAATAAAATCCCCCGCGCTGCTCTCAGCGATAAGGACATGATTCCCCAGAAAGTGGGCGGAGTGCGAACGGATGTGGTAGAAGTGGGCGAAATCCGTCCGCTGAACGCCCATACACAACGTTGGCGCCCGGCGCCCGGCGGCGTCAGCCTGGGCCACTATCAGGTCACCGCCGGCACGTTGGGCTGCGTGGTGCGCGATCGTGCCAGCGGCAGGCGTATGATCCTGTCGAATAACCACGTTCTCGCCAACAGCAACGACGCCTTACCTGGCGATCCGATCCTGCAACCCGGAGCAGCCGACGGCGGGGAAGTTGGGCGGGATACAATTGGCTACCTGGAGCGTTTTATCCCCATCCGCTATATCACCGAACCGGCGACATGCAACCTCGCTCTGGCTTATGCCAGCCTGGGCAATTGGTTAGCGCAACGGTTAGGGGCGCGACATCGCCTGCAAGCCTTTCAATCCAACCCTATAGCGGTGAATCGAGTGGACGCCGCCCTGGCGCTGCCGCGCCAGGATAACGACCTGCTGGAACAAAATCTGGAGATCGGCGCCATTGACGGCGTGGCCGCGGCTGAATTGGGGATGGAGGTGATCAAATCCGGGCGCACCACAGGTCTCACCAATGGAACAATTACAATTTTAGAGGCTTCGATTCGCGTCAATTACGGCCTGGATCGCGCCGCCGTCTTTGAGGGTCAGATCGTCTCCACACCCATGTCTCAAGGAGGCGATTCCGGCTCGCTGATCGTAACCCGTCAAGGCCATCGCGCGGTAGGGTTGCTCTTCGCCGGTTCTGGTCAGGCGACGATCTTCAACCCCATCCAGGCCGTGTTGGACGCGCTCAAGGTGGACATCCCACAACGCTCGCCGCGTCAAATCAACCAACAGATCGCCGTCGAGAAAGCGCAAGCAGTCAAACAGGCGTATGAACACGCCCTGTTAGCCAGGCCCAATGTGGTTGGTGTCGGGGTAGGGTTGCGACGTCGCGGCGGCAAACGCACCGATGAAGTGGGGCTGGTGGTGATGGTGGAACGCAAGGTGCCCAAATCCTTGCTGAGGGCAGAGGATTTGATCCCTGCAGAGATTGACGGCGTGCCGGTGGATGTCAGAGAAGTAGGACAGGTCGAGGCGCAGGAACGTTTTCGCGGCAGTCCACTCGCCGATGATTGATGGAAAGCGCTCAATTCAAGACTTGTTACTCGCCTTGATGGCGTTGGTATGGATCTTCCCAAAGTCAGCTATGCTGACTACCATCCTGCTTCGAGCAAGCTTCGCGCCTGGAGTGGTCGCCCAGGCTCTCAATCCGCGGCTAAACGGCTTCGTGGTCAGAGATGGTTTTTTCCACCCGTTGGGCTTTATGGACTAGCAAATTCTCGGCAGCATCTCCCCTGCCAGGCGGTCTACCACTCGCGTGGCGCCGATGCGCGTGGACATCAAAACGCGGCCAGCAGGGGATGGTAAAACCTCTCCAATCATCACTGCCGCCTCGCCGTAACGCGTGCGCCGCATGGTCTCCAACACCCGCTCCGCGTCTTCCCGCCCCACAATGGCGATGAGCTTCCCTTCGTTCGCCACATAAAGCGGATCAAACCCCAGCATCTCGCACGCCGCCGCCACCGCCGGGCGCACCGGAATAGACGCTTCGTTGATTCGAATGCATACCCCCGATTGCGCCGCAATTTCATTCAGGGTCGTCGCCAGCCCGCCGCGTGTGGGATCGCGCAGTACATGGATGTTTTCACTGACCTCCAACATGGCCTGCACCAGGTGATTGAGCGGAGCAACGTCGCTTTGTAATTGGGTCTCGAAGCCCAGTTCGCCGCGCGCTGCCAGTACGGCAATGCCGTGATCGCCGATCGGGCCGGAGAGCAGCACCCTATCCCCCGGCTGCGCTTGCGCCCCGCCGATGCGACAACCATCAGGGATCACTCCCACACCAGCAGTGGTGATATATAAGCTATCCGCCTTACCCTTCTGCACCACCTTCGTATCGCCGGCCGCGATCTGCACCCCAGCCTCTCGCGCCGCCGCCTGCATTGAGGCGACCACTTTTTCCAGCACGCCGATCTCCAGCCCTTCTTCCAGGATAAAACCAGCCGTCAGATACAACGGTCTGGCGCCCAGCATAGCCACATCGTTGACGGTGCCGCATACCGCCAGGCGACCAATGTCGCCGCCGGGGAAAAACAGCGGCCAGATCACATGCGCGTCGGTGCTGACCGCCAAACGCTGCCCATTGCCGGCGGTCACCGCCGCGGCGTCGTCGCCCGCTCGCAGCGCAGGGTTATCCAGATAATGTAGAAACAGGCGGCTGACCAGATCGTGCGTCATTTTGCCGCCGCTGCCATGCCCCATCACAATGCGTTCCGAATGTGGCAAGGGAAGCGGGCAAAGTGGGCCATCTTCCAGAGACATACGCGCTTTCTCCTGTTTTGCTGCGAAAATGAAGACCTCTTGCCATGCGTCGCGCAGCAACAAACGTCAAAGGTCCTGACCCGGCCTGCGGTAGCGATAATACGCTGCGCAAGCCCCTTCCGAAGAAACCATGGTGGCTCCAAGCGGAGATTCCGGCGTGCATTGAACGCCAAAAGCGGCGCAATCCGGCGGTTTTTTCAGCCCTTGCAAGATTTGCCCGGCGATGCACAAAGGCGACTCTTCCGGGTGGATGGCCTGCAGATCAAATTTTTTCTCAGCGTCAAAGGCCTCGAATTCAGGGCGTAAGCGCCAACCGCTGTTCGGGATGACCCCGATGCCGCGCCATTTACGGTCGCATTCCGTGAACACGCGCTGGATTGTCTGTTGCGCCGCCCGATTGCCCTCATATGTCACCACGCGCGTGTAGGCGTTTTCTACCGAAACGCGCCCCGCCTCCAACATGCGCACGGTTTGCAATATTCCCCGCACGATGTCTAGCGGCTCAAAGCCGGTGACCGTCATCGGCGTCTGGTATTGCTCTGCAATGGGTGGATATTCATGATAACCCATCACTGCGCAGACATGACCGGCCAGCAAGAAGCCCTGCACGCGGTTGTGCGCCGACCCCAAAATGGCGTGCAACGCAGGCGGCACCCGCACATGCGAGACCAGGATGCTGTAGTTGGTCAGACCTAACGCCTGAGCCTGTAAGACGCTCATGATATTAGCAGGAGCGGTGGTCTCAAAACCGATAGCGAAGAAGACCACTTGCCGCTGCGGGTTTTGCTGAGCGATGCGCACCGCATCCAGCGGCGAATAAACCACACGCACATCGCCGCCCCTCGCCCGCACGGTGAACAGATCCATCCCCGTGCCCGGGACGCGCAGCATATCGCCATAGGAAGTGAAGATCACATCGGGTTGGGAAGCGATTGCCAACGCCTTATCCACCAACTCTACCGGTGTGACGCATACCGGGCAGCCCGGCCCATGCACCAGCTCGATCTCCGTCGGCAGAAGCTGATCAATACCGTGGCGCATGATGGCGTGCGTCTGCCCGCCGCAGATTTCCATCAGCGTCCACGGGCGGGTAACCACGCGGCGGATTTCCTCCAGCGCCTCGCCGACCAGCGATTGATCGCGGTACTCATCCTGATATTTCATCCGCTGCCTCGGGACCGCTCAATCCCAGACCTGACTCAAATTCGCCGATCTCTTTAAGCAAAGCCAGAGTCTCCAGGGCTTCTGCTTCGTCCAGTAAATTGAGCGCAAAGCCCACATGGATCACAGCGTAATCGCCCACCTGGGCTTCAGGGACATACGCCAGGCAAGTCTCGCGCAATACGCCTCCGAAATCAACCTTGCCCATTTTCAGCCCCCCTTGTTCATAGATCTCTACAATTTTTCCCGGCACACCCAAACACATAGCCTACTCCTTGTGTCCGCTTTTCAATCGAGTAATAGCAACCATCGCCTGTCCCAGAGACAGCCCGCCATCGTTGGGCGGCGTTTGCCGGTGAAGATAGATGGTAAACCGATCCTGTTGCAGCAATCCCACCGTCTGCGCCAGCAAAAAGGCGTTTTGCCACACCCCGCCGCTCAGAGCAACTTCATTTATGCCGCTTTCGCTGCGCAACCGACGGCACACTTCCGCTGTCATCTGCGCTACTCCGCCGTGAAAGCGCGCTGCGATGACGGAGACCGGCGCGCCAGCGCGCAGATCTTCGATCACCTGCTGTAAGACGGATCGCGCCTCGATCACTCCGTCACGCACCTCAAACGTATAATAGGCTGGCTCGCGCCCTTCGGCCAATGCTTCAAGTTCAATCGCCGCCTGAGCCTCATAATTTACTGCCTGCCTCACCCCGCACAGAGCAGCTATGGCATCGAACAAACGTCCCATGCTAGAGGTGAGCGGCGCGTTGACGCGGTTTTCAATCTGCCAACGCAAAGTTTCCAAAGGTTGCAGGCTATGTTCGGCAGCTAAGCCAAATGCGTACCGTACCGGCGGCAGATCCTCGTCCCAGGGCAGTCCAGCCATGGATAGCCATGAGAGCGCCATGCGCCAGGGTTCGCGCGTCGCCTGGTCGCCGCCAGCCAAAGGAACATACGCCAGATGCGCCGCCCGCTGATAAGTTTGATAGTCGGCGATTAGAAATTCCCCACCCCAGATTGCCCCGTCATCGCCGTATCCCGTCCCATCAAAGGCCACGCCGATCACCGGCTTTTCGCCGCTCAAGCCGTTATCAGCCATGCAGGCGGCGATATGCGCATGGTGATGCTGCACTCCCACCGCTGGCAATGCCTCGCGTTCGGCGCGTTCCAGGGCATACTTTGTCGCCAGATAATCGGGATGCAAATCATAGGCGATGGCTTGCGGCTGGATGCGAAACAGGCGCTCGAAATGGCTGACGCTCTCTTCAAAAGAGCGCAGCGTTTCGTAGTTTTCCATATCTCCAATGTGATGGCTTAAGAAGGCATAACCCTCGCGCGCCGCGCAAAAGGTGTTTTTCAGCTCAGCGCCAGTGGCCAGAAGCGGCGGCGCATCCAGCGGGAGCAGGATCGGATCCGGCGCAAAGCCGCGCGAACGGCGCAGCAGATAGAGCGTCGAACGTCGGCCGCGCGTCATCTCGCTGAACGTAGCCGGAAACATGCGCGCCACCGAGTCGTCGCAGCGGGTATGAATCTGCCGATCATGCATCAAAAAAGCGTCCGCCAGCCCGGCCAATTGATGACGCGCCTCGTCATTATCGGTGCAGATCGGTTCTTCGCTGATATTGCCGCTGGTCATCACCAGCGGCGGCATATCAAAAGCCATCCTGCTTTGGCGCGGGTCGGCAAACAACAGGTAATGCAACGGCGTGTAGGGTAGCATCACCCCCATGGTATTCTGCCCTGGAGCAATGTCCAGCGCTACCGGCGAATCGGGCTTGCGGCGCAGGATGACAATCGGGCGTTCGCGCCGCTCCAGAAGGGCGCGCTCCGCCGGGCTGAGCCAGCAGTGCTGCTCGACGGTTGCGGCGTCGGCCATCATCAGGGCAAAGGGCTTATCCACGCGCAGCTTGCGGCGGCGCAGCTCCTGCACCGCCTGCGGGTTGGTGGCATCGCAGGCGAGGTGAAAACCGCCCAGACCTTTCACCGCCAGGATGCGCCCCTCTTTCAACAAGCGCCGCCCCTGCTGAATTGCCTCATCCCTTCTTGCAATCACCTTTTCCTCAGCGCCCATCTCCAACCACACTTGCGGGCCGCAGCGCGAACAGGCGACCGGCTGGGCATGGAAGCGGCGATCGAGCGGGTTTTGATATTCCACGCCACACGCCTCGCACATCTCGAAGGGCGCCATGGTGGTGTTGGGACGATCATAGGGGATGTCGGTGATGATAGTAAAACGCGGGCCACAGTTGGTGCAATTGATGAAAGGATAACGGTAGCGCCGATCGTTGGGATCGAAAAGCTCCCGTAAGCAATCTTCGCAAATGGATACATCCGGCGAGATGGGTTGAAAAGCCGCTGCCATCGCCTGTGAATGGACGATCTCGAAGGTGGTAAAACCGTTCGGCGCGCCCCACTCGACCTGCAACGCATCAATGCGCGCCAACGCCGGCGCTTCTGCGCGCAGCGCTTGAAGGAAAACTTGCAACGCCTCTGTTGTCCCATCCACTTCGATATCCACACCCGCGGAAGTGTTGCGCACCCAGCCGGTCAAAGCCAGCCGGTTTGCCAGGCTATACACAAACGGCCTGAACCCTACCCCCTGCACGATCCCCTGAATGTGGATGCGCGCTCCCTGTAAGTTCATTTTGCCTTCCAGAAAAGGCCTGCGTTACACCCTTCGTCGCGCCCGCACCTGTTCAACCAGCCAGTCTATCCAGTCGTCCAGGCCCTCGCCGGTGCGGCAAGAAAGGGGAAAAGTCGCCAGACCGGGGTTGAGCATCTCCACCCCGCGGCAGAAATAATCCATATCGAACGGCGTATAGGGCAGCAGGTCAATTTTATTGATGACCAGGGCATCCACGCCGCGATACATGCCGGGGTATTTGTAGGGCTTGTCGTCGCCTTCAGGCACAGAAGCGATCAACACATTGCGCTGCGCGCCCAGACGGAAATTAGCCGGGCAGACCAGGTTGCCCACATTTTCCACGATCAACAGGTCGAGCTGGTCCAGATCGAGTTGCGTCAGGGCGGATTGAAGCATCACCGCGTCCAGATGGCAGCCGCCCCCGGTATTAATCTGCACCGCCGGGATGCCTTTGGCCAGCACCCGCTCAGAGTCGATGGTCACCGGAGCAGTATCGCCCTCCACCACGCCCAGGCGCAGCCGCCTGACCAACCGATCCACAGTGCTCAAAATCAGGCTGGTTTTGCCCGCCCCTGGCGAGGCCATCAAATTGACGGCTGTAACGCCGCTGGCCTCTAATTGGGCCATATTCTGCTCCGCGATCTGGTCGTTGGCATTGAGGATATTCTCCACCACAGTTACACGCTGCGACATGCCGCCTCCTGCTCACTCAATTTCGATGGCGTCCAGGTAAAATTCCTCGCCCGCAACCACTCGAATCTGCTGGCTGCGGCAATCTGGACAGGCAAAGTCATCGTCTGCGGGGGCGTAGCGCCGATTGCAATTCAGGCATTGCAATTCGGTGGGAACACGCTGGAAATGCAACCGCGCCCCCTCCGCCGGCGTCCCCGCGCTGATGATGTCCCAGTAGAATTGCACCGAGTCGTCCACAATGGAGGCCATTTGACCAATCACCAGATACAGGTCGGTCACGCGTTGCGCTCGGGCTTTTTCAGCGTGCTTGAGCGCGATGGCCAGGATATTCTCCGTCACCGATAACTCGTGCATACCTCTATTGTAACAACCTTCGCTCGCGCCTATAAGTTACAAATGACCGTTATTCCCACGCAAAATGTCGCATTCATGAGCATATATCAGGCAAGCAGCATTTTAGAAGAATGAAACCTGCTTAAAGCGCAAGATTTGCGCCGCATTACGTCGCAAATCTTGTAAAAATGATGGCGGAGGGAGAGGGATTCGAACCCCCGGTGGGTGTAACCCCACAACTGTTTTCAAGACAGTCGCCTTAGACCGCTCGGCCATCCCTCCCATTCACCGGATACCGGCGCTCAAAATTCTACCATAAGAGCGACGCAGCCTCAATCACGCCTGTGGTTATGAACATCCCGCAGGTTTCTGGGAAGCCCGGCATCGGTTGGAAAGCGACGCATCCCCGCCCCGCGGGCTGGATGCATAGAGCCATCGGATTTTATCCGCTGGCGCTAACAACGGTCACGCGGCCCCCGGCGCAAGGTATTTTCCAGGGGAAACGCCTCGCTCCTGAGGCGCGCAACCTTGTGCTATACTTGCCCTAATGACCCGCATCGCACGCGCCTCGCTGATCATCGCTTTCTTCTTTGGCATTGATAAAATCCTGGGGCTGGCGCGCCAGATTCTGTTCAACCGCCAGTTTGGCGCTGTCGAACGAGACATCTTCTTTGTTTCGAACAACATCCCCGACCTGCTTTCCGCGCTGATCTCCGGCGGGGCGTTGGGCATCGCTCTGATCCCGGTGATCACCGAGCATTTGGAACGAGAAGACCGCCGCGCTGCCTGGACGCTTTTTTCGCGCATCCTGAACCTGGCTTTTCTGGTCACCGCGGGGATTTCTTTCGTCATTATCCTCTTCGCCTATCCGCTAATCCGCCACCTGATTGCGCCTGGGTTTGCCGAACCCGACCGTTGGGCGCTCACCGCCAGCCTGATGCGCCTGGATTTGCTGGCGATCCTGATTTTCTCGATCAGCGGGCTGGTGATGGCCGGGTTGCAGGCCAACCAGCATTTCACCACGCCGGCCATGGCGCCGGTGATGTATAACCTGGGGCAGATCGGCGGCATCCTGTTCCTGGCGCCGCGCTTTGGCATTTACGGCATGGTGTATGGGGTCATCCTGGGTGCGCTGTTGCACCTGGGGGTGCAGATACCAGCTCTCATCCGTTATGGATTCCGCTGGTCTCCCGGCGTCAGCCTGACCGATCCCGGCGTGCGTCAGGTGTTGATCCTCATGGGGCCGCGCGTCCTATCCATGTTCAGCCTGCACATCTACTTCCTGGCGCGCGACCGCTTCGCCTCGTTCTATCAAGAAGGCGGCGTCTCTGCCTTGAACAACGGCTGGTTCATCATGCAGATGCCCGAAACTTTAATCGGCACCGCCATTGCCATCGCTTTGCTGCCTTCTTTGGCGGAATACATCACCCGCGGCGAGATGGATCATTTTCGCCAGACCATTAACCGCGCCTTGCGCGCCATGCTGGCGCTGACCCTGCCCATCGCCGCCGTCCTGGCAGCCAGCATCCGCCCCTTGATTGGCCTCATCTTTAGCTTTGAGCCAGCGGAAACCGAAATGGTGGTCTGGGCAACGCGCGCCTTTCTGCTCGGTTTGGTTGGGCATAGCTGGCTGGAGGTTGGCGTGCGTTCCTGGTACGCTCAGCAAAACGCCCGCATCCCCCTCATGGGAGCGCTCTTTCAAATCAGTATATATATCCCTTTGGCGATGTTGCTTTCCTGGAGCATCGGTCACACCGGCCTGGCGCTGGCGGATACCATCGCCTTTACCAGCCAGGCGCTGCTGCTGCTTTTTCTGCTCAGCCGCCGCCATGCCGGAGTGTTGCGCCTGGGCAGCACCCTGGGGCGGTCCTTCGCTGCTGCGTTGTTGGGCGGCGCTCTGGCTTACGCGGTTCTGCTGCTCCCCTTACCGACGATCCCTGCAGTTGGGCTTTCGCTAACGGTCGGCGGGGGGGCAGCGCTGCCGTGGATCTTGCCGGAGATCAAAATGTTACTGCACCTGTAGCCGCTCAGTATCGTTTATTCACCGGCTAACGATGCAAAACGCCCCGCAGGTTTTTGATGAGGGGAAGCTGCAGGACGTTGAAGGGTCAAATAGTATAATTCGTTCACCGTTTCAACAGACTCTCCAGAACGCTGTGATTTAAACATTTAGGATATTCAATACTCAAAAATCCGCCTCGCCGAAAAAATCCTATGAACCGAATCACACACCTCATCCTTCTGCTTGCCTTCATTTTGCCGCCTTTTACCCACAGCCGGTTGATTTCGACCGCCTGGCAGAGCAAAGTTGATCCCTGGGTGCTTGAAACCGTAGCTCAAGAATCCCCCACTGAGTTTATTCTTTTCCTGAAAGAGCAAGCCGATCTGAGCGGCGCAAAACGGCTGACCACCAAACTGGAAAAGGGGCGTTACGTCTTCGAGCAGCTCACCAGCCTGGCAGAGCGCACGCAAAAACCCATCCTGCAACGGTTGCAGACGCTTTCGGCAAACCAGCCGGGGCGGGTGGAATATCGCCCGTACTGGGTCGCCAACATGATCTGGGTGCGCGGCGATGCAGGCGTGCTTCAGGAAATGGCGCTGCGCTCGGACATCGCCCATATCTATGCCAACCCGCAGGTGCAATTAGACGCGCCGCAACCCGCCTCGCCCATCACACAAACGCCCTCAGCAGCGACCGATACCATCGAATGGAACATTGTAAAGGTCGGCGCGCCGCAGGTTTGGGCGTACGGCTATACCGGCCAGGGGGTAGTCATTGGCGGGCAAGACACCGGCTATGCCTGGGAACACCCCGCGCTCAAGGGCAAATATCGCGGCTGGGATGGAACAACCGCGAATCACAACTATTCCTGGCACGACGCCATTCATTCCGGCGACGACCCCATCTGCCCTCCCGACATCCCCTATCCGTGCGACGACACTTACCACGGCACGCACACCATGGGCACCATGGTCGGCGATGACGGCGCGGGTTATTATATTGGCATGGCGCCGGGCGCGCGTTGGATCGGCTGCCGCAACATGCGGCGCGGCGTAGGCACGCCGATCACATACAGCGAATGTTATCAATGGTTCATCGCTCCGACGGACCTGAATAATGAAAATCCCCGTCCAGATTTAGCGCCGGATGTGATCAACAATTCGTGGAGCTGCCCACCCGGCGAAGGCTGCACCGACCCCAATGTGCTGCTGACGGTGGTCAATAACGTCGTCGCCGCCGGTATCGTCACCGTGCATTCAGCCGGTAACAGCGGCCCCGCGTGTGGCACGGTTAGCACGCCAGCGGCAATCTACGACGCCTCTTTCACGGTTGGGAATACGGACAGCAACGACGTCATCTATTATTCAAGCAGCCGCGGCCCGGTAACTGTGGATGGCAGCAATCGCCTGAAACCGGACATCTCCGCCCCCGGCACAAGCGTCCGCTCCAGCGTTCCGCCCACGGGATACGCCAGCCTCACCGGCACCAGCATGGCCGGCCCACATGTGGCTGGTCTGGTGGCGTTGATGCTCTCGGCTAAGCCGACGCTATCTGGAAACGTGGAACAAATCGAAACGTTGATTAAGCAGAGTGCGGTGCCTCGCACGACCAGTCAGCTCTGCGGCGACATCCCCGGCAGTCAGGTGCCCAATAACACCTATGGATATGGGCGCATTGATGCGTATAAAACCTTCCAGGGAGTTTTTTTGCACGACTTTGCTCTGCAAAAGACGCCTTCTTTCCCGCTTTACGACCCTGGCGGGATCATCACTTATACTTTGCAGATCACGCATGAAGCGACAATCTTTTCAACCACCCATGTGCTGCTGCGCGATGTCTTGCCGGAGGGCGTGAATTTCATCACCGCCA
The DNA here is from genome assembly GCA_020060465.1 of Anaerolineales bacterium. GTDB lineage: Bacteria > Chloroflexota > Anaerolineae > Anaerolineales > UBA4823 > RBG-16-57-11. The sequence continues at coordinate 60,252 of JAGVAD010000028.1, forward strand.
CACAGCCATACACGCGCACCGGCGATCTGTTCGAATGGGGCTTTCCTTTTCTGCTGGCGGGCGAGAGCCGAAGTGTGCAACTGGTCGTTCAGGTTCCCATGACGGCCACACAAGGCATCACCAACTGGGATTACTCAGTGCAAAGCGATGATGTAGCGCAGCGCTACGGCCAGCCCGTTACTATTTATAAGGCGTTCTATTTTTACCTGCCCTGGATCTTCCGTCCGTCATTTACGCCGCAGTAAGCGCGAGGAATTCGCCAGGATGCCCAGGTCGGGCAGCGACTGGGCGGCGGCGGCCAGGATGGGCGGCAGGAAACCCAGCGCCGCCAGCGAGAGACCAATCAGGTTATACAGCGCAGTGAACGCAATGTTCATGCGCACCACGCGCAGAGTGCGTCTGGCAATGCGCAGCGCCTGAGGCAACAACATCCAATCGTCGCGCATCAAAGCGATATGCGCCGCCTCGATGGCAATGTCGCTGCCCGCGGCCCCCATGGCGATGCCTACATCAGCCTGCGCCAGAGCGGGGGCGTCGTTCACGCCATCTCCCACCATCAACACGATCTTCCCTTGCGCCTGATGCCGACGCACAATCTGGATTTTATCCTCTGGGAGCAGGTTGGCGTGTACCTTCACCGCCGGGTTGTTCAGCGCCTCGGCCAGTGATTGCGCCGCCTGAGCGTTATCGCCGGTGAGCAGCTCGATGTGTCTGATCCCCAGGGCCTGCATCTGGCGCAGCGCTTCAGGCGCTTCGGGCCGCAACGTATCGGTGGCCGCCAATATTCCGACCAGCTTGCCATCCACCGCGGCGAACAACAGGGTTTTCCCCTGCGCTTCCAGGGCGTCAGCCGCCTTCTGGCTGGCAGAGTCGTTTGCCAGTTGCTCGGCGAACATCAGCCGGTTGCCCACCTCCACCCGCTGACCATCCACCAGCGCCCGTACTCCCATTCCGGGCTGAGCTGAAAATTCCTGAGGGGATGCCAGTTCCATGCCCCGCGTTTGAGCTGCAACGCGCACTGCTTCGGCCAGCGGATGCTCTGAATAGCGTTCAGCCGACGCCGCCAGGAAAAGCAGCCTGGCAATATTCGCCTCCATGCTTTCGGCGTCGGTATCGTCGCTCAGCAGGCGCACATCCACCAGTTGCGGCTTACCCAGGGTCAGCGTGCCGGTCTTATCCACCAGCAGTGTATCGGCGCGGTCCAACAGCTCCAGATACTTGCCTCCTTTAATCATCAGGCCCTGCCGGGCAGCCGCGCCGATGGAGGCCAACATGGCGATTGGCGTGGCCAGCGCGAAGGAGCAAGAGCAGGCAACTACCAGCACCGCCGCCGTTGCCAATGGATCGCGGCGGATGAGAAAAGTCAACGCCGCCAGTCCGGCTACCACGGGTAAATAATAAGCCGAAAACTTATCCGCCAGGCGTTGCACCTGGGCGCGATGAGCCTCCGCCTGTTCTACCAGTCGGATCACCCGCCCGAAGGTCGTATCAGCGCCCACCTGCGTCACACGCAGGCGCAGACTGCCCAATTGCGTCAACGTAGCAGCGTAAACGCGCGCGCCTGGTCCAACTTCAACCGGCATCGCTTCGCCGGTAATGGCTGCCTGGTTCAAGGTTGCTTGCCCGGCGATCACCTCGCCGTCCACGGGGATCATTTCGCCGGGGCGCACCACGACCACATCGCCAGGCCGCACCTGAGCAATGGGGGTATCCATCTCTACCCCATCTTTTTCCAGCCGCGCCGTCTGCGGCGCCATGGCGCTCAGGTCTTTCACCGCTCGCCGGGCGCGTTCCGTAGTGAAGTGTTCCACAAAGTCGCCCAGGCGCATAAAGAATACCACGACCGCGGCTGTCGCCCACTCGCCGACGGCTAAGGCGGCAATCACACCCAGCGTCATCAGCGTATGAGAGATCACCTGGCCGCGCACCGTCGCCCGCGCCACGTTGCGGAACACCGGGTAACCGGCGACCAAAACCAGCATCAGACCCACCGGCCAGGGCACACGGCGGGTGACCGCCTCGAACAGTCCCAGCCACTCGCCAACGACCACGATGAACAGTACGGCAAAGAACACCACACCCAGCAGCGTCCAAATCGAGCGGGTGAAACCGGCTGTCTGAGTATCTTCTTTTTGCGGTTGTTCAGATTCCGGTACGCGATAACCGGCGCTCTCCACCGCCCTGCGAATCTGGTCTAAACCAACTCGTGCCGGATCGAGTTGGACGACCGCTTTCTCAGAGGCTAAAAACACCTCTACAGATTGCACACCGGGCAACCCCTGGATGGCCTGGCGCACGTGCAAGGTGCATTCGGCGCAATCCATACCCTGTACGGGAATATCCAAAGTCCTAAGACCATTCATCGGTTATGATCCCTTGCTTCACCAATAATTCCGCATTGTAGATGGACGCACCGGCCGCGCCGCGGATCGTGTTATGCGACAGCACAGTCATTTTGACATCAAAAATCGGATCGGGGCGCACCCGTCCCACCACTGTCGTCATGCCCGCGCCGGTGTGCACATCCAGGCGCGGCTGTGGGCGGTCTGGCGCCTCCAGCACTCGTATGGGCGGCTGCGGCGCGGAGGGCAGATCGCGGCTGATTTGCGGGGCAGCGTAATCCGCCAGGCAGCGGGCGATCTCCTGCATATCGCTCGGCGGCCGATTCAGCGCAATACTCAAACACAGCATATGTCCATCTGCCACCGCCACCCGGTTGGTATGCGCCGAAATGGTCAGCGGAGCGGCAAGGATCGCTTCGCCTTGCAAATCCCCCAGCATTTTAAGCGGCTCGCTTTCGACCTTTTCTTCCTCACCGGGGATATACGGAATGACGTTGCCGAGAATATCCAGCGAGGCCACGCCGGGATACCCTGCGCCGGAGAGCGCCTGCATCGAAACTGCAACGACTTTCTCTACTCCAAAGGCGTCCTTGAGCGCCTTCAATGTCACCGTCATCCCCGTACTGGTGCAATTGGGGTTGGTTACAATGCCGCCGCTCCAACCCCGTTCTCGCCGCTGGCGGTGGATCAAACAGGTGTGATCGGGATTGACCTCCGGCAAAATCAGAGGCACATCCGCTTCCTCGCGAAACGCTGAGGCGTTCGAACAGACGATGCTGCCCGCCTGGGCGTAAATGGGCTCTGCCTCGCGCGCCGCATGCGCGGGCAGCGCCGAGAAAACCAACGGCGCGTCCACCGCTTTGGGCAGGGTGGGCAACACCTCCATACGCCGCGCCCATTCTGGCATGGGAATGTCTAAGACCCAATGACAGGCTTCCTCATACGTCCGCCCTGCGCCGCGCTCCGAACCGGTCAAGGCGACGACTTCAAACCAGGGATGATGATCTAATAGCTGGACAAAACGCTGCCCCACAGCGCCGGCGGCGCCCAAGATAATGGCCGGAATTTTTCTTCTCATCGTGTTTCTATCCCAAAACATGTAGTGGTTATGAACGTCCCGCAGGTTTCTGATCACACAGGCTTGTTTTTAGGGGGATCAACAGGACGTTTTGCGCCGACGAGATAAACCAATGTCGGTGAATATCAATAATATGGCTGATTTTACCCGAATTGCCGATTATTTTCGATCCATTCTCTAACAATTATATAAAGAAAAGCGCGGCCGGTTAGCCGCGCTCTCTACAGACACGATGCGCACTTAACCTTCTTTTTCGTATGGCACGCCGTCGGCGGCTGGCATTTGGCCGCGGCCAATCACGCCCGCCAACACCACCATGGTGGCAAGATAAGGGGCCATTAACAAGAACTGCGACGGGATGCGCAAGCCCAAGATAGCCAGTTTGGAGGCGAGCGAGTCGGCGAAGCCGAATAACAGCCCGGCCCCAAATGCGCCAAAAGGCAGCCAGTTGCCGAATATCATCGCCGCCAGAGAAATAAAACCGCGCCCGGCGGTCATCACTTCATCAAAGCGCCCCACCGAGCCCAGAGTGAAGTAACCACCGGCAAACCCTGCCATCAATCCGCCCAGGATGACGGCGATGTAGCGGGTGCGAAAGACGTTAATCCCCAGCGTGTCCGCAGCGCGGGGATGTTCGCCCACTGCCCGATGACGCAGACCCCAACGGGTGTAAAACAGGCCAAATTGCAGGGCAATCAGGAACAGGAACATGGCATAGACGAACATGTTGTTATTGAAGAGGATCGGGCCCAAAAAGGGGATTTGCGATAAGCCCGGAATCTCCCAACCACGAAAGATGCCGGGGTTGTTCAGTTCCTGGTGCGTCTGCATGAATTTAGCCGAAACGTAGGAAGTCAAACCTGTGGCAAAAATGTTAATGGCGGTACCCGAGATGATCTGGTTGGTGCGGTATTTGATGGACAGTACGCCATGCACCCAACCCAACAACCCGCCGGATAAGACCGCCGACAGCAAGCCGATCCACAGGTTGCCGGTGATGCTGCCCACCAAGGCGCCGATCATAGCGCCCATCAGCATCATGCCTTCAATGGCGATATTAACCACGCCTGCCCGCTCACACAAGATCCCCGACATCGCCCCCAATGTCAGCGGCACCGCCTTAGAGAGTGTGGTGTTCAATAACCCCGCCAGGTTGAGCGATCTGCCCGCCGCCGCCCAGATCAGAAAGGCGAAAATCAAAAAGCCAGACACCAGGCCCAACATACCGTTCGTTCGCTTGCGGAAGCCGCCTTTGCGCATTACTTGCACCGCCCCAATAAAGCCGCACAACGCGGCCAGGACGTTTAGCGTCTGCTGGCTGGGCAATATCAAGTCGGAGATTGTAGCTTTATAGCCGCCGGGCGTCATACCAAACTTGGTAACCGTCTCCGGCTCGAGCGAGCGGCTGAAATAGAACCAGATCACGAAGCCGGCAGCCAGGAACAATACACCCATCACGATCTGGCGGGTGGGGGAGATGATCTCCAATTCTCGTCGCAGCGCGGTTGTCGTCATGCTAGTTTCCTCCCCAGGAAGCCACCACCAGCCCCTCTTCGCCTTCCTCAGGCGGCTTCAAACGATATAGGGTGCGAATGATAGCCGGAGTGGCAATGAAGACCAGGATCAAAGCCTGGAAGATCGAGATAATATCAATAGGGATGTTCGCCTTAAGCTGCATGTTGGTCGCGCCATTGCGCAGCGCCCCGAAAAGCAGAGCAGATAAGACTACTCCCACGGGATGGCTGTTTCCCAGCAGCGCCAGGGCGATGCTATCAAAGCCGTAACCGGACGAGAAAGCCATCGCCAGATTATGATTCACCCCCAACACTTCATTGGCGCCTGCCATACCCGCTAGTGCGCCAGAGAGGCTCATCGCCAGAATCATTGTAAATGACACCATCATCCCAGCATAACGTGCGGCGTGGGGGTTCAGCCCCACCGCTCGTAAGTCAAAACCCCAACGGGTCTTAAACAGAAACCACCACACCAGCCAGGCCATCAACAAGGCGACAAAAAAACCCAGGTGAAAACGGATCGGGTCACCAAAGAAACGAAATAACTTGGCCGAGTCTTCGATGGTGGGGCTGACCGGGTTGGCCGATCCGGGTCTTTTCATCGGCCCGGTGAGCAGCCAATCGCTCAGGCGAAAGGCGATGTAGTTCAGCATAATGGTGTTGATCACTTCATGCGCGCCGGTGCGCGCCTTCAGCCAGCCTGGAATAAAACCCCATAGTCCGCCGCCCAGCGCCCCAGCCAGAAAAGCCAATGGCATGTGCAGGAAGGTCGGCAACCCGGTGACAGAGTAGCCTACATACGCCGCGAAAATGGCGCCGATAAAAATCTGCCCCTCAGCGCCAATGTTGAACAGACCGGCGCGGAAGCCCAGCGCCACCGCTAAACCGCCAAAAATATACGGCGTGGCTGCGACCAGGCTTTCGAAGAACGGATAGAATGCCTTACGGACATCTTCGGCGTTCCCGCTGCTCAGGGCAGCGCCGATTCTGGCTGGATCGCCGATCGCGCCCGTGAAGAGCGCCGAATAGGCTGTGGTTAGGATATTCCAACCCGCGCGCAGCCCTTCAAGAGGAGATTGCGTCCAGGCGGCATAGAATTCCGCGCTGGTTAAAACAATAAACAATCCGCCGATAATCAATCCAGTGATGATCGCCAGGATTGGCACTGCCAGTGAACGAGCTAAACGACGCCCAAAAGAGCGGGAAGCGTCGCCTTTTTCACCATTCTGATTCCCAGTAATTTCGTTTACAAGCTCTTCTTGAAATACCTGGGCTGGATTCTTCTTTTTATTTGATTTGGATGCTTCTTCTGCGGGTGGTTGCGTTTCTTTATTCATTGAACTGCGCCTTTTATTCGCTCAAATTTGTGTCATCTGGACGTTCGGCGTATGTTCTGGGCGTATGCCAGCCATCAGCAGCCCAACCGTTTCTTTGGTGGCTTCTTTGGCGTCTAAGATATCAATGATCTTGCCGCGGTACATCACCGCAATTCGATCCGAGAGCGCCATGATTTCATCCAGCTCCGAGGAGACCAGCAACACCGCACAGCCCTCATCGCGTTTTTCCATGATCCGCCCATGAATATATTCCACCGAACCAACGTCCAGGCCACGGGTGGGTTGCGAGGCGACCAACAACCGAATAGGTCGCGAAAATTCACGCGCCACAATCACCTTCTGTTGGTTTCCGCCGGAGAGCGAGCCTACATTCGTCAGGGGGCTAGGGGTGCGGATATCGAACTCCTGAATCAGGCGGCTGGCGTGTTTCAGAATCTGTGTCTCGTTCAGCACCACTCCTTGAGTAAATGGTGGTCTATAGTAAGTGTTCAGAATTAAGTTGTTGGCCACAGAGAAATTCAACACCAATCCATCGCGTTGGCGATCTTCTGGTACATGCGCCGATCCCAGTTCGGTGATGCGCCTCGGTCGGGCGCGGGAGACCTCTTGCCCCATGAGTTTGATATGGCCGGATTGCGGCGTTCGTAGTCCCGTGAGGGCTTCAACCAGTTCCGTCTGTCCATTGCCCTGAACACCAGCGATTCCCAATACCTCGCCTGCCCGCACCTCGAATGAAACATCATCCACCGCCACCTGATGACGTTCATCCAGCACAACCAGGTTCTGGACCGACAACACCGTTTCGCCCACTGCTTTGGCCTGACGATCAACTTCTAATTGCACCGCTCGTCCCACCATCATCTCTGCCAGCGTATATTGATCTGCCTCGCTGGGGCGCGTTGTGCCTACCACTTTTCCGCGCCGAATAACGGTGATGCGGTCGGAAAAGTCCATCACCTCGCGCAGTTTATGGGTAATAAAAATGATGGATTTCCCCTTATCCACCAGGCTGCGCATAATCGCAAACAGTTCGTCTGTCTCTTGGGGGGTCAGCACAGCGGTTGGCTCATCCAGAATCAAGATATCCGCCTGGCGATAAAGCAGCTTAATGATCTCCACCCGCTGCTGCACACCAACCGGCAGGTCTTTGACATAGGCATCGGGATCAACCTCAAAACCGAATTGCTCGGATATCTCGCGCACACGGGCAGCGGCCTGGGCGCGGTTTAGAACGCCCCCTGGCCGAAGGGCTTCATCGCCCAGCATCACGTTCTCGGTAACGGTGAAAACCGGGATCAGCATAAAATGCTGATGCACCATACCAATTCCAGCCGCGATCGCATCGCTAGGCGAGTGGATGTCGGTCTTTTTCCCGCGCACCAAAATCTCACCCTGATCGGGTTGATACAATCCATATAAGATATTCATCAGGGTTGTCTTTCCTGCGCCGTTTTCCCCCAATAAGGCATGGATTTCGCCTTCCTCCAGGGTGAGGTCAATATGATCGTTGGCCAGCACTCCCGGAAAACGTTTGGTGATACCGCGGAGTTCAAGTACAGTGGTCATAAGCTTCTTCTCGCTCCGACGAGTATGGATAGGGATATTCCCAACATTTTACCATGTTGGGGCGATTAGAGTTGCGTCTTCGCTTGGTTTCAGCGAGATTCGCCAGTTTGGGCATCTATACCCGTATCTACATAACCGGCAAGCAATTCTTCCATCATCTTTTCTACCAGCCGTTGCCTGCCGATGGAAAATAAAAGCGGGTTACGCGCGGTAAGCGTCAGCGGCGCTTGCAGATAGAGCGCTTGCTCGCCTGCCATCAGGCGCGGCCAAAGCTGGCGCAGAGCGCCAACCTCGTCCAGTTCTATCGAAGCCACCCATTGACCGGCAGCCTGCGCAGGCGGGACCCCATGACCAATGATTTGTAAGCCGGCCTGTGCTAAACTTTCAAACAAAGCTGGGCTGCCTGCCCCACTGGCAACGTACACCGTTTTCACCGCATTGGCAAGCAGAGTATCTATCGCCGCTTGCTGTTCTGTGTCGCCAGCGTCTTGCGCCAAATCAACAAACAGGGGATATTGGACGAAAGGCGGATAGGCTGGTCGGCAGAGGCCGCAGTAGAAGACCACGCCTTTACCAAACCCGTTGCGAGCCGCCTTGCCGGAGAGAGTGGATGGGTCGCTAATGACACCCACGCGCCAATCCTGGGTGACCACCGCTGCCAGATAACCGGCGATAAATCCTTGCTGGTCGGGTCGCCCGCCATCGGAAGCAATGACGCTCACGTTTCCTTCAGCCTGTACACCAGGGATGTCCAGAGCTAAAAACTTTACCTGTGGATTTGCCGTCGCCAGGTTGACGATTGCCGGATCGGGCGGAAGCGCGGCAACCAGGGTAATGGTGTCGTCCAAATCAACGCTCGCGACCGAATCCTGCTTCTCAAACGAGTAGCCTTCCTGATCAGCAAGTTCAGCCAGGGTCTCCTGCAAGGCAGTCACGCGGCCGGCATCTGCGCCAGGCAGAGCCAGCAGAATCACCCGATTGGGCGCTGGAGTTGGCGGCTCGGCGGGAGATTCCGTAGGCTCAGTGGATGACTCTGGCGAAGTCGGCGCGGGGGTAACGCCGCTATCCGTGACCATAGGTGTAGCTGTGGCCGGGGCGCTACAAGCTGACAGGAGCAGTAAAAGAAAACAACAGAGTAAGGAAAGAGAGGTGCGCATAACGCTCTCTATTTTACACGAGACGACGCGGTTATAATAGCTTTATGATCGAATTAAATATTCCGGGGCGCGGCCTGGTCCAGTTGGAATATCTGGTTTGCGATGTGAGCGGTACGCTGGCGTTAGATGGGCAATTGTTGGATGGCATCGCTCGCGCTTTAACGAACCTGCGCGATCGCCTCGAACTGCATTTGGTCACCGCCGACACCCACGGTCGGCAGGCCATTATAGATCAACAACTAAATTTGAAAGCCCATCGCATCCAGGCCAACCATGAAGCCGAACAAAAAGCCGCCTTCATCCAAAGCCTGGGCGCCGATAAGGTGATCGCCATTGGACAAGGCGCAAATGACGCCGCCATGCTCAAAGCCGCTCAGATCGGGGTATGCGTGTTTTCCCGCGAAGGCGCGGCGGTGGAAGCATTGCTGGCCGCCGATCTGGTGGTAACGGATATCTTTACCGCCCTGGAATTATTAGAAAAACCCATCCGCCTGGTAGCCACGCTGAGAAAATGAGACTTTCCCCAATCGAACAAACCCCCGATAACCCCGATAATCTGCCCCCGGCGAGGCGTCGCAGAGCACGGCGGTTATTGACGCCGCTGGACGCGGACGAACGGGCGGTCTTTTTCGATCATCTCGTACGCCGCGCGTCGCCATCTTTCGATTTTTTTCTGCTTTCGCTGATTTCGGGCGCGGTGCTCTCCGGCGGTATTTTGTTGGACTCCACGGCAATGCTCGTCTTGGGAGCGGCGCTGGCGCCGCTCATGGCGCCACTGGTGGGGGTCGCCCTGGGTGCAGTGCTGGGCGCAGGTCGCCTGTTTTTGCGCAGCCTGGCCGGTTTACTGGTGGGCTGTGCGCTGGCGTTTGCTGTTGGTTGGGCGTCTGGCGGCTTCCTCTATGAGCCATCTCGTCATACCCTCACGCTAGCCCCGATTCACGCTCAGGTATCCTGGTTGAACTTCCTGGTTTTAGCAGTAGGCGCTGTGCTCACCGCCGCTGGCGTCGCTGGTTCCGCGGCAGACGAGAACCGATACAGCCCAACCTTGCCTAGCGTGGCGCTGGCTTATGAACTGTATCTGCCTCTGGCTACCGCGGGTTTTGGTCTGGGCGGCAGGATTCCTCATCTCTGGCCGGACGGCCTGGTGGTTTTTGCCCTGCATCTGGCTTGGAGCGTTTTGCTCGGTTGTATCACGCTGGCATTTCTCGGTTTCCGCCCCCTGACTTTGTTCGGTTACACCCTGGGAGGCGCCGTGGCGTTGACGGGTGTGATCCTGGCGATCGGGCTGAGCAGCCTCAGCGCCATCCTGGGCGCCAATCTGGGATTGCCCACACCCACCCCCACTCTCACTGCGACCTTTACACTCACCCCCAGCCTTACGCCCACTGTACCGCCGCCCACTGCGACCCTGACTCCCACGCTGACGCGCACCCCCACCTTGACGCCTACCCGCACGCTGACCCCAACGCCAACGCCTGTGTTGGCGCTGGTGCGCTCGGATCTGCCGGAAGGTGTGCGCATTCGCTCTGAACCCGGCGGTCAGACCATCGGTTTCCTGACCAATGGAGAATTGGTCATATTACTTCCCGAAACCGCGCAAGCAGGCGGTCAGTCATGGGCGCATATTCTCACCCAAAACGGCGTGGAGGGCTGGATTGTGCAATCGCTCATTCTGCAAGTCACCGCCACGCCGCCGATTTCATCCCCCACGCCGTGAGTCGCGCTCATTGAGGTGTTCAGGGAGAAACGCCCCCGGCAGCAAATCGCCCAGCGTGGCTTCAAACAACAACGCGCCATCCTCTTTCGCAACCAGCACCCTGGTCTGTAACCCAAACTCAGCCAACACCTGGCGGCAAGAACCGCATGGGAAGCCGCCATTCGAGCTGACCACCGCGATGGCGATGAACTCTTTCTCGCCCTCGAAAACGGCTTTGAAGACCGCCACGCGTTCTGCGCAAATCGTGTCTGGATAGGCAGCGTTTTCGATGTTGGCGCCAGTGTAAATCTGGCCGGAGGCGGTTAGCAACGCAGCCCCCACTGTATAATTCGAATACGGCGCATAGGCGCGCGAGCGCGCCTGACGCGCCTCCTGGATCAATTTCTCCCGCATCTCATCCGTCAACACGTTCCTGATCCTCTTCTTCTTGTGTCTCTTTAGCGATCCAGCGGGCGCTCACTTTGCGAATGCGCCGCGCAGCCACCTGCTCAACCACCAGGAGCAGGTTCCCTTCTTGCACCGTCTCGCCGATATTAGGCACATGCCCCAGGCGACCATAAATATAGCCGCCTAAAGTATCGGCGTCTTCGCTGGTCAGGTTGCTCCCCATGATCTCGTTGAAGTCATCCAATCCAATGCGCCCCAAAAACAGATAGCCGCCATCAGCCAGCTTTTGATAGGGCGCTTCTTCGCCCTGGTCGTATTCATCCAGAATTTCGCCAAAAATTTCCTCAACGATGTCTTCCAGCGTCACCAATCCGGCCACTCCGCCGTATTCATCCACAACAATCGCCATGTGAATGCGCTGGCTCTGCATTTCCGCCAGCAATTCATCTACTTTTTTCCCCTCAGGCACAAAATAAGCCGGGCGCAACAAATCTCGCAGCGAAGAGAGCTGATTTTCCTCCCTCCAGGCGCGCAGCAAGTCTTTGGCATATAGAAGCCCCAAAGTATTATCTACTGTTTCTTCATAGATTGGCACGCGCGAGAAACCGGCGCGCAGGATCGCGTCCACAGCCTCGGTGAGCGGTGTGGCAACATCCAAAGCGAGCATGTCAATGCGCGGCACCATGATCTCTCGCGCCAGGGTGTCGCCCAGCTCAAAGATCGAATGGATCATGCGCCTCTCGCCCATTTGCAGCAGCCCTTCTTGCTCACCGGCGTCCACCAGGGTCTTAAGCTCATCTTCGGTTACACTTACCGGGGATTCAGGCGGATTTTTGGTTTCATTGGAACCAGAGAGCGGGACGATCAGAAGAGAAACCGAGGCCATCAATACGCGCGCGAACGTCGCCAGGCGCGTCGCCCAGGTTTCGGCGCTGCGTAAAGCCATACGTTCTACAGCCCACTCGAACCAGAACAATAACAACGCAGCCAGACACAATCCCAAAATAGCCGCTACAACTGGATAGGTCACAACGCGCAGTTGAACCAGCGCTAAAACCAGAGCGGCCAGACCAAAGCGGGTAAAGATCAGGGTGAGGTTCAGGCTGGCGCGCAAACGCGGCATCACCGATAGCAGGTTGACCGCCGCGTTCACTTGTTCCCCTAAAGCCTCGCGCTGCGCCAGCAGCCGGCCATGGGTGACTTGCAAAAAGCTCGTCCGCGCCCCAATGGCAACCAGGTCCAACGCCAGCAAGAAGAACAAGGATATTGCAATGGCTAAAGTCTCAATCACGTTTCGCTAGTTTTCGGATCGGCCGCGCCGGCACACCCACCGCCAGGGTATAAGAGGGAACATCCTTGGTGACGACCGATCCTGCGCCAGTACGCGCCCCTTCACCAAGTTTCACCGGAGCGACCAACATCGTGTCGCTGCCGATAAAGACATTTGCCTCGATCTCGGTATGGTTCTTTTTCTCTCCGTCAAAATTACAGGTGATTGTCCCCGCGCCAATGTTCACCTCTGCGCCAATGGTGGCGTCGCCAATGTAGGAGAAATGCCCCATCTTCGTTCCAGGACCGAGATAAGAATTTTTAACTTCGCCAAAATTGCCTAAATGCACCCCCTGCGCCAGATGCGCTCCGCTGCGCAGATGGCTAAAGGGCCCTATTTCAACATGGTCTTCAACGATGGCTTCTTCCAGAACAGACGCCAGCACGGTTGATTGATCCCCCACCACAGAATTGCGGATCAGCGTATTCGGACCCACAGAGCATGCTGCGCCGATCTTCGTTGATCCTTGCAGGTAAGTATTAGGCCAGATGACTGTATCCTGCCCAATGGTCACACCTGGCTCAATGTAAGTGGTTGCCGGATCCACCAAAGTCACACCTTCGAGCATCCATTTGCGGTTAATGCGCTTGCGCAAGATCGCTTCCGCTTCCGCCAGATGAATGCGATTATTGACACCAATGCCTTCTTCCGCATCCTCCAGGATATGCGCCTGCACGGACAGCCCATCCTTAATCGCGATTTCCACCAAATCGGTAAGATAATACTCGCCCTTCGGCGAAATCTGAATACGCTGCAACGCCTCCCATAACCAGTCAGCGGCAAAGCAATACAGACCGGCGTTAAGCTCATGGATGCCTAATTGTTCTGTCGTCGCTTGGGCTTCTTCCACAATGCCCTGCACGCGCCCATCTGCGTCGCGCACCACCCGCCCAAAACCTCTTGGGTCGTCGGCCATCAAGCTCAACATGGTGATCGGGCCGGAGTGCGCCTGCTGAATATGCACGATCTTGCGCAGCGTTTCCACTGTCAGGAGCGGCATGTCGGCATAGGAAACCAACACCCAATCCGATTGTCCACGCAACAGCGGCTCCGCCTGCATGACCGCATGACCGGTGCCAAGCTGCGCCTCTTGCAACACAAAATCTGCCGCCCGACCAAAGGTTTGCTGCACAGCCTCCGCGTCGCGCCCCACCACAACAATCGGCTTTGCCCCGCTTACCTGTTGGGCGGCTTCAAGCGCATATTGCAACATCGGGCGCCCCAATAAGGGGTGCAGCACCTTCGCCAGCTTTGAGCGCATACGCGTCCCTTGACCCGCAGCCAGGATGACGGATCTAATCCTCATGTTTGCACCTCTTGGACAAAAAGGCGAGCCTCACACTCTTCCGCTAATCCATGTGAGCTCGCCTCTTCATGTTTTCACATATATCTCTAGCTGGGGCGCCCGGATTCGAACCAGGATATACGGATCCAAAGTCCGCTGTGCTACCATTGCACCACGCCCCACCAATCCGCCGGAAATAAAGCGAAGGCTATTTTATCGTTATTCTTCGTCGGGCGCAAGGCCCAACTGGCGCGCTTGATCGTAGGAAAGACCATTGGTTGGGTTGGAACGCGACGAAAAATCTTGCAAGGCGGTTTCCCAAAAGGCGTCAATGTCAATATGATTGAGTTTACCAGATTGTAACCGAACAAGCGCCTCATCTATCTCGCCTGGCTGTACATCTTCGTCCTCGGCATCCTGCGGGTCTTCCAGGTGAATCCCCTCATCCGAGGTGATCGAAGGGGTTGATCGTGGATCAGATTCTATGCCCATCGCTGTCAGGTTTTGGCTGGCTCTGCGAAAAGCGCCTGCCACTTTCCCAAGCGACATTGCCTCTAAAGCCAGGCGATCCACGCCAGCGACTAATATGAACCGCTCGGCGACGGGGAAGAACAACAGATCCTGTTCAGCGCCGGAAACGACCAACGGGCTGGCTACAGGGAGCAAGCGCATCAAGGCGAGAGCAGAAACTATGGCGCCGCTCCACTCGCCCGATGGTTGAGGGGTATCGCCCGTCTGGGCAACGATCCCGCCGCTCTCATCCACCAAAGCAACGAAGGCGGCGTCAATTTCCCGACGTAACTCTGTGACCTGCTGGAGCGGCGATTTTTGCGAGGATTCTGGCTCAATTGATTTATGCGCCTCTTCTTCGATCTGCTCCTTTGAAGGAAGACCCAGAAGCTGTTGTACAGTCTCCAAAAAAGCGGAGATTTCAATGGGTTTATAGAAGAAAGCATCTGCGCCGGCTTGCTCCACCTCGGCGCGCACTTTCTCATCCGACATTCCAGTAATCAAGATCAGGCGCAAACCCGGGTTTCTCACCCGAGCGCGAACGAGCAGTTCCAGGCCGGTGATGCCCGGCAAGCGCACATCCGCAATCAACAAATCCACCGGCTGGCGCGAGATAACCAGGATGGCTTCCTCGCCCGAGGGCACATCTGTGATCTTAAATTCGTGGCCCAGGGTCTCCAACGCAGCGCGGAGCATACGGCGGACGTCGCGCTGGTCGTCAACGATCAGAACTCGATAGGCGCGCATATCATCGCTGCTGCTACGAAAATTTCAATCCACCCGGAAGCAAGCCACCCAGTGATCTGGCTTGACCTCCTTGAACACCGGTTCGGCTTTCGAACACTCCTCCATCACCACCGGACAACGCGGATGGAAACGGCAGCCCGTTGGCGGGTTAAGCGGGCTGGGCACGTCGCCTTGTAGAATGATGCGTTCACGCTTGATCGTGGGGTCTGGGATGGGGATCGCCGACATCAGAGCTTGCGTGTATGGATGCAATGGATTGGCGTAAAGTTCATCCCGTCCGGCAAGCTCCACCATTTTTCCCAAATACATCACCGCCACCCGATCCGAGATGTGTTCCACCACGCTCAGATTGTGAGCAATAAAGAGGTAAGTTAAACTAAACTCGCGCTGCAAATCCTTGAGAATATTCAGCACCTGCGATTGGATCGAAACATCCAGCGCTGACACCGGTTCATCGGCGACGATGAATTTGGGCTGCAATGCCAGCGCCCGGGCGATGCCAATGCGCTGCCGCTGGCCGCCTGAAAACTCGTGCGGGTAGCGACGGGCGTGATAATCTTCCAACCCCACTTTCTTCAAGGTTTCCATCACGATCTGATCTTGCTCTTTTTTCGTACCAATCTTATGAATGCGCAGCCCTTCGGCAATCGACTCACCTACCGGAATGCGCGGATCCAGCGAAGCATAAGGGTCCTGGAAGATGATTTGCATGTTGCGGCGCACCGTTTTTAGCTCGTTGCCGCTTAACTTCAGAATATTAACGCCGTCAAATTCGATTTCACCAGAGGTGGGTTCAATCAGCCGCAGGATGGTGCGTCCAACAGTGGTCTTACCGCAGCCCGATTCGCCCACCAGTCCCAGCGTCTCGCCCTCTCTCACCGTAAAGCTCACATCATCTACCGCTTGCACCCAGGCGACAACGCGCTGCAATAGTCCGGCGCGGACGGGAAAATACTTGACCAGATTTCTCACCACCACCAGATCGCGTTGGGGCTTCTTTTCTGCTACTGTCGCTGCGCTTACGGGTTGTTCGCTCATGACTTGTCTATCTCCAATAATCAGGTTAATAACGCTTGCAGTCCTTCGCTCGCTCCGTCAGGCGGCGCTGAGCGGGGCGCGATGATTTTCATAATCCAGGTAAAGCCAGCAACGCACGGAGTGCCCCGGCTGCACTGCCGTCAGCTCCGGCTCAACCTGAGTGCAGATCTCCAGGCCAAATTTTTCACGCGCCTTGCAGCGCGGGGCAAATCGACAACCTGGCGGTAAATTGACCAGGTTCGGCACCGAACCAGGGATCACTTCCAAACGATCTTTCACTTTGCCCAACACCGGTATTGATTCGATCAAACCCTGCGTGTAAGGGTGCAATGGTTTGGCGAACAGCGTTTTGACGTCTGTTTGCTCGACAATCCGTCCGGCATACATGACCGCCACATTATCCGCCATTTCGGCGATGACCCCCAGGTCATGGGTGATTAAGATCACTGCTGTATCCAGCTCAGAGCGCAAAGAGCGGATGAGGTCGAGGATTTGCGCTTGAATGGTCACATCCAGCGCGGTGGTCGGTTCATCCGCAATCAGCAGTTCAGGATTCAGCGCCAGCGCCATCGCAATCATCACGCGCTGCGCCTGCCCGCCGGACATCTGGTGTGGGTAGGCGTGCGCTTTTCGTTCTGCATCCGGGATGCCCACCAGGCGCAACAGCTCCACGGCTCGGTTCCAATCCTGCCCTTTTTTGACCTGTCGGTGAACTTGCAACACCTCGGCGATTTGATCGCCGATCTTAAAAACCGGATTCAAGCTACTCTGTGGCTGTTGAAAGATCATCGAGATGCGGTTGCCGCGAATATCCGTCATTTCTTTTTCGGATAGTTTCAGCAAATCCATCCCCTCAAAGATGATTTGACCTTCCACCACCCGTCCAGGCGGGCTGATCAGGCGCATGATAGACAGAGAAGTGACGCTTTTCCCGCAGCCCGACTCGCCCACCAGACCAAGCACCTCGCCGTGTTTGACCGTAAAATCCACCCCATCCACAGCCTTCACCACCCCGGCATCGGTGAAAAAGTAGGTTTTCAGCCCCTTCACTTCCAGGATGTTCTGATTCCGAGAAGATGATGTCTCCAAGCTCATTCAGGTTACTCCTCCAAAAGTTCTTCGACCAGGTGGATCATTTACTAAGTTCCCACTCCCAGGCGTTCCAACTATCGGCTGCGTACTGCGTCGGACCGGGCTTGAAATTGACAAAGCCAGCACGCACGACATACACACGAGTGTTAGAAAACAACGGAATTACGGGCGCATCCGCTGTCCAAAGTTGGAAGAATTCTTCCAAGATTGGCCTGCGTTTCTCACGCGAAAGGCTGATCTCTGGGTTAGTCTCGTTGAGAGACAGCAATTGGTCCGCGCGCTCATTGCAGAAGCCAGGATAATTCTGGCCAAAATAATAGTTGCTTTCCGAAGGAATAGCTGCGCAGTCATACAATCCCAAGAAAGCGGGATCATCACTGGCGGACCAACTATAAATAACAGCATCGAAGGTGCGGCAAGCGAGAGGGTTACCTGCCGAACATGGGGCATTTAGATCACGGCTATTCAGGAATTGAAGATTAGTACTAAAGCCGACGATCTGTAGCTGCTGCTGAATCATCTGCGCCAACGCCTGGCGATCGGAACGGTCGGTGGTCATCAGGGTGAATTCCAGGTTCTTCTTGACGCCGTCAATTTCCTTGGTGCAGGGGCTGGTGGAGCAATCCCAGCCGGCCTCGGCCAACAAGACTTTGGCTTTTTCAGGGTCGTACGGATATTTCACATAATTATCCGAATATGCCCAGGATAGACCTGGAGGCACCGGTAGATCGGTGATCTTTTGCTTGCCGAAATATAGCTTGTCCACCAATGCCTGCTTGTCAATCGAGTGATACATCGCCTGGCGCACTTTGACATCATCGAAGGGGAATTTGGTGGTATTGAGGTCAATATGCTCCCATTGATAACCAGGCTCGTAAAGCACCTTATACATACCAGCCGCCTCAATCTTATCCAGATCGGGCGCATTGGCGACGGTGAGGCCGCCCGCGCCGGTCACGGCGTCAATTTCGCCAGTTTGCAGCGCAGCCAGCACGTCCGCGGTCTGGGCGAAGAAGCGGAAGATAATTGTCTTGATCTTGGCATCGCCCAAGGGGAAGGGTTGATCAGACTTCTCCAGGATGAGTTCCTGACCCTGCTTCCATTCCTTGATTACATAGGGGCCATCGCCGGGGACTGTAGTCCAATCAATGCTGGCTTGCTCGCCGGCGGGCACATCGCCGATGACATGTTGCGGCAGCCAGGTGACGCCAACCGACCAATACAATGGATCTACCACAGGACCGACCTGGGCGGCATAGCCAGCTTCAGCATAGTCCGCCTGGAAGGCTGCAAAGTCAACATTGCCGGCCAGAACGCCTCCCGCAGCAGCCTTGGCTTGCGCTTCGCTCATGAAGACCACTGTGAATCGCTTCTCGTCCACTGCTTCAATATTGTAGATCTTCTCAGAAGCATTGGTGCCGGAAGCGCCCAGGTTTGGGTTCATGATAAGCTTCCAGGCAAAGATCACATCTGCGCTGGTGACAGGGGCGCCATCTGTCCAGCGCCAATCATCGCGAATCTTGTGTGTGACTTCCAAATGGCGGTCAACGCCATCGCCCATGAAAATCGCGCCGCCGTTATCTATGGTCGGCACATCACCTTCACAGCCCAGGTTGACCCACTCCGCTTTCTCGTTCTGACTTATGCAGCCCACCAGTACTGGCGACATCACAATGGCACGCACCGTCGTTGCGCCGATCAGAGGGTGCAGCGTATCCGGCTCCTGCTGTAAGGCTAAAATTACAGTATCTACTGGTTGAAACGCAGGGGTAGGCGGCAGAGTTGGTTCTGGCGCAGTTGTTATCGCGCTCTGTTGCACCTGAGGCGTGCTTGTCAAAGTCGCTTCCGATTGGACGGTTACGATCTTTTTCTCCTGCATCCGTGCGCAGGCCGCTAACACTATGCTGAGCACAATCAAGTATCTCGGATCAAGAAAAACTTTTCCATGAGGTTTCATGTTCTTGAATAACCTGCTGGCGAAACAGGTAAAATGTGTGGCAGATTATACTTGATCAGCGTGTGAACCGGCCTCATTTTATACAAGCAGTATGCAAGAATTTACGGCTTGCAGGCATCTCCATAATTGAATTGTTCCAGGTTCCACAAGGTGCTATCCGCAGAGGCATCCAGGGCTACGCTGCACATATCAGTTCGCATGGCGGCAGTCTTTAGCCGCAGATAGAGCGGCAGCGACGGCAGATCCTCAGCGTAGATCGCTTGCGCCTGCGCGTGCGCGGAACGATGCTGCGACTCCTCTGGCAGCGCGGCGTTGGCTTGCCGACACAGGCGGTCATACTCTGGATTGGTGTAACCGCTGGCGTTCGCGCCGCCCCAGCCCTTCGGATATTGGGGATACGGACCGGGAATTTCACTGCTCGCGTAAAGGAAGCAGGGCGGTTCAATCGAAGAAACCCAACCAAACTGAGCCAGGGTAAAGTTACGCCCAAATAACGCCCCTTCGGGTCCCGGCGCGAAAAGGGTCTCTTGGGCGACTGCGTTGATATTGACTTTAATACCACACTGCGCCAGCGATTCCTGGATGATCTGAGCGGCGCGTTGCTTTTCCCCATCATCCGTGGTTAAGAGAGTGACTTCAAAAGGCGTCCCATCGGGAATGCCCATCACTCCTTGCGCCAGGCGCGGCGTCGTCGGGTCGCTATCGGCGTCCAGCCAGCCCGCATCCTCCAACAGCTTTGCCCCCGCCGCGGGATCGAAAGCATAGCGTTTCACCTCGGAGTTAAATAAGGGGTGGTCAGAGGGGATATAAACGTCGGGGACGGCGGATTTACCGGTAAACAATTCGTCCATCATGCGCTGGCGGTCAATGCACAAAGCCGCCGCCTGGCGCGCCTCTTTCATTTGGAAGAAGGGCAACGGGCCGCCGCCCTGCGGGTCAACGAACGAAGCGATCGCAAATTCCAGATGCTCCCACGCTCCCCCAGGTTGATAAGCTACTTTGATCTGACCGTTCGTTTCCAGTTCGGTCAATCGCCCGAGCTGCATTTCCAAATGGTGGGTCTCGTCCAGATAATCGCATTCACCGGCCAACAGGGCGCTCAGCGCCTGCTCTCGTTCAGAGATAAAGCGAAACACCAGCTTCTCAAAAGCCGGCAAGCCTTCGGCGGCGCGAAAATAATGCGGGTTGCGGCTCAGCGTGATGTGATCGCCGACCGTCCATTCATCAATCTGATAAGCGCCCCAGCCCAGCGGTGTACGGTTGACCGCCTCAGCGGAGAGCAAATCGGGCGCGGCCAGGCCGCCCCAGGCGTGGCGCGGCAATGGGGTGAAAAAACCGGAAAGATACCCTGACCAACGATAGCCAGGTATGCCGCGCCATTCAACCGTAAGCTCATCCAGCGCCTGATAGGCGGCGGTGCGGTCTATCAATTCGGCGCGCGCTTTGGGGTAGAGGCTTCTAGCTACTTCGTAAGAATAAACCGAGTCGTCAGCGGTGAGCGCTTCCCCATCCGACCAACTCAACCCCGCTCGCAGCCGAAAACGCACCGTCATTTGCTCCATTTGCGCCGGGTTTTGGCTTGAATAAGGGACGGCGCAGCTTTCATCCTTACAGCCCGCGGGCAGAATTGTGACGCCTTCCGCCAGCTTCACCAGGTTGCCTTGTGCATCCACAACCAGATTCCCCGCTTGAACCGAAACCGCTTCAAAAGTAACCTGCCCATTGGCTTGCGTGGGTTTCTCCTGCAAAATCACCGGCGTCAACTCATAGTTGACCACCTCCAACGGCCCATCGTAGATCGCCTGGCGGATAGCGCGCGCCGCGGCGGAGCCATCTGCATAGAGAAATAAGGAGGCCGGCTCCTGACCCAGGCAAATGGTTAACAGGCGCGTCGGCACAGAGGTGGCAGTGGGCGTCAGCGCCTCGGCAGTGGGCGCTGTAGCAGTCGGAGCTTGCAGGTCGCCAGCCAGCGATGGATAATTGCACGCCAACGACGCCGCCAGAAACAGAAACAGCAGCCAGTGTTTTCTTAATAAGTTGGAGATCATAATGATGTAGGGAGTTTGGCGAAAATTAGATACAATCAGACCAATCGACTCGGCCAGGGCCAGAGTGAATGAGCCGCGCACATAAACGCCGGATGCAAAGACCACAAGTGGGATGGTGATGCGACAAACGTAACGAAATAAGCAGAGGATGAATTCTTTTTATATAACCTGGGCAATTCAGCCGCGCCGCGCAGCAACCGCTCCTTACCCCGCAAAGGAGGCGCATGTTTGGCAGCCCAATTTTTCAGGCTGCGGCTCAGATACAGATCAATCTCATCATTCATCTCGGCGCTCATCGCATTATTTGTATTCAAGATTTGGCAGCGTTTCGCCAGCAGCCAGCCCCTCTGCGCCCAGACTTTTCTTCAGCGCCAGGCGGCCATAATGCAGGCGGGATTTGACCGTGCCAATGGGAACATCCAGGATTTCTGAGATGTCCTGTAACGACAGATCATTCAAATAATACAACACAATAACTACTCTCTGAGGGAATGGAAGGTTCATAACAGCCTGTTGAACGCGATCCCAATCGTCCCGCAACTCGACATGTTCCTGCAATGAAGAACCATTGCCAGCCAGCCAATCTACCAAATCTTCCAGCGGCTGCAACCAGCGGCGGTTGCGCTTGATCCAGGTATAAGCCAGGTTGACGGTCATTCGATAGAGCCAGGGTTCCAACGGGCGCTGCGGATCAATGTAACCAGCAAAGCGATACAGCCTTAAAAAGACATCCTGCGTCAGATCTGCAGCCGCATCGGGATCGCCGGTAATCACCAATGCAGTGCGATATACCTTTCGCTGGTATTGGTCGTAGAGGCTGCCCAGCGCCTCCAAATTTCCCTTCTGAAGCTGTTGAGCCAGTTCCTGGTCGCTGAGTTCTATCATTCTGCACCGCGCAATTGTGTGTTGAACCAAATCATACCATAGAAGAGGCGCTTAATTGGGCTGAGCGGGCGCGGCTCTTGGATATTTTCCTCAACCCAACCCCTATTGTTTGGGCTTGCCACGGTTGATAAAAATAAAAAGCGAACCCAAGACAATCGCCATCAAAATGGTCGCCATCAACGCAATGAGGTCGCTTTTTCTATCCGCGATTACGATAGGAACAGGGGTGGGCGTGGGAGGAAGTTCGAGTATAGCGATCTGGGCAGCGTTGGTTTCATTCAATTCAACGCTCGCATCCCATAAGCCATTTTGACGAAGAAGAAAGGCGGTCAGCTCCCAGCAGGTTTCATCCTCCAAAGTGCCAGGCCATTGGTAAGGCATAGAAGCGCAGATATAATCCCGCAGCGCCTGGGCGTTCTGGAATCTTTGCAATGCCTGTGCGCCGATAATGGGCGGCACGAAGGCAGGGATAGTCCAGCCGTCTGGATAAGGGCGCGTTCCATGACATCCCGAAAGCCAGCAGTTGCGATCTTCGGGGGGATAGGTTTCACGAAACTCGTCGGTCAAGCCCTGACCGCGGTCGCCGTGGCAGGGCAGACAACGCGACCAAAATTCCTGCGCCCCGAAGTCAGCCTGCGAGGGCGCGGATGGCAGGGTCGGTTGCGCCAGCCGATCAGGGGTGGGCGTGGCCGTGATTTGCGGCGCGCCCGATTGCGCTCGGCCTGTTTGCAAGAATAGCGTTGCTGTGAGCAACGCTATTCCAATCAGGATCAAAATTGGCTTTGGAAACAAGTTCACCAGGTCAGGATTTTCCACGCAAGCGTGGGTCAAGTACGTCGCGTAAAGCGTCGCCCACCAGGTTCCAGCCCATAACAAACAGCGTCAGAGTCAGACCCGGCCAGACAATGATATACCAGTATCTATCCAGGCTGATAATCCAGTTACGGGCGAAAGACAGGAGTTGTCCCCAATCTGCATAGCCGATTTCAGTGCCAATACCGAGAAAGGAAAGGGCGGCAAAAGACAGTACGACATCCCCGATCGCCAGCGAGGCCAGCACCAATGTGGGGAAAATGGCGTTGGGTAGAATGTGGCGAAAGAGTATACGCCCATCTTTCACACCGATCACGCGCGCAGCCATTACATAATCGCGCTCTTTAATCGTGAGGATGTCACCCCGAATAATACGCGCGTACCCCATCCACCCAAATGTAATCAGAGCTATCATGGATGGTATGAGGCTGCGTCCGATTCTGGGTGTAAGCACAGCAGCCAAAATTAACGCCGCCAGGATAAATGGCAGGGTGAGAAAAATATCCACGATACGCATGATGACGTTGTCCACAATGCCGCCATAAAACGCCGAGATTGACCCAACAATCACCCCGATCAACAGCGCGGCGGTGACAACCACCAGTCCCGTCTTGAAGGCTGTGCGCGTCCCCCAAATAATCCCATAGAAGACGTCATATTGCCCTTGAGAGGTGCCGAAGATATGCACCCATTGATCCGTTTTCATGATGGGCTTCCACCAGAATGGCAGATCCGGCGCATTGCGCGTCCATGGGGACATCATGGGTTGAGGATCGGCTTTGAAACCATCGCGCGGGATCTTATACGGGTCATTTGTCACCGGCGGAGCAATGAGCGGCGCAGCGAACGCAACGACCACAAACAATGTGATCAGAACGAAGCCAATAATAGAAGCTGGTGTTTTGAACAAGCCCTGGATGACGCGATAGTTGTCCGGTCCAAGGGCTCGCTCCAGCCAACCAATGCGACGTAGATTAACGGCTTCGGTTAGAAGGTTAGTATCGCCAAGTGCAACGCTTTTCTCCATGATGATTATGTCTCCTTAGGACAAGCGAACGCGAGGATCAACCACCGCGTAGATAATGTCTACAACTAGATTAGCTATAATCAGGATCAACCCATTGAACAGGGCAAACCCCAGGACGGTAACAACATCCAACTGAGCAGCAGCGTCGGCTGCCGCTTTACCGATGCCAGGATAGTCAAACACCGTTTCGGTGATCACGACGCCGCCCATCAAACCCACCACGGTGAAGCCTGCCAGGGTCACCACGGTTATCATGGCATTGGGTCGGGCGTGTTTGAAGATCACGTCGTTTTCGCGCAGACCTTTGGCGCGCGCTGTGGTGATGTATTCCTGACGCAGAGTCTCCAACATGGATGAGCGCGTGACGCGCAGGAAAGTTGCCCAGTTGATGTACGAAAGGGTCAAGATAGGTAGAAGCATGTGTTTGAGGGCATCCCAGAAAACATCAATACGCCCGTTGAGTAAGGAGTCAATGGTGAGCAGCGAGGTATAACTCCTAAACCCTCCCGACATCACCACCTGATTCGCCCAGTCGGAGAGACGACCTGGGGGGAACCATTGCAATTTTGAGTAGAAAATCATCAACACTAACAGGCCAAATACAAAGGTTGGGAAAGAAGCGCCTACGATGCTGAAAACGCGGCCAGCCTGGTCAATAAAGCCGTTGTGATGCACTGCAGCCTGGATGCCCAGCCAAATCCCCACCAGGATCACTGGCGCTACCGCCCAAAGCGTCAGGTCGAGCGTGTTGGGAAAGCGCTGTTTAATCAGACTGGCTACTGGCTGTGAACCAACGCGTGAAAACCCAAAATCGCCAAAAAGGATGCCGCCGCTACGCTCGCCTGTAGCTTGATCCTTTGTACCAACCAGCCAGCGCCAGTATTGAACATAAAGCGGCTGATCCAAACCATATTTTTTGATGATACCATCCAGAGCCTTTTCCGTTTTGGGGATATCGCGTACATAGAGCGCCGATCGCTCCACTGGCGTCAGGAATTGCAACATGCCAAAAATCAAGATCGTCACGCCAAACAGTAGCAATGGCACCAATAATAAACGTCGAATAATATAAGCGGTCATGATTTTCTCCTAAGGATTTTTTCATCCGGAATAGGATGAAGGCTTTTCATCCCATTCCGCAGGAAAAATCGCTCCTGGCGCGAGGTGGGGAGAGGGGAGCCTGTTTCCAGGCTCCCCATCGAAACTTACTGACTAACTACTATTCCTTCCACATCGGATAGTAGTACAGGTTGCTCCAGGCGCCGTTGTAATTGACACCCTGGACATAGCGTGCCATGAAACCGTGGCTGGTGCCAATCGCCAGGATGATGCCGGGCGGATTGTCGTACACAGCCTGGTTCAACTTCCGGTAAACCTCGTTGCGCGCCTCAGGATCCGTGAGCAACACGCCTTCGTTGATCAATGGAACAAACGTGTTCTTGATCTCAGCAGGGATGTTCTGGCGTGCGGCGTAGGTCGTCACCAGGTAAGGCACATACCAGTTGTGCGGATCGTGGAAGTCCTCGTGCCAGCCGACGAAGAAGATCGGGGCCAGGCTGGCGCGGATAGAGCGCAGATAGGCCGGCCAAGGCAGACCGACGACTTCCAGGAGGAACTTCTCGTTGACCTGATTCAGATTGCCGGCCAGGATTTCCGCAATGGTCTGGCGGGTGGTGTTGCCCTGGTTGTAGGAACCTTGCATGCGGAAACCAACCTCCCAGACATCGTCGGGATCCTCGCCTGCCGGAATGCCGTCTTTATCAACATCGGCCAGCTTGAACTCTTCCTCGCACTTGGCCAGGTCGAAGGTATAGACAGGATCATCCTCATTGTAACCAGGCATGCCAGGCACCGCCAGGCTCTTAGACTGCACCGCCTCGCCGTTGAAGACATCATTGATGTAGGTGTCCCAGTCGAAGCAGTAGTTGAAAGCTTTGCGGATGTGGACATCGGCAAAGAAATCGTCTGGAATGCCGTTGCCATCCAGCTTACCGGAACCCAGGTAAGTGTTGCTTCCATCCGGGTTGGCGACCTTGAAGTTGAAGAAGACATCCGAGCGGGTGTTGCCGGGTTTGCCCAACGTGCGGCGGAACGGCTTGGCCGGATCAACGACCTGACAATCGTAGTCGTACTTCTCTTCGTTCCAGATGCAGTCCTCGCCAACCAATTCATCCATCTGTGAGCGGTTCTCCACCGGCACCGCGCCGGCGTCAGCGTCGCCAGCCTGCAGCATGGCGAAGCGGGTGCTCCATTCATCCACCTGCTTGATGACCACGCGCTCCAGCTTGGCGGGCTCGCGCCAGTAGTCATCGTTGCGCACCATTACGACCTCTTCGCCGGGCGTCCAGTGATCGAACTTGAAGGGCCCGGTGCCCATGGCGATGGCGTTGATCGGGTTGTTCTCGGGCGGAATGGCGTAGAAGTTCTGCCAGGTGTCGCAGGAACCGTCCCAGCCGCCGTTTTCAGCCACCCAGGCCGGATCCATGACCGAGCTCCAATAACCAGCGATGGTAACCAGGAAAGGACCCCAGGGCTGGGCCAGTTTCATGGTCACGGTGCCGGTCGCATCATCGGCGGCGATTTTGGCAAACACATCCTCGCAGACGCCCTTGAGGATCGCCGGATCCACAGCCTTCATGGCTTCAACATCGTCATACAGCTCTTTGGGGATAGCGTCATATTCTTCCTGGCTGATGCCATCCGCTAGCGCCTCGAGGCCAAATTGCTGCGCCACTTCGACTGCCTCAGCAATGTCAATCGTGCCGACGCCATAGAAGGGTTCGAAGACCAGGAACTGCGGCGAGTCCGTACCGCCCTGCAGCAGGCCGCGGGCGAAGGAGTAAGCCACATCGGAGGCCTTCATCTCATTGCCGTTGTGGAATTTGACGCCGGAGCGCATCTTGAAGGTGTAGGTCTTCCCGTCCTCAGACATTTCCCAGGATTCAGCCAGCAACGGCACCAGCTTGGATTCATAGTTGCCGTCGTAAGTGACCAGGGTCTCATAGACGTTTTGCAGGATCTCACCGCCAGCGGTCTCATAGTCGAAGGCTGGATCGAGGCTGTCGGGCTCGCCGAAGGTTACATAGGTGAAGGTTGTTGGATCCTTCGCCTTGATTACAACCTCTTCGGTCGGCGGGGGAGCAGCGGTCACCTCAACCGTCTGGATGACCGTCTGGCCTTCCTTCTCCACCACGACGGTCTCGACGATTTTCTCAGGAGTGACCTGAGGCTGCGCGCAGGCACCCAACACAAAGCTCGCTAAAATAAACAGCGAGAACAAGATGTAAAGTTTGTTACGCATGTTCTTCTCCTCAAGAAATATTAGTATCGGTTCCAATACGTGCCATCGATGATCCAAGTACATCGCATAGAAATCGAACGCTAGTCATCACCTCCTTGCAACTTTTCAGAATGGATATGGACGCTCGCATAATGTAATACCACATATCGCCAGCGATCGCCGTCTTGAAATCTCACACGAGATGGCAGGCGACCCAATGATCTGGCGCAACCTCACGCCAGACGGGAACTTGCTCGGCGCAAATCTTTTGCGCCAACGGACAGCGCGTGCGGAAACGACAGCCCGAAGGGGGGTTGACCGGACTGGGCACATCGCCTTCCAGGATGATGCGTTTACGCTTCTCCTCAATCACCGGATCGGGCACTGGCACGGCTGAAAGCAATGCCTGCGTATAGGGATGTAACGGATGATTATACAACTCATCTCGCGACGCCATTTCAGCCAGAATGCCCAGATACATCACCGCCACCCGGTCGCTGATATGCCGCACTACCGATAGGTCGTGGGCAATAAACAGGTAAGTCAAATTAAACTTTTCCTGCAGATCCTCGAGCAAGTTAATGACTTGCGCCTGAATAGAGACATCCAGCGCCGAGATGGGTTCATCACAGACAATGAATTCGGGTTGCAACACCAGAGCACGGGCAATGCCGATGCGCTGGCGCTGCCCGCCGGAGAATTCGTGCGGATAACGGCTGGCAAAGGTAGGGCTGAGCCGAACGGTCACCAAAGCTTCGCGCACACGCTCTTCGAGTTCAGCGCCTTTGGCAATATTATGCACCAACAATGGCTCACCCACGATCTCTGCAATGGTCATACGCGGGTTCAGGCTGGCGTATGGATCCTGAAAGATCATCTGCATACGGCGACGCATGCGCCGCAGCTCCTCGCCTTTGAGCTTGGTCAAATCAATGTCTTCGAAATAAACATGACCAGAGGTAGGACGATAGAGTTGCAGGATTGTCCGCCCTGCAGTCGTTTTACCGCAGCCAGATTCACCTACCAGGCCGAAAGTCTCGCCTCGGCGAACCCAGAATGAAACCGAATCTACGGCGTGAACCACACCAACCTGACGCTGAAAAACGCCGCTCAGGATCGGAAAATGCATGACCAAATCTTCAGTTTTAACCAGGATGTTATTATGATTGCTCATTGACGCGGTCTTCCTTCTTTTACATCCCACCAGCAGGCCACGCGATGCTTGACGCCTACATCCAACAAAGGCGGGTTTTCTTTACAACGATCAAAAACGTAGGTACAGCGAGGGGCGAAGGGACACCCTTTTGGCTTTTCGACCAACACAGGCGGCAGTCCGGGAATATCCGCCAAGCGGCGGCGGTCGCTGGAATCCAGGCGCGGCAGGCTGTTGAGTAAGCCGATGGTATAGGGGTGCATAGGATTGTGATAAAGCTCTTTAATCTGCGCTTCTTCGACAATATAACCTGCGTACATGACGATCACACGCTCCGCCAGACCAGCCACTACTCCCAAATCGTGGGTAATCCAGATGACGGACATGCCCAATTCAGAGCGCAGCCGCTTGACCAGGTCAATGATCTGCGCCTGGATG
The DNA here is from genome assembly GCA_020060465.1 of Anaerolineales bacterium. GTDB lineage: Bacteria > Chloroflexota > Anaerolineae > Anaerolineales > UBA4823 > RBG-16-57-11. The sequence continues at coordinate 88,953 of JAGVAD010000028.1, forward strand.
GTCACATCCAGGGCAGTCGTGGGTTCATCTGCGATCAGGATTTGGGGGTTGCAAGCCAGCGCCATGGCAATCATCACCCGCTGGCGCATACCACCTGAGAACTGATGCGGGTACTGGGTCAGGCGTTTCTCTGGCTCGGGAATGCCCACCATGCGCAGCAATTCTACAACTCGGTCTAGTGCCTCAGATTTGCTCATCTTTAGATGCAGCATCAACGGCTCGGAAACTTGTTTGCCGATAGTCAGCACCGGGTTGAGCGAGGTCATCGGATCCTGGAAGATCATGCCAATTTGAGCGCCGCGCACATCGCGGATCTCATCTGGTTTCATGCTCAACAGGTCTCGATTGTGAAAAAATGCCCGCCCGTTGGCAATCTCACCCGGAGGCGAGGGAATCAATTGCAACAAAGAGAGCATCGTCACGCTTTTTCCACATCCGCTTTCCCCCACAACGCCCAAACTTTCACCTTCCAATAAATTAAAACTGACACCGTTTACTGCATACACCATACCTTCGGGCGTTTTGAATTTTGTTTCCAGATTTTCTACTTGTAAGATGGGTTTGCGACCATTGGCTCCATCCATGAAAGGCGTTTCTCCTTCCAGAGAGTTGAGGTAGAATTTGTCTTTCTACCGGGGGTAAACAACTTTGTATAGCATGGATTGTAATTATAACTGATAACGTTATTCATCGCAAATGATCGGCAGTTCAAAAGTGTATTTTGCCAGCATATTCGATCACAAATAATCTACACCGTTGACATAACAAAGGTTCAATCCATCTCGCCAAAACGCATGCGCAAATAGGAGCGATATCTTTCGGGATGCACGCCGCCGGTTTCCACCGCCTGCAACACCTTACAGCCCGGTTCGTGTGTGTGAGTGCAATCGCTGAATTGACATTGCGACACCAGTTCTCTCAACTCTGGAAAATAGCCATCCAACTCCTCTGGCGCAATGTCCCACAAAGCAAGAGCCTTGAGGCCCGGCGTATCGGCCACATATCCGCCGCCCTGCAAGGGAAACATCTCGCGCACTACAGTTGTATGGCGACCTTTGCGCGTAGCTTCACTCACCTGGCGCACCTGCAAGCCCAGACCAGGCTGGATGGCATTCAACAGGCTGGATTTACCCGCCCCTGAAGGGCCGGTGAGCAGTGTCACTTTACCGACCAGACAAGCTTCCAACTCCTGCAGACCCAGCCCGCTACGCGCCGAGGTGTATAACACCTCGTACCCGAGCGCGGGATAATGACCAAATATCTTTTGCGCTTGCTCCATGCCTACCAAATCAACCTTATTGGCGACGATTATCGCAGGGACGTTTTGTTTTTCAGCAATCACCAGGAAACGGTCGAGCATACCCAGCCGAGGCGCAGGCGACTCGCAGGCAAAAACCAGCATTGCCTGGTCTGGGTTGGCGATCAGGATTTGTAAATAATCGCCCTGGGGATTGGGCGCCAGGCGGGCAAACATTCTCTGCCGCGGCTCGACTGCTTCTATGACTCCGCTTTTCTGGTCGAGCTGTGTTACTTTAACCCAATCCCCTACCGCGACCACATCTCCCAGGCGGCGCCCCTTTTTCAACCGGCCGCGCAACCGGCAAACCAACGATCCCTGCTCGGTTACTACGATGTAAAAACCAGATTGAGAGCGGACGACTAAACCACGCATATCGTTAAGGCGCCGGCGTTTCGACTGGCGCGGTCCCTAGAGGCGTGGGCGTCAATGTGCCAGGCACATTGAGAGATGACTCCCACCAATAGAGTTTCTGCGGCTGACCGCTGAAATACAATTCGACAATTCTGCGGAAGATCGGCGCAGCGTAGTCGGATCCTTCACCCACGCGCTCCACCACCACCGCCACGGCGATGTCTGGCTTATCTGGGCGTTCGGCAAAGGTATAGCCAGCGAACCAGGCATGTGGACGATCCGCGCCGGATTGAGCCGTCCCCGTCTTGCCGGCGACCGGAATATCCAGACCGGTGAAGACATGCCAGGCAGTGCCACGCGGTTTTTCGTTACGGATGACCCCCACCATCGCCTGTTGCACAACCGCCAGGTTTTCCTTGCTCAATGGCAACTTGCCAATGACCTGCGGCTTGAACACCTGGCTGGGCTTGCCGCCGGGAGGAACAATACGTTCGACCACTTGAGGCAGATGGAGTGTTCCGCCGTTGCCCACCGCAGCCACGAAGTTCGCCACCTGTAATGGCGTCACCAGGACATCACCCTGCCCAATTGCCATGTTAACGGCATCTACCGGGCTGGCAGGGTCAGGGATGTTTCCGGCTTCTTCTTCCAATCCAACAATTCCGGTGGGCTTCCCTAGTCCAAAGCCGCGCGCCATCTTTGATATAGCGGTGATTAACCCCTGGTTGTAAAGATCCAGACCAATGTGCCAGAAATAAGGGTTGCAGGAGCGAATTAAACCTTGCGGCAGGGTCAACAGGCCGCTGGGCGCTACCTTACCGCCCTGGAGATAGTAATCGTATGTCCAGTCGTGCAAGCGTGCGCCGGGCAATTCGTCAAAGAAATAACCGCATTGGTAGGTGGTCTCCGGCGTGTAACGTCCGCTTTCCAGGGCGGCAGACATGGTGATAATCTTAAAAACCGACCCCAAGGGATATTGACCTTGCGTCGCCCGGTTGAGCAGGGGTTGGGTTGGGTCGCTGCTGATTTCGAAAAGCCGCTGTGAACTGTTGTAGTTAATCGGTTCAAAGGCGTTTGGATCGAATTGTGGGGCAGAGACCATCGCCAACACCCGCCCGGTGTCGCGCTCCAGGACCACAATCGCCCCGCGAAAGGCAGAAAGCGCCTGTTGCGCCGCCATCTGAAAATCTCGATCCAGCGTGGTGTAGATGGCCTGCGCCGGCTGCGCCTCGGATTTAGCCAGGCGAGTGACCGGCCTTCCCTGGGCGTTGAACACATATAAAGCGCCGCCGCGCTTGCCTGCCAGATAGCTCTCGCCCCACTTTTCCAGCCCGCTGCGCCCCACGCGTTCATCCTGCTGATAGCCCAGCCGCTTATATTCTTCGACCTCATCCGGCTGAATGGCGCTTACATAGCCGATGACATGCGGCGCAATTCCGCCCTCAAAATAATAGCGCGACTTATAAGGGCGCATTGTGACGCCAGGCAGGCTGGAAAGCGTATTGAGCTGAGCAGCGAGGCGATCTGTGGATACCACGCCCAGAGGGATATACCAATCAGCGCCCTTTGGGGCGTTTTGATATAAAGCCTGAATCGTGCTTACCGACACGCCGGTCAGCTCCGAAAGCGCCGTGAACAGTTTATCCGCCTGTTCTGGGTCCACCTGATCTGGCAAGAAACCCACCGCAGTGGCATCCGCCTGGGCAACCAGGGCATACCCGTTGCGATCGTAAATATTGGCGCGCGAGGGCACATATCCGCCGCGATCCATCACCAGGTAGTTGCCACCCTGCAATTCCGGCAATACCAGCGTATCATCCCACTCAATTCGCCACTGCCCTCTTTCATTTCGCAGATTCATCACGGTTTCGCGGCTGATGTCTCCCACCAATAAGCTCTTTAAGGTGACGCGATAACGCACCTGTGCCTTATCCTGGTCAACCAAAACCGAGAGGATTTCGTAATCAATCCCGCTGAGCGTTGCTTCCACCGCCACGCTCTCATAATGCTGGTTAAATTCATCCTGGCTGAAGGCGTCTTTGCTCACGGACGTCAGCAGCGGGTACATGGCGGCATAATCTTCCGCCTTCCAGGCGTCCAGATACGCCTGGGCAAGCGCCTTGACCTCCGCGACGTCCGCCTCATGGATTGCAGGCGCTTCTACGGTTGAGGTGAGCAGGAGATCGGTGGGCGCGGTTTGCGGCGGGGCGATGCAAGCCGCCAATCCAATCAGCAGCAGCGCATAGACCAGTTTTATGAAATATCGGTGCATAAAATTAACGCCTCACTGCTGATGCAACGCATCAAGATAAACCTGACAGGGGACCCCTGTTTCCAGTTGGCAAGCCTCAAAGATATTTTTGCGGCTCTCCAAACCCAGTTGGGCAAGCATTTGAGCCAGATGGCAAAGCGGCAACCCCATCACATTTGCATAGCAGCCCTGCAAGTTCTGCACTGGATGAAAATCAGCGTGTTGGATAGCGTAAGCCCCTGCTTTGTCCATTGGATCGCCGCTGGCAATGTAGGCCATGATTTCCTCATCGCTATACGGACGCATCAACACCTCGGTAACCACCAGCGCGCTGCGTCGCTTTCCATCCGCAGCGCGCAACGCTGCCAGCCCGGTATAAACCCGATGCGTCCGCCCTCGCAAGGCGCGAAGCATCTGTTCGGCTTCCGCCGTGTGATTCGGCTTGCCCAGAATCGTTGCGCGAACCAGGGTTGGGTCATCTTTGTCTGGCAGGTCGGCAACCACGGTTGTATCGGCGGCTACAATGATCATCGAGTCGGTTTCGCCCAGTAGCCCTAGCGCCGCTTCTGCCTTGGTCAGCGCCAGGCGGAGCACATATTCTTCTGGCGCTTCTCCAGGTAGGGGGCGCTCGTCCACTTGCGGCGCGGCGATCATAAAATTCCAACCGCCCAATGCCAGCAGTTGCTTTCGTCGAGGAGAGTTCGATGCCAGGACCAACATCCTGGCTTGATTCTAACACAGGCGCTGAGCGCCGGTTGAGAGTCGCCAGCCCTGGCGTTCTCAATCATGGCGTTGTAAAATCATCTCTAAAGATACCCATTCAGGAGAGGGCAACATGCAACAGCTCAAAGAACGCATCCTGCGCGAGGGCAAGAATTTGGGCAACGGCATCCTAAAAGTGGACGGTTTCATCAACCATCAGGTAGATCCCGCCTTGATGGATGTCTGCGGACAAGAATTTGCGCGTCGTTTTCGTCCCATTGGAGCAACGAAGGTTTTGACCGCCGAGATTTCGGGCATCGCTCCGGCGTTGACCACCGCGTTTCATCTGGGGGTGCCGGTCGTATATGCGCGCAAGCACAAGCCGATCACCATGCCGGATCAGGTCTTTTTGACCCTTTCGCCATCCCACACCAAAGGACGGATGGTGGAATTGATCGTTTCGCCAGAATATCTGTCGGGCGGCGAACGGGTTTTGATCATTGATGACTTTCTGGCCAGCGGCGCCACCATTCTGGGGCTGGTGCGCCTGGCGCAGACCGCCGGGGCGCAAGTGGTGGGGATTGGCGCGCTCATCGAAAAATCTTTCGAGGGAGGACGGCAGGCGCTGGCACATTTGGGCGTGCCCATCGAGTCGCTGGCGGTCATCCGCTCTATGGAAGGAGATCGCTTCATCTTCGATGATTGAGGCCATCCGAGCATTCAGGAGCTACAGGCGCGCCCATGATAGACGCTATCGTTGTCCTCGACTTTGGTTCACAATACGCTCAGTTGATTGTCCGACGCGTGCGTGAGCAGCAGGTATATTGCGAGCTATTCCCCTGGGATGCGCCAGCGGAGAGGCCAATGGCTTTACGCCCCAAAGGGTTTATTCTTTCCGGCGGGCCAGCCTCGGTTTATGAAAGAGACGCACCCTCTGTGCCAGCCTATGTATTCGAAAGCCGCCTGCCAGTGCTGGGGATTTGTTATGGTATGCAAGCCCTGACTCAGGCGTTGGGAGGAAAGGTGGCTGCGGCGGGGGAACGTGAATATGGCTCAGCCGAAGTATATGTCGAAACACAAAACCCGCTCCTGGACCGCGGCGCGCAAATGGTTTGGATGTCGCATGGCGACCGAATCGAGGCGCCTCCACCTGGCTTCTCCGTGCTGGGGCGTTCCGCCAATTCACCCATTGCGTTCATGGGCGATTTGGAGCGCGGTTACTTTGGCTTGCAGTTTCATCCTGAAGTGCAGCATACCCCAGGCGGAGCGGAGATTTTGCGTCGCTTCGCGGTGGAAATCTGCGGCGCTCGCCCCGAATGGACGCCGACCTCGATCATCGCCCAGAGCATCGAAAGGGTGCGGCAACAGGTGGGCGATCAAATGGTTCTCTCTGCGGTCAGCGGCGGCGTTGATTCAAGCGTTGCCACTGTTCTGACACAGCGCGCGATCGGCGAGCAACTGGCGGCGGTTTTTGTAGATACCGGTTTGCTGCGCCTGGGAGAAGCCGCCAAAGTACAACAGGTTTTGCGCGATCAGCTTGGCGTCGAATTGATCACGGTAAATGCGGAGGAGCAGTTTTTGCAGGCGCTCAAGGGGGTTGTCGCGCCGGAGGAAAAGCGCCGCGTCATCGGCGAATTGTTCATCCGCATTTTTGAAGCCCAAGCCCGCCAACTGGGTATGCCGCGCTTCTTAGTGCAAGGCACCATTTACCCGGACGTGGTCGAATCCAGCGCGCCGGATCGGTCGAAAGCCCAACGCATCAAGAGTCATCACAACGTCGGCGGCTTGCCTGAAAAGATGCAATTTGAACTGGTTGAACCGCTGCGCTATTTATTTAAGGATGAAGTACGCGCCGTTGGGGAAGCGCTCGGCTTGCCAGCAGAGTTGATCTGGCGGCAGCCCTTCCCAGGACCTGGATTGGCGGTGCGCTGCCTGGGCGAAGTGACCGCGGAACGCCTCCAGCGTCTGCGTTTGGCCGATGCAATCCTGACCGATGAACTGGCTTCTGCCGGATTGTTACGCGTTTCAACGGATTCCACCACACCAACTGGCTCGGCGCAGGCTTTCGCCGTTTTGTTGCCTGTGCGGTCGGTCGGCGTAATGGGCGACCAACGCACCTATCAGGAGACGATCGCGCTGCGAGCAGTTACGACAGTGGATTTCATGACCGCCGACTGGGCGCGCTTGCCCTATGATTTGTTGGCGCGCATCTCCAACCGCATCGTCAACGAGGTGGAGGGCGTCAACCGCGTGGTGTACGACATCACCAGCAAACCCCCAGCTACAATCGAATGGGAATAGATCAGGCAATTGTGCTACAATTTTATTATGTCTAACCGCTTACGCGGCTTTCTGGTTCTGCTGATCAGTTTACTTTGGCTGCCGCGCCCATCGGCAAATGCTCAAGGCAACACCGGAGCGCTCCTCAGCGCTTTAGATGTGCAAGCTTTTCCCCTCGTTCAGGCATATTTAGAGGTGCACGACGCCCAAGGGAATTTCGTCCACGGGTTAACCGCCGATCAGGTGGTCATGATCGAGGACGGCAACCCACGCCCGGTTGCCGTGCTGCGAGAATTAACCGCTGGAAGTCAGGTGGTGATTGCCATCAATCCGGGGCCATCGTTTGCCATTCGCAACAACAAAGCCATCTCACGCTACGATTTGATTAAAGAGGCGCTGCGCAAATGGGCGCTCAGCCGAATGGGGTCTAACATAGACGACTTGAGCCTGCTGATCACCAAAGGACCCGCCGCCAGTCATACTTCTGATCCAGAGAAATGGTTGTCGGCGCTGGAAAGCGAGCAAATAGACGCACGCACCGCCGTTCAGGATCTGGACACGCTTTTTCGGGCAGTTAGTCTGGCTTCCGATCCAACTCCGCGACCCGGCATGAGCCGGGCGGTGATCTTCATTACCCCGCCGCCAGAGGGTCAGATTGACCAATCACTGGAGAGCCTGGCGGCGCAGGCGCGCGAGCAGCAGATCGCCATTTATGTCTGGTTGGTATCCTCCAGCGGGGCGTTCGTCACCCAATCCGCCCAACAACTTCGCAGTTTGAGCGAAGCCACCGGCGGAAAAACGTTGAATTTTACCGGCGAAGAAGCTTTGCCTAGCCTGGAGGAATATCTGGCGCCGCTGCGCTACATTTACACCCTGGAATATGAATCTGCTGTTTCTACCAGCGGCGCACATCAAGTGATCGCTCAGATACAGGCTGCGGAGGCGTCCATAGAGACGCCGGTCAGATCTTTCGAAATTGAACTTCAACCGCCTGTTCCGGCTTTCGTCTCGCCGCCCTTGCAAATCCAACGCGATCTTACGCCGCCAAAGGAGCAGCAAAAGAGCGCCAATGCGCCGGAAGACGTTGCGCCCCACACTCAACAACAGACGATTCAGGTGGTATTCGACTTTCCAGACGGGCGTATGCGTCCATTGGTTTACTCTGCTTTACTGGTCAATGGTTCCGTCGTCGCCGAGAATACCCAGCCGCCCTTCGATCGTTTTCTCTGGGATTTAAGCGCCTACGAAAGCGACAGTGTGCAACGCCTGCAAGTTCAAGCGCGCGACAAGTTGGGGTTAACGGGCGTCAGCGTAGAAATTCCAGTGCAGGTTATCGTCCGTCGCCCCGAGCAAAACGCGCTGAGCAGCTTCCAGCGCAGCCTGCCCATCCTTGCCGCATTGGCTGCCTTGAGCGCAGGAGCTGTTTTGTTGTTGGTGCTGGTGGTTGGTGGAAAGCTGCGCCCACGGACTTTGCGCGCCGCCCGCCAGCGGAGAAAATATGATCCGGTCACACAACCGGTGCAGATTCGCGCCGAACCGCCGGCTGCTCGCCGCTCGAACTGGACAAACCGTTTCCAATGGCCGGGCAAGGCGGCTGCGCCCAAAGCCGAGGCTTATCTGAACCCTATTCCTGATTCGGATCAAGAAGATACTTTACCGCCTATCCCAATCTCCGACGAGGAAATTATCCTGGGCAGCGACCCGGGTTCAGCCTCGCTGGTTTTTGACGATGCATCCGTTGAGGCGCTGCACGCCCGCTTGCTCCGTCTCCAGGACGGCTCTTACCGACTGGCGGATATGGGGTCTGTAGCCGGCACATGGATCAATTACACACCGGTCTCGAAAGAGGGCGCGCGTCTGGAACACGGCGATTTAATTCATATTGGCCGCATTGGCTTCCGATTTACGCTTCGCAAACCTCTTTCAAAACGTAAGCCTGTCATTGTAACGCAACCGCTTCCTCAATCGCCATTGGAAGAGAAAACGGAATGATTCCCGCCGAGCGCGCCCATCTACATATCGCCGCGCTCACGCATCCGGGTATGAGCGGCAAAAACAACGAAGATCGTTTCGCGGTCTCTGCGCTGCGCATGGATGGTGATCATCCACTTCCCGTTGTGTTTGCCGTTGTCTCCGATGGCATCGGCGGGCATCGCGCTGGCGAGGTGGCAGCGGACACCGCCGTCGAAGTCATCAGCGCAGAGGTGGCAAAAAGCGACGGCGCTCAACCGGTAGAAATCTTACGCCAGGCTATCATCCAGGCCAGCCAGGCGATCCTGGCTCAATCCCAACTGGACATCGGTAAGCATGGAATGGGCGCCACCTGCGCCTGCGCCTTGATAATTGATCAGCGCTTATTTATAGCCAGCGTCGGCGATTCGCGCATCTATTTACGTCGCGGGGATACCATTCGCCAATTGACCACTGACCACACCTGGATCCAGGATGCCCTGGATGCCGGGATACTGACCGCCGATCAGGCGCGTGGGCACCCCAATTCACATGTGATTCGGCGCTACCTTGGCTCCAATCAGCCAGTGGAGCCGGATCTGCGGCTGCGTCTCTCCACGGATGAGAGCGATGAGCAAATGATGGCGAATCAGGGGATGTCTCTGGAGCCAGGCGATCAAATCCTGCTATGCAGCGACGGTCTGACCGATCTGGTCAACTCTGATGAAATCTTAGCGGCATTACAGGATTATGACCAACAAGACGCTCTTCAGGAGTTGACAGATCTGGCGAATCACCGCGGCGGACATGACAACATTACAATCATTGCGTTGCAGGTCCCAATCTCGGTGATGGAAACCTCTCCCACCATTCCTCGTCCACGGCCGCAAAAGCTGACGATCTGGAAGACATGTCTGGCAGGTATGGCGCTTATACTATTCATGGCGCTGGCTGCGACAGGTGGATATATTTATCTTACGCTGCAAACACCAACCGCGACGATTACGCCTGCTCTGACCATGATTTCAGCCACGCCGCCGGCGACAGAGATAGACACCGCTCTGCCGACTGAAGGATCGTTGACTTCAACCCTCTCGCCGCTTACGACGCCCACTGGAACACGCCCATCTGCTGTAGACACCATCACTCCCTGGCCTACAGCCACACAGACGCCCTGAGCAGTCATTTCTACAAACCATTGGGAAGCGCCGCATTATCCCCCGGCAGCCTTAGAGAGGCCTTAAGGCAAAACAGCGTAATAAACCTGATTGCCAATCGCCAAAAACAGATACCGTTGAATATTATCTACCGCAAAGGCTGTAGCCGGACCTGGCGCAAGTTCGCGGTCAGGCATATATTGACGCTGGAAGGACAGGTTTCGCAGGCTGAAGTGATAGATGGCCCGCGTCGCCGGCTCCAATAAAAACAACGACGGATCCGGCGGCAAGGTGTTCTGTATTTTGGCGAACGGGCTGGGCGGGGTCAGCGGGAGGTTTTCCCTGCCGGGGCGGAAGTCAACATAAGGGGGTTGGGAGCAACGCGTTGGAACGCCCTCAAATTCGCTGTAGAAGCATAACGTCAGCGCGCCGTCGGCGTGCAACAAATAAAGGTCATCGCGATTGACCGCCAAATCCACCACATCGTTCAGTTCTGGGACTTCTTGATTGAAGAAAGGCTTAGGATCTACCGTTAGCTCGCTGCGGCGGTAAATCCACACCTGGTTCGAGGCGCGATCCAACACATAAGCATCCCCTAAATCAAGGGCAAAGCCGGAGACATCGCTCAATGCGCCCTCTTCGGATGCTTTCAAACGATCGCTCTTCGGCGAAGCATCTGGCAAACAATACAACACCCCACCAAAAGCATCCATGGCCAGTAAGCTGGCTTCAGGCGTAAATCCCGGCGGCCAGGCTTCGATATCTATCAATGGCTTCAGTCCTGGAATGCCGCCGACATTCACCCCGCATTGAAACTCCGCATCTACTTGATAGCCCTGGCTGGTGAGGCGAGCGCGAATCACATTCCCGCTGTTCCCATCCAGCAAATAAAGGTTATCCTCCAGCGCCACGATTTCAGTCACTTTCACCGCAGCGGGCAAGCCGCCGACGATTGCCGGTTGATACAGGACGCGCTTGATAAGCTCCAAATCATCCATAGCGCTGCGAACACGGGCGCGCAACCCCTGGATATTGGGATCGCTGCCGTAGAGTTCCGCCTTGCGCAGCAATTCCAGGGCAATTTCCAGATCGGCGTATCGGGCAGCGACATCGCTTTGCCCCAAACCCCGCTCGGCAATCTGCTGCGCTTGAGAATAGTAAATTTCAAACTGAGCATTACGACCCAAACGCATATAAACCAGGCTGGCAATAGTCACTATAATGACCGGAGCAGCCAGGGCGGTGAACGCCATTACCGTTGAAGGGATGCTCAGCAAGGCGTCCTCCGGCAATATGCGGGTCAACAATCTGCTCAGACCCCTTCCCACGGCTCTCAATGCACCAAACAAAGCCGCCAGCGCAGTTGAGGCGAGGGACCCCGGCGCAAAGCGGCGTTTAGGACGGATGGGGACGCTCTCCTGGTCGCCAACAAGGGGGGGTTCTGGCTCCGCAGCGGCGGTCGAAACGGAGCTAATCTCAGCCGGCGGGGGAGGCGCTTTAATAACTTCTGGCAGGGTTGAGGCTTCCGCAGTCGGCGTCTCTACCAGCGTAGCTTCTGTTGCCTCGAGTGCGGCAGGGGTTGGCGCAGGGGAGCGTTCGATGATTTGCCCGACGCTGGCTTCAGTTGGCACGCCTTCAGACGCAACAGGTTGGGGCGTCGCCTGGAGAGGAGTCTTGACAGGCGCTTGCGGCGTAGGCGCTCTTGGAGCGGTTCGCGCCGTTCCAACAGAGGTCTGCGGCAAAGGCTTCACAGGTTTTGGCAAATTAATTTTGCCTTTTCCCGGGCGCGCCTGGACGATGACGGCGTTGACATCGGTGATAGAGGGCGAGAACAATTTTCGGCGCAGGCTCTCCGGCCCCTGGCCATACAGACTGGCCAGCGCGGAAGGCTCCCACTCTGGCGCGGATTGAGCCGCCAGAATCAAAGTGTCGTTGGCTTGCAGCGATACTTGATATAAACTGAGGGGCGTTTCTCGGCTCTGTCCCAGCCCACGCTGCGCCATATCCGCATCTGCGAAACGCTGCGTCTGGCCAGAGGAGATCAAAAAAGCCTGCGCCGGGCCAGAAATCGCCAGGGTGATTTGAGACTGACGCATCGCCAGTTGCACCAGGATACCCAGCCCCTGGCGGCTGCTGCTGGCCAGGAGCAGATTGCGCTCTAACAACGCCTTATTCAATTCCTCAGCCACCCGTCGCAGACCGGCGGTGACCGAACCGGGGGTCTCATAATAAAGCTTTGCCAGATCTGCCAGCGCCTGATCCTGCTTGCCAGGCGGCAGGGGAGCGTTGCCCACCATCGCCAGATAAAGCGCCAGCCGATCTGCATCCCGGCCGCGAGCGCGACGGCGCGGCGGCTCGCTGGCATACAAACACAACAGCTCCGGGTAATCCCGGCCAGCGTAGCGGGCGACAGGTAGAAGATTAATGTCGAGAGAAGCGCTCATTCTTCGGGCAAAGCCAGGCGTCTTATGCCATCCCGCAGGCCATTATACTGGTAAAATGCAGATATTACGATAGCACAATGGATACAACCATGCATCTTGAACTCATTCAGAATTTCGAAGCGTTGGATTCACAAGCCAACGAATGGAATGATCTTCTTGCCTGTTGCAGTGCAAGTCATGTGCCATTTTTACGTTATGAATATCTAAGCACATGGTGGAAAACTCTGGGCGGGGGCGAATGGAAAGAGGCTTCACTCTACATCTACCTTGCCCGGCGGCAGGACGGTGGGCTATTGGGCATTGCCCCCCTCTTCTATGCTAAAAACCGCCAGGGTGTACCCTCCATGTTATTGGTAGGCAGCATTGAAATATCCGATTACCTGGACGTGATCTGCCCTGCGGCGGATTTACCCGTCTTCATGGAAGGACTATTCGAGGCGCTGACGAGCGATCAGGCCCCGCCCTGGCAGGCGTTGGATTTCTACAATATCAACGAAAATTCCCCAACGTTGCCAGCGCTCGAAGCCGCGGCGCAAAGACGCGGCTGGTCGTTCAGCCAACAGCAGTTGCAGCCCTGTCCGTATATCCCTCTGCCCGGCGATTGGGAGCAATACCTCGCCAGCATTGATAAAAAACAACGTCATGAAATTCGCCGCAAGATGCGCCGCGCCGAAGAAAGCGCAACTCCGGTGCGCTGGTACATCGTCGGCGGCGAAAATTACGGCGATCAGACCGTCACGGAGGCGGCGCTGGATGCAGAAATCGAAGAATTCATGGCGCTGATGGCTATGGATCCAGATAAAGATCGCTTTTTGACTCAAGTGATGCGTACGCAGATGCGTTCCGCAGTACACGCTGCCTTCCGCGCCGGTTGGCTGCAACTGGCTTTCTTAGAAGTGGACGGGAAAAAAGCCGCCGGCTATCTGAACTTCGACTTCGCCAATCACATTTGGGTGTACAACTCGGGCATCAATTTCGATTACCGCGAGCTTTCGCCAGGCTGGGTGTTGTTGGGCTATCTGCTCAAATGGGCGAATGAGAACCGGCGCGAAGCCTTCGACTTCATGCGCGGAGATGAAGACTATAAATACCGTTTCGGCGGGATCAATCGTTATGTCGTCCGCGCGTTGATTTGCCGTTGAAGAGACGAGTAGGTCAAATCACCGGACGCGGCATTCCCAGGCCGTTCAGTTGAACGCTTTGCGGAGAAGTAGGCCAAACGCCCGGCGCGGCCGCACCGCATTTTGGGCAATTTCCATCGCCGGTCAGGCGATAACGGCGGATCATATAGCCCACGCGCTCGATCAGCAATTCGTGACAATGCGGGCAGTAGGTGTTTTCGTATTCGCCCACCCGGCCAGGAATATTTCCGGCGTAAACGAAGTTTAATCCGGCTTCCTGACCAATTTCCGCCGCGCGCAGAATGGTTCTGACCGAGGTCGGCGGCGGATCCGTCATTTTATAGTCTGGGTGGAAAGCAGTGACATGCCAGGGAATATCTGCCGAAACGGAACGGATGTAACGTGCGGCGTCCATCAATTCTTCATTGCTATCGTTAAAACCGGGCACGACCAGCGTCACCACCTCCACCCACAACCCCAGTTCGTGCGCTCTGCGGATGCTATCCAGCACGTGATCCAGCACGCCGCCCAGCTTGCGATATTGCCGATCTTGCATGGTCTTCAAATCTACCTTATAGGCTACCAGGTAAGGGCGCAGGTAATTCAACACTTCCGGCGTGGCGTTGCCGTTGGAAACATACACGCATTTCAAACCAACCTGCTGAGCCTGGCGGAAAATGCTCACCGCCCATTCCGTGGTAATCAGCGGCTCGTTATACGAAGATGCAATCACGCTGGCGCCGCTGCGCTGCGCCAATTCCACCAATTGCTCTGGCGAGGTGCGGCGCACAAGCGAAAGCGCCACGTCGGAAACCGGATCGCGCATGGCCTGCGAGGTCAAATAATTCTGACAGTAGCTGCAATGGAAGTCGCAACCCAACATACCGAAGGTCAGCGCGTCGCTTCCAGGCAGAACATGGAAGAATGGTTTCTTTTCGATTGGATCCACCTGCAGCGCCGCCACATAGCCCCAGGGGACATACAGTTTACCGCCGCGGTTGAATCGCACCTGACAAATTCCGCGCTTGCCTTCGCGAATCAAACAGCGATGCCCGCAGGCATAACAGCGCACCGAGCCGTCGCTTAAGGTCTCATACAATTCCCCCACCACCGTCAATTGATCTAAGACATCCGCCATTGTGCTCATCATCCAACTCCTTATATTCGTACAACAAACACCAATAAATCGTAGCCTTTATATCTATTATAATCAGATTTATGCTCACCGTAGCCATTCAAGCCGGCGGCGAATCGCGGCGAATGGGGCAAGACAAAGGGCTTGTCTCCTTCCTGGGAAAACCCTTGATACTGCATGTGATGCGCCGTCTGGAGCCCATCGCCGATGAGGTGATCGTCACCACCAACCGCCCGCAAGATTATCAATTCCTCGGCGTGCCGCTTTATCCGGATCTGGTCCCCGGTAGAGGCGCCCTGGGCGGGCTGTTCACCGCGTTGAGCGCCGCCCAGCAGCCCCTGGTGGCAGTGGTGGCTTGCGACATGCCCTTTGTATGCGCCGATCTGTTGGCGGCGCAACGCGACGCTTTGCTCGATCAGCAAGCCGATATTGCGATCCCGCGTTTAGAAGGCGGGTTAGAGCCTTTCCACGCAGTGTATCGGCGGGAAACCTGTCTGCCGCATATTCAGACAGCCATGCAAGCCGATAAATGGCGCGTGGACGCCTGGTTTTCGCGCGTGAAACTGTGTTTTTTCTCTAAGGATCAAGTTCTGACTTACGCGCCTGATTTGCTGTGTTTCTCCAATGTCAATACGCCGGATGAGTTGGCAACCGCCGAGCAGATAGCGCGCCAGCGCGGCGACGAATAACCCTTTGGTCATCCAATAATCAATAAGCGTGCTGGTAATGCAGCCCTGCACCGGTTCACCAGCATAAGGGGTAGGGGTGTAAATTATTCCGCGCGTTCCGTGAATTCTGTCACAACAAATTTACACCATTTTTGTCCGAATTAATACGAGTCGCACAGGGAATCTGTGACATTTATCACTATATGTCATAGAGTCAGCATGTTACTATTTTACATAGCAACCTATGTGCTTATGTGAATATCTGTCAAGGATTATTAAAGATGGACACCCTTTCTCTAACGCAAGAGATCACCCAATTGCACGCTGATATTTGTTCTGGCCTTGCGGAACCCCGGCGGATTTTGATTTTATACGCCTTGTCTGAACGGCCTCACAATGTGAGCGAGTTGTCCGAGGAGTTGAATATCAGCCAGCCGGCCACTTCTCGCCACCTGAATATCTTGCGCGAGCGCGGCATGGTCTCGGCGCAGCGAGAAGGACAATCCGTGATGTACACCCTGGCGGACGAGCGCATCATTCAGGCGCTGGATCTTTTACGCGCCGTCCTCGCCGATAAGCTCAAAAATCAGGCTGCACTGGCGCATACCGTTTTTGAAGGCTCCATCGAATAACTACATCTAATCAGGAGTACACCTATGAAAACATTTCTGATCCTGGGCGCAGGCACGGGTGGGACAATGGTAGCGAATAAAATGGCCCAACACCTGGACCCGCGTGAATGGCGCATCATAATTGTTGATCGGGATGAGAATCATTATTACCAGCCCGGCTTCTTGTTCATCCCCTTTGGCATCTACTCAACCGCGGATGTCATCAAGCCCAAGCGCAACTTCCTGCCCCCTCAAGTGGAGGTGATCTTCTCGGATATTGAACTGATTGAACCCGATGAGAATCGAGTGCGATTGGTCAAGGGAGAGCGCGTGATTCATTACGATTATCTGGTCATCGCCACTGGAGCGCATCTCAAGCCAGAAGAGACCCCCGGTCTGGTGGATGGCGGCTGGTATAAAAACATCTTCGATTTCTATACCCTGGAAGGAGCTTCCGCTCTGAGCCGCGCCTTCAAGTTCTGGAAAGGCGGGCGCATGGTGGTGAACGTGGTGGAAATGCCGATCAAGTGTCCGGTTGCGCCGCTGGAATTTCTCTTCCTGGCGGACTGGTTCTTCCACGAGCGCGGCATCCGCGACAAGGTGGACATTACCTTTGCCACTCCCCTGCCCGGCGCGTTCACCAAACCGCGCGCTTCCAGCATCCTGGGAAATATCCTGGCAGAGAAGAACATCCACCTGGAACCGGAGTTCAATATCATGGAAGTTGATAACGACAAGCAAGTCATCCGCTCTTATGACGAACGCGAAATTGAATATGATTTGCTGGTCACCATCCCAACCAACATGGGAGCGGATGTCATTGGACGTTCCGGCATGGGCGATGAACTTCAGTTTGTGCCGGTCAATAAGCATACTTTACAGTCAAACCAATGGGAAAATGTGTGGGTGATCGGCGACGCCAGCAACGCTCCCGCATCCAAAGCCGGGTCCGTGGCGCATTTCATGTTGGATGTGCTGGTGGAAAACATTTTGCGGCACATGGAGGGCCTGGAGCCGCAACCAAAATTTGATGGTCACGCGAACTGCTTTATCGAATCTGGCTTTGAGAAGGGAATCCTGATTGATTTCAACTACGAAGTCGAGCCGCTGCCGGGCAAATTCCCCTTGCCGGGCTTTGGCCCCTTCTCGCTGCTCAAAGAGTCAGCCGTGAACCACTGGGGCAAAATGATGTTCCGCTGGATCTATTGGAACATGCTGTTGAAGGGCGAGGAGATGCCGTTTGAGTCGCAGATGACCATGGCTGGGAAATGGGCTTAGGAGGATATATGGAAACCGACCTGGCCCAGATCAACCAAAAGTTAGACCAGCTCACTGCTTTGTTGGAAACCCAACAAAAGCAATTGGATCTGCTAACGCAGGTAGCGCAGGCGCAACAGCGCCAGTTAGAAGAGATCCAAGAGCTGAAGCGGGATGTGCTGCCTATCGTCAATCACATGGTTAAGCTTTCGATCAACGAGCTGGCTGAGATTGGCAGCGAGTTTCAGGCTGAAGATTTGTTCTTCTTGCTCAAGCGCTTGCTGCGCGACACCCATCTGCTCGTCGAGGGGTTGGACCGCCTGGAAATGATGATGGATTTATACGACGAGGCGCAGCGCGGCGGGAAAGAAGTATTCAACCATATCGTAATGAAGTTGGACCGCCTGGAGCGGCAGGGGTATTTCGCCTTTGCTCGCCAGGGATGGGGCATCATCGAGCGGATTGTCACCGAGTTTAGCGAGGAGGATGTGCGCGCCTTGGGCGATAACATCGTGCTGATTCTGAACACCATCAAAGACATGACCCAACCGGAAATTATGCGCTTCATTCGCAACACCCTGTTGGTGGCTGAGCGCGAGGTCGAAAAACCGGTGGACAGCTCGCCAATGGGACTGTTGCGTCAGATGCGAGATCCAGAAGTGCGACGCGGCCTGGCTCTTACTCTGCGCGTGCTGCACGTCATCGGCGCGCAAGCGGCGCCAAATGGAAATGGCAGCCAAGCTGACACAACAATCGCAGCCAGCTCCCGCCTGGCTGAATGATCTTCAGGCAATATCTTCAGTTTTTTGGAGGAAAAATGACCACACGAGAAATTGCAGGCAAGACCGTCGAGGTCAACGAAGAAGGCTTCATGACAGATCCCAGCCAATGGGATAAAGAGATCGCTGTTGAGCTGGCAAAGGAAGAGGGAATTCCAGAGCTGACCCCAGCGCATTGGAAAATTATCGAATTTTGTCGCCAAAGCGCGGCAAAAACGGGCGCCGCGCCCACCTTGCGCAACATCACCATAGGAGCCGGCGTATCAACCAAAGAGCTATTTGCCCTGTTCCCCAAAGGCCCGGCCAAAAAAGTCGCCCGGATTTCCGGACTCGGCAAACCCGAAGGCTGTGTGTAAAAGCGCAGCCCGATTAAATCGCATTGGAGAACAAAGCCATGACCGAAGAAAACCGCAAGATCGCTTTTATCTGCTCCAAAGGCACGCTGGATATGGCTTATCCGGCGCTGGTGATGGGCTGGGCTGCGCTGGGCAATGGGATTGACGTCACCATTTTCTTCACCTTTTGGGGGTTGGATATCATTAACAAAGCGCGCGTAGACCATCTGGAGCTGGCGCCAGTGGCAAACACCAGCATGAAGATGAGCATGATGGGCGTGAATACCGGCAACTTGGGCATCCCCAACATCATGGGCATCCTGCCCGGAATGACCGCCTTTGCTACCAAACTGATGAAAGACAAAATGGCGAAATTGGATGTCCCGCCAGTGCGCGAATATCTGCAAATGCTGGTGGACGGAGGCGCAAAGCTTTACGCCTGTAAAATGACAGTAGATATGATGGGCCTCAAGAAAGACGACTTTGTTGACGGCGTGCTGGATATCGTCACCGCTGGCGACTTTATAGATATGACCGAAGGCGCGCAGATCATCTTCATATAACTGTTGGCACGCCGAATACCCGCAAACAATAAACCGCCCCACCTTCGGGGCGGTTTTTGGTGGGCGCTAATATCGAACTATCCAGAGCGTAGCCCTGCTGCTTTGGGTTGAATTTCTGATTGGAATGTCGTTTTTACTGGCGGGCTATCTGTTATTCCGCTGGTTTGAGTTCCAGGCCAAACGGCGCGATACTCTGGAGGCGATGGAATATTTATCTCACCTGATCCTTGGCTGAAGCGAGAAGGTTTCTGCGCCAATCAGCATCCCCTGTAAAGGTTCGGCGTCCAGCGCCAGCACGCGGCTGTTGGCGAAGAATGCAAAGTCGAAATGGGTGAGGTCGCCAGCCTTCTTCCCTGGAATCGGCATCAGACGCGCCGTCAATGGCTTGCCTAAACGTTGCGAAAGCGCAGCCAGATCGAGCAAAACCGCGTAGAGCTGTTCAACGCGGACATCGCCTGGCAGCGGCACGGTGTCCAACCCTGTGCCGCACACCGCCGAATATAACAGCAGATCCTTGACGGTCAACACCCCTTGCGCGGCGCGGGTGGCAAGCGTGGAGTCCTCCAGGACTGGTAACATCAAGCCATTGAAACCCGCGCGGCGGAACTCCGCCCGGTCAAGCGTATCCGCCAGGATGGCTGCCGCAGCCAGAGAACCGTGCCAGCCTATTGCTGGAACGCCAAAGCGCTCCAGCGCCGTCCCAATGGAGATCGCCTCTTTAGGAAACGGCGCCAGCGTAAAATCAATTCCGCCAAAAGCTACGCCAAACTTACGAGACAATTCATCGGCGATACTGGCCAGCTCCGCAGCATGGTTTTCCACGCTCATCATCAATGCCTGGCGTGCAGAAGCCAGATCGCGGGCGTTTTGAATCGCCTCCACTGCCAGATCGGCGGCTTCGGTCGCCAGTGTGAAGAACGGTTCACCTCCCTGGTGATAAGCGGCGGGGAAAAACGGCGCGCCGGGCGAAACATTCGCCAGGGCGGCAAAGCGTAAATTTGCAAAACCATCGGCGGAGAGGGTCGCTGTTTTATAGATCACCTCTGCACAGCTACGCGCCGCCTGAAGCGAAACCCCGCCATCAGGCAAGGTGATCATGCCGGTCATAAAGACATGAGGCGCGGCGGCAATTGCTTCGGGAATCACTGCATAACTGGCAGGGTATTCAGGCAACGCCGGGCCAAGCGAAACATATTCTATACCATGCGCCAGAGCGGCTTCTTGCAGCGCCAACGCCAGTTTTACAACCATATCCGCGTTGAGATGCGGCAGAACGTGGGGAAAAGGCGTGCAGGCCAGCCGTGCGCTTTGCACTTCATATCCTGCGGCTTCAAATGCCGGGCGAGCGTCTGAAATGAAATCACCGGCTTTACGAAACCGGGACGAATCCAGCGGCCAACCAGGCTCCAAAAAATAAGTGATCGAGCGAATTTTCAATGGTTTTGCCCTTTGTGGTTCAGAATAGCTTAAACGACTGCCTAATTATAGCCTATGCCCATAGCTGCGCCCAGTCATCCTGCTTCTGGTTTTATCCATCGCTTCTCTCATCGTCAGCCAAAATAGAACCTCGGCTTCAACAGGTTCAGCCGAGGCCCAATGCGGATGATCCAGCCATGTCTGGATGGAATGGGGAACAATGTTGATATTCTAGCCACCAGACAGTTTCACCTCTCCATGGAGCGATGTCATGCGAGAAGTGTATCTTGCCCCAAAGCAATCTTCGATCGTCTCCCTCTTGAGCGTTGGCATTACCCCGAAGGATGAAAATATCGCCACCGAGTTCACAGAGGTCACCGAGAGACGATTTTCCTCTCAGACGCAGCAAACGCGAATATTTCCTTCCATTCTCTCGCTCTCTGTGCTCTCTGTGGCTCAAAACCGAGTTCACAGAGGTCACAAGAGACTATTTTCCTCCAGATGCAGCATACGCGAAGATTTCCTTCCATTCTCTCTGGCTCTCTGTGCTCTCTATGGCTCAAAACCGAGTTCACAGAGGTCACCGAGAGACGATTTTCCTCTCAGACGCAGCATGCGCGAAGATTTCCTTCCACTCTCTCTTGCTCTCTGTGGCTCAAAACCGAGTTCACAGAGGTCACCGAGA
>JAGVAD010000049.1 GCA_020060465.1 Anaerolineales bacterium
CGTTACCGTGACCGCTACGTCACGACCGTCGCTACGCTTTCCCAACAAGGGCTGGAAATGATCCAGGATGTGGACGCGCTGACGCGTTTTATGCGCCAGTACGGCGATAAGATCGCTGCCCACACCCTGGAAACTTACCAGCCATTGTACGATCTGAAACCCACTGAAGCAGAACTGGCTATCCTGGAGCGTCTGGGTAAAGCTCGCAGGGCGTTACCTGGTCAAGCCGAAGCCGGGCTGCTCCCAACGCAGAAACATGCCGCCATTGCTGCCGCCCGCGCCATTCGTCAGCACCGCACAGCCAATCTGCAGGGGGAGATGGGGCTCGGCAAGACGACCATAGCTCTGGCGGTGATCGACCTGCTGAACGCCTACCCGGCCTTGATCCTGTGTCCGCCGCACCTAGTTCCCAAGTGGATCAGGGAGGCGGAAGAAGTCATCCCCGGAGCCAAAGGGCGCGAGTTGCGGCGCATCGGCAAGGGCGAGGACAGCGAGATCAACGATGTTTGCCAATTCTTCGCTGATTTGGATGCCGGCAGGCTTGGGCCCAAAGCGATCGCGGTGGTGGCTTCCACCTCAGCCAAGATGGGCGCTGGCTGGCTGGCAGTGGTAAAGGCAAAGCCGATTAAGGTGAAAGGCAAAGCCCAGGTCATCTACACCTGCCCGCAGTGTGGTCAGGTGCAACTCGATCCGCAGGGCATCCCAATCACTGAGATCGAGGTCTTCCAGAAACACCGCAGCTTCTGCAATGCGCAGGTGCCGGGTTGGGAGCTGGACCGGGATGGACGTCGCAAGATGGATAAGGATGGTAACCCCGTATGGGGTGCACGGCCTTGCAGCGCGCCGCTCTTTGAGTACACCGGCGTGCGCCGCTGGTCAATCGCTGAATACGTCAAGGACAAAGCCAGCGGAAGATTCCAGATCTTAGTAGGTGACGAAATCCACGAGTACAAAGCCAAGGCCAGTGACCGGGGCGTGGCTTTTCACCAACTGGTTGAGGCCAGCCGCTTTACACTCACACTAACCGGCACGTACTTCGGCGGGAAGAGCACCTCGATTTTCTGGCTGCTTCATCGCCTGAACCCAGCTGTGCGCAGCGACTTCGCCTTCCATGACGAGCTGCGCTGGGCTAACGCTTACGGTCTGCTGGAAAGCGTGCGCAAGCGCAAGGTGGGCAGCGACCTGGCTGACGAGGACGGAGCCTTCACCGGCAACCGGCGTTACCGCGAGCAGGCGCACGAGATCCCGGGCGTCAGCCCGGCGATCATCACCCGCCTGCTGCACAACTCAATCTTCCTCAACCTGAAGGACCTGGGGATCGAGCTACCTCCCTATGCGGAAGAGGTGGTTGAACTAGAGATGGAAGATGCTCAAGCACACCAGTACCAGGGAATGGAAAATATCCTGCGTCATATGGCACTTCGCGATTCGCGTTACCTCTCCTTGTGGCTGCAGTGGGCGTTAGCGCGTCCAAACTCCGCATTCAGGGATGAAGTAGTGATGCTCAATCATGCCGCTGTCCCGGCCAATCAGCTCGCCGCCCTGGCAAAAGAACTGCTGGACTTCACTGGAGACAGTAAAATGCACCAACAAGCTGCCCAGATTCTGCTGGAAGCAGCCCGTACAGCGCAAACCGCGGCTGGAAAACGCGAGAAGGAAGTGATCGTCCAGAGCCCGCTGATGTCGCTGCCGGCCGTGCTGCAGGAGCAGTTGATCGAAAGCAACCTGTTACCCAAGGAGCGATGGCTGGCCAGTTTCTGCCAGTCCGAGAAAGCCCAACGCCGACGGGTGCTGGTGTACGTGCGCCAGACCGGTACCAGGGACATCCAGGAGCGCATCGAAGCTGTGTTGAAGGATGCTGGCCTGCGAGTGATCACCCTGTACAGCAGCGTGAATCCCCGTAAGCGCGAAGCCTGGATCGACAGGCATGCTGATGTGGATGTGCTGATTACCAATCCCCGCCTGGTGGCTACCGGCCTGGATCTGGTAAATTTCGCCTCAGTGGTGTTTGCCGAAGTCGAATACTCGCTCTACGTGTTGTGGCAGGCTCTTCGCAGGGTCTGGCGCCTGGGGCAGACCAAACCGGTGAAGGCAGTCTTCTCTGTCTATCGTGGCACGATGGAAGCTCAGGCGCTGGCTTTGATGGGGCGCAAGATGCGCGCCGCACAACTTCTGTACGGGGATAACGTTGGCGGAGCGATCGTACCCGTGGAAGATGGCGATTTTATCACCGAGTTGGCGCGCGAAGTGCTCCGAGGAGCCCAGCTGGACGATTTGCAATCGCTGTTTGCGGATGAGATGCAAATGTCCAACTCGCCTATGGGCTGCCCAACCGAAACCAGTCCGATATTGGTTCCGGTCCAACCCAGAACCTGGGACGAATGGCTCAACCAGCGTGACCTCGCTGGCAGGATGCCGGCTTCAAGGCGATCCGCTAGACGATCAAACCTGGAAGCGCCAGGTCAACTGTCTATTTGGAGTACCATGAAGGAGGACTAACCCCTATTACAGACCTATCTCTCAATCAACGCTCCGGTTCTGGGAGCCAATATGCCAGAACCGGAGTTTTCTTTTACCCCCTAAAGCGCATAGGGGACATTCAAAACCATTTATCGTATGAGGTGCAATTGTGGCAAATGATTATGTTAGTGAAATTTCCTGCGAAAACCATGACCCACAAGAAAAAGCGGTTGCCGGAGATGATATAACCCCTTCCCAGGAGCAGCAAATCGTTCTCGCCAAGCCGCCTAAGAGCCTGTTGGACTGGTTAGTACGGGTCCATTTACGATTGATGGCGTTGGAGAACGAAAAAGCTAATGATACGAGTTAGCTAACCATAAACAAACCTGCTCCTGGAGAGGAGGTGTCTTGATGAAGTCATCTACATAGCAATGTCTTTTGAGACTGATTTCACCTATTAGAAAGGATATAAAAGATAATGAATCGAAACAATCAATCAGAGACTTCATTACCCATCCCAGGGGCAGCGTACATTCGTTATTCCTCAGAGATGCAGAGCGACTCGTTCAGTCTGGATGCCCAATTGCGGCAGATCAGAGAGCAAGCCGAACGTGATGGCGTCGAGATCGTTAAAGTCTTCGCCGATCCAGCCCAATCAGCTTATCGGAAGAAGTACCGTCCTGGCATCAACGCCATGCGTGAAGCTGCCCGGCGGAGTGAATTTAAAATACTGTATGTACATAAAGTGGATCGTCTGGCGCGTCGGCTGGAATGGTCTCTGGAAATCGTTCACGAACTTCAGTCCCTGGATATCAGCTTCAAAGCAGTGGAACAGCCATTTGACTTGCGCACACCAGAAGGCAAGTTGCTCTTCCACTTGGTCAGTTCGTTAGGGGAGTTTTATTCGGATAACTTGAGCAAGGAAACGAACAAGGGCAAGCTGGAACGTTCAACCCAAGGTTACCATAATGGGGCTGTGCCCTGGGGCTACACCAGCCAGCTTCGAGGAAATCGTAGGGTGGGCGTTCCCGATCCAGAGAAAGCCCCGGTGGTAGTCGAGATGTTCGAGCGCTACGCCACCGGAGCATACTCTGACCAGCAGATCGCCGAGTGGCTGAATGAGCAGGGTTTTCGTACCAATCGAGACCATCCATTCGGTAAAGACACTGTGCGGGATATGCTGTGCAATGCTTACTTCGTGGGTAAGATCCGCTACCGGGGGATGACCGTGCGTCCCAAAGGCGTCAGTTTTCGTTCCACGCCACCTCAGATCTCTGAAGGTCGACACGAGCCAATCATCAGTGAGGAGTTGTGGCAACGTGCCCAGGCTGTGCGGGCTGGCCGTCGAGCAACCGTGAAAACCATCAAGAAAACTGTGCGGGTAAACTTGCTCCAGGGCTTGGTGGTTTGCGCCAACTGTGGCAGACGGCTGCGTATCCAGACCCCTAAGAATTGTCCGACATATTACCGGGAAGAATCTCACCTGCGGGGATATCATGATTGTCCTTACATCGGGCAAAGCGTCCGCGCTGAGCTGATCGATGCGCAAGTAGCAGAGCTAATCCAATCCATCCACCTTCCCGAAAACTGGGAGCCAATTGTCCGCCAGATGCTCGATAATCAGAGCGAGCAAGCCGATCCCGAGGCTGAGCGTAAAGAGATCCGTGGAATGTTGCGCCTGATGCGGGAAAACTTTGAGCGTGGACTGTATGAAGGGGAGGAATACCAATATTGGCAGAAGGTCAGCAGTTTGAAGGAAAAACTGGCTTTGCTGGAGCGTGTTCCTGAGCCGGCCCTGAATCGGGCAGCGCGTACCTTGCTTGACTTGCGTGAGACCTGGGAGAACTCCACCAAGGAAGAGCGCAAGGATCTTGTTCACATCATGATCCAGGAAGTTGGCGTGGATGTAACGGTCAAACGCGTCCTGTGGGTGAAAGCCCGACCGGATTACGAACCGCTCTTCTCTATCCTGGACGGGCTGCAACAGGATGCCGACAGGCGATTCTGGATAGCGCGTGTAGAGGCGAATGGGAACAATTGTGACATAGAAGCAGATACTGGACAGATGAGTACCGGTGTCGAAATCGCGCTGCGGATGTCCCACAATGTCTTGACAGGCGCAGAGGAGTATGTACAATGAGGATACTGCACCTTAAAAGTGAGATCGCCCAGCTGGAACTGAGCGATCTCGGGCGTGGATGGCATGTGAACATACACCACGCCAGTCGCAAGCCCTCAGTCATGTGACCTACACTATCACCAAGCGATTGAGGCCGGCGATAATGTGCAGCTTTCGCTGCTATGCGGATCTTACGACCTGCGGAGAGGGTGGGATTCGAACCCACGGTGGAGGCAAGCTCCACAACGGTTTTCGAGACCGCCCCATTCGGCCGCTCTGGCACCTCTCCTGTTAGCGCCGGGTATTATAGCAGAGGTGCGCCTAAATTTCCACCGTCGCATGCATTTCGGGGTAGCTTACCCTGTTTATCCCCACGCCAGCCAGTTTCTCTTGCAGCGCCTGGGCAGCTTTCTGTTCGCCATGCACCAGGAAGATGCGTTGCAGGGTTTCCTGTGTCGCCTGGGCGTATTCGATCAGGAAGTTTTGCCCGGCATGCGCCGAAAACCCGCCAATGGTGGCGACCTCCGCCCTGCGCTGGTAGGTTTCGCCGAAGATGCGCACCTGCGTCTCACGCTCGGCCAAACGACGCCCCAGGGTATCCGGCGCCTGCCAGGAGACGATCAAGATTGTGTTGCGCGGGTCTTCGATGTTGTTTTTGAGATGGTGAAGAATGCGCCCGGTTTCTGCCATGCCCGAAGCAGAGATGACCACCATGGGACCTTTGCGCTCGTTCAATGCCTTTGATTCCTCCACGGAACGAATGTAGGTGAGGCGATCAAAACCCAACACCGAGCGATGCCGACCCTGTTGTATGAACTGCCAGGTTTCTTGATCGAAACACTCGGGGTGGGCGCGGTAAATATCCGAGGCGTTGACCGCCAACGGGCTATCCACATAGACCGGCAAAGGTGGAATGTCGCCTTCCGTCATCATGATGTTCAGGTTGTATACCAGGTCCTGCGTGCGCCCTACCGCGAAAGCCGGGATGATCACCTTGCCGTTGCGTTTCGCTGTGCGGTTAACCACCTCGCGCAGCTCTTGGTAAGCCGCTTGAGGGTCGCTGTGCGGCTTGTCGCCGTAGGTGCATTCCATAATCATATAATCTGCCTGGCTGGGCAGCACGGGATCGCGAATCAAAGGCAGGCCACGGCGACCAATGTCGCCGGAAAACCACAGGCGGAATTTGCGTTTTTGGAAAGGCTGTCCTTCTTCGATGTCTAACACCACCGCGGCCGAGCCTAAAATGTGGCCTGCGTCCACAAACTGCGCCGTCACGCCTGGCGCGACCTCAAATGGCTGCTCGTAGTCCTTGGCTTCAAAATATTGCGCCACTCGTGCAGCATCTTCCAGCGTATAGATCGGCTCCACCGGCGGCTCGCCGCTCTTTAGACGCTTTTTGTTCACGTATTGCACATCCATTTCCTGAATATGCCCCGAGTCCATCAGCATGATATTGCACAAATGTGCCGTGGCGTGGGTGGCGTAGATGCGTCTGGTGTAACCCGATTTGACCAGGTTAGGCAGGTTGCCGCTGTGATCAATGTGCGCATGAGATAAGATCACCGCATCCAGCTCGTCCGGCTGAAAGGGCAAGTTACGGTTGCGCTCAAACGCGATGGAGCGTTTACCCTGGTATAGCCCGCAGTCCAGCAGTATCTTGCAGCCATTCACTTCCAATAGGTGCTGCGAACCGGTCACTGTTTGAGCCGCGCCGTGAAAAGTAATTTTCATATTATCCTTCGTCTTGCGAGAATCAGGCGTTGTCTTTCGCCCAAGGGTGAATGGCGTCTAAAATCTGCTGGCCAAAGTGCTGCAACCGCCAGGGCGAATGGCGCAGTATAACGGTTAACTGCTCAAAGTTAGAGGGCCCGCCATCCGCCAAAGCCAGCATTAACTCACGCGGCAACACCACGTCCGATGGCACCCGCAACCGCGCCGCAAGGCGCTTGCGCCAGTTTCGCAACGCATCCAGTCGGCGCAAATAACCGTCATCGGGGCGCTCCGGGCGCGGCGGATACAGGGGTTCTGCATTCAAGCCGCGCCGTACCGCCTGTAGCAACTGATTGCCATGCCGCCGCACCTGCCCAGGACTCATGCCCGGCAATTGGCTCAACTCCTCCAGGTTGCGAGGCGCGGCCGCGGCGATGGCCAGCAGCGTATAATCGCTCAGCACCTTGAAGAGCGGGCGGTCCAAATGGCGCGCCATCTGATCGCGATAACGGCAAAGTTCTTGCAGCACAGCCGCTTGCTGCGGGCTGAGATCATGCGAGCCGCTGATGCGCCAGCAATCCGCCGGGCGTGAACTCGTGCCGTTACGGCCATTCTCCGGCGCGCTGAGGGCGCAAAGACGGGCAAAATCCTCCTGCGCCAGTTGCCACAGACCGCGCTCTTGCAGTTCGACTTCCAAATGGTTGCGCAGCGCGATCAAATAATGCGTATCCAGGCGGGCGTAATCCAGCAGATATTTCGGCAAAGGGCGCTCGCCCCAATTGGCGCGTTGCTGGCGCTTATCCAGGCGCACCCCAAACTCCGTTTCCAACATCGCCCCCAGGCCGATTTCATGACGACCGAGGATGCGCGCCGCCAACATGGTGTCGAACAGATTGGCGCACTCGAAGCCGAAGTCGCGCTTCAGACATAGCAAGTCATACTCGGCGGCATGGAATACCTTCTCAACCGCCTCGTCCTTGAACAGCGGCGCCAGCGGCGACAAGTCCTCCAGCGCCAGCGGATCTACCAGATAATCGGCTTCCTGGGTGGAGAATTGCAACAGGCAGACGCGCTCGCGATAAGCATACAGACTGTTGGACTCCGTATCTACCGCGATAACTGCCTCGCCTTGTAATGCGCGCGCCAGGCTTTCTAAATCCGTCCGCTCAGTGATTAAATAATAATCTGATTTATTCTTCGTTATTGTCACCGGTGGTTATTATAAGCGGGTATTGGCAGACTAGACTTTTTACGATGAAATCGAAAGCGGAAAACAGCGCAGTTCAGAGCTGTTTCTCCATCACCAGAGCATCTTCGCCGTCCTGATAATATCCTGACCAGACGCCAGCGCGCTGATAGCCCAATTCCAGATACAGGTGAATGGCGGCCTGGTTAGAAACGCGCACATTCAAGCGCACGCGCGGCAGCGTCAATTGCTGTTCCACGGCCAGCAGCAGCGCGCGGCCAATCCCCCGCCGGCGATGCTCCGGCAAAACCCCGATAGTAGCGATCCAGGCCAGGTTATCCGCTGGACGAAGGTCGCAGGCGACAAAGCCGATCATGACGCCAGCGTTGACCGCTTTTAAGCGGATCAGGTTCGGCCAGGTCAGCAAGCCGATCAAGTCGAGCAGCGGCCAGGCGTCTTTCGGGAAGCACACCTTCTCCAGGTGGCGCAAGTCATTCAAATCGCGCCAGGTAGCCGGCTCAATCGAGACCGAGCTGCCTGGCGCAATCGCATCCAAATAAGCCATTTACTCTTTTCGGCTAACGATGAAGTTCTCCAACAAACTGGTGAACTCCATGGGGAAGATGTACTTGGTGGATGGGCTGGCGCCCAGCGCCTTGAGCGCCTCGAAGTACTGCAAGGTCATCGTCTTAGGATCCACCGTCTGGGCGACTTCGAAGATCTTGCCCAGCGCCATAGCGAACCCTTCGGCGCGCAGCAGTTGCGACTGTCTTTCGCCCTCGGCGCGCAGAATGGCTGCCTGCTTCTCGCCCTCGGCGCGCAGAATGTTGGCTTGCTTTTCGCCTTCAGCCACGTTGATGGCCGCCTCACGCTGACCGGTGGATTCGGTCACCACAGCGCGGCGGTTGCGCTCTGCCGACATCTGCCGGTTCATCGCATCCAGGATCTCGCGCGGCGGGATGATCTCGCGGATTTCCACGTTGGTGACCTTTACCCCCCACCGCTCGGTGACTTCGTCCAGTTTGGTGCGCAGCATGAAGTTGATATGCTCACGCTCGGAAAGCGCTTCATCGAGCGTGATGCTGCCGATGACTGCGCGCAGCGTGGTGGTGGCCATACCTTGCGCTGCTGCTT
Organism: Anaerolineales bacterium; assembly: GCA_020060465.1. Classification (GTDB taxonomy): domain Bacteria; phylum Chloroflexota; class Anaerolineae; order Anaerolineales; family UBA4823; genus RBG-16-57-11. The sequence continues at coordinate 8,610 of JAGVAD010000049.1, forward strand.
CAAAGTTGCCCACCTGCAGCACGCTCTCGGTTGGGTCGAGCACTTTGAAGTACCAGAGGAAATCAATCGAAATGGAGGCGTTATCTTTGGTGATGGAGGTCTGGTGCGGAATTTCGCGCACCTGCTCGCGCAGATCCACCCGCACCGCTCGATCTACGATGGGGATCAATAGCACAATTCCCGGGCCGCGATGGCCGATGCAGCGCCCCAGGCGGAAGACCACCAAACGCTGATATTCGGGCACAATGCGAATGGCGTTGCCAATGAACACCAGGACAACCAAAATAATGGCGCCCACACCGCACAACACCGTAATACTCGTTGTATCCATTCTTTGTCGTCTCCTTCCTTTCAAACAAAAACGCGGATGCCTCCGAAGCTGGCTCAGCTTTTACGCTGCTCCAGCGCCTCTACCTTGAGGATAAATCCTTCGCGTTGCAACACACGTACGCGCATGCCGGCCGGGATGGGCTCATCGCTTCGGGCGCTCCATAACTCCCCGCCCACCTGAACTGAGCCAGTCAAATGAATAACGGTTTTTGCCTCTCCAATCGCTCCCACCAGGGCGTCTAAATCGTGCCGCGGGCGGGCGCGCTCGGCTTCGATGGCTTTGCGTGCAACAAACCAGAAAAATACCCCAGTGACCAGAGAGACCGCCGAAGCCAGCACAGGATTGACCGCTGGCGCCCACCAGTCTTCGCTGCGAAAAAGATACGCAGAACCAAGCACCAGGAATGCAATGGAGAGAACCATAAAAATCCACTGGCGCGGCCGCCTCACCGAGAGCGCAAAAAAAGCCGCCCCCAGCAACAACACAGGAATCGCCCAGAAATTAATCGGAATTTCATTGACCACAATGCCCACGCCGGCCAGGATCAGTAAAGACAATGCGCCAATCTCGAAAATGCCGGAACCAGGGGACGCCAGCGCCAGCACCGCCGCCACTGTGCCGGCAACCAACAGCATATATGTCAAGTTGGGGTCCTGTAAGATGTCCATGAACACATCCTTGTACACACGATACAACTTTTGGCGCAGCCAGAGCATGGGACAAACGTAGCTGCTCATTCCCATTATACAACGATAAACTGCGCGGCAACGCGCCATCCAAACGAAAGTTCGAATTCTGTGCCCAGACATGGTATGATTCGCAGTATGATCGCTTTTTACCTGCTGGGGAATATCCCGATCTATCTCTATTCCTTGTTAATGGGTTTTGGTGTTTTCATTGGCCTGGCCTGGGTCGCCAGGCGCTCCAGCCCGGAGGCTATCTGGCGCAATGTGGAGGCGGGTTTATGGGCGTTGGCTTGCGGTCTGTTGGGTGGGCGAGCGGCGTACGTCGCTCTGGTCTGGCCCTACTACCAGGAGCATCTACTGGAGGCGTTTCAGATCCATCTGGGCGGACTGGCCTGGTTTGGCGCCCTGGGCGGCGGGCTGTTTGGGTTGGGGCTATTCGCGCGCCTTAATCGCCTCAGCGCAGCTCAGCTAGCGGACGAATTGTTGCCGCTGTTGACCAGCATCAGCGCAGCCTCTTGGGCGGGCTGCGTGGCGGAGCGCTGCGGTTACGATGTTACTGCGTTCACCGAGCAAGGCGCAGTTTCATCATTGGCCTGGAGGGAGGCGGCGCGTGCTGCTATCCAGCAATTGTTCGGCGCGTCGCTGGGGTTGGGTCTCTTATGGTTGGTAGATCGTCTGCCAGCAATCCTTGACGCCTGGCCCGGCGTGCGTTTCAGCCTGGGAGTGTTTGGCCTGGCGCTGGCGCTTTTTAGCACTGCGCTGCTCAATAGAGCGCCGCCATATTGGCGCGGCCTGCCATTAGATGCCTGGGCGGCCCTGGCTTTCGCTGCGCTGGCGCTGGCGGGCGCCGGCCTGGCTTTGCTCAAGGGTTCGCGTCGCGATCCGTTGCAGGGAGGTTCTCAACAATGAAGATCACCCTGGGATTGGCGCAAATTAACACTCACCTGGGGGATGTTCAGGCAAACCTGGAAAAGCATCTGGAGATCGCCGGCCAGGCGCGCCAAAAGGGCGCTGATCTGTTGGTCTTTCCAGAGCTTTCGCTGACCGGTTATGTGTTACAGGACCTGGTATCCAGCGTGGCGCGCCGTCCCAGTCCTGAAGATGCCATTTTCCGTCCACTGCTACAGGTCAGCCGCGAACTGGATCTGGTGGTGGGCTTCGTAGATGAGGATCAACGCCATCGCTTCTTTATCGCCGCCGCCTATCTTTCGCAGGGCGAAGTAGTGCATGTGCATCATAAAGTGTATCTGCCCACTTATGGCCTTTTTGATGAAGGTCGTTTCTTTGCCTGGGGCGACTCCATCCGCGCTTTCGACACCCGCTTCGGGCGAGTGGGCATCCTGATCTGCGAGGATTTCTGGCATGCTTCGCCGCCTTACCTGCTGTGGCTGGATGGAGCGGAGCTACTGCTGCTCACCTCGGCTTCGCCGGGGCGCGGCCTGAACCAGGAAACGCAGTTAGAATCGGCGCGCTGGGTGGAGCATATCAATCGCGCCTATGCCAGCCTGTTCACCAATTTCGTCGTTCACGCCAACCGCGTGGGGTATGAGGATGGACTGAATTTCTGGGGCGGCTCGACCGCTTTCGACCCCGACGGCGAACTGATCGCCAAGGGGCCTTATCATCAGGAAGCGCTGACCCTGGCGGAGTTAGACTTGAACCAGTTGCATCGCACGCGCGCCCGCTTGCCGCTGCTGCGTGATGAACGCACTGCTCTGGTGCAACGTGAGCTGGAGCGCATTTTAAGCCGTGCTGACGCCATAAAATGACCCAGGTTCTTCCACAGTCAAACGCCTATCCCCATAAATCCGCCAAGTGTTTGCGTCCTGCTTCGATAGCTTTGGCCCCAGAAATTTTTTCATTTTCGACCAGGGGGTTTTATCAACCATACGCGGCATTGGCACGGCTTCGGCGTCTTTGAAATAAGTGGGCGCTCGCTCGGCGTCGGTTGGAAACCGACGCCTCAGGTTACGAGGCCCGCCTTCAGCGGGCTGAAGCGGCGTCCATCTCCCAGGCGCAGGAAACCGGCTGAGGCGGCAAATAACAATCTTTGAGTGCTCCTTCAGACCTGATAACTCAGCCGGCGGTATCGGCTGGAAATCCCCCAACTCCAATCGCCCAAACGGGCGAAGCTTCGACAGGCTCAGGGAGCCCGTCTCTTGGAGTATAATGGGCGTGTTCGGCGGCAGAGACCGCCTTATCCAGGGAGTTCATCACCGGCGAGATGTCAACCAACCCACCTCGTATTGACCTGACTATCAACACTGATCTGGCGCGCGCCATTCTGACCGGCTTTATCCGCAGCGAAATCACCCGCGCCGGCTTCAGCCGGGCGGTGATTGGACTTTCCGGCGGCGTGGACTCAACCCTCTCTTGCTATTTGGCTGCGGAGGCGCTGGGGCCGCGCAATGTGCTGGCTGTGCGCATGCCCTACAAAACCTCCTCGCCTGACTCACTGGAACACGCCCAAATGGTGATTAACGCCCTGGGCGTTCAGTCGTTGACCATCCCCATCACCGGCATGGCGGATGCCCTTTTCGAGCAAACGCCAGACGCCAACGAGATGCGCCGCGGCAATGTCATGGCGCGGGCGCGCATGATTGTGCTTTACGATCAGTCGGAGGTTTTCCGCGGTCTGGTGGTGGGCACAGGCAACAAGACCGAGATTTTGTTGGGCTACACCACGCTATACGGCGACTCGGCCTGCGCCCTGAACCCGTTGGGCGATCTATATAAGACCCAGGTGCGCCAACTGGCGCGGGCGATGGGCATACCCGAAGCAATTGTCGCCAAGCCACCCTCTGCTGACCTGTGGAGCGGGCAGACCGACGAAGGCGAATTGGGTTTCACCTACGCCGAGGCGGATCAACTGCTTTACCTGTTGGTGGATGAGCGTTACAGCCCGGAGGAGTGTGTGCAGGCCGGCTTTGCTGCGCCCTTTGTGAAGGCGGTGGTCGAGCGCGTGCGCCGCAACCACTTCAAGCGTCTAATGCCGCCCATTGCCAAGCTCAGCAACCGCACGGTAGGCTACGATTTTCTCTATCTGCGTGATTGGGGGACGTAACGAAACGGCTGGACTGAACGCTGGCGGATTGCGTACAAACATACGAAAGGAGAAATGGCGACAGAAATTCAGCGACTGGCGCGTCTGAAAACCGGTCGCTGCTGGATTTGTCTCTATGGTTCAAATTCACATTCCACCCGCATTACAGCATCGCTCTTTTCGCCTTCTATGGTTTGGGTTAATGGTTTCAGTGGCTGGCTCGCAGATGCAGGTCGCCGCCATCCACTGGCACATTCGCGAGTTGACTGGCGAGCCGAACCCGCTGGCGCTGGGCGGCATTGGTCTGGCGCGCATCCTACCGGTGATCGCCTTTTCTCTCATTGGCGGAACAGTCGCCGACGCATATAACCGCAAACGCATCATGTTTGTCACTCAGAGTGTGATGGCGCTGACTGCGTTGGCTCTGGCGGCGCTCACCTTCGGCGGCCAGGTCAGCATCTGGACGATCTATGCCCTGACTGCTATTCAAGCCTCGGCGATTGCCTTTGATCTGCCGGCGCGTCAGGCGCTGATCCCCAATCTGGTGCCAGCGCGTGACCTGCCCAACGCCTTCAGCCTGACCTCCATCGCCTTCAATACCGGCGCCATCTTGGGACCGGCGTTAAGCGGTTTTGTGATCGCCGAATGGGGACAGGGATATACGTATCTGATCAACGCTCTGTCTTTCGGGGCAGTGTTATTGGCGCTGGCGTTGCTGGGTCCGGTGACTCAACAAAAGCTGAAAAGACAAACCAGCGGCCTGGCGGCGATGCGCGAGGGAATACACTTCATCGTTTCACATCCCATCATCCTCTCTTCCATGCTGCTGGATTTCTTCGCCACCTTCTTCTCTTCCGCCAATACCATGATGCCGATTATCGCCCGCGATATCCTCAAAGTGGGCGAGCGAGGTTATGGTTTACTCTCGTCGGCGCAATCCATTGGGGCGGTAACTGCCGGGCTGATTGTCTCACAACTGCGGGAAATCCGCCGTCAGGGGCCGACCTTCCTGTATGCAGTGGTAGTTTTCGGTTTGGCAACCATCGGTTTTGGCTTATCGCGGCAATTTGCCCTCAGCATGGCGGCGCTGATCTTGATGGGCGCAGCGGATTCGGTCAGCACTATCATCCGCAACACCATTCGTCAGTTGCAAACCCCCGATTACATTCGTGGGCGGATGACCAGCATCAACCAGATTTTCTTCCAGGGCGGGCCGCAGCTTGGCGAGGTGGAAGCCGGCATCGCGGCGCAGCTTTTTGGCGTGCCATTCGCCATCATCAGCGGCGGAGTGGGCTGTATTGTAGCGGTGGCGCTCATCGCCCACTGCTGGCCGCAGTTGGCGCGCTATAACGGCGACGAACCCATTCGCGCTGGCGCGGCGGCGGATTAATGGACTACTCGGGAACAACTTCCAGGTGAAGCTGTTCCCATTCTTCCATCAGCTTTTCCAGCTCATCCTGGCAGCGAGCGTAGTCTGACCCCAGGCGTTGTACTTTAGCCAGGTCGGTGGGCAGGTTCTCCAGCTTACGCGCCAGAGCAGCGATTTCGCCTTCCAGCTCAGCAATGCGCTCCTCCACTTCTCTTAAACGCTGGCGACGTCTTTTCTCCTCTGCTGAAAGCGGCGTGGGGCGCGCCTTACGCGGCGCAGCCTCTGGAGTAAGGGCGACTTTTGCCGATTCCGCCTCTTGCTGACGCTGTTGGAACTCGCGGTATTGCGTATAGCTGCCCTGGAACACCTGCAATGCAGACTGGTCTGGCAAAATCTCCCAGATCTGTGTCGCCAGCGCGTCGATCAAATAGCGGTCGTGCGAGACGAGCAAGATCGTACCCTGAAAATCTGCCAGCACTTCTTGCAAGATCTCCTGCGAGGGGATGTCCAGGTGGTTGGTCGGCTCATCGAGCAGCAGCAGGTTAGCCTGCGCCAGCGAGAGTTTGGCAAGCGCCAGCCGACCGCGCTCGCCGCCGGAGAGCGTGCTGACCTTTTTGAAAACCTCCTCGCCGCTGAACATAAAGCGCGCTAAATAATCGCGAATTTCCGCCAGCAGCATGTTCGGCGCGACCGCTTCGATTTCTTGCACCAAAGTCCGTTCCGGGCGCAGGTCTTCGTGCGCCTGGGCAAAATAGCCGATGCGCAGGCTGGCGCCTAATACGACCTCGCCTTCCAGCGGCGGCGTCTGTCCCAGAATCGTCTTCAGAAAAGTGGACTTGCCCGCCCCGTTGGGGCCGATCACTGCTGCGCACTCGCCACGTTTGAGCAGCAAATCGGGGGCGCGGAACAGCGGCTTGCCCTCATCGGGATAACCAATCACCAGGTCGCGGGTGCGCAGCACCAGATCGCCAGAGCGGTGGGGGGCTTTCAGGTGCAAATGCAAGCGCGGTGGACGCTGTTGTGGCCGGCGCAGGGCGCGCACGCGGCGTTCTAACTCCTCAACGCCCATGGGGTGGGCAGAGATTTCGATCTCATCGCTGATCGCCAGCCAGCTTTTATTTTGCAAAGCCTCGAAGCCCAGCCTCTCGATTGCCTGCACCTCGCGGCTCAAACGGCGCAATTTGCCCTTGGCTTGCTGCACTCGCTGACCGGAGATGTTGCGTTTGATATAATCCACTTCTTTCAACAGGCGCTCTTTTTCAGACTCGTAAAGCTGCTGGCGCAGCTCCCAGCGTTCCTGGCGCTGTTGCACATAAGCGCTGTAATTGCCGCGATAGGTTTCAAAGCCGCCGCCGTTCATTTCCCAGATATGATCCACCACGCGGTCGAGGAAATAACGGTCGTGTGAGACGATTAATGTCGCCCCCGGCCATTGGCTGAGGTAACCTTCCAGCCACTCCACCGCGTTCACATCTAGATGATTGGTCGGCTCGTCCAGGATGAGCAAATCCGGGTTGGAGAGCAGCAAGCGTGCCAATACGGCACGGGTGCGCTGCCCACCGGAAAGTTGCGGCAATGGGCGATTGAAGTCGCTATCATCGAATCCCAGACCGGTCAGCGTCTGGCGGATGCGCGTTTCGTAAGTGTAGCCGCCCAACCGTTCAAACTCGTGTTGCAGGCTGCCATAGCGTTCCAGCGCCTGCTCCGCTTGGTGGGGGTCGCCCATCAGAGATTCGAGGCGCGCCAGTTCGGCTTCCATCTCCAGCAAATCCGTAAGAGCCGAAAGGCATTCTTGCCAAAGCGTATGTTCGCCTTGCAGGGCGGCTTCTTGTGGCAGATAGCCCAACTTTAAGTTGCGCGCTCGCTGCACCGCGCCAGCGGAGGGTTCTTCTAGCCCCACCAGAATGCGCAGCAGGGTGGTCTTGCCGATCCCATTCGGGCCGACAATGGCGATGCGCGCGCCTTGCGGGATGCTGAAGGATATACCCCGAAAGATATCTATCGCCCCGTATGATTTGGCAAGATCGTTCGCCGTCAATAAAGACATTACGCCTGGTTCCTAACGCCAGATGAATTTGTTGCGTCGTAGTTTCAGCATGCTCACTGACAGCAAAAGCTGCCCCGCAACGCCGCAATTATACCGTGTTATAATCCTGCTGCTTGCGGTTACCTCAACGCAAAGTACAGGATGAACGATGACACAGCTCGAAAGTACAAAAATTCAAAAACAGAAAAAACCTCGCGCCAAGAGTGCGCTTCCTCATTCTATGCGCCTGGCGCTGTTCGCCGGGTTCGGCCTCGCCGCTTTGTTGGTGGGGTATCTCACCTTCGTGAGCGTACGCGATTTTATCGCTCACTGGCAGATGACCAATCTACCCGGGGCGACGGTGCGCGATGCCACGCCTACCCCCAACGAGTTTGGCGAAATCGTTGCGCCGGGAATGCTTGAACCGGCGCTTGGCCCCACGCCGCCGCCTTGGGATGGCGCTGATCGCGTCACTATGCTGGTGATGGGATTGGATTATCGCGACTGGGAAGCTGGCGAAGGCCCCCCACGCACCGATACCATGATCTTGTTCACCGTGGATCCGGTGCATCGCACCGCCGGCATCCTGTCCATCCCACGCGACCTGTGGGTGAGCATCCCTGGCGCGGATTATGGTCGCATTAACACCGCCTACCAAATTGGCGAAGCCTATCAACTGCCTGGCGGCGGGCCGGCGTTGGCTGCTGAAACCGTCGAAGGTCTCTTGGGAGTGCCGGTGGATTATTACGCCCAGATTGATTTCGGCGCTTTCGTTCGTTTCATTGATGAGATCGGCGGCGTGAAGGTGGAGTTTAAAGAAACCATCAAGCTCGACCCGATGGGCACCGGCAACACCAAAAGGTTCAAGCCGGGCGTCTATACCTTGCCCGGCGACCTGGCGCTGGCGTATGTGCGTCTGCGCAAGACCGAAGGCGGCGATTTTGATCGCGCCCAGCGCCAGCAAGCCGTCATTATGTCCATCCGCAATCAGATTCTTTCGCATAAGATGCTGCCCACTCTGATTGCAAAAGCGCCCACGCTTTACAATGAACTCTCTGCCGGCATCCACACCAATCTTACGCTGGATCAGGCCATTCGGTTGGCCTGGCTGGCTTCGCAAATTCCGGAGGAAAATATTAAGCGCGGCGCCATCGGAACCGAACATATCACTTTCGCCAAGTCACCCGACGGAACGCAAGACGTGCTTAAACCGATCACAGAAAAGATCCGCGCCTTGCGCGATGAAGTCTTTAGCGAGGCCAACCCGGCCAAACCTGTGGCTGCCAGCATGGACATCGCCGAGTTGATCAAGCAGGAGAACGCCCGCGTGCGGTTGCTTAATGGAAGTTCGGTGCCTGGCCTGGCTGCACGTACGCAAGATTACTTGAAATCGCTGGGCATTAACGTGATCGAAACCGGCAACGCCGAGCAATATAGCGCCGTCACTCAGATCACTTTCTATACTGGCAAACCCTACACGCTCAAATATCTGGTTGATCTGATGAAGATTAATTCTTTCCGCATCCGACATCTCTTCGATCCGACCAACGGCGCGGATATTGTGATTATCCTCGGGGATGATTGGGCGCAAAATAACCCAATGCCGTAAGCTGTAATTTCATCGCTCAAAGGAAGGAGCCAGGGACGTTTGGGATAGGATGGACACCCTCTGCCAAAATATCCCCAACATCATTCGCCGCGCCCTGTTACTGGCTGTTATCCTGTTGGCGCTGTGGCTGCCGCGTGGTCTGGAACTGGATCGCTTTGTCGCCACAGATGAGGTGGCCTGGCTCTGGCGTTCGGCGAATTTTTACTACGCGCTGGGGCAACGAGATTTTGCTGCCACCGACTTGAATCGTTCGCCAGGGGTGGTCACCATGTGGGTTGACACGATCGCTTACCTGGTGGAATTCCCTCAATATCGGGGGTTGGGTCAGGGTCTGTTGGACAAATACGCCGTTCTGGAAGAATTCCTGTTAGAACACGGTGTTCATCCGCACGACATCCTGGTGACAGCCCGTAAATGGATGGTGTTGCTCAATGTGGGGGTTTTGGTCGTAGCTTTTTGGTTGGCGCGGCGCTTGTTTGGCCTTTACCCAGCCCTGATTGGCTTTTTGTTGATTGCTTTTGACCCCTATCATGCTGCTGTGACCCGTCTGGCTCATCTGGATGGCCCGCTGAGCAGCTTCATGTTCCTCTCACTGATGGCTTTTTTGGTTTACCTGTATCAGGGCAAGCATATTGCAATAATCGTTCTTTCAGCGGTCTCTGGCGGTTTGGCAGTGTTGGCAAAGATCCCAGGACTGCTGTTGCCGCCCACGGTTGGATTATTGGGATTGTTGGATACCTGGCAGATGCGCTCGGAGTTGCGCGCTCAAGGGCATGGGTTCTATTTGTGGCGCACGCTCATCAAACCGGGGCTGATTTGGGGGACCGTGTTTTTATTGACAATGGTGGCGTTTTATCCGGCATTGTGGGTGCAGCCGGTGCAAAGCGGGGCGAGTCTGGCGCTTTCGCCGTTCAAATTTGTAGGCAAAGTTGCCCGAAATGATGTACACCAGCCGGATAAAGGCGGCGAGTTGTCCCTTGAATCGGGAGACGCCGAGGTATTCAATGGAATCCTCTCCCGCCCAATGGAATATTTTCTGCGTTATCCAGAGAAATATCTTTGGCATTCCACGCCAATTACTCTGTTGGGGTTGATGGCGGCTTTTATCGCCTTGCTGCGCCAATACACGCCTTTCCATGAACGTAAAATACGCCAGGCTACATCAGGGCTGATCCTGTTCACCCTGATTTATACCCTTTGCATAACCATCCCGCCCAAATCTTCGTCGAAGTATTATTTGCCGGTCTATCCGGTTTTGGGTTTGATTGCAGGCATGGGCTGGTATGCTCTGGCAGAGCGATCAAAAAGCTATTTGCCAAAAGCTGGTAAGAAGATCATCCCCGCCCTGGCGTTGGTTGTTGTGGTCCTGCTTCAGGCGCAACAATGTTGGTCGGTGCATCCGTATTATCTGACTTACCTGAACCCCTGGATGGCCGCGAACCCGCAGGCCAGAGAAAATTTATCTATGGGTTCTGGAGAGGGGCTGGATCTGGCTGCAGCCTATTTAAATCAAAAGCCGGGCGCGGAAAATTTGCACGTGCTTTCCTGGTATGGCACCGGACCCTTCTCCTTCTATTTTGTGGGTTATACAGAGCCGATTCGGGTTGGTTCTCGGTTCGATCATCCAGAGGCGATCCGGCGGTTGAAGGACATGGACTATCTGGTGGTCTATTCCAATCAATGGCAGCGCCAGATTCCAGGAGGTTTGTTTCCTCTGATCGAAGGTGTGGAACCCGAGAAACGCATCTTCTTGAACGGCATCGAGTACGTCCGCATTTATGACGTCGAAGCCATTCCTGAGGAAAGATTTACCCTTCAACCATGATCTGGCGCCGACGGTGGTCAATAAAATGGCGTCATTTCGCGCCCCTTGATAGAGCAAGCCGCTCGGTGAGCGCAGGAATAGAAACATTTACGGTGTGTAATTGGGAACAATTCGAACGTCATTAACATACCATTGACTCGCAAGGGGATAGGAGGTAGCCAAAAATCGTACGCTGATCTCTTTTCCTTTGTAGCTTTCCAGACTAAACGCCTCCTGAATCCACCTCGAAGTCGCTTCGTTTTCTCTGAAGTTCTTGATGGTTATCCAATCATTGTTAACCAGCAAATCTATGCGGGCTGACTTCTCAAAATCATATTTATGCCAGAACACCAGATAAGGTCTTGGCCAGGCTGGATCAATTCGAACAGGGTTCTTGCTGACTAAGGTAACGTCCTCACGATTGGCATTCTTTCTATAATCGTCGTTCATCCTCCAACAGCCGGCTCCGTCAACATAACAGCCCGAATTTAGCGTCACCCAAAAGAACATTTTCCATTCTACAATGGGTATCTCGTCCAGGGCAACCTCGATGGTTGGCGTTGGGCTGTTGGTCTGCGTCAGCGTGTCGGTAGCCGCTGGGGCAGCCGTACGAGTGAAGTCCAGTGCAATAGCCGTTGCCTGGGCATCCAGTGTGGCCTGTACGTTTTGCTGAGGAACGGTGGGATTAGCGGCGACGACCTGGGTCAGTTGCGCCTGGAGGGTGGCGTCATTGATGGCGTTCATCGTTTGTTGGATACCCAGGGCGACGTTGGTTTGTTGCAAAGATGTGTTGCCGCCAATTCCAGGGAACTGACACGCCATTGCTGCCAGGATCAAAGGCAGCAGGAGATAGAGAAAACCTCTCAAAACCCGTAGAGTTTGTTTCTGCGCGCTTCTCATTTGTTCCTCCCGTTCTTTTATTGAACTTCAGATCATTTGGTTATGAACGTCCCGCAGGTTTCTGATCACACAGGTTTGTTTTTACGGGAATCTGCGGGACGTTTTTGCAAAAGCAATGCATTGCCCTTCTAGCGCGCTGCCAGATACTAACAGGATTGATCGTCAACGATTAAGACAAAGCGCTTATTGGTTCGGATTGTAATCCGGCACAATGCGAACATCGTTGACATACCAACTGGATCCAGGAATACCGCCGCTGCCCCATATCCCTGCCGCGGCAAAGCGGACGATTATTTCTTTTCCCTTGTAATCAGCCAGTTTAATAATCTCCCGTACCCAGTTATTGGAACTTGATTGGCGGTTTAAAATTTTGACCGTGCTCCACTTTCCATCAATTTGCAGGTCTATATGCGCCGTATTATTGAATTTGTAGCGATGCCATAAAACAAGATAGGGGTTAGGCCAGTCTGGATTAATTCTCACGGGAGTTTTGCTCACCAATATCAATTCGCCTGTACCTAAGTGCTTATCGTAATCATCGTTCATCTTCCAACAGCCAGCTCCATCAACCTTACACCCGGAATTTAGAGGCACCCAAAATCTCATCCCCCAATCTGTAATGGAGATGGCTTCCAGAGAGACAGTGGCGGTAGTGGGCGTGGCAGTAGGGGACTGAACAGACTCAACCGTCGCGGTCGCTTCAGCGGTGGCTGGCAAGGCGGATTGTGTAAGTTGTAAAACCAACGCTGTTGCCTGGGCATCCAATGTGGCCTGGATGTTTTGTTGCGGCGCAACGGTGGGGTTGACATTCACAACCTGGGTCAGTTGCGCCTGAAGGGTGGCGTCATTGATGGCATTCATCGTCTGTTGAATGCCCAGGGCGACGTTGGTTTGTTGTAGTGACGTCTCGTTACTAATACCAGGGATTTCACACGCAATCGCTGCCAGGATTAAAGGCAGCAAAAAGTATAGAAGACCTTTTGTAACGCTTGAATTTTGTGACCGCATGGCTTTCATATCTTCCTCTCTTCCTCCCGTTCATTTTTGTAACATCGTTGTCCGATTTGGGAATATTTATCTTAACTGGCTCGTGGGTAATAAGACATCCTGCCTCCTTCAAAAATCTACTCGTGATCTGCGCGTTCAGCCTGTTGTTTTTCCCAGGCGCTGCGCCAGGAATCATACGCTTCAGCCCAGTTGGTTTCGTCCACCACCAGCACTTTATCACGCCCATCTCGGTCTTTGATATAAAATGTGACCGTTGGTTGCCCATCCTCGCTGATTTCGGTAGTGCAGTCCACCGGCGTGATTTCCTGACGCAGGAAATGCCAGCCAAAGTGCGCCTCGCAGGGCGCATCCCAACAATTACAGTTGCGGCGATCTAAAACGATTTTCATAACGATCTCCTTTACTCTCCATACCCAACGCGATAACTATCAAGGGCGTACAAACTTCAAGAGCCATGCTCCCCAGGTCGGCGCGCCGCTGGAACGTGGGCACATCGGAGCGGCCAGGTCATTGACGGGCTGGCCGTTCTCGCCCAAACGCAACGAATACAACACGCCTGTGGCGGGGACAAAATCGGCGTAACCCGCGCCTTTTTCTGGTTTCAACCCGGTGAGAAAACGCTCCTCGCCGCCGGGCCAGGTGATGATGACCAGCACGCCTGGGATGGGCTGGTTGAAGCGATCCAAGGCCTCGATCTGAAACAATGGCGTCTGTAATGGCGGGTCGCATATTTTTTCCTGACTGAGCAAAACGAACGGTCCGCCGGGAGTGAGGGTTGGAGGCGCGGTCTGCGGCGCAGTCGGCGAGGCGGATTGCGTCGCTGATGCTTCGGCGCTGGGAGCGGGGCTGCTGGATGATTTGGCAGGGGGCATCGCCGGCGTTTCTGTATCGGTCACCGCGCGGGTGGGCGTCGGGCTCGACTCTGAACGGACTTCCCGCGTGGGCGTAAGCCCGCCCGGCGTCCGAGTAGATACACTGGTGGAAATGGTTCGAGGTTGAGTAACGGCGATTGCCGGGCCGGGAGGCGCCTGTCCCAGCGCGATAGCCAGCAGTCCTAATGCACGCGCCTGGTCATCGGAACCGTTTTCCGCCAGGGTGCGCTGCGCCTGTTCAGTAAGCGCCCGGAAAACGTCTTCATCGTGCAACAATTCCAGGCGCGCTCTGGCGCGCAGGAGGTCTTCATTACCAAGATATGCTGAGGCTATTAACGCCCGATAGTGATCTTTAAAGTTGGATTGCAATGTATCTGGCGCGGTATCCACATATTGAACCGGCTGCACCACCCAGGCATAAAAAAGGCCCAATGCGATGCCTATCACCAGACCGGTCAACAAATACCAGGGACCTCGTTCATCTCCATTCATTTTGATCTAGGGCGCAGCCATTCCTTGAGAATTGCTCGCAGACTGTAATGCGCTCCATAATACCTGCATTCGGGCGAGATCTGCGTCATTGTAACCGTATTTTTGAGCAAATTGGATCGCCTGGGCGACGATTTCCGTCGGCGGGAGATTGCCCAACAAAGCCAGTCGCTGGGCGGCTAAATTCAAATCCGCCTCATACTGGTATGCTTCTGCGACCATCAAGACGTAGTCTGCCTTATAGTCAATGCGCAATGTATGAGGCGAGGTTTCCACATACTTCACCGGGCTGATAAACCAGCCGTACGCCAAACCAATTGCCAGCCCCATCAGGATTGCAAAAAAGAAGCGAATCCAGCGAGCCATGCGATTCTATTTCCCTTTCGATAAACCGATCATAAAGAACGCCAGGACGGCTATATTTGTTTGCTAGCCATGCAAGATACGATCCAGCGCGGCAAGCAGTAGCAGAATATTCTCACGACGGCTGCTATAGCCCATCAGCCCTACCCGCCAGACCTTTCCCTTCAGAGGGCCGAACCCGCCGGCGATTTCAATGTTGTATTCTTCCAGCAGCCTGCGGCGCGTTTCAGCGTCATCTACTCCTGGCGGGATACGAGGAGTGGTTAATGTGGCCAAGCGGTATTCCAGTGGAATAAATGGGGAAAGTTCCAACGCCTCTAACCCTTCCCAGAACAACTCCGCGTTTGCCCGATGTCGGGCAAAACGAGCTTCCAGCCCTTCTTCAACGACCATGCGCAGCCCTTCTCGAAGAGCAAAATGCAGGTTGCAGGGCGCAGTATGGTGATAGGCGTGAGGCTGCCCCCAGTATTTTTCCAAGCCATTCAAGTCTAAATACCAGTTCGCGACTGGCGTCTTCCGAGCCGCTAATGCCTGGCGAGCGCGCTCGCTGACCGTTAGAGGCGCCAGACCTGGCGGGCAAGAGAGGCTTTTTTGAGCCGCGCTATAGGCAATATCCACATCCCAACGGTCTATCTCCACCGGAATTCCTCCCAGCGAAGTCACTGTATCCAAGAGGAGCAGCGCGCCGTGACGATGGGCGGCTGCGGCGATCTCTGGGATGCCGGTCTGTAATGCGCCAGTAGATGTTTCAGCGTGCACCAGGGCGACTAATTTGTAGTTTTTCTTCTTCAGGGCGCTTTCGAATTCGGCGGGATCGAGGATCTCGCCCCAGGCGCGCTCCAGGCGGTCCACTTCTGCGCCGTATCGTTTCGCCATTTCGTACAACCGTTCGCCAAAAAAACCAATCACACTTACCAGAACTGCATCGCCAGGCTCGATGAAATTGCACAGAGCGGCTTCCATGCCGGCGCTGCCTGTGCCAGGGATCGCCAACGTGAGTTCATTTTTGGTCTGGAAGACCAGCCGCAGGAGCTGTTGTTCTTCGTCCATCACCCGAAGAAACTCCGGGTCCAGATGGCCAATCACAGGAGCAGAGAGGGCGCGCATCACTCGCGGCGAGGTCATGCTTGGCCCAGGGCCCAACAATGTTCGCTCCGGGGTATTCAGCTCAGGGAAGGATGAATTTTGCATCTATAACCTCCGGGTTCATTTGTGTTTTTTGGCTCATCTATAGTTTACATCAGATTATTAGAAAAGAAAAAGGGGTATTTGAATTAAGAGCAGTGATTGCTGTGGCTCATGATGGGTAATCCATACGTAAATTTGCCGGGTTCATTTGGGAAATCCAGGCGGACGAACTGGTCGTTGATCGTCCCAAATCACAGGAAACAGTCCTGAAACATATCTTGGAGCTGGCGAGGAAACCGTTATCGTCCATCTGCAATCTGTAACATCACTTCGGTGATGCGTTCTGCGGCTCTCCCATCCCAAAGGTCAGGTGGATTGGCGGGCTGCCTTTCATGCAAATCCAGCTTGCTTACGGCATCCAGGATCGCCTGACGGTTGCTTGCCACCAATCGGTTGCTGCCCTGCGTCACGGTAATGGGGCGTTCTGTCGAAGGCCGCGCCGTCAGGCAAGGCACGCCCAGGTAGGTGGTCTCCTCCTGCACGCCGCCGGAATCGGTCAGAACGAAAGCCGCGTTTTCTTCTAACGCCA
Organism: Anaerolineales bacterium; assembly: GCA_020060465.1. Lineage (GTDB taxonomy): Bacteria > Chloroflexota > Anaerolineae > Anaerolineales > UBA4823 > RBG-16-57-11. The sequence goes on from JAGVAD010000049.1 coordinate 24,827, forward strand.
GGAAGTCCAGGTAACGCAACGGTTCCATGAATTGGATGCCTGTGGGTTTCAGCCCCCATTGTCGCATTCTTTCACGTGTGCGAGGGTGCACTGGGAAGATCACCTGCCAGGTTTTTCCCAGCTCAGATAGAGCGGATAAAATCTCTTGCAATGTTTCGGGCGAATCGACGTTTGAAGGGCGGTGTAGCGTAACCAGCACATACCCCGAACGGCTCAAACCCAGTTCGGTTAAGATAGGCCGAGAGCGGGCGCGGGGCAGCAGTCGCGCCAGCGTGTCTATCATCACATTGCCCACGCGGTGGATCTTCTCCGCCGCCACGCCTTCTCGCAGCAGATTCTCGTCTCCATCCGGCGAGGGGGTGAAAAGCAAGTCGGCGATCTGATCGGTCAGCAAGCGGTTGATCTCCTCTGGCATACTGCGATCGAAGGAGCGTAAACCTGCCTCCACATGCGCGACGGGTATGCCCAATTTAGCGCAAACCAGAGCGCACGCCAGGGTGGAATTGACATCTCCCACCACAAAAACCCAATCCGGTCTGTGTTTGATCAGCGCGGGTTCAAATGCCAGCAACACGCGGGCGGTTTGCTCGGCGTGCGTCCCGGAACCGACCTCAAGGTGGTCGTCCGGTTCAGGCAGATCGAGGTCCTCGAAGAACACCTGCGACATGCGGTAATCATAGTGTTGGCCGGTATGTACCAGCGTCTGCTGAAAGCAATCAGGGTGTTTGCTCATCGCGGCCATCACTGGCGCGACCTTCATGAAGTTCGGGCGAGCGCCCACTACGTGGAGTATTTTCAAATTACGCGACCCTTTCTAAGATAAATTGCGCCGGGCTGACAACAAAAGTTGAACAGTTTAGCCTATCCAATGCCGTACACCCAGCATGAAGAGTAACACCGCTGCCCAAACCGTATAGCCCAAAGCAATCATTGGGACCAGCTTCAATCCGGCTCGCGCCCCAAACCAGAGCGTCACAGCGAAGGCAACGGTGGGGATGATGCCGGTGACCATGCTGCGTGTAAAATTCTCGACCAATTGACGATCACCATGGCTGGAGGAATATACAATCCATAACGCTAATGGAATTGTCAGCGGCATGGTGGCGGTGATCGCGGCGATCAATTTGCTTTGCTTCTCCAGAATTGCCACCAGGATGATGACGAAAACCGAGATGACGACCGGCAATGCTTCATTCAACTTCATTGCAGGATAATCCTTTGCAGAGATAAGAAATCATTTTGTGTGTTGGTATCTGAGCCAGAAAAGCTCTCGTTATTCGTTTCTGAATCTAAGTATAATCGAGACTATCCTTTCCTTGAAGCGGCCCATAGAGAATGAGCGAAACTGATGTCCCACCCAACAGCCTGGTGCTGTACAAAAAACGCCCGGCGCGGGTATTAAAAAGCGGCGATCGGCTCGAAATCGAGCTGGAGGACAAGAACCAGCTCAAAGTGCGCTCGAAAGATATCTTGTTGCTGCACCCCGGACCGCTCAACAGTCTGGATGAGCTGCCGGCGATAGATCAAGGTTTATTCGAGTTGGCGCAGCTTACCTGGGAAATACTGGCGGAGAGCAACGCCTCCCTTTCGCTGGCGGAACTTGCTGAGCTGGCTTTCGGTGTTTATGATCCCTATACTGCCTGGAAGGTCTGGCAGTGGGTGGAAGATGGGTTGTATTTCACGGGCGATATTGAGACAATCTGGGCGCGCCCGGCGGAATACGTAGCGCAAGAACGCATTGCTCGCCAGGCTCGCCAGGCCGAAAAATCCGCCAGGGAGGATTTTCTGAAACGAGCGATCTCTGGCAGCATCTCGCCGAAGAAAGATAGCCGTTACTTGAGAGAGCTGGAGGAATTCGCTTTGGGTCGGCGCAAAGAGAGCCGTTTATTGCGTGATCTGGGTCGCAGCGAACGACCAGAGAATGCCCACGCTTTATTGTTGGAATGGGGTGTGTGGGACTACAAAGTTGACCCTTATCCGCACCGCCTGGGGTTGTCGCTTGAGCCGCCAGCGGTGGATTTACCCCCTCTCCCTGAAGAAAAGCGTGTGGATCTGACGCGCTTGCCAGCTTTTGCAATTGACGACCGCGATAACCAGGACCCCGATGACGCCGTCTCTTTGATCGAATATCAACAAGATGAGCAGGGTAATTTTCTTGGCGGTCAAATCTGGGTGCATGTAGCCGACGCGGCGGCGCTGGTCCCACCCGATAGCCCAGCAGATCTCGAAGCCCGCGCTCGCGCGGCCACATTGTATCTTCCAGAAGGTCAAATACCTATGTTGCCCAGGCAGGCTGTGGCTGCGCTGGGGCTTGGCCTGCAAGAGGTTTCTCCCTCGCTATCGTTTCATATTCGCCTGGATGCTGAGGCGAAGATTATTGGCGTTGAGATCCAACCCGCCTGGGTACGCGTCCAGCGCCTCACGTATGAGCAAGCAGAGGAGCAACTGCAGGATGAACCCTTGCGCAGCCTGTATCATCTGACGCAGGTTTATCACGCCCGTCGGCGGGCTGCCGGTGCATATTTGCTCGATTTGCCGGAAACGACCGTGCGCGTGGTTGGCGACCAGGTCGCTATTACGCCGTTGGCAAGGTTGCGCAGCCGCGACCTGGTGCGCGAGGCGATGCTTATGGCGGGCGAGGCGGCGGCAATCTTCGCTATGCAGCATGGGATACCGGCGCCATTCGTTTCTCAGGAAGCGACTTTGCCAACAGAAGCCTCGTTGCAAAAGTTAGATGAAGCCTCTCTGGCTGTCCGCTATGCGCTGCGGCGCAGTCTGAAGCGCAGTCAAACCAGTGCTATCCCCGCTCTTCATGCTGGCGTTGGTCTGCCAGCCTACTGCCGCGCTACCAGCCCGTTGCGCCGTTATCTGGATTTGGTCGTCCACCAACAACTGCGCGCTTGGCTGCGCGGAGATGAGGTTTTAGATCAGCAGGCGCTCATCGAAAGAGTGGGCAACACTGAAGCTTTGGCAGGAATACTCGCCCAGGCTGAAATGCTTGCCCGCCGCCACTGGACATTGGTGTATCTTTTGCAACATCCCGAATGGCAGGGTGAAGGCGTAATCGTCGAAGTCAATGGGCTGCGAGGTGTGGCGCTGATCCCGGAACTGGCGCTGGAAACGGTGATTCATTTGCGCGCCGAAACATCGCTGGATACTGTTTTGCGATTGGGCGTACGCGCGGTGAATCTGCCGGAGCTAGAAGCGCATTTTTACGTGCTGTAACCGACTCTTGCAACAATGTCGCCCCGCATTCGCTATGCCTTGACGCTGAGCATCGGCCTGCTCAGCGGGTTGATCTGTTATGTTCGGTTGAGTCAACGTCAGCAATTGGCGCAAGATTTTACCTGGACATGGCGCGCGGCGCGGCTGTTGGTGCAAGGCGAAAATCCTTATCGCCTCATCCGACCTGAAGGCGATTATCCTTATCAAACGTACTTTTATTATCCTTTACCGGCGGCTGTGGCTGGGCTGCCATTTGCTCCGCTTCCGCCTTACCTTGCCGGAGCAACGTTTTTTGGGTTAAGTTCCGCCGCGCTGGCCTATGCGCTTACGCAAGATGGCTGGCATCGGTTGACCATCTTTGCTGGCGCTCCATATTGGGTGGCGCTGGCGGTGGCTCAGTGGTCGCCGTTGCTTGTCGCCGCAACGTTGCTGCCCGGCCTGGGCTGGTTGCTGGTCTGCAAGCCTAACCTGGGTCTGGCGGGGTTCCTCTACCGCCCTACATGGCGAACAGCGGTTGAGATTTTTATATTTCTGATCATTTCTCTAATTGTCTTACCTTCCTGGCCTTTGGATTGGTTGAGCGTATCGAACACTTTGAGGGGACACCTCCCTGCCATCCTGATCTTGCCAGTAGGGTCGTTGTTGTTACTATCTGCGCTGCGATGGAAAACGCCCGAAGGACGCTTGCTGTTAGCCCTATCACTCACGCCTCAATTATTGTTTTTCTATGACCAATTGATTTTGGGGCTGATTCCGAAGTCTTTGAAGTCTGGATTGGTCTTTGCTGGATTGAGCTGGATCGCGTATTTTGCCTGGCGTTTGACCAGTTGGGATCCACTGACAGGGGTAAGCATGCGCCAGCCAACGCAATTCATTATTATGCTAATCTACTTGCCAGCCCTGCTCTTGCTCTTCTGGCACGAACGATTTAGCCAAGCCGATCCTGATTGATGCTGCTTGCTGCAACGTGCGATCCTGGTGTGGCAGGGGAGAATAACCGTCGCTGCAACTCCTGACGCAAGCGGCTGGCAGAACGGCGCACAACGGGAATGCGCATCACGAGCAACAGCGTCACGACCATCCCAAAGGACAGCGGTTGCAAAATGTCACCTTGCAAGCGGAATAGATCGCCCTTTTTTGCCCAACTGTAGTGCAGGATTGCCAGGGGCGCGGCCAGATACACCAATTGATGCAGCCGCTTCCAGCGCTTGCCCAGTTTTTTCTTCCACCAGCGGAAAGATGTGGCTGCCAGAGGCGTTAGAATGCTTAACGTGGCTGCGCCCGCAAGAATATACTTTTTATCCAGGATTTCCAGACGGATAAATTCCCACTGAAACCCATAATCAATCCAAATAAAGATGGCGAAATGGGCTGCGGCAAACAGGAAGGCATAGATTCCCAATGCGCGGCGAGCGGACAACGCCTGACGAATACCCAGCAATGTGTTCAGCGGTGTGCAGGCTAAAGAAGCGATCAAAAAGATCAATGCATACTTCCCAGTACGCTGCGTGGCGGCCTGGATGGGATTGACCGAGAGATTCCCTGCCCAGGCATCCCAGATCAGCCAACCAGCCATTAACCAGGCCGCGCTATGCGCCAGGATTTGTAATTTCGTAAACTTAAGCGAACGAAAATAAGAAAGCAAACAAGCCTCCAAAAGCTGTTTTTGAGATGGTTATTTGCGTGTGGGGCGAGAATCAATGCTGCGCACGCCGTGCGCTTAATAAAAATCCTTGAGGTTGATATCTTTGTATAAATGAGCCACTTGTTCTGCATAACCGTTGAACATTAAAGTAGGGCGGCGGCCAGACTCGCCGATACGTCGCTCGCTGGCCTGCGACCAACGTGGATGCGATACCTGAGGGTTGACGTTGGCGTAGAAGCCATACTCATTCGGGGCAATGGTGGACCAAAGCGTATTCGGTTCATAGTCAATGAGTTCAATCTTGACGATTGCCTTGATGCTTTTGAAGCCATACTTCCATGGGACTACTAATCGCAGGGGCGCGCCATTCTGAGGCGGCAGCATTTTGCCATATAATCCGGTCGCCATAAGCGTTAAGTCGTGCATCGCCTCTTCGATGGTCAGCCCTTCTTGATACGGCCATGGGTAAAATTTTTGTTTTTGCCCGGGCATTTGATCCGGATTCATAACAGATTCGAAGCGCACGTATTTCGCTGCGCTCAACGGTTCAACTTCTTTAAGCAAGGCGGAGAGGGAAAAACCCATCCATGGAATCACCATTGACCAGGCTTCAACGCAGCGCAACCGATAAATACGCTCCTCTTGCGGAAATTGCTGGAGCAAGTCTTCCAGACCAAAGGTTTTTGGCTTATTGACCAATCCATACACCTTGACCTGCCAGGGCGAAGTTATAAAATCTTTCGCCAACATGGCGACATCGCGCTTATCGGTGGTGAATTCGTAGTAGTTGTTGTAATGGGTGATCTCTTCATAGGTGTTCAACGGATCCCCAAGCTCGTCTGTCGCTGCGCTGGCTTTCAGATCCTCGGGCGCGGTCGGTTGCGGGGATTGAGCAGATGGCGCGCAGGAAGCCAAAAACGTTCCAGCGCCGATGATCCCCATCGCTTTTAGAAATTGCCGCCGATTGAGGTACACATGCTCCGGCGTGATCTCAGAAGACTTGACCGGAACAGACTTGAGCAATGCTTTAGATGACATGACCAACTCCCGATCTACCTGATTGAGGCGCTTGCAGATGTCAGTTGCCAATGAGACATATCAATCTTTCTTTGTGCGTAACGTTTTCACAGTTAAAGGATACTGTAGATAACTTACGCAAGAATTACGAGATGATGAGAGAATTATTATAGAATATACCCGATTTGTTTTTGTACCCCCAACTTGCCGCCAGGTCAAATCCCAAACGGATTATTTCAGCTTTTCCGGCTCAACGAAAAGCTTTTGCACGGCATAATCCACTGCCCCCGGCAGAAAAGCGTTCAGACCAATCGCAAAATGCATTAGCCAGGGAAGGACCACCTGCCGACGCGGTCGCCGCGCCAGACGAAAGATCGCCTTTGCCACATCTTCTGCGCTGAGTTTTAACCAATCTGGCGTGGTTGCGCCGGTTTTTCGTTGGATTCGGGCATGTTGACCAAACTCAGTTGCCACGCCGCCCGGATATACTGCGGAGACTTTGACTCCATAGATACTTGCTTCGCGGCGCAGCGCATCGGTGAAACCTCGTACGCCGAATTTACTGGCTGCGTAAATGCTATAGGTTGGCGTGGCTATATAGCTGGCCATCGAAGCGACGTTGATGATGTGTCCTTTGCGTCGCTCGATCATGTGGGGTAGAACTGCCTGTGTCATCCAAATCAGGCCGATCAGGTTCACCTGCAACAGCGCCTGGATGTCTGTCACAGGGTCGAGCTGTTCTAACCAACTTAATCGTCCGAAGCCAGCGTTATTTACTAGCACGTCAATGCGCCCAAAGCGTTTCAAGCTTTCGGCAACCACGCGCTGGATATCCTCCAGCTTGCTGATATCCGCTGGCGTTGCTAAAACCTGTTGGTCGGCGCCGGAGAGTTCTTGTGCCAGGGCTTCCAACCGCTCTTTGCGCCGCGCCGCCAGCACAACCCGATAGCCATGCCGGGCGAACAGCCGCGCGGTGGCCTCGCCAATTCCTGAAGAAGCGCCAGTAACAATCGCCACTTCATCGTTGTCAGATTCTGCCACCCGGAACATATCGCTCCTCCATGAGAAATTTAAGAACCATTCCGCTGCTGGACAAACTGCGTCATTTGGGTCAAATGATCAGGAATTCTGTATTTATAGCCGATATGATCGGCCAGGTCAACAACCATTCACCCTAAAATGATTGACCTTCAGATCATTTGGTTATGAACGTCCCGCGGGTTTCTGTTCACACAGGCTTGTTTGCAGAGGAGTCTGCGGGACGTTTTGCGCCGTTTTGCTTACTTGTCTTGCAAGATTCGCCTCGCGTTGACCGTCGAAAGCGCTAAAGATGGGGCATCATGAATTTTACCTTCCATAAACTCCTCTCGCCCGAATATCAGCCAACTATAGGGGTGTTATAATTTTGGCAGATGCGCCTGTGGAGGAAGAGATGACCGAGCCTTTTGCTTTTGGCGGTGAGATCGTTTGGCGGCCGACCGCGGATTACATCGAGAAAGCCCACTTGACCGCTTTTATGCGCCAATGGGGGATCAAAGACTTTTCTGAATTGATGCAGCAGTCAACCAGCGACATCGCCTGGTTCACCGACGCAGCGCTTAAGTATCTGGATATCCGCTTCTTCCAACCTTACACTCAGGTAGTGGATCTGTCGCGCGGCATCGCCTGGCCGCGCTGGTGTGTGGGCGGCGTGATGAATATTGTGCATAATTGTCTGGATAAATATCTGGGGACGCCCACCGAAAATCAAATTGCGCTGATCTGGGAAGGGGAAGAAGGGCAGAACCGCGCTCTGTCCTACGGCGAGTTATACCGCGAGGTCTGTCGGGCGGCGAATGGTCTGCGCGCCCTGGGCTTGAAGAAAGGCGATGCGGTGGGATTGTATATGCCGATGACGCCGGAGATCGTCATCGCTTTGCTTGCCATTGCCCGCATCGGTGGGGTCATTTTGCCGTTGTTCTCGGGGTTTGGCAGCAGCGCCATCGCTGACCGTCTGGCGGATGCTGAAGCCAAAGCTTTGATCACCGCAGACGGTTCATTCCGGCGCGGCAGGCCGGCGGCGATGAAGCCCATCGCTGATGAGGCTGCAAGCCGCGTCGCCAGCTTACAGCGCATGATTGTGTTGAAGCGGACGAATCAGGAGACGCCCATGCAATCCGGGCGTGACCTGTGGTGGCACGAGTGGATAGAGGAGCAGCCGCTTGAGTGCCCGATTGAATTGACCGATCCTGAAGATACGCTGATGATCATCTACACCTCGGGGACGACCGGACGCCCCAAAGGCGCGGTTCACACACACTGCGGCTTTCCTGTCAAGTCTGCTCAAGATATGGCCTTTGGCACGGATGTTCATGCGGGAGAGATCATTTATTGGATGACCGACATGGGCTGGATGATGGGTCCCTGGCTGGTGTTCGGTGCGCTGTTATTAGGCAGTACGTTTGTTTTGTATGATGGCGCGCCGGATTATCCTGCTCCCAATCGGCTTTGGTCGCTTGTGGAGCGTCATCGCATCACGACGTTGGGAGTCTCTCCTACTTTGGTGCGCGCCTTGATTCCGCATGGCGAAGCGCCGTTTCGCCAACACGACTTATCCTCCCTGCGCTTTTTCGCCTCCACCGGGGAACCATGGAACCCGGACCCTTGGATGTGGCTTTTCGAGAAGGTCGGCGGCGGCAAGCGACCAATCATTAACTATTCAGGCGGCACAGAGATCTCTGGCGGCATCGTGATGGGCAACCCGCTGCTGCCGCTCAAGCCTTGCGCTTTTTCTGCTCCTTGCCCCGGTATAGCTGCCGATGTAGTGGATGATTCGGGGCAGCCGGTGCGCGGCCAGGTGGGCGAACTGGTGATCAAAGCCCCCTGGATTGGCATGACGCGTGGTTTTTGGAAGGATCCTCAGCGCTACATAGACGCGTATTGGTCACGTTGGCCGAATACCTGGGTGCACGGCGACTTTGCTGTGATTGACGAGGATGGACTCTGGTACATTCTTGGCCGGTCAGACGACACAATCAAAGTTGCAGGAAAGCGGCTGGGACCCGCCGAAATCGAGTCGATTTTGGTCAGCCATCCCGCTGTGCTGGAATCGGCGGTGATTGGGGCGCCGGATGAAATCAAAGGCAATGAAGTGATTGCCTTTTGTGTGCTGATGGCGAATGATTTGGCCAACGACGAATTGCGTCGCGAGCTGCGCGATCTGGTGGCTCGCGCCCTGGGCAAGCCGCTGGCGCCGCGCGAGGTACTTTTCGTGAACGACTTGCCGAAAACGCGCAACGCCAAGGTGATGCGGCGAATGATCCGCGCGGCTTATCTCGGCCTGGATCCCGGCGATACATCGTCTCTGGTCAACCCCGAAGCTTTGGATGCGATCCGTCGGGCGCGGTGATGGTTCTATCAAGGTGGAATGGTTATGATCCTGGTCACTGGCGGCACCGGGTTCATTGGCAGCGCGCTCATCCGGCGTCTGGTCGAAGCGGGTTATCCGGTTCGCACACTCATCCGGCCCTCTCCCCATTCTCCGCGCTTACCCCGTGGCGTATCAGTGGATGTGGCAGTCAGCAGTTTGACGGATGAACGCGGTCTGCGGGCTGCCATGGTTGGCGTTGATACGATTTATCACCTGGCGAGCGGCGAATGGAAAGGTCCCAGCGCCGATTTGTTTGAGATTGATGTTCGCGGCACGCGCACGGTGGTACAAATGGCCGAAGATGCGGGCGTGAAGAGATTTTTTTATGTCAGTCATCTGGGCGCAGATCGGGCGTCAGCTTATCCAGCGCTTAAATCAAAGGGTATCGCTGAGGAATTTATCCGTCGCAGTTCCCTAAATTACACCATCTTGCGTTCAGCGATTGTCTATGGTCAAGGCGATCATTTCACAACCGGTCTGGCGCGTTTGTTGGGCGCGATCCCGCTCTTCTTTTTGATGCCAGGTGATGGCAAAGTACATATCCAGCCCCTGTGGGTGGAAGATCTGACTGCTTGCCTGGTGTGGGCGCTGGATGATCCAGAAACTGAGAATCGTATTATAGATATAGGCGGACCTGAGTATCTATCTTTTCGCCAGGTGATGGAGCTGATTATGCAGGAAACCGGCCTTCGGCGACGATTGATGAGTGTGCCGCCGCCCTATTTACGTTGGCTCAATCTATTTCTTGAAACAACTTTCCCCAGTTTTCCGGTCTCTGCTTATTGGCTGGATTACATGGCAGTGAACCGTACGACAGCTTTAGACACCCTGCCGCGTGTTTTCAATTTAATGCCAACGCGCATGTCGCAGCATTTAGCATATCTGCGCGAACACAACTGGCGGGCGTCTTTTTATCAATCTTTACGCGAGAGAAGAATTTGAGCCCGGTTACTTTGCATATTCTGGAAACGCCGCAAGCGATGGCGGCGGTTGAGGATCTTCAGCGCCTGATTTGGCCGGGAGCGGACTCCGACATCGTACCTGTGCACATGCTGTTGGCCGCCTGTCATAACGGCGGATTGGTGATCGGCGCTTATGATACAGGCGCTGGTGGAGGCGGCTCAGCTTCAGCGTTGGAAGATTGGGCGTGGGATGAGCCGCCTCCGCAGTCGCCCCTGATTGGCTTTGTATTTGGTTTTCCAGGCTTATACTTCACCCCCGATGGGCCGCGGCCAAAACATTGCTCACACATGCTCGGCGTTCACCCCAATTACCGCGATCGGGGCGTGGGGTATCTGCTCAAACGAGCGCAATGGCAGATGGTGCGTCACCAGGGGTTAGACCGTATCACCTGGACGTATGACCCCCTGCTCAGCCGCAACGCGTACCTGAATATTGCCCGTCTGGGCGCGGTTTGCAACACTTACTTGCGCGACGCTTATGGGTCAATGCGCGACGAGTTGAACGCCGGATTGCCCTCAGACCGCTTCCAGGTGGATTGGTGGATCAATTCCCCACGGGTGAACCAGCGCTTGAGCAAGCGCCCACGTCTGACGCTCGATCTGGCGCATTTCCTTTCCGCTGGCGCCCCCATTCTCAATCCCACCCGCATTGATGAGAGCGGCCTGGCGCAGCCAGTGGAGGGTGCAAACCTGAGTGAGTTTGAGAAAACTCTTGAATTAAACAATCATCCACCGCTGCTCCTGGTCGAAATTCCGGCGGATTTTTCAGCCATCAAAGCAGCCAGCCGCGAACTGGCGCTCGCCTGGCGATTACATACCCGCGGCCTGTTCGAACGCCTGTTTGAACAAGGATACCTGGCGACCGATTTCATCCATCTGCCAGGCGCTTACCCGCGCAGTTTTTATGTATTGAGTTACGGAGAAAGCACTTTATGAAGATCACCCAATTCGCGCTGCGTCATCTGCGTATGGCTTTGCGCACCCCATTCGAAACATCTTTTGGGCGCATTCAAACCCGCGATTGCATCCTGATTGAAGCGCGCACAGACGGCTTAACGGGTTATGGAGAATGTGTGGCGGACGCCGACCCTGGTTATTCATACGAAACTGTGCAAACCGCCTGGCATATCTTACGCGATTTTCTAATTCCTGCGATTTTGAACCAGGAAATCCAGCACCCTGGGCAACTTCGCCAACGGCTGAACTTCGTGCGCGGTCATCCAATGGCGAAAGCCGGGCTGGAGATGGCGTTATGGGACCTGATGGGAAAGCTCCAGGGGCAGCCGCTCTCAGCCTTGCTGGGCGGCCAACGCCGGCAGGTGGAGGTGGGCGTCTCTGTGGGTTTGCAAGAGTCGCCATCCGCGCTGGTGAAAACGGTTGAAAACTACCTGGCGCAGGGCTACAAACGGATTAAGATCAAGATCAAACCCGGACGGGATATAACTGACGCCCAGGCGGTGCGGAACGCATTTCCTCATCTGCTCTTGCAGGTGGACGCCAATTCGGCCTATCGTCTGGAAGATGCACATTCCTTGCTGCAACTGGATGACTTGAATCTGCTGTTAATCGAACAGCCTTTGGCTGAGGATGATCTATGGGATCACCATCATCTACAAGCGCAGTTACGCACCCCGATCTGCCTGGATGAGAGCATCCTCTCCGCACGCCATGCCCGACAGGCGCTCGAAATCGGCGCTTGCCGGATCATCAACATCAAGGCTGGTCGGGTGGGCGGATTGAGCGAGGCGGTCGCCATTCACGACCTGTGTCTGTCGCAACAGATTCCCGTATGGTGCGGGGGAATGTTGGAGACAGGCGTTGGGCGCGCCGCCAATCTGGCGCTGGCCTCTTTGCCGGGTTTCACCTTGCCTGGCGATATTTCCGCCTCAGACCGATATTATACAGAAGACATCACCCAAGAGCGTTTCGTCCTCAACGCGGATAGCACCATTGATACACCGACGCTCCCCGGCCTGGGGATCAGCATAGATCCGCCGGCGTTGGAGAGAGCGACATTAGCGACATTAACATTGCCCTGAAGTCTTCAGGCGGCAAATCATCTCTAGAATTGCGCCTGAAATTGCTGTATACTACGAATAAATCAGGAGGAGCATGCGCACCTACGACATCTCGCTCACCATTTCACCTGACTTGCCTGTCTGGCCTGGAGACCCTGAAATTGTTCTGGAACGCTTCTCGAAAATGGAAGAAGGCGATCCATGTAATGTTACAAAGATCAGCGCCAGCCTGCACTTAGGCACGCATGTGGATGCGCCTTATCATTATCTCAATAGCGATGCTCCCACCATCGAGCAACTTCCCCTTCACTTGCTGACCGGACGCGCCTACGTTTTGGAATTACCGAATGAAGTTGATCTCATTACGGCAGCAGTGTTGGAACATTCCGAAATCCCGCCGCGCACCAGAAGATTGTTGTTTAAAACCAGGAACTCGGCCATTTGGGCGCAGCAAAAACGACAATTTCAACCAGATTTTGTGGCTCTAAGCCCGGACGCGGCAGAATACCTGGCTCATCATGGCATCCGTTTGGTGGGTGTAGATTATCTATCGGTGGCGCCTTTTCATCTACCGGCGCCGACGCATGAAATCCTGCTGAAATCCGGCGTAGTAATAATCGAGGGGCTGGATCTATCACAGGTCAGACAGGGGCGTTACACGCTTTATTGCCTGCCATTGAAGATTGCCGGCGCCGACGGCGCGCCAGCGCGGGCGATTTTGATCGGGGTGTGATGATGGAATGAAGCTCTTCCTTTGGATGCCCACCTTTCTTGGCTTACTTGCTGCGGCAGGATGCGGCGTGTCACCCGCTTCCAAACCGCTCCAGGAGGATAGCATGGCGATCCAGATTTCCAGTTCGGCTTTTGTGGATGGCGGTCCCATTCCTAAAAAATACACCTGCGATGCAGAAAACGTTTCGCCGCCCTTAACCTGGCAGGGAGCGCCGGCTTCCACCCGGAGCTTTGCGCTCATTGCGGATGATCCAGATGCTCCAGTGGGCATCTGGGTTCACTGGGTGATGTATAACATCCCAGCCAATGTGATCGAGCTGCCCGAGGGGGCGGGGAATAGAGCTACGGACGCCAGCGCGGGCGTCCAGGGAGTGAATGATTTCCGTAAAATGGGTTACGGCGGGCCCTGTCCGCCGCGGGGCAAACCACACCGTTATTTTTTCAAGCTTTACGCTCTGGATGGGATGCTGGATTTGAAGCCCGGCGCTTCAAAAGCCGACCTCGAAAAAGCCATGCAAGGACATATTCTGGCAACCGGTCAGATCATAGGCACGTATGGCCGTTGAGCGGCGCGCTGCTCTTGGGCGGGATCGTCAGCAGGCGGATTTACCCGATCAGGGTATAACCGCCGTCCATCACAATGACCTGGCCGCGGATCATGCTGGCCGACGGTGAGCATAAGAACGCTACGACTTCGGCTACGTCTTCTGGAGTAACCAGACGGCCTGCTGGCGTGCGTTGGATGGCGCGTTCAAGGATGCGTTCATCCTGGCGCATGGCATCGAAGTGCTGCAACGCTTCGGTCAACGTTACACCGGGAGAAACAGCGTTCACCACGATGTTCTTGGGCGCAAGTTCGACCGCCAGATAGCGGGTTACCGCCTCCAACGCGGCTTTGCTGGCGCCCACCACGACGTAATCGGGCAGGACGCGGAAAGACCCAGGGCTGGTGATGTTGACAATTGCGCCGCCGCCGCGTTGTTCCATCAATGGCGCCGCGCGTTGCGCGGCGAACAAAGCTGAACGGGCATTGATATTCATCGTCCAGTCCCAGCC
>JAGVAD010000005.1 GCA_020060465.1 Anaerolineales bacterium
CTCCGGCTCTCTATGGCTCAAAACCGAGTTCACAGAGGTCACCGAGGGACGATTTTCCTCTCAGACGCAGCATAGGCGAAGATTTCCTTCCATTCTCTCTGTGCTCTCTGTGGCTCAAAACCGAGTTCACAGAGGTCACAGAGAGACGGTTTTCCTCTCAGACGCAGCATAGGCGAAGATTTCCTTCCATTCTCTCTGTGCTCTCTGTGGCTCAAAACCGAGTTCACAGAGGTCACCGAGAGACGATTTTCCTCTCAGACGCAGCACACGCAGGGATTTCCTTCACTTCTCTCTTGCTCTCTGTGGCTCAAAACCGAGTTCACAGAGGTCACAGAGAGACTGTTTTCCTCTCAGACGCAGCATAGGCGAAGATTTCCTTCCATTCTCTCTGTGCTCTCTGTGGCTCAAAACCGAGTTCACAGAGGTCACAGAGGGACTGTTTTCCTCTCAGACGCAGCATAGGCGAAGATTTCTTCCATTCTCTCCTGCTCTCTGTGGCTCAAATATTAATCCCATTGGTCATCAACGCTACACAGGGAGAGGATCCAATCTTCCGGCAGCCAGAAAACAACTTTGGCAGGGGATTGCTTCGGTCGCTGCGCTCCTTCGCAAGGACGTTTTGCAAACTGTCAGGTCGCTGGGTTTTTTAGCTTAACGTCAATAGTGCGTCTCTTCCACCGATGGTTTTTTACTCGTGCGGCGGCTGGAGTTCGATCTTCACCAGTTCTTCGCGGCGGATCTGGTAGTAGTCAAAATCCCGCGCAATGATGGCATTTGGAAAGACCGCCCGCGCCTCAGCGATGATGTCCCGTTCGCGATAGCGACGGGATAGGTGGGTGAGGATGAGGTTTTTGACCCCGGCTCTTACCGCCAGCTCAGCAGCCTGCCGGGCGGTCAGGTGGGCGAACTCGTGCGCCATTTGCGTTTCTTCTTCTAAATATGTAGATTCGATCACCAACGCGTCGGCATTCTGGCACACCTCCAGCAGGTCATCGGTGCGCCCGGCGTCGCCCACATGAACCAGCCGTACGCCAGGGCGCAACGGACCTAACACTTCTTCTGGTTGGATGCGGCGGCCGTCTGGCAAAATGGCGGTTTGTCCATTGACCAACTCGCGCCGCCACGGCCCTGGAGGAATATTCAACTGTTCGGCGCGCTCTGCCAGGAACGGGCGGCGGGATTTTTCTGCGAATAAATAACCATAGCAGTCTGGGCCGCGATGATAAACCGGAAAGGCCGAGACCGAAAAATCCTCTGCATCGAAGATCACGCCAGGGTGAACCGTGTGGAAACGGATGTCCATAGGCGGACGCGCCCCGCGCAACACCACACCGTAGAGCAGGTCGCGAATGCGTTCCAGCGCCGCCGCGCCGCCGTAAATCTCTAAATATTCAATTGTCTCCCAACGCATAAACGTGGAAAGCAATCCACCCAGTCCCAGGATGTGATCCAGATGACCATGTGTGATGAGGATACGATGCAGACGTTTAAAGCCGATGCCAGATTGCATAATCTGACGTTGAGTGCCTTCTCCGCAATCAATTAAAAAGCGGTATTCGTCATGCATCACCACCTGGGCAGATAAACCGCGGCGGACGGATGGAGCAGAAGCCGAAGTGCCTAAAAAAATGAGATCAAACAATGAATATCCTTATCCATCATGGGAAGTGAGAATCTTTGGGTATTGTACCTTAAAGTTCCTCAAGGCTCTGGAATGTAAGCCTCAGCGGTTCAGCGCTGCTGTGTGGATCACAGACCATTTGTGCTATAATTCGAGCAGGCGAAAGGCTAAAAGATGGCAGGCAAAAAACGAACCGTGGATCAGGCAAAGCGGACCCCGCCTGTAACCGCGCCAATCGCTAAAGCAAACCCCGTCAAATCCAGTCCGCCCCCGTCTATGCAGGCGAAACGTAAAACTGCTGGCAGGAAAGCCGAGGCCAAGGGAGGTGGCGTTAAAATCAGCGCCCGAAGCAACGCCAAAGGCGGAGCGAAAAGCGGCGCAGGGCGTCGCCCTGCAGTTGCGCCGTTGAGCGCCAAATCGTCTCGTTCCCCGCGCGCCATACGACAGGGACTTTCCCTCGACCGTAAGTTAGATATTGTGGGCGTAGTCTTGACCTTGTTGGGCGTTTTGACATTGCTCAGCTACCTTTCATCCACCAACAGCAGCCTGACTGGCTGGTGGGTGAGCGGTCTGGCAAAATTATTGGGCTGGGGTCGTTATCTCTTCCCGTTTGGTATGATCCTGGGTGGGTTGTGGCTGTTGCTGCGCAACTTTGAACGTATGCCGCAACTGGCAGTTGAGCGCGGCGTGGGGCTGATTTTGCTGTTTATCGCTTTTTTGGCGGGCGCGCACTATTTGGCAGTGTTGTGGAGCGGCTCATCTCACATGGGGTTGGCGGAAGCCGGTCAGGGCGGCGGTTATATTGGCGCTCTGATCACTGGATTGTTGCACACGGCTTTGGGGGTGGGCGGCTCTGCCATTGCTCTGGCGGCGTTGTTGTTGATCGCGCTGGCGCTCTCTTTGGATGTCACAGTGATGGAAATGGCGCGTTGGTTGTCCAACCAGTTACTGCGGGTTCAAGATTGGGCTGCCGATCTGCTGGAAGAGCGCCGCCTTCGGGGCGGCGCAAGGTCTGGCGTCAGCCCGCCTCCTTCTCTGTTATCGAGTGTCAACCCCGCCGGGCAAACGAGCGGGCCTGCGGATGCGGCTAGTTCCAGCGTCCCTTCTCTAGCCTCCACCACTTATCCTCAACAGCCGTTTGCGCCGGCTTCGGGCGCCTCTCCAGCCTGGGTGTTGCCGTCCGCAGCGCAGATCCTGGAGCAAGGTGGAGAAGTCAATTATAACGATGAGTTCGATTTGCAGCGCGCGCGCCTGATTGAAGAGACGCTGGCATCTTTTGGCGCACCGGCGCATGTCGTAGAAATTAATCGCGGCCCGACAATCACCCAATTTGGCGTGGAGCCAGACTTTATTGAGACGCGCGGCGGACGGATTCGGGTGCGCGTGGGCAAGATCACCGCCCTGGCGGATGACCTGGCGTTGGCGTTATCGGCGCGCACCATTCGCGTCCAGGCGCCAGTGCCAGGGAAAGGCTTTGTGGGCATCGAAGTGCCTAACGAGGAAGTTTCCCTGGTGGCGCTGCGCGATATTTTGGAGAGCGAGGCTTTCAAGCGCCTGAAGTCTCCACTGCGCTTTGCATTGGGGCTGAATGTATCCGGCAATGCGGTGGCGGCTGACCTGGCTGCCATGCCGCACTTGCTGATCGCCGGGGCAACCGGTTCCGGCAAATCGGTTTGCGTCAACTCGCTCATCTGTTGCCTGCTGCTCCATAACACGCCGGATGATCTTCGCCTGGTGATGGTGGACCCCAAACGGGTGGAACTGACCGGTTATAACGGCATTCCGCATTTGTTGACGCCGGTCGTAGTGGACTTAGAGCGTGTGGTGACGGTGTTGCAGTGGGTCACGCGTGAGATGGACATGCGCTATCGCAAACTGGCCGAGGCGGGCTGCCGCAATATTCAAGAATACAACGCCAAACAGGTTGGCTCAGGCGGGAAAAAGTTGCCATTTTTAGTGGTGGTCGTAGATGAGCTGGCGGATTTGATGATGCTTGCTCCCGAAGAGACCGAACGCACGGTGACCCGCCTGGCGCAACTGGCGCGGGCGACTGGCATCCATTTGGTGATCGCCACGCAACGCCCCTCGGTGGATGTGGTGACCGGTCTGATTAAAGCCAACTTCCCGGCGCGCATCGCCTTCGCGGTGGCTTCGGGTGTGGATAGCCGCGTCATCCTGGATCAGCCGGGGGCTGAGCGTTTGCTCGGACGCGGAGATATGCTCTTTCAAGCGCCGGATGCGCCAGCGCCGGTGCGCTTGCAGGGCGTATTTGTCTCCGATAGTGAGATACAAAATTTGGTCGCTTATTGGCAAAGTTTTGCCGGGCTGGTTCAGCCAGCGCCCACCGCCGCGGGAGGCATTGTGGACGCCATGCCCGCCGGTCTGCCACTCAAGCAGATGCCCCTATGGGAAGATATGGCTGCTGAGGAAGAGGTTGACCCAATGTTGGCAGAAGCCATTGATTTATCCCGTCGTCAGGGGCGAGCGTCCATCTCTATGTTGCAACGCCGCTTGCGTATTGGTTATACCCGCGCGGCGCGGCTGATCGAGACGATGGAAGCCAGGGGGATTGTAGGCCCGCCGGAACCTGGCACTGGGGCGCGTCAGATATTGGATTATGGTCCGGCTGCGCCTCCAGTGGATGACGCCTGAACAGGAGCGGTCATTGATCGCGCCCAATAGCAGTTAATTGCAAGCGGAATAACTCTGCGCCGTAAGTGGCTGTGATCTGTTCGCTGGTCAGGTTCGCAGGTGCAGGCGTGCCCTCTGGATTGTCTACGCTGCGATCGCCCCCTCCACCCGTGATGATAATACACGCCACGATTGAAAGAAACATTGACGCTATTAAGATCAATAACAAGAGCCGCCTGGCCTCTTTCATGACCAGCTCCCATCGAAAAGAACGCTACCGATAATAAAATTGGAGGGACGCTACTGCACGCAATCATCACTCGCGACTGTATATCATGATTGTATGTCAGAACTGAAAATAAAACGATAAAATTCCGCTAAAATCAATCTATGAAACATCGCTCTTTCTTTCGCAGGTTCGCTCTTCTGATCATGGTATACCTATGCGCCTGTCAGCCAGTCAACGCGGCTGAACCCACAGTTGCTCCTACTGTTATTACGGAGCAACCGCCCAGGCTGACAACGGCAGTTGCTGTCCCAACGGTCACACCGAAAAGATTTTCCGATCCGTCTGCGCCCAGCAGCACTCCTACCCAGGCGGAGGACTTGCAGTCCTCGCTTGCCCCTTCGGCGACAGCCACCGTTAGCCCTGAGATCACTTTGCTGTTCACCGGGATCATTGTGCCGGCGCGGTGTGTGCAGGCTGCATTGGACGCCAACAGCAACCCAGATTATCCTTATGAAGAAGTGCGTGAGATCATCTCCCAGGCTGACCTGGCTATTGGCACGTTTAACGCCACCATGAGCCATCGCGTGAGCCATACCGGCTGCGTGTGGACCTATCAGCTTGTCGGCAGCCCGCAAAACGCAGACGCCATGCAGCGCGCCGGCTTCGATGTGATGAGCGTGGCAACCAACCACATCAAAGACTGCGGGTTGATGAAGAGCTGGTGCAACGAAACTTTTTTCGATACACTGGATAACCTGCGGCGGGTGGGCATCCAGGCGGTGGGCGCTGGAAAAGACCTGAGAGAAGCCTTGCAGCCGGTGGTTATTAACGTACAAGGGGTGCGTTTTGCTTTTGTCTCATTGGGCGATAGCAAGATGGATGAAAGCGTCTTTGCTACCGATGACAACCCAGGCATCGCCCGGCTGACGCAGGAAAATATGACGGCTGCTATTGCCGCAGCCAAAGAGGCGGCAGATGTCGTCATTGCGTTGCCCCATTGGGGATCGGAAGACAACTTTGTTCCCAATTGGAACCAGTTCACCCAGGCGCAACAGCTTGTCGCCGCCGGAGCGGACCTGATCGTCGGCAACCATACGCATGTGGTTCAGGCGATCACAGAGATTGATGGCGTGCCGGTCTTTTATGGATTAGGGAACTTTGTCTTTGACCAATGGCTGCGGGATCATCGTCAGGGCGTGATCCTGTTGGTCAAATTCCAGGGAGCGCGCTATTTGGGCTATGAGCTGATCCCCACCCATGTTGACCAGGACGGTCGGGTGCACATTGCGGACGAGGCAGAGGCGGCGGAAATCCTGGAGAACATCGAACGCGCCAGTCAGGCTATTCGATAAAAAGAAGACGGCCTGGCAGAAATGAGGTTGTCTCCCGCCAGGCCAGAATTTTCTGTCGAAGCTGGTTGAGGCGAATCGGCCTAATTCCCCATTTGGGAATGGTAAATGATGGACGCCGCCGCCAGTCCAACCGTAACGATGACCGTTGCGGAGGTGGGTGAAATGATCTTCCGCGCCGGTGGCTCGCCGCGTATTTCAGCCTGTTGATCTGTCCGGCGCTGGCGGGATTGAGCGTGAACGCCAACCGCCAGGGTTGCTGGGATGGCCGCGCAAAACATGCACATGCTTTCCTCGCTGATTGAACTGACTTTCGCTATGGCGTACTCGTCGCCGCCGTCGGGCTGGTTTGCACGGCGGGGGTAACCGCGGTGGGCACCGGCGTACCGCCAATCGAAAAGATAACGGTGGGGGTGATGGTTGCAGTAGGCACCGGCGTGACCAGGTTCACCGGCACGATCAGGATCTGCCCGACGAAGATCTCGTTCTCGTTTTGGATTTTGTTCTCTGTTTTGATTGCCTCTACAGTGCTGTTGAATTGTAGCGCAATGGAGAGCAAAGAATCGCCCAACTTGACCTGATAATTGATCTTGGTGCCCCTGGGGATGTTCGTGGGCAACGGGGTCGCGGAGGGCAGCGAGGCCTCAGGTCCGGGGATGATCAGCTTATCGCCCACCCGGATAGTTGGGTTGGTGGGGTCGAGATTGTTGACCGTGATCAGCACAAGCAGATCAACGTTGAATTTTTGTGCGATAGACCACAGATTATCTCCTTCCTCAACCTGATAGACAAAAGGACCAGCTTGCGTGGGCGTGATGGTTTCGGTGGGGGTCTCGGTCGGCGTGGAGGTGATGGTGGGTGTGGCGGTTGCAGTAGCAGTGGCGGTAACCGTCGGCGTTTCGGTCGGCGTGGGGGTATCTGTGGCAAATAGGGAGATTGCCGGGACCTCGGATCCAAGCAACCAATAGATCAAAAAAGCAGCTCCTAAAATCAACAGGAAGGCCGCGATCCCAATGACCAGAGGCGCCCTGCGCGCTTTTTGCTGGCGCTTCCGGTAAGCTTCGATCACACTTTGTGGTTTTTCTCGATCGGTCATTCTTTTCATGCCTTTCCAAAAGATTAGGCTCTCTTAGCGGCAAGCTTTTTTCGATTGTACCTTATTTTTATGCGCTTGGCGAATCGGGATATAATCGCTCAATCAGGTAAAAGGAGGTCTATATGCGAATCGCAGTGTTTGGCGCAGGTGGAGTTGGAGGTTATTTCGGCGGTCGGCTGGCGCAGGCTGGGGAAGAGGTGATCTTCATCGCCCGCGGCGAACACTTGCGCGCGATGCAAGCCAACGGTTTGCGCGTCGATTCGATCAAAGGTGATTTTGTCATCCAGCCGGTTCAGGCGACTGATGACACAAGCCGGGTGGGAAAGGTGGATATAATCCTGGTGGCAGTCAAAGCCTGGCAGGTGATGGAAGCTGCGCCGGCGATGAAGCCCATGTTGGGCGAAGAGACCGGCGTCATCTGGCTGGGAAACGGGGTGGACGCCCCGGCTCAACTGGCGGCCGAGCTGGGCGCGGAACATGTCCTTGGGGGATTGACGCAAATTTCAGCCGTCATCGCCGCGCCGGGGCATATTCGCCATGTTGGTATTGAACCATTGATTGCCTTTGGCGAAATGGATGGACGCCCCAGCCAACGCGTCGATGCTTTGCGCCAGGCTTTTGAGCGCGCTGGGGTAAAGGTAGTGACGCCGGCGGACATTCAGGCGGCGATGTGGGAGAAGTTTGTATTCATTGCTTCGATCAGCGGGGTGGGAGCAGTAACCCGAGCACCGGCCGGGGTGTTGCGCAGCGTGCCGGAGACGCGCCAGATGTTGCAACGGGCTATCGCCGAGGTGACGCAGGTGGCGCGCGCTCGCAAGATCAATCTGCCAGAAGATATTATTGCCAAGACCCTGGCTTTCATTGACGGAATGGCACCGGGAGTGTTGGCTTCCATGCAACGTAGCATTATGGAGGGCCGCCCATCCGAACTGGGCGCGCAGAACGGCGCGGTGGTGCGCATGGGGCTGGAGGTGGGCGTGCCTACGCCGGTGCATGAGTTCATATACGCCAGTTTGTTGCCCCAAGAGTTGAAGGCGCGCGGCGAGATCCAATTTTAGCGGTTTCAGTTTTGTTTTTCCATCACAGTTGAAAGAGATAGAGCAAGGTTTGCGCCGAATCGGATTTGAGCTGATGGGTGCAGCTTTGCCTGCTGTTCAGGGTATCCATTGCGGGGCGTATCCACCGACGATGATTTGAGCCTGTTCGCCGGATGCCAGATCGAGCACCCAGATTTCCGGCGGCTCGGTCAGCGAGCTTTGGTTGAAGCGCACAAAAGCCAGGCGGTCGCCTGCCGGACTCCAGGCAAAGTCGAAGTGGTTGTAAATTCCATCATCGGTTAGCGGATGCGCTTGTTGTTGTTCCAAATCCATCAACCAGAGCTGTCTGCCCGGCGTCCAGCGACGAGCATCCAGAAATTTGCGCGCAAACGCCAGGCGCGTTCCATCTGGCGAAAATGCCGGGGCAATATCCTCGATCCCTTCTTCACGAGTCAGGTCGCGTGGCTCTCCCCCAGGCAAGCTGTACATCAGTAAGTGACTGTCTGCCAGGCGTTCCAGCCCTAAAGACGAAGACACATTGGCGTCTAAAAAGAATATTTCCGGCGCGATGAAGGCTTGCCCTTCAGGTTGCCAATCGCCGGGCTGACCGGTTTGATTGACAAAGCGCGCTTGCTGGTTGCCTTGGGTATCAAGAACCATAAACGCCGCTGCATCGGAGTCATAGAATGTCAGCCAACCTTGCGGCGACCAGGAAGGTTGCAGGGCGGCATGTTCCGCATCCCCGACCTGCATTGCCTCGCCAGGTTGAGACAGCGGCAGCAGCCACACCTGGGGTTTGATAGCTTCTCCTTGCGCGGTGAGCAGTGTGCGTTCATAGGCCAGGTAATCTCCGCCGGGCGAAACCGCCGGTGAGCGGCATTGCGCTGGGGAACAGGCCACGATCACCTTGGGCTGAGGGGGCGCTGAGGCGGTTTCGGCTTCCGTTGAGGAGCGGAATTGCCCAGAGATATTCAATTGATAGAGGTCGCTGCCGCCTTGAGGATTGCGGGCGCTGAAATAAATTGATTCGCCCGACGAATCCACGGTAAAATCCAGCACCCCGGCGATCATATTGGTCAAGTAACGGTTCTCGCCGCTGGATGGTTCACGAACGTAGATATTGGCTGCGCCGTCTGAAGGATATAGAAATGCCAGCCGCGGCTGACGGACGGCGAACGACCAGGAGTGAGGTTCGTTCAATCGCAAGGCGGGGAAACCCTCCGCTATAGCGCCGGGGCCAAGCTCAACCTGGATCGTCGCGCCCGAGGGCCAGGGTTGCTCAGGGGCGAAGATCAGCAACTGTCCGCTTTCCCAGGTGAACTTACCGGGCATAGGCGGTTGGATCGTCAACCGTTCCAGCACGCTTTGTGGCTGCATAGGGCGAGAAAAGCGTAGGCGTAGCTCAACGCCGGCCGGTTCATCCACAGCGCCATCTGCTGGCGAAACGCTCACCACACGCGGCAAGCTTAACCACAGGATGACGCCGCCTG
Organism: Anaerolineales bacterium; assembly: GCA_020060465.1. Lineage (GTDB taxonomy): Bacteria > Chloroflexota > Anaerolineae > Anaerolineales > UBA4823 > RBG-16-57-11. The sequence goes on from JAGVAD010000005.1 coordinate 9,454, forward strand.
CAATAAGAAGAAGGATAAGCGTTGCACCTGCCAGTCCAAAGTAGCGTCTCATGATGATGATTATAACGGCTTCTGCGGAATGAAGCAGCCGCTGCGACGCATTGAGAGCGTGTGGTAGAATGTCGGCATGAAGAAATGGCAATTTTGGCTGGGGCTGGCGATAAGCCTGCTCCTTCTGTATCTGGCATTGCGCGGTTTGCGGCTGGAGGAACTGGGGCAAGCGGTAATTCAGGCCAACTATTGGTGGCTGTTGCCTGGCGTGGCGGTATATTTCCTGGCGGTTTGGGCGCGCGCCTGGCGCTGGCATCATCTGTTGCGGCCGCTGAAGCCTGTTTCCACAGGCGAGCTTTTCCCTACTGTAGCCATTGGGTACTTTGGTAACAACATTTTGCCTGCCCGCGCCGGCGAGTTGTTGCGCGCCATCGTCTTGAAGAAAGATGAGGGCATCCCGATTTCAGCCTCGCTGGCGACGATTATCGTTGAACGGGTGTTTGACGGCGTAGTGATGCTGGGTTTCGTTTTTGTGAACCTCTCCGAGGTGGCGCGATTGACGGGCAGCTCTGGCTTTGTGGGCGACATCCGCAGCCTGGCGCTGATTGGAACAGGCGTTTTCCTGGGAGCGCTGGCGGTCTTCTTGGGGTTGGCGATGGTTCCAGAACGCAGCGCAAACCTGGTTCGATGGATCACAGACCGCTGGCTGCCCAAACGCTATCAGGATAAAGTTGTAAATTTGGCGGATCGTTTTCTGGGCGGGCTGGAATCACTGCGCTCGCCGCGCCTGATCTTGATGGTGTTTGTCACCTCGGTAGTCATTTGGCTCTTAGAGACTGCCAAATACTGGTTCGTGATGCACGCCTTCCCATTTGAAGTCAGCTTCTTCACGTTAATGCTGATGAATGGCATCGTCAATCTGGCAACGACGATCCCCTCCGCGCCGGGGTATGTGGGCACTTTTGACGCCCCAGGCATCGCCGTGCTGCAAGCCTATGGCGTGGAGAAAGCGATCGCTGCTGCTTATACCCTGATCTTGCACATCGCCCTGTGGGCGCCCATCACTGCCCTGGGCGGATATTACATGTTGCGCAAGGGGATTCGTTGGAGCGAAGAATTGGAGGCGGCCAGAGCCGAAGCATAGATGTCGCGCAACGTTGCAATCATCGGCGCTGGAATCGGCGGATTATCTGCGGCGTATGACCTGGCGCAGGGCGGACATGCAGTGACTGTTTTTGAAGCCAGCCCGCAAGTCGGCGGTCTGGCTTCTGGGTTCAAAGAGCCGCGCTGGGACTGGTCGGTGGAAAAATATTACCACCACTGGTTTGCCAGCGATCGCCATATTCTGGGTTTAATCGAGGAGTTGGGTTGGAGCGATCAAGTAATTTTCCCTCGCCCCTATACCGTGATGTATCATGAGGGAAAATTTTACCCCTTCGATTCCATTCTCCAGGCAATCCTTTTTCCTGGCCTGGGTTGGGGGATCAACAAGGCGCGTTTTGGCCTGGTGGGTCTATTCTTGAAATCAACCAATAACTGGCGAGCGCTTGAAAAGCACACCGTTGATGCCTGGATGCGCCGTTGGGCGGGCGACCGGGTATATGAGCTGATGTGGCAGCCTTTGATGATCGGCAAGTTCGGCGAGCGCTACGCCAAAGAGGTCAATATGGCGTGGATGTGGGCGCGCCTCAAAGCGCGCACCACGCGTTTAGGCACTTTTCGGGGCGGCTTCCAGGCTTTTGCCGATCGCTTCGCCGGGCGGCTGCAGGAGATGGGTGTGCAGTTGCGTCTGTCCACGCCGGTGGGGCGTCTGACGCCAAACACAGACGGCGGCGTAACCCTGGAGACGCCCGCCGGGCTCGAACATTTTGATCAATGCCTGGTGACTACCTCGCCAGCGTTGTTGGCGCGCATGGCGCCTGATCTCCCCCCAAATTATCTTCAGGGGCTTTTGAACTTGAAGAGCATGGGCGCAGTGGTGATGGCATTATCGCTAAAACACCGCCTTTCGGAGCAGGGATATTATTGGTACAACATCCCCAAAGCGGCTGGATTCCCCTTCCTGGCGTTGGTTGAACACACCAATTTCCTGTCGCCGGAGTATTTTGGCGGCGATCATATCGTGTATATCGGGGATTACCTGGAGCCGGATCACGAATATTTTCGCCTCAGCCTGGAAGAGTTGTTGGAGCGTTATTTACCAGCCTTGCCGCGCTTCAACCCGCAGTTTCGCCGCGAATGGATCCAACAAACCTGGCTGTTCCGCACCCCTTATGCTCAACCCGTGCCGCTGGTGAATCACTCTAAGAACATTCCGCCGATCCAGACGCCCATTCCGGGTTTGTATCTGGCCTGCATGAGTCAGGTTTATCCCTGGGACCGCGGCACCAATTTTGCGGTAGAAATCGGACGGCGCGCAGCCCGCCAGATGATGGGCGAGGAGTGAACCTCTATTGGATGGATGGGGGGCAGATTCTACCCGCTTTTTATAAATTGCACAAATTATACTTATTTACCCACATTCATGATAATATTGTGTCTCCCAACATTATTTTTTGAGTGCGCAGGGTGCGAGAATCAGGAGGAATAAGGATGCAGAAGCGTTTCGTTTCGTTTGTTGCCATTATCCTGGCGTTGACATTTTCTATTCTGGCTTGCCAGATCAGTTTCAGCACGGCGAAGGTCGAGAATCTGCGCATGGCGCGAGACGAGGAGGGAAACCAGCCCACCACCCAGTTCGATCCCCAGGATATTTTTTACCTGGTGGGCGAGCTGGCAAATGCGCCGGACGACACGCGGCTGAAAGCGGTCTGGATCGCGGTGGATGTAGAAGGGGTGGCTGCGAACAGCGAGATCCAGACCTATGAGACGACCAGCGGCAGCGGCAAGTTCTGGGTGCGACTGAGCCGCGACGCCGGCCCCTGGCCGGCGGGAAAGTACAAGGTGGATTTGTACTTGAACGACGAATTGAACCAGAGCCTCGCGTTTGAAGTCAAAGCCAGCCAAGTCAGCCTGCCCTCGCCTGCCCCCACCGAGGCCGCGCCTGCGCCGCCCTCCGGGGCGGCTGGTCTTTCGAATATCCATACCAGCCTGGATGAGGCCGACGCGCGGCCCTCCTCCCAGTTTGCCCAGGCGGATACGATATACACCCACTTTAACCTGGATGCTCCGCAAGGCTCGGCGCAAATTAATGGCACGCTGACGGCTGTGTCGGCGGAAGGCGTTGAGCCGGAGACGGTGTTCACCGAATTGAACGAATCCTTCCCTGCCGGCGTGCAGTGGATCCGCTTTACCAATACCATGCCCTGGCCGAAAGGGGTCTATCGAATTGATCTAACCGTGGACGGCGAGCCGGCGCAGCCGCTTGAGGTGGAGGTGGTCAGCACCAACACCAGCGGGGCGCAGATTCAAAATGTTTATACTTCTTTAGACCAGAATGGCGACCAAGCAGCGACGGTGTTCCCCACCACGGGAAGCATCTATGTTCAATTCAGCCTGACCGCTCCCGGCTCAGAGGTGGAGGTGCGTGGGGTGATGGTTGCTCAAGTTGTGCAGGATGTCGAACCGAACAGCCATGTCACCGAAGCTGGCGGGGCGCTGGCCAGCGGCTCTTATTGGTTTGAATACTTCAATGACGGTCCCTGGCCGGTGGGCAAATATGTGGTGTATATCTACCTGGATGGCGAATTTGTCCAACAGGTGGAGGTGAATGTTCAGTAAATTCTAAGATCGCAGGGCAGGGAATGGGCTTATTTTGTTAGAATCACCCTGTGGATCTGGCGACGTTCAGGCAATTGATTAGCCCGCTGGGGCAGCGCGCCTTGCAAGAGGCGACCGGCGATCAACCCGAAGAGCAGGATTTTCTTCGTTTGTATTCCAGGCTCAGCCGCGCCTATCCAGCCGAGCTGGCGCGAGCGGCGCTGGAGATAGCCATCCTGCGCCGCCAGGCCATGGAGAAATTTCCCCTTGCGGAGCGCATGTACTTTACCCGCCCGGCGCTGGAACAAGCCACGCATCATGCGGTTGCTGCTTACCGCAGTCGGCGTTTTGCTGGTTTTGAATGGCTGATAGACCTGGGCTGCTCAATCGGCGGAGATACGCTGGCTTTGGCTCAGCTTGCTCCCACGTTGGGAATTGATCTGGACGCGCTGCGCCTGGCCATGGCCAGGGAAAACCTGGCTGCGGCGGGGTTGGAAGAGCGGGCGCGCTTCGTCCAGGCGGATCTGCAAGCGCCCTTGCCGTTGCAGCCAGGCGGTAATATCGGTGTGTTTTTCGATCCAGCCAGGCGCGGCGCAGAACGACGGGTGTTCTCGACCCTGGATTATCAGCCGCCGTTGTCAATCATAGAGGCGTGGCTGGCACGTTTCCCTGCCTTGGGCGTCAAGATTTCTCCGGGCGTCAAGCTGGAGGAACTGGTTACATACCCTGCTGAAATTGAATTTATCTCCTATCAGGGTGAGCTGAAAGAGGCGGCGCTGTGGTTTGGCCCGCTCAAGAGCGCCGCCCGCAGAGCCACGGTTCTGCCCGCCGGGCGCACCCTGGCGCAGGCGGAGGCTGACAGCGCGCCCGCCCGTCTGAGCGAACCGCGCGCTTTTTTGTATGAGCCTGATCCAGCAGTATCGCGCGCCGGGCTGGTGCGCATGCTGGCGGAGCAGATCGACGCCTGTCAGCTCGACGCGGATATCGCCTATTTGACCGGCGACCAGCGAATTGAGACGCCGTTTGCCCGTGTGTGGGCAGTGGATGCCTGGTTGCCTTTCAACCTCAAACGGCTACGTGAGGCATTGCGCCAACGCGGCGTCGAACGGGTGACGGTGAAAAAGCGCGGTTCGCCAATCCAGCCGCAGGAATTAATCCGCTGGCTGCGCTTGCCGCGCCGCGCCGGCGCTTCAGCGGTTGAGCGGGTGTTGTTTCTGACTCACTTGCTTGGGCAGCCTGTTGTGATCTTGTGTTTCCCCTAGAGCTTGCTTAAGGGGTTTTCTGCTATAATCTTCCCCGATGGACCCCTCGCCAACCTCAAGCGTGTTGACATGTACCCAATGCGGTGGAGAACTTCATCCCGATGAAGGGCAGATCTTCCTGACCTGCCCTTTCTGCAACTCCACGGTGTATGTGGACAAATCGCGGGTGGTATTTCACTGGTATGTCGCGCCCACTCTGGATGAAGCCAAAGCTCGCGCCTCCCTGGCGCGCTGGATGTCCGGCAACCAGACGGTGAAAGACCTGGATCGCAAATCCAGCATTGTCGAAACTTCCTTTGCGTATTTTCCAATGTGGTATTTCAAAGTTCGTCGGCCGGAGGGCGGCGAGGAGATTCGGATGCTCCCGGCAGCAGCGACCGCGGTGAGCGAAATTGCACATTTGTACCTGCCGGCAGGAGATTTGCGCAAGTACGAATCCGAGCTTGACGCTCAGGCGCTCGCGCCTACGGTTCCGCTGCAAACCGCCTTGCAATGGATGGAAAGTGGAAGCGGCGCTTCGGCCAGTATCATGGAGCAATCTCTGGTGCATATCCCGCTGTTCACCATCAAATATTCCTATCAGGGTCGGTTCTACACCGCCCTGGTTGAGGCGGCGACCGGCGGCGTTTTTGCCAATATCTTTCCGGCCAAAGCCGAAGCGCCGTATCTGCTTGCCGGAGGATTAACCGCGCTGGTCTATGTATGTCTGGCGTTTATTCCGGTGGTCAGCGGCCTGGCCGAAGGCAGCGATGGAGCAGGGATCGGCCTTGCCATTTGCGCGGTTGCTGGACTGGCAGCCGCGCCAGCATTGTTTGCCCTGGCCGCCTGGGTGGCGGCAAAAGTGTAATGGATTAAGTTATGGAGAAGGATGGTCTTCAGGGTTTGAATTGCCCGAATTGCGGCGGCGTCGTGCCTGTCCCGGAAGGACAGCTCATTGTGCGCTGCCCGTATTGCGATCTGCGCTCCTTTGTGCGCGGCGAGCGCGGCTTGTTGCGGTATCAAGTTCCACAACGCGTGGATCGGAACCAGGCTCTGGCTGCCCTGAGCAAATTTTTAACCAGCAACATGGCCATTGCCCCGGCGGCGGCGCGCCAGGCGCGCGTGTCGGAGGCTTTCTTGATTTATCTGCCGTTTTGGACAGTTTGGGCGCGGGTGGGCGGCTGGGTCTTTGGCGAGAAGCGTGTGGGCAGCGGCGACAACGCCCGTTACGAGCCGCGCGAAGTGCGCGTGGTGCAAGACATGACCTGGAACGGTGCAGCCGCGGATGTGGGTGAGTTTGGCGTAGAACACGTTTCGGCCGTCGCCCAAGACCTGGAGCCATTTGATCCAACCGAGCTGCACAGCCGCGGCATGGTCTTCGAACCGGTGGGTTCTTTTCGCGAGGCGAGTCAGACCGCGGATCGGACTTTCGAGGACCAGGTACGAAAACAGGCGAAGCTGGATCGCACCCAACAAGTATTTGTGCGCAGCGTGCGCCGCCGCAACGCGCTGGTGTATCACCCCTTGTGGGTGCTGCGCTATTTGTTTCGCGGGCGGGCATTTCAGGTGGTGGTGGACGGCTACAGCGGGCAGGTCTTATACGGCAAGGCGCCAGGAAATACGCTCTATCGGGCGGCGGTGCTGGTGGCGGGCATGGCGTTGGGCGCTTTTTTGGCGATTGACGCCCCGGCGTTCCTGATTGCGGCCAGCGATACAGAAGGTGATCTGTTCTGGGTTGCGTTGGCGCTGCTGGTTGCTGGCGGCGGCCTGATGTACGCAGCTTATCGCGCCTTTCGGCATGGCGAGCAGTATGAATATCGCCGCGGCGGAAGCGGTTCTTTTATCAATGTGGCCGAGGCCATCGAGATGGTTGGTTCAATTAAGGACATCGAAAAGTGGATCAGCCCATTGCGCTAACACCTTTGCTTTGCCTGAATTGCAACACTGCGATCCCTGCCCAACCGGATGAGCGCGCCTGGGTATGTTCGCAATGCGGCCAGGGAATGGCTTTGGATCAACAAAAAGGTTTAATTCCACTCCAGGTGTTCTATTCCGCTGGCATAGTCGCCCTGACCAGCGGAATGCCCTATTGGGTGGTTGAAGGGCAGGTTGTGTTGCAGCGCGAGACATATCGCTCGAACAGCCAAAGCGCGCGCGAGGCAGAGCAGTTCTGGCGCCAACCGCGCCGGTTCTTCATCCCCGCTTACGATGCGCCTTTGGATGTGATGCTCTCGCAGGCGGTGAAACTGCTGGTTCAGCAGCCCGCGCTGCAAGCCGGCCCGGCGACGCGTTTCGAGCCGGTCACTCTGGCAGTCGAAGACATCCAACCTGCTGCTGAGTTCGTTGTAATGGCAGTTGAAGCTGCTCGCAAGGATATGCTCAAGAATGTTGACTTTCAGGTGAAGCTTGGCTTGCCAGCTTTGTGGATATTGCCCTGAGCCATGTTGTACCTGCTGGTCAAACTGCGCCGAATTTTATTCTTCCTTGTCCTGGCCTCACTGGCCTGTCAAACCAGTTCGGGTATCAACCGCGGCGGGGCCGTTATCATAACTGTTTCCCCTGAGAATTGGTATTCCATCTACTTCACTGATCCAACGAATCCGAAAAGTGATCGGCTGCGAGATGGCCCCGACCGGGCGTTGGCAGAGGCGATCCGTGCGGCGCGCGTCAACGTAGATATGGCTGTCTTGCAGCTCAACTTGTGGAGCATTCGCGACGCGCTGCTGAACGCTCATCGCCGTGGCGTGACGGTGCGCCTGGTGGTGGAGAGCGATTATCGCGACAGCGCCGAGCTGGAGGCTTTGATCGAGGCGGGCATCCCGGTGCTGGGCGACCGACGCGAAGGTTCGATGCATAACAAGTTTGTGGTGATTGATCGCCAAGAGGTGTGGACTGGTTCGATGAACTTTACCATCACTGATGGCTATCGTAACAACAATAACCTGGTGCGCATCCGCTCATCGCAACTGGCGCAAAACTACACGGTTGAGTTTGAAGAAATGTTTGTGGAGGATCAGTTTGGCCCTGGTTCGCCAACCAATACCCCCAATCCATCGCTAACCGTCGAAGGCGCGCAGATCCAGGTGTGCTTCGCTCCTGAGGATGGCTGCGCTGCCCAGGTAGAAAACCTGATCCGACAGGCGCAACACAGCATTCGCTTTATGGCCTTTTCGTTTACCTCAGACGCGCTGGCGGACGCCTTGATCGAACGCGCCCAAGCCGGGGTGAGCGTGAGAGGCGTGGTGGAGGCTTCACAAGCCCGCGCCAACAGCGGAGCAGAATACTTACGGTTGCTTGCCGCCGGCGTGGATGTGCGCCTGGACGGCAATCCGCGCAATATGCACCATAAAGTGATCGTGATTGACGACGAAATCGTGATCGCCGGTTCATATAATTACACATTTTTCGCCGAAACGCGCAACGACGAAAACTTGCTGGTCGTTCAGGATCCGCAATTCGCCGCCGCATTTGTGGATGAATTTCAAAGAATATATGCTCAAGCGGCAGAATGAAGCGAGTGCGCAGACTGCAAGCTTGAGCAATTTGCTGGATCTTCTTCAGGAAGAGAGCGGTATGAGATTAATCCATCGTGGATTTCGCCTGAGCTGGTTTGCCATTGGGTTATTGATCTTTGTAACCGCCTGTACGTTGCGCCTGGGTAGCGCCAATTTGCTCAACGATGCTCCCGCGCCGACCACGATCCCGCTGGCGGAGACCGCTGAACCAATCACACCTGCCGGGCTGATCCCAACGCAAAAGCCTATCGCCTTGCCGCCTGGGTTTGTCATTTCCGTTTTCGCTCAGGGTTTGCAGGAACCGCGCATGATGACCATCGGCCCGGATGGGCAGCTTTACGTGGCGGAGCGCGGGGCAAACCGTGTCCTTCGTCTGCCAGACCTGGACGGCGACGGCATTGCCGACTCTTTGCAAGTTGTCGCCGACGAGGTGAACCGACCCAGCAGCCTGGCATTTTATCAGGATGGCTCGTTATATGTGGGCCTTACCAACCGCGTCCTGCGCTTCAGCGAGCCAGATGCCCAGGGCGTTTACCAGAAGCGCGAAGTCATCGTCCCCAATTTGCCGCCTGGCGGACACCATACCCGCACGGTGTTGTTCAGCCCGGATTGGTCAACCCTGTTCGTTTCGGTTGGCTCATCTTGTAATGTGTGTCAGGAGGATGATCCGCGGCGGGCAGCTATCATCCGGTATAATCCAGATGGCAGCGGCGAGCAAATTTACGCCCGCGGGCTGCGCAACGCGGTGGGGATTGTTTTTCGTCCTGGTACAGACGAGCTATGGGCGACCAATAACGGGCGCGACATGATGGGCGACGACCTGCCTCCGGATACTGTTCAACGGGTGCGCCAGGGCGATGATTTCGGCTGGCCGCGCTGTCACGCCGGGCGCATCGCCGACCCCGAATTTGGTAAATCAGGGGCGTGTAATGGCGTGAAGCAGCCAGAGATCGAATTGCAAGCTCACTCTGCGCCTCTGGGACTCACGTTTTACAGCGGGACGCAGTTTCCACCGCAATATCGCGGCGATCTGTTTGTCGCTTTCCACGGCTCGTGGAACCGCACCACGCCGACCGGTTATAAGGTGGTGCGCATTGACGTGCAAGATGGTCATCTCGGCCCGGTGCAAGATTTTGCCATTGGCTGGCTGGTCGGCGGGTCAGCCTGGGGGCGCCCAGTGGATGTCATCACCGGAGCAGATGGCAGCCTGTATGTATCGGATGACAGCGCAGGGGTCATTTATCGCATTCTCTATGTGGGCAATTAACTATTTTGCAGGAGCAATCGGCTATGGACACTCAGGGCAAATTCTATCTTGGGCGCATTTTTGATCCTCAGAAAGGGCAGGTCACCGACCAGCCTTTGTTGTACGATCCCGAAGACCTGACCACCCATGCTGTGGTAGTAGGCATGACCGGTTCGGGGAAAACCGGTTTGTGTGTGGATCTGCTGGAGGAGGCGGCGTTGAACGGCTTGCCAGCTCTGATGATTGACCCCAAAGGCGACATTACGAACCTGTTGTTGCACTTTCCCAACCTCTCGCCGCAGGATTTTCAGCCCTGGGTGAACCCGGACGTCGCCCGACAGGCAGGCCAAAGCCTGGAAGAAGCTGCTCAACAGACGGCTCAAAGCTGGCAAAAGGGGCTGGCAGAGTGGGGCATAGATGGCGAACGAATCCGTGCGTTGCAGGAATCTGCTCATTTTGCCGTTTACACGCCGGGTTCCAACGCTGGCCTGCCGCTGAGCATTCTGGCGTCCTTGCAGGCGCCTGCTATCCCCTGGGAAGAAAACCGCGAAATGCTGCGCGAGAAAATCTCGGCGACGGTCACTGCTTTGCTAGGATTGGTTGGTTTGAGCGATATTGATCCGGTGCGCTCACGTGAACATATCTTGCTTGCCAACATCTTCGAGAACGCCTGGAGCCAGGGAAAAGACTTGCAACTGGATGAACTGATCCTGCAAACACAAAATCCGCCGTTTACCAAGCTGGGCGTCTTCGACATCAACACCTTCTTCCCTGAAAAAGATCGTTTTGGATTGGCTATGTTGTTGAACAACATTCTGGCTGCGCCAGCCTTCCAAACCTGGATCGAAGGCCAGCCGCTGGACATCCCCAGCCTGTTGTATGCCGCTGATGGACGTCCGCGTCACAGTGTTTTCTACATCGCTCATCTTAACGACGCCGAGCGCATGTTCTTTGTCACCTTGCTTTTCTCCGCCATCGAAGCCTGGATGCGCACCCAAAAGGGCGCGGTTAATTTGCGCACTTTGGTCTATTTCGATGAAATATTTGGCTATTTGCCGCCGGTGAGCAATCCGCCTTCTAAAGCGCCGATGTTGCGAATGCTTAAGCAGGCGCGTGCCTTTGGAGTGGGCCTGGTGTTGGTGACGCAGAATCCGGTTGACCTGGATTACAAAGGCCTGTCCAACGCCGGCACCTGGTTCATTGGCAAGCTGCAAACCGACCGCGATAAACAACGCTTGCTGGATGGCCTGGAAGGGGCGATGGCCGGGGCGCTCGACCGCCAGGCTTATGATCGCATGATTTCTGGGCTGGGCAAGCGCGTCTTTCTGATGCACAATGTCCACAACAAGGCGCCGCTGCTCTTCCAAACCCGCTGGGCAATGAACTACCTGGCCGGGCCATTGACCCGCGTCCAGTTGGCTGCCTTAAACGAATTGGCAGGCGCAGTGGCGACGACGCCTGCGCTGAAGTCCGCTCAATCTATTTCGAGCGCGCCCTCGCCGGGCGTGGCACCTGCCGCGGCGGCAATTGGCGGCGGTTCGCTCACTCGTCCGGCTGTGCCTGGCGGCGTCCATGAATATTTCCTGCCTAACACTCTGAGCCTGGCGGAAGCGTTCAAAGCCGCCAATCGAGCCATGCCTCCTGAAGCAGCCAGCGCCAGCCTGATCTATCGTCCTGTCTTGTTAGGGCAGGCGCGCATCCGTCTTTTCAACCGCAAGTACAACCTGGATTACGAATTGGTGCGCACGGTGCGCGTGCCGGACCCTGACCGGCGCGGCGTAGCGCGCTGGGATAGTTATCTGGTTGAACCCATTGACCCCAAGACGTTGGACGACCGTCCATTGCCTCAGGCGCGTTTTGCTGCTTTGGATGCTCCCTTTAGCGATGCAAAGGCGCTCGCCGCTTTGCAAAAAGATTTTGCTGATTGGGCTTATCGCAGCGGGCAGACGACGGTGCGCGCCAACCAGGCGCTCAAGTTATATGCCGGGCCGGATGTCTCTCAGGCTGAGTTTCGCCAGCGATGCGCTGAGGCGGCGCGCGCCGGCCGAGACGCTGAAGTGGAGAAGGTCAGCGCAGCTTATGACAAAAGATTGGCAGTTATCCAGGAGAAGCTGCGCCGCGAGGAGCGCGAGCTGGCTGAGGATCAGGTGAGGCATTCGCAACGCAAATTGGAAGAAATGGGTACTCATGCCGAAAATATATTTGGCTTGTTTGGCGGACGCAAGAGCAGCCGCAGACTGACCTCTTCGCTGAGCAAACGCCGCTTAACTGAGCAGGCGAAGGCCGAAGTGGATGAGTCGCTAGATGCGATCGAGGATTACAAGAAACAAATCGCCGCTCTGGAGCAGGAGAAAGCCAATGCTATCGAGGAAGTGCGTCAGCGTTGGGGCGACCTGGCAAACGACATCAGCGAGATCACGGTTGCGGCGCTGAAGAAAGATGTGTTGGTGGAGTTGTTCGGCGTGGCCTGGGCGCCTTTCTGGGTAGTAGGAGCAGAGGAGCTGCCAGCCAGCTATTGATCGGATTCGATGAGGCGGGAAGGCGCGTTCCACGTGAATTCAAAACCTCTCAGGATGGATGATGACCTATGAAAACCTTGCTGATATTACGTCACGCCAAGTCGAGTTGGAAGGACGAAACGCTGCCCGATCACGAACGGCCGCTCAACAAACGCGGCAAGCAGAGCGCTCCGTTGATGGGCGAGTTAATCCGGCGAGAGGGTCTGATGCCGGATTTGATCTTATGTTCCACCGCCAAACGGGCGCGCCAGACCGCCGATTTGGTTGCAGAGGCCAGCGATTACCAGGGCGAAATTCAACATTCGCGCGAGCTATACGCGGCTCCGCCGCAGGCGTATTTGCAGGCGCTTTCCCAATTGGAAGATCAATACGAGCGAGTGATGGTGGTGGGGCATAACCCAGGGCTGGAAGAACTTCTCCAGGCGCTGACCGGCGAGATGCAACCGCTGCCCACTGCGGCTCTTGCTCAGGTTGATCTGCCCATCGAAAGCTGGGCGGAATTGAAATCCCTCCGGCGCGGACGATTGGTCGAAATCTGGCGTCCAAAGGAGCTGGAATAGAGCGAGGCGCGCAGTCATCCACGTAGATTGTTTCTGCGTATAGAGGTATATGCCTCCTACAACTCTTTCTCCTCTTCTGATTTTGCTGGCCATCGCCGCCTACGGATTGTTGCATTCCTGGCTGGCGTCTTTGCAGGCTAAGGCGCTGGCGCGCCGCAGTTTAGGGCCGACCGTTGATCGTGTGTACCGTCTGGCGTACAACATTGTTGCGCTCGTCAGCCTGCTGCCGGTGTTGGCGCTGCCGGCTATCCTGCCGGATCAAACTCTATACACGATCCCCTGGCCCTGGACGCTGCTTACCCTGACAATTCAAGCGTTGGCTCTTCTGGCGTTGGCGGTCGGTGTGCTGCAAACCGGGCTGTGGTCGTTTCTCGGTTTAGAACAATTGCTATCGTCCTCGCAATCCGGCGCTTCGCATTTGGTGGTGGGCGGGTTATATCGGTGGGTGCGTCATCCATTGTACACCGCGGGGATGATCTTCATCTGGCTGACGCCGTTGATGACCGTCAATGTGCTGATCTTGAACCTGGGTCTCTCCGCTTATCTGGTCATTGGGGCGTTTTTCGAAGAGCGCAAATTGCTGCGCGAGTATGGCGAGGGTTATCGCCAGTATCAGCAGCGCACTCCAATGTTTTTGCCCAGGCTGCTCAGAAAATGATGTTCATCTCCATTAAGGAATATTCACTGTTTGGCGGCCGAAGGAGGGTAAAACGGTCGAGGAGATTTTTGGGGTATAATTCCACACCGTGTCGAATCGCAAGAGCCCGCAAGATTTGAGCGTTGACGAGCTGCGCTGGCTGCTGGTGGAGAAGCGACGCTCCGCTCGTTCGGCGCGCCTGGAGCATTATCGGCGCACCGGACGCGTGGTGAAAATTGCCTCGGACCTGGACAGCCCTCCGCTGCAAAGCTGGCGCAGCGATGTGTTGACCGAGCCGCCGATAGAGCGCAGCCGCGGCCGGCGAGTCCTGGATGGCTTTTTGTTGCTCATCGAAATCAGCGCGGTGCTTGGCTTTGTGTTTATTTTGTTTAATGGATTGAATGTGATACGAGAATTAAACCGTGAGGTGGCTGCGGCAATCGAACAGCCTACACTGACCCCCACGCCGCTCATTGGGGCGGTTGTCTTGCCATCCGGGCATTTACCGCCGACTTCGCCCGGCGGTACACGCTTCAATGAGGAGGAGATCCCCGAACATCTGCGCCCACTGGTGCAGACCATGTTCAATGCCCCCATCCCCACGCCGGGAGCGGAACAGGCCATCCGCATCCAGATCCCCGCCATTAGTGTGGATGCGCCGATTGTGCAGGGTGACGGCTGGGAACAGCTCAAGAAGGGCGTGGGTCAGAGCATTGGCTCGGCGAACCCCGGGCAACCCGGCAATGTGGTGCTTTCTGCGCATAACGACATCTTTGGCGAGATTTTCCGCAACTTAGACCGCCTGGTGCCGGGCGATCTGGTAATTATCTACACCAATCAGCGCTCCTACACTTACATTGTGGTGGATACGAAGATTGTGCAGCCGACTGCGGTGGAAGTAATGGCGCCCACGGCGAAACCGACTGTAACGCTCATCTCTTGTTATCCATATCTGAAGGATAACCTGCGAATCGTGGTAATTGCACGCCTGCAAACAGGCGTATAGATGATGGAGTATTTGAGGAGTAAACATGGCTCAGAAGAACAAGAAACACGCTCGTAAGACCCCGGCGGCTCGTTCAACCCCCGCGATGGCAACTGCGGTAAAAACCGCTGAGGTGGCTGCGCCGCTCAGCGGTGCAGGGAAGACCTATGTTACGGAATTCAACCCTGATTATAGCCAGACCATCAAAGATCTAAAACGTATTGGCATTTTGGCTGGTTCGTTTTTTGCGCTCTTGATTGTCCTGGCATTTATCATGCCGTAACAGAAAACGCCGCATCTGGAGGCGGATCTCACCGCCAGGGGCGTCAACTCCTGGCGGGAGATAAATTTATGGAGAAGAGAAGGGAGTCGCTGCTAATCTATGTCTGAGGAACTGCCTCCCCCCTCTGGCTCTCCCCGCTGGGGGAACAATACCAAGCTAATCGTTGGTCTGACCGTCGTGGCGTTGATCGGAGCGATGATAATTTCCTTTCGCACCATCATCGCCCCGATCATGCTGGCGTTTATTCTGGCTTATCTGATCCGGCCAATTGCCGCGTGGACAAGCCAGCATCTTCATTTGCCCTGGCGCACATCCGTCAACTTGGTTTATTTGCTGCTCCTGGTCATCATTATCGGTTTGGTGGCGATCGCCGGGATCGCCCTGGTGCAGCAGGCGCAAAGTGTGGTCGCCTTTGTGGATCGTTTTGTCCGTGAGCTTCCAGCCACGGTGGAACAACTGTCACAGCAACAGTTTACCCTCGGACCTTTCCGGCTGGACTTATCCCGCCTGGATCTGCAAGCTGCGGTTCAACAACTCTTGGGAATGGTGCAACCCTTACTGGGTCAGGCCGGCAACCTGGTGGGAAAATTCGCCGCCAGTGCAGCCACTACAGCGGGCTGGGGCCTTTTCATCTTACTTATATCGTATTTTCTGCTCTCTGAATCGGGTCAATTGCGCGAAGATATCGTGCATATCGAAATCCCCGGTTACAACGAAGACAGCATACGGCTCGTTAATGAATTAAATAAAATTTGGGACGCCTTCCTGCGCGGCCAATTACTTATCGCCATATTGATTGTCCTATCGTACTATCTGTTGCTTACCATTTTGGGGACGCGTCTGGCTATGGCCATGGCATTGATGGCGGGTATTTCCGCCTTCATCCCCTACATTGGTCCGGCGATCACCTGGGTCACAGTTGCCATCGTCGCCTACCTTCAGACGAGCAATTATTTTGGGCTGCAACCAGCCGCTTATGCGGCGTTGGTTGTAGGCTGTTGCTTGATTTTGAACCAGATCTTCGATAGTTACATCACGCCGCGTCTTTTGGGGCGCGCCCTGGGTGTGCATCCGGCGGGTGTGCTCATCGCGGCAATCATTGCTACCAATCTCATTGGCCTGATGGGGCTGGTGTTGGCGGCGCCGGTACTTGCAACGGTCACTTTATTGGCGCGCTACATCGCACGGAAGATGCTAGACCTGGATCCCTGGCCGCCGGAGGAACGACCCGCCAGAACAATTGTTCCAATTTGGTCCCGCGTGGGGCGGCGACTCCAGGCGGTGTGGCGCTGGCTGCTTCGCCGCCTGGGTTATAGCAAATAACCAACGCACTCCCTGCGAGGTCTATCCGCAGGGAGTGCATTGTAGCTTTGGTCAACTCAGGCCGGGCGCGCCGCGCCGAATCCAGAGCCGTACAACCGCTCTTTGATTTCGATTACCTGCCGTCGCAGACGATCGTCTTTCTCCAACATTTCAGCCACTTTATCGCAGCCGTACATCACGGTTGTGTGGTCTCGCCCTCCCAGTGTTTCTCCGATCTGGGGCAAGGAGATATTGGCTTCTTCGCGCAGCAGATACATAGCTACCTGGCGAGGCAGGGCTACCAGGCGGGAACGGTCGCGTCCTAACATGCTTTCAACGCTCACCCCAAAGGTCTCTGCGACGCGGCGCACGATTTCATCCGGTTGCACATTGCTGCGGCGGGGCAACAAGTCCGCTAGCGCAGTATCTACCAGTTGGGGTGTAATAGGCAATCCGCTTAGATCGGCGAACGCCGCCACGCGGGTGAGGGCGCCTTCCAGCTCGCGAATGTTGGATTGCACACGTCGGGCGATGTGCGCAGTCAGCTCATCTGGCAGTTTGCAACCCAGGCGGTCGGCTTTCGAACGCAGGATCGCCAGACGTGTTTCAAAATCCGGCGGTTGAATATCGGCCGTCAGCCCCCACTCAAAACGTGAGCAAAGCCTTTCCTCCAATGTGACCAACGCCTTAGGAGGGCGGTCGGAAGAAATAATGATTTGTTTGTCCTGGCCGTGCAGGGTGTTGAAGGTATGGAAGAATTCCTCTTGCGTTGACTCTTTGCCGGCGATGAACTGGATGTCATCCACAAGCAGGACGTCAATGCTGCGGTATTTTTCACGGAAGGCCTGCGTGGTGTGAGAGCGGATAGCGTTGATCAGGTCATTGGTAAATTCTTCGGAGGACACGTATAACACCTGCAGGCCGCGACGGTGACACATGTTGCCAATGGCATGTAAAAGATGAGTTTTCCCCAGCCCGACGCCGCCGTATAAAAACAGCGGATTATACGCCTGAGCTGGTTTTTCGGCTACCGCGAGGGAGGCAGCGTGCGCCAGCCGATTACTGGGTCCAACTACAAAGTTCTCAAACGTGTAACGCGGATTTAGACTGGAGTTGTGGGTAGTTTCGGCAGGGATGTCGTCAGAAATGTCAACGGGGAGATCTTGTCGCTCAGCAGGTCTGTTCCCATTTTGCCAGATCACAAAACGCACTTCGACGGTGCGGTTCATCATCCCGGTCAGCAAACGAGTGACCGTGCTGGATAAACGACTTTGCAACCAGTCCCGCGCATAAGCATTCGGCACGCCGATGATAAAACTGCCATCCTCGTAAGAGATAAACTCGGCGTTGCGAACCCAGGTGTCAAAGGCTGCTTTTGGCATATCCATTTGAAGCTGCCCACGAGCGGCTTGCCAGGCCTGTTGAGCTTTCATGAGGCTAACCTCCCAGAACGATGAGATTTTTGGTAAAGACAGCAATAGATTAAAGCATCCTACCGCAGTCAAGCAGTAGGGCTGTAAAAGGTGTATTTCAATTTATACCGTCTTACTGAAGATCGCTTTGTCCCCTGACGCCAGTAGGTTCACCAGCATTCTGGTCAGATTTTAGCAGAAACAGATGGTCTTTGGCAATACGAAAACCCTACGGAAGTCTAAAAAAAAACAATACTTTAAGGTTAAGAAACGTTAAAGAAAAGCGCGCGCGCCGCGTACTATGCGCAGCCGCGTTTCGATAAGTTGCTATGCCTAATGGTGGGAGATGAATTTGCGGTTACCCCCAGATCTATGCCTGTCGCCTGGTTTATCTGCAATAGCCCCTATATAAGGAGCTTCTAATCTTAAAAAATTAATCACAGGAAAATAACGTCGGCTTGCCTCATCATCGGTCTGCGGCAGACATTTCTAAGAATGTTAACAAAACGGTATGCAACAGCGTTTGCGGCGTTCAGGGCGGGGGAAATGTTGATGAATTTTATACGCAGTGTTAACGTTTATCTTGCACTTGAAGGGTATCTTAATTACAAAAGAATGCTGCAAGTCGCAGATTGCCTGGCTGGAAGCTCAAAGATAGGGCGGTCTGTCGGCTTGATCCTATACTGTAAACAGGAGGAAGAGAATTATTATGGCTAAAATTATTGGTATTGACTTGGGCACCACCAACAGCGTGGTGGCGGTGGTCGAAGGCGGCGATCCGGTTGTGATCCCGACCTCGGAAGGTTCGCGGCTGTTGCCATCGGTGGTGGGGTTTAACAAAAACGGCGAACGGCTGGTTGGTCATGCTGCCAAACGTCAGGCGGTGGTCAACCCCGAAAACACCGTGTTTTCGATCAAGCGTTTCATTGGTCGGCGCTTCGAAGAAGTGACCACAGAGCGTAACCTGGTTCCTTATCAGGTGGTGCGTGGTCCGGCTGGCGATGCTCGTGTGAAAATCCCCGTAACCAACCGCGAATATAGTCCGCAGGAGATTTCAGCGATGATCTTAAGCAAGCTGAAAGCGGATGCAGAGGCTTACCTGGGCGAGCCGGTGACCAAGGCTGTGATCACCGTGCCAGCATATTTCAATGACAGCCAGCGGCAAGCCACAAAGGACGCAGGGCGCATCGCCGGGCTGGAAGTGCTGCGCATCATCAACGAACCGACCGCAGCCGCCCTAGCCTATGGTTTGGACAAAAAAGAAAATGAAACCATTCTGGTATTCGATTTGGGCGGCGGCACCTTTGATGTGAGCGTGTTGGAAGTGGGCGACGGCGTGATCGAGGTTAAAGCCACCAACGGCGATACCCATCTCGGCGGCGACAATTGGGATGAAGCTATTGTCAACTGGGTAGCGGATGAGTTTAAGCGCGAACATGGCATTGACCTCCGCCAGGATCGTCAGGCTTTGCAACGTCTGCGCGAAGCCGCAGAAAGGGCTAAAATTGAGCTTTCTTCTGTGATGGAAACAGAGATCAATTTGCCCTATATCACGGCGGATGCCAGCGGCCCCAAGCATTTGCAGATGCGTCTGTCGCGCGCCAAACTTGAGCAACTGACCGAAAATTTGGTTAACCGCCTGCGCGGGCCATTTGATGCGGCGTTGAGAGACGCTGGTCTGAGCGCCAAATCTATTGATGAGGTGGTGTTGGTCGGCGGCGCTACCCGTATGCCCATGGTGCAGGAATTGGTGCGTTCGCTGACGGGCAAAGAGCCACATAAAGGCGTGAACCCAGATGAGGTGGTGGCGGTTGGCGCGGCCATTCAGGCTGGCGTGCTGGGCGGTGAGGTTAAAGATGTGTTGCTGCTGGATGTCACGCCGCTTTCGTTAGGCCTGGAAACGCTTGGCGGGGTAATGACCGTCTTAATCGAGCGCAATACCACCATCCCGGTGAAGAAGACCGAAGTCTTCTCCACAGCGGAAGACAATCAGACAGCGGTGGACATCCATGTGTTGCAAGGCGAACGTCCAATGGCGGCGGATAATATGAGCCTGGGTCGTTTCCGCCTGGAGGGCATTCCTCCTGCGCCGCGCGGTGTTCCACAAATTGAAGTAACCTTCGATATCGACGCGAACGGCATCCTCAATGTCACCGCTCGCGACAAGGCGACCGGCCGCGAGCAGAAAGTCACCATCACTGCTTCGACGAACCTGTCGAAGGCTGAAATTGAGCGCATGGTGCAGGAAGCTCGCCAACATGAAGCTACAGATCGCAAACTGCGTGAGCTGATCGAAGCGCGCAATCTGGCGGATAATCTGGCTTATCAAACGGAAAAAACGCTCAAAGAACTGGGCGAAAAGGTAACCGAAAATGAGCGGCAGAATATCCAAAGCAAGATCGAGGCGCTGCGTGAGGCGATGAAAGGCGAAGACATAGATCGCATCAAACGGTTGAGCGAAGATCTTCAAAACGCTTTCCATGCCTTGAGTCAGCAGCTCTACGCTCAACAGCAAACAGCGGGTGCACAAACGGGCGGCAATGGTCGTTATACCGCTGGCGAGCGGCGACCGGAAGATGAAGGTGAAGTCATCGAAGGCGAATTCCGCTCTGCATGATCCTCAGGAGTAAGATGCATTTTGCGGCCCAGCGGCCGCAAAATGCTTTTTAATCAAGTATAATGCAGGCGATGGAGACCAAACGGCCGGCTGTTCGCGTGCGAGATTACCTCCCCACGGCGTTGATTTTGATGATCCTGGGTTGGGGCGGCTTGTTCTTTCTGATCAACAATACCACGCCCAGCGGGGGAACGCGCTGGCTTTTCTTTTTCTTGGGCGTGATCGCCCTGACCGGTTCGGCGCTGCCGGGGGTGGCGTTCCTGAACCGACGTTTTCCCTCAACGCCGCCGCCAACGCCGTCCGTGATCGTGCGTCAGGCGGTGTGGGTGGGGATTTATATCCCGATCTTGCTCTGGTTGCGCATTGGGCGGGTGGTCAACCTGTCACTCGCCATTTTGCTGGCAGCCGGGCTGATCTTGATCGAATGGTTGTTGCGGCTACGCGAGCGTAGTGTGTGGAAGCCAGAACAGCGGTGAGCGCCCGCCCGGCAACTTTTTAGAATGGTGAGTTTGCGCGATTTACCCTCCGTGGATCAGTTGTTACAGGGCGCTCAAGTCCAGGAGTGGATCGTTGCGTATGGTCGCCCGTTGACAGTAGAAGCCATACGCAGCGCGCTAAACCAAGCGCGGGCGCGTTTCGCCCAAACGGGCGATCTCCCCAATTCGGTCGCGATTTTGCAAGTAGCCCAGAACATTTTGGAAAAATGGATCACGCCAACCCTGCTGCCGGTCATTAACGCTACAGGGGTAGTTTTACATACCAATCTGGGTCGAGCGCCACTTAGCCAGGCGGCGTTATTCGCAGCGCAAAGCGTGTCGGCGGGCTATTCTACGCTGGAATATGATCTGGAAAGGGGCCAACGCGGCTCGCGCTTGATCCACGCAGAGGCGCTGTTGCAAAGATTGACCGGCGCTGAAGCCGCGCTGGTGGTCAATAACAACGCCGCTTCTGTTTTGTTGATCCTCACTGCCCTGGCGCGGCGACGCGGCGTGGTGATCGCCCGCTCGCAGTTGGTCGAAATTGGCGGCGGGTTTCGCGTGCCAGAGGTCATGAAACAGTCAGGGGCGCGGCTGATTGAGATCGGCGCCACGAACCGTGTACATCTTTCGGATTATGAAGCGGCGTTGGAGGATAAGCCAGCCCTCATTTTGCGCGCTCATCGTTCGAATTTCCGCTTGATCGGCTTTACCAGCGAGCCGGAGTTATCCGAAATTGCCGTTGTAGCGCGCCAGGCTGGCATTCCGCTGGTGGATGATCTGGGTTCCGGAGCTTTGTTGGATACTGCCCGCTTCGGGTTGGGGCATGAACCAATGGTGCAGGAATCGCTGGCTGCCGGGGCAGATCTGGTTTGCTTCTCCGGTGATAAACTGCTGGGCGGCCCGCAGGCCGGGATCATCATCGGCCGCGCCGACCTGATTGCCCGATTGAAGAAACACCCTCTGGCCAGGGCGATCCGGGCGGATAAACTTTGCCTGGCGGCGCTTTCCGCCACATTGCTGCATTATGTTAAGGATGAAGCAGAGCGGGAAATCCCCATCTGGCGCATGATCGCCACGCCGCTGGAGTTATTGAAGGAACGTGCAGCGGCGTGGGCTGCGACTTTGGGACAAGGCGAGGTCCTCTTAGGCGAATCCACCATCGGCGGCGGCAGTCTGCCGGGTGAAACCTTGCCCACATACCTGCTTGCTCTGTCGGTCAGCAAACCGGATCGAGTATTAACCCGCTTACGGCAGCAACGCCCTCCGATCATCGCCAGGCTGGATGAAAATCGCGTCATCCTTGATCCACGCACCGTGTTGCCAGAACAGGAGCGCGATTTGCTGGCAGGGGTGCGCTCTGCCTTATAGATCATCTTTCCCATCATATTTCAATATCCCGAAAGGTTATCGTGCTTTATGAAATCTGACCTTGATGCATTGATGGAAGCCGAAAATCTGGACGCTCTCTTGATCATTGGATCTGCGTCGCATAATCCACCGATGATGTACCTGACCGGCGGAGGACATGTTACCCAGGCTGACTTGATTAAGAAGCGCGGCGAACCGGCCATATTATATTGCTGGCCGATGGAACGCGACGAGGCCGCACGTTCCGGTTTAACGGTCTATGTGCATGATATGCAGGCTTATAACGAGGATTTGCGCCGCAATGGCGGAAATTTTCTGGAGGCGCATGTCCGCCGCTACCAGCGCCTGTTCAACGAATTAGGGTTGGTTGCCGGCCGCGTGGCGCTGTATGGCAAGTTCGACGCCGGCCACGTCTTTGGCATCTTCTCCGCTTTGCAGGAACGTTTACCCGAATTGCGGTTTGTTGGACAGGTGGGCGAAAGCGTTTTGCTTTCGGCGATGGCTACCAAGGATGAGCAAGAGGTGGAGCGCATCCGGCGTATGGGGCAGATTACCACGGAGGTCATCGCTGAGACGGCGGACTTTCTGACTTCTCACGCCGTTCAGGATGAGGTTTTGATCAAAGCCGATGGCCGCCCGTTGACCATTGGCGATGTGCGTCGGCGTATCCATTTGTGGTTAGCCGAGCGGAATGTAGAAAACCCTCAAGGGGTGATCTTTGCCATTGGCCGCGACGCCGGCGTGCCGCATAGCAGTGGGAACGATGCCGATGTGTTGCGTTTGGGTCAGACCATCGTCTATGACATCTATCCCTGCGAAGCTGGCGGTGGTTATTATTATGATATAACTCGCACCTGGTGTCTGGGGTACGCGCCGGATGCAGCGCAGAAGCTGTATGAAGACGTTTTGGCGGTTTACCAGCAGCTTCGCAGCCGCCTGCGGGTTGGGACGTCGGCGAGAGAACATCAAGCGATGGCCTGTGATCTGTTCGAAGCGCGTGGGCATGTCACGGTGCGATCCGATCCGCAAACCTTGAACGGTTATGTCCACAGTTTGGGACATGGCGTTGGGTTGAACATTCACGAAAGCCCGATGCTCAGTCTGACCGCCCCGGAAACTCAGCAATTAAAACCCGGCATGGTGATCACCTTGGAGCCGGGATTATACTATCCAGAGCGCGGGATGGGCGTGCGCCTGGAGGATACCTGTTCCGCCGACGCACAGGGTCTCTTTCAGCCGCTGGTTGAATACCCCATGGATCTGATTTTGCCGATGAAGAGTGGGCGATGAAGTCAATAGATCAGGACAAGGAATAGATAGAAAATCCATGAATGCTACAACGTTTCCGCCAGCTCGGATCCTGGGCATCGAAACTTCCTGCGATGAGACAGCCGCCTCGATTGTCGAAAACGGGCGCGTGATCCTGACCAGCATTGTCGCTTCGCAGGTTGATTTACATGCTCAGTTTGGCGGCGTCTTCCCTGAGGTGGCCTCGCGTCAGCATATTCGAACGATTTACCCCATTGTTGAGACTTCGTTTAAAGAAGCGCACATGCATCTCGGCGAGGTGGATGCCATTGCTGTGACGCGCGGGCCAGGGTTGCCGGGCTCGCTGGTCATTGGCATGAACACCGCCAAGGGCTTATCTTTGGGCAGCGGTTTGCCCATTATTGGCGTGAACCACCTGGAGGCGCATATCTACTCTGCATGGCTGCACTGGCCCCCCCTGGCGAACGGTTCTAGCGGCGGCGTGGAATTTAAGCCTGAGCCGCAGTTCCCTTTGATTGTATTGATTGTATCTGGGGGACATACAGAGCTGGTTTTAATGAAGGATCACCTGACGTATGAAAGATTGGGCGCCACCCTGGACGACGCGGCTGGCGAGGCATTTGATAAGGTGGCGCGTCTGATCGGGTTGGAGTATCCCGGTGGCCCGGCGATTCAGAAAGCCGCTGATGGCGGCAACCCGAAAGCTTTTGCCTTTCCCCGCGCCTGGCTGGAAGATAGCTGGAATTTTTCCTTCAGCGGTCTAAAGACGGCTGTGTTGCGCGAGGTGCGCCGTCTGCAAAGTGTGCGACGTGAGCTGCCGGTAGCCGATCTGGCAGCCAGTTTTCAGGCAGCCGTGGTGGATGTGCTGGTGGGGAAGACTGTGCGCGCGGCGCAGGCTTTGGGCGCAGCGGAAATCCTGGTCGCCGGCGGCGTCTCAGCCAATAGCGCTTTACGCGCCGCCATCCACGCGCAGGCGCCATGCCCGGTACATATTCCTCCCCTGGCGCTCTGCACGGATAACGCCGCCATGGTCGCCGCCGCAGGTTATTATCGCTTTGCGAAAGGTCAGCGCGACGGCTTGGATATGGATGTGCTACCCAACTGGCCGCTCAGCGAAGTTTGAGGTAGGGTTTGTGTAATGGCGCTCATCCTCCCGCAAGTTTCAAACCTGCGGGAGGGTGCAATCAATGTTTTAACGCCATGTCCTCCAGCAAATCAACCAGACGGCGCGCCAGCGCTGGCCGGTCGAAGTTCTCCTCAACGTAACGGCGGCCGTTCAACCCCATTTGCCGGCCGCGCTGCGGATCATCGGCCAGGCGCAAAATCGCCTCAGCAAGTGCCGCAGCGTCGCCTGGGGCGACAAAAACGCCGCCCTCTGCTTCTTCCACCACTTTGCGAATCACGCCGTCAATTGCCAGAATCACTGGTCGCCCGGCGGCCATATAATCGAATACCTTGTTGGGATAGACGGTGGCGTACAATGGCACCGGCTTCAAGATGGCAATGCAGGCGTCCGCCGCGGCGAGCGCTTCGGCCATTTCTTTCTTTGGCGCTGGAGGGATGAAATGCACATTGGTCAATCCCATTTGCTCTGCCTGTGCTTGCAGGGCCGGCTTTTCCTTGCCATCGCCGAGCAGGACAATGGCAACGTCTTTGCGCTCCAATAACAGGCGGGCGGCCTGTAAGACTACCCCTAAATCGTTCGACAGACCATGCGCCCCGGCGTATAAAGCGACAAATAAGCCTTCCAGTCCGTGCGCCTGGCGGAACCCCAAGCCGCTGGCAAAGGGGTCGAACATTTGCGCGTCTGCTCCATTGGGCAGCAGATGCACCTGCTTTGCGCCGCGCAATCGCACATGGTCGAGGAAACCAGGCGAATTGACCATCACCTGGTCGGCGTGGCGATAGAGGAAACTTTCCAGCCACTGAGACAGCCGAATCAAGAGCGGATTTCGCAGGACGCCCACGTCCATGGCGAACGCCGGCCATAGATCTCGCACTTCGAACAGGAAAGGGGCGCCTTTTAGACGTGCCAGCAGCCAGGCGGTGACGCCCTGAAAGATGGGCGGCGAGGTGCCCCAGACCAGGTCAACCTGGCGCACCCTTAAACCGGTTGCAAAGGAAGAGATCATGAAGCTGAAAAAGCTGAGTACACGATGGACAAAGCTGCGATGCAGCGCCGAGTAGGCGCTGGCGCGCAGCACCGTGACACGACCGCCGTTCTGGCCGATTTCTTCAATGATTTCGGAGGATTCGGCGCGTCCGGTGAGATAACTGACCGTGCTGGCTACCACGGTTACTTGATGGCCGTGTGCGGCCAGATAACGAGCCAGCTCATGGTGGCGTGTGCCGCCGGGTTCATCAAGGGCAACGAAAGCCTGGTGAATAAGCAAAATGTGCATAAGGATTTATCATTCCAGCAGCCACTGGCTGGAGAATGACAATGGCAGATGACCGCGTAACGTCAAGCGCACGGCAAGCGCAGGGATTTTATCACCATAGGTGGGAGAACTCCAGCCCCAAACCGGGCAGACTGCGCCCTTGCCAAAGATCAACCGACCAGCGCGTGCGATTTGCAGCTCCAGGCTCTGTGTTTGCGGCGTGGTAGATCGCCCTCGCAGCGCCAGCCTGAGACGTCCCTGCGGGGCCTCTATTTCGACCTCGAAGCCAGCGCCGTTGGGCAATTCAATTGCCTGCCACGGCGCATCCGGGAGCAGCCAATTCAAGGTAGCCTCATATTCTCGCGGCTGAGATGCGCGGTGTACTTTGTTGGGCAACAGCGTATCCTGGATCAGCCAATCGCCGTTCGGCAGCGCTTCCACCTGTCGGCGGTGTATGACGCCCAGGCGGCGGTAGCCGTTGTGTTCGGCGACGAGTTTAAGCCACTCGCCGGAATCTTCCGCCTCGCTTTCTATGATCTGCGCTTGCGCCCAACCGGTGAACAAAAACCGCCCCAAACGCTGCATCTGGTGTTGATCGTTCACCGTAATTGTGTTATGTACATCGCTGCCTGCCAGAGCGTTGTCCCAGGGGGGCGGCGCATTATAAAGATATGTCCCCGCATCTATGGCAATGTTTTCCCCGCGCAGCCACAAATCCAGGTGTAGCTGGTCGGCGTGGCCGGGACGCCCACTGAAGCGCGCAGCGCGCAAATACGCCCAAGATTCCCCGTTGGGAGAGCGCAACACGTTCGGGGCGGCGGGCGTTGGATGAGATAAGCGTGGATGCCAGATTGAGGTGGATGGGCTGGCAGAGCCGCGTGAAAAATCGCCGTTGAACCACAGGCTCATTTCGTCCCACTGACCAGCCGGATAGGCAGGCTCGCCACAGAAAGCCAGGGAAGCGGCCTGAACGACTGGCCGATAATCGCTGAATGGATAGATAGTCAAAGGGAAAATATACGCCCCATCGTTGGGGCCCAGGTTGGGCGCGCCGCCGCTGAGCGCATCCACCAGCGCCGTCAGCCAGCGCGTGGCTGCTGCCAGGCGCGCCTGCACGGCTTCATCCAACGATTCGCCTCGCGTTTGACTTATATGACGCATCCATAAACCGAGTTGCAACATCAGACGATGATAATTGACGCTGTGTTGAATATAACCGCCATCCGCGGCGACCTGACTCAGCAGACCGCGTTGAAAGCCATGATGCCCTACGCGCAGCCAGCGCGGGGCGCAAGGGTGTTGCGGCAACAGCAGCCCGGCGGTGACCAGCGCTGCCGATTCGCTCAACAGATGATTGTTGTTTTGCGCCCGTGCGTACAATAATGTCGGCGGAATGCGCCCGGCGTGAACAGCGATAGAACATAGCAGGCGGTGGATGCGCTCTGGGTAAGTGTGTTTGGATGACAGGAATGCTTGCAGCGCAAAGCTCCATGCAATCAAACGCAAGCCGACTTCCTGCGCTGAAGCCCAGTTTGGTCCCTGATAGGGTGGATTCGCCTCCAGGAACTCTTCAAAGCGTTGCCAGAAGGCTTGCGCGTAACGCTCATCTTCAGAGAGCAGATAGGCGCGCCCAAGATGGAACGCCCAGCCAAAACGGGCTGGCTCCCAGACGAATTTGATGTCCCCGGACGGCAAAAGCTCTTCATTCGCCAATTGACGGCTTTCGTAAGCCGTCCAATGCGCCAGAGGCGTTGCAGGCTTCAATTGTATTGGAAGTGGAACGCCGCCAAACAGACGCGCCTTGCCGCTCACGATCTCATCGGCGATGTTTAGAGCCTGTTCTTTCCCCAGTTCTCCTAAAACAGCCTCCAGCGCATCGCGCTGCGGCAGACGCCAAAGAGGCTGAAAGGAGAAATCTTTCACACCCTGTTCCAGGCGGTTGGCCAGCTTGCCGTTGACCGTTCGACGAAAATGACCGCTCCGCAGCCCGAGGCGGTAAAGCGCGAACAGCCCTATCTGCGTTGGGCCAAGCTCTCGCACAACCTGGATCATCAAGCTGAACCCTCTCAAAATGTTGCCTTGCCTCGCGCCAACCTTCATATTCCAGATGATAGCACATTTCACTCAGAAGAGTTTGCATAGGCTATGCTGGCTCTAAAAACGTGATATTATTTATGGGGTGTGTTCTGTGACCGTTAACACAAACGCATTCGACTCAAAACTACGTTCGGAAGGAACATCGAACATGAAGAAAAAGATCGCATGGATTGTCCCCATCCTGGCGTTGTTGATCCTAAGTGGGTCCAAGCCTGTCGAACTGATCCGACTCACCATTATCAATAAAGCCGAGATGGATATCGCTGTCCAACTGAATGCAGTTCCCAAAGTATGTTGCAACAAGGCGGATGTGGTGCAGGGGGAGTTTTATTATTTACCCGTATCAGAGGGAACAAAGGAACAACCAACGGTAAAGGTCTATACGATTGAAAAAGACACCTACCTGATGCGGCTTTATTATCTGGAAACCTATGATCCAGTGTATGGTTTCAAGTGCGACCCAACGGCGCCAAACACCATGGTTGCGGGGCGTAATCTGCGTGTGGTCGTGTTGCCGTGCGGTCAGATTCCGCGTAACCCCAAGGCGGTGGGTGAAGGTTCTATGTGGAAATATCTGCCTTATCCAGTTCCTACACTGTCTATCTTTTTTAGCGATTATTGGAAGACGCGGTTAATTTATTAAGCCTGGGCTTTATTGCTGTTTTTGCCCGAATCCAGCAACGATTCGGGCTTTTTTATTCCATGTCCTCAGTTTGGCCTAAACGAGGATGACTTCGCGTTCAGGCGGTTGGGCTTTCCTGAGCGCCGCCGAGACGGACGGGGCTGCCGCTGCGCAGCGATTCGACTGCGGCAAAAGCGGCGCGCATTACCCCAAAAACCTGCCTATAGGGAATGGGAGGCGGGCCGCCGCTTTGGATGGCGTTTGCGAAGGCTTGCATTTCTGCCCGATGACCTTTATCCTGGCGCAAACGCGCTGTATATACTTTGCGGCTGCCTTGCGAAACCAGTTCCAGCGAGCGGTAATCATCCAACACTGCCACACGTCCGCCGCTAAACACCTCCAGCCGTTCTTTGGGGAATGCCTTATCGCCGTTGGCGAGATAACTGACGGTTCCCAGAGAGCCGTCTGGAAAGCTCAGCGAGATGACCACATTATCCTGGCGGTAGCGTCCATCATCCGGCAAACCCCGCGCGGCTACTTCCACCGGCGCTGTGCCGACCAGAAAGGTCAGAAAATCTATAAAATGGCAGGCTTCTCCAATTATCCGCCCTCCGCCCTGGTGAGGATCTTGTGTCCAGTGATTGGATGGGAGATAGCCGGCGTTGACGCGGTAATGCGCCGCCAGCGGTTCCTGACGCGCTTGCAAGAATGTTTTAAGCCTGATAGCCATAGGCGCAAAGCGGCGGTTGAACCCCACAGTCAGAATTTGCGCCGGGCAGGAGCGCAGCATGGCTTCGATTTCATCCAGTTCCTTTGGATTGAGCGCCAACGGCTTTTCACAAAACACATGTTTTCCTGCTCGCAGCGCCGCCAACGTCTGTTGGGCGTGCAGATGATGGCGGGTGAGGAGAATCACAGCTTCGATGTGTGCGTCTTCCAGGAGGCGCGCCGGATCGCTATCCGCGTATTGGAAGCCGAAGCGGTTCGCCGCGTACTGGGCGCTTGTCCCAGAGGCCGAGGCGACGCCTATCAGTTGGACATTCCGAACGGAGCGCAAGGCGGGCAACATCACCGCCGAGGCGAAGTTACCTGCCCCTAAAACGCCCATGCGCACCGGACCTGGCTCCCGCTGTGGGGCTGGCGCCTCTGGAAACGCCGCAGAGGGGGTTGCGACCCCTGGTTTGGGCTTTGTTTCGAGCGCTTCAATGCCCGTTTCTTCTTGCGCATAGGTTAGCAATACGCCCAAAAAAGGCGCTTTGCGTTTGCCGGTGATCAGCTCGTAAGCCTGCGGCGCGTGATGGATTGGGAAACGATGTGTGATTAAAGGATGCACGTCCACTTTCCCGCTGGCCAGCAAATCCACCACCGCTTCCAGATTGCGGCCCTCAGTCCAGCGCACATAGCCGAGGGGATAATCATGTCCGCCTTCTTCGTAGTCAGGATCATAACGGCCTGGCCCGTAGGAACGCGAATTGATAAAGGTCAATTCTTTTTCATAGTAAATCTTGCGCGGCAGGTTCAGCCCCACCGCGCCCACTGCAATCACTCGCGCCCGGTCGCGGGCAATCGCCCCTGCCAGTTCAACCGGCTCGTTGGAAGAGGAATCGGCGCAAATCAGAACAGCGTCGCAGCCGCGCCCGCGCGAAAAGCTGGCTGCCGCTTCCACAGCCTGCTCGACATGCGCTGCTTGCGCGCCGAACCGCTGCGCCAGGCGGATACGCTCATCCAGCAAATCCACGCCAAAGACCTGGCAGCCGGCTGCCTGGGCAATCTGCACGCTCAACAAGCCGAGCAAGCCCAGACCGATGACCGCCACGCGTTCGCCGATTTGCGCTTGGCTGAGGCGGAAGCCGTGCAGCGCAATTGCGCCCAATGTGGTGAAAGCCGCGGCTTCGAAATCCACTGCCTCGGGCAGAGGCGTGAGCAAGTTGGTCGGAACGCAGGCGTATTCAGCATGCACGGCATAGCCGCCGCCGGCGCAGGCTACCCGCTGACCGAGGCGCAGGTTCTGAACACCGTCTCCCAAAGCGGCGACAACCCCCGCCGATGAGTAACCCAGCTCCATCGGCTGCTCCAGGCGGCTGAATGCCGCTTCCAAAGTTGTCAATAATCCCTCGCGCCGCGCTTTATCCAGCACCTGGCGAACCAGGTCAGGCCGCGAACGCGCTTTGCCCAACAAAGATTTTTCGGCGAACTCCACCACCATGCGTTCTGTGCCGGCTGAAACCAGCGAAGCGGCGGTGCGTACCAGCGCCTGACCAGCCTGCGGCGTGGGGATCGGAACATCAACGATTTGCGTCTCTCCGGTGCGGAGGTTTTGTAAAAGTTGTTTCATAGAACGGTGAAAACCTTTTCTTATTGACCTTCAGATAATTTGGTTATGACCGTCCCGCAGGTTTTTGATTACACAGGCTTGTTTTTAGGGGAATCCGCGGGACGTTTTGCACCGACAAGATAAACCAATTTCGGTGAATATCAATAGGATTTGATTTGCATGGTTCGATTATAGCGCGTAAAATCTGAGCGTGATATAATGAAACGCCTAACCTTGTCTTTACGATGATTTATTTTTGGAGTCCCCTTTGACTGACATCCGACATCAGAAATTCGCCCAAATTGTGGTGGATTATTCCACTGCCGTTCAACCCGGAGAGAAAGTAGCTATCAAAGCCACTACAGAGGTGGTTCCATTGGTGCGCGAATTCTATCGCCTTATCCTGGAGCGCGGCGCATATCCGCATGTGTTGTTGGATATCCCCGATCAGGAAGAGATTCTATTTGCTGTTGCTGGCGATGAGCTATTAGAATTTACGCCCCTGTTTCATAAAGCTGCTTTCGAAGAGTTCGATGTTCTGATCAAGATCCGCGGCGAAGCGAACACCCGCGCCCTTTCCAACGTGCCAATGGATCGTTTGGCACGTTACCAGAAAATGCTCGGCGGGTTAATCGCCACGCAAATGCGCCGCGGCGCTGCTGGCGCGCTGCGTTGGATGAGCACACTATGCCCCACGCAAGCTTACGCTATGGAAGCAGACATGGGTTTTGAGGAATTTCAGGATTACTTCTATCGCGGTTGTTATGCAAACGCGGAAATTGCAGATCCAGTGGCAGAATGGCGCAAGATACAGAAAAATCAGCAGCGCTATGTCGAATGCTTTGAAAAAGGCGATCTGGTGCATCTGCGCGGCCCCAACGTGGATCTGAGATTGTCTATTAAAGGGCGCAAGTTTAACAATGCCTGCGGTCGTCGCAACCTGCCGGATGGAGAAATTTACACTGGACCAGTCGAGGACTCTGTGAATGGTTGGGTACGGTTTACCTATCCGGCGGTGTGGGAAGGGCAGGTTGCTTCGGGGATTGAGCTGACGTTTGAGCAGGGGAAGATCGTTAAAGCCACCGCCGAGCAGAATCAGGCTTTGCTGCTCACCGCGCTGAACGCTGACCCCGGGGCGCGGTATCTGGGCGAGTTCGCCATTGGCATGAACTATCAGATGAACCGCTTCACGAAGAGCATTCTGCTGGATGAAAAGATCGGCGGCAGTTTCCACATTGCTGCTGGCGCAGGTTACCCGGAGACGGGTAGCGTGAATCAAAGCGCTATCCACTGGGATATGATCTGCGACATGCGCCAGGATTCCGAAATCCTGTTGGACGGCGAGGTGATTTATCGGAACGGGGCGTTCACTTTCTAAATGACGCAGGCGGCGGCGCTATTCCTCCAGCGCCTGATTTTGCAGCTCCCACAGGCGGCGGTAGAGGCCGCTGGCCCGAATCAGTTGCGTGTGGCGGCCGCGTTCGATCACTCTACCGCCTTCCAGCACCAGGATCTCATCCATTCGTTCTAAGCCGATTAAGCGGTGCGTGACCAGGAGAAGACTGCGGCCGCGCGCGGCCTGAAAGATCGCCTCCATCACGCTGCGCTCGGTGAGCGCATCCAGACCATTGGTAGGTTCGTCCAATAATAAGATAGGCGCATCTTTGAGCAGAGCGCGCGCAATCGCCAGGCGTTGTCTCTCGCCGCCGCTCAGGCGTTGACCCTGTTCCCCAATCCAGGTGTCGCAGCCATTCGGCAAGGATTGCAGAAGGCTGTGTAACTGAGCGCGCCGGATGGCGTCATCCATTTCTGCCGGGCTGGCTTTCGGGCGCGCCAGGCGCAAATTATCGCAAACGCTGGCGTTGAACAGATACGTGCGTTGCGCGATGACAGCCATGCATCGCCGTACGTCTTCTTGGGCATAGCGACGCAGGTCTTCTCCACCCAGGTAAATGTGACCTTCTGAATAGTCCCAAAACCGCAACAATAGCTTTAGCAACGTGGATTTTCCTGCACCGCTGGGACCGACGATTGCCATCCATTTGCCAGCCGGCAGAGTGAAAGATACCTGTTGCAACACCCGGGCGCGGCGCTCCGCCGGAGCGCCGTTTGCTTTCAGGTCTTCATTTGGATATTGGAAGGACAATCCCTCTACTTGCAAGTTGAAATCTCGCGGCGCTTCCAACGG
Source organism: Anaerolineales bacterium (assembly GCA_020060465.1). GTDB lineage: Bacteria > Chloroflexota > Anaerolineae > Anaerolineales > UBA4823 > RBG-16-57-11. Next base: position 42,179 of record JAGVAD010000005.1, read on the forward strand.
CGCTGCTGGATCATTAACCGCCGCGGGCGCGTCCACAATTTCGAAAAGGCGTTTGGCTGCCTGAAGGTTGCCTTCCAGATATTGCATCGCTGTCGGCAGGGGGTTCAACGCCTCGAAGCTGGTCAGTGCCGCCAGCGCCAGCACGGCCAGATACACGCCGTTCAATTCGCCTGCGGCGATCAAGGGAATAGCGACGATCAACGTGAACCAGACCGAAAGATTCGCCAGCAACCCGCTCAGCGCGCTTTGCAGCCCGTTGATCAGAGCCATTTTCCGCTGAGCGACGACCCATGAGCAGCTCAATTGATCCACCCGATCTGCCCAGGCTGCCCCGCGACCGTAAGCGATGAGTTCCGCCATGCCCTGGATGCCATCCACCAGGGCAGTGGACATCTCTGCTCGCAGTTCCACCATGCGCCGCCCAGGGTGGCGTCCTAGCCGGCGAGCGATCGCGGGAATACCCAGCGCGGCTGATAGCCAGCAAGCCGCCCAGACCTGGGCGACCTGCTGGTGAAAGCGATGTAAGAACAACCATACCGCAAGGCCGACGACAATTGCCGAAAGCGGCGGCGCGACCACGCGCACATAAAAGTTTTCCAGCGATTCAATGTCACCTAAAATTCTGGCGAACAGATCGCCGCTGCGCCATCTTGCCAATCGCGCTGGGGCAAGCGGCTCCAGCGCCTGGTAAAACCATACCCGCAGGCGGGCCAGTAAATGAAAAGTGGTCTGATGGGATAGATAACGTTCCAGGTAACGGAACAGCCCACGGGAGATGCCAAAAAAACGCACGCCTACAATCGCGGTTTGCAATTCGGCGATGGAGGGATGTAAGGCGGCTGCGGAGATGATATAAGCAGAGGCGCTCATCAGGCCAACGCCGCTCAAGGTCGTGGCTGCGCCCATCAACACCGACAGCGCTGCCCAACGCCAGTACGGCGCTAACAGGCGCAGTAAACGCAGCAGGATGCTGATGGAGAGCGTTTCGCCAGTGAACGTGTTGCCCCACGCGAGAGGCGTTGGAAGCAGAACCGAAGACACAGGACGACTTTCGACGCTGCTTGCCGGGCGCAGCGCCGTCGTTTCGGCGGCATCTGCTCTGCCGGTTTCATCCAGCCTTTGCTCCGCTGGCAAGATGTCCGTATAAGCTCGGATCAAATTACGGTAAAGCTGGCAATTCTCCAGCAATTCAGCGTGACGGCCGCGCGCAATCACCTCGCCCTGATCCAGGACGACGATCTGGTCAGCATTAAGGACGGTGTTGAGGCGATGAGCGATGATCAGGCAGGTCTTGTTCAACAGCAGGCGTTCTAGCGACTTTTGTATCAGCTCCTCGCTTTCCAGGTCTAGGTTTGCCGTGGGTTCATCCAGGACGACCAGCGGAGCTTCACGCAAGAAAGCCCGCGCCAGCGCAATTCGCTGCGCCTGCCCACCGCTCAGGCGCGCTCCATGCTCGCCGATCCGGGTGTCATAACCTTGGGGCAGCGCGGCAATGAAATCATGCGCCTCGGCTTGCCGGGCGGCCCAAATCGTCTGCTCTCGGTTGGCTTGCGGGCGCGCCAGTTGAATATTCGCCAGGGCTGTATCATCAAATAGATACGGCGTTTGCGAGACCCAGGCAATGCGCTCGCGCCATAGTTCCGGGCGGATTTGCATCAACGGCTGCTGGTTGACAAAGATTTGCCCTTCATCAGGTTCAATAAAGCGCAGAAGCAGCGAGGCAATCGTGCTTTTGCCTGCCCCGCTGGGGCCAACCAGCGCGACTTTTTGACCGGCGGGAATATCCAGGGTGACATTTTTTAGAGCTGCACGGCCATCTGTGTAAGAGACGCTTACCCCTTCCAGGTGGATGGCAGGCGGCGCGGAAAGCTCTGGCGACGGGCGCTCCTCACTTGGGTCGAATGAGGTCGCTGGGGATTGTTCCAGAATGGCAAATATTCGTTTCGCGGCCTCCACGCCAGACATGCCCGCGTGAAACCGCGCGCCTAACAAACGCAGCGGCAGGTAAAACTCTGGCGCCAGCAATAGCACGAAAAACGCCTGTTCAAAGGTCAGCCAGCCATAGAGCAAACGCAACCCGACCTGCACTGCGGCGACGGCTGTGCTCAATGTGGCTACCATTTCCAATACCAGAGCAGAGAGGAAGGTTACTCGCAATACGCCCATCGTGACCTGGCGAAAACGGTCGCTCACCTGGCGGATGGTTTCCGCCTGCGCCTGGCTGCGCCCAAGAATTTTTAGGGTGGTCAGACCTTGCAACACATCCAGAAAGTAAGCGCTCATCCGGCTGAGGGTCTGCCACTGGCGTTGAGTCAGGGTCTGCGCCAGACCGCCGATCAAGATCATGAAGATGGGAATGAGCGGCGCAGTAAGGAGCAAGACGAGCCCTGAGAGCAGGTCTATTGGAAAAACGATCATCAGAAAGGTGAGCGGCGTTAGCGCGGCGATCACCAGCGTGGGGAGATACTGGCTGAAGTAGGCGTCCAGGGCTTCGATCCTCTCCAGGGCGATGTTCGCCAGTTCTCCGCTGCGTTCGCCGCTCACATAAGCCGGACCTAAATCCAGCAGGCGGCGGTAGAAATCTGCCCGCAGGATGACTTTCACGCGGGAGGCAATAGCATTGGCTGAAAGCTCGCTCCCCCATGCCAAAGCGGCGCGCGCCAACATCACCAAAAGCAATGCAGCTAAAGTCGGGACGGTCTCCCCTAACCCTTGTCTATCCAAGAAACCGCGAGCGATCACGCGGCTGAGAAGACCAGCCTGCAAAGCCGTCAAAACGCCTGCTGCAAAACCCAGCCCAACCGTGAGCATCAAAGCCAATCGGCTCTGGCGGGCCAGTTGCAGCAGGCGCCTGTCGAGGTTCATTTACCGGATGATGGCAATTGGTTGGCGCAAGTCAGCGCTTAGTACACCAGCGGCGAATCCGACGTTAACCGTTTACGAAAGACCCAGTAACTCCATGCCTGATAAGCCAGCACAATGGGAACAAAGATGATGGCGACAATGGTCATCACTTTTAGCGTATAGGGACTGGATGAGGCGTTGAAAATCGTCAGGCTCCAGGCGTTGTTCAGGCTGGAGATCATCACTCTGGGGTACATATATAGGAAGGCAGTGACCAAAGAAAAGGCGATGGATACCGCCGTGGTGAAGAAAGCCCAGCCTTCGCGGTTTTTGTTGACAAAATAGCCGCTGAGCAGGATGGCCACCATGCCGGTCAGCGGGATGACGCCGGGGTTCACGCCTAAGCGGGCGACGAAATCGGTCTCGAAGTAGGTGGCAGTCAACAGCGCCAACAATACCAGCACCACGATCAGCCACAAGCGGCGGGCAGCCGCCCGCGCGCTTTGGCGCAGTTCGCCGTCTGTTTTCAGGCTGATGAAGATCGCGCCATAGAGGGTGAAAGCCGTTAATGTGGCTGCGCCAGCCAGCAAAGCGTAAGGGTTGAGCAGGTTGAAGAAGCCGCCGACATAGTTCATATCAGCGTCAATGGGCACGCCGCGCACCAGGTTGCCAAAGGCCACGCCGATCAACAACGCCGGCAGCGCGCTGCCCAGGAAGATCAACCAGTCCCACAGGGCGCGCCAGCGTGGGCTGGCGTCTTTGCTGCGATATTCCAGCGCCACGCCGCGGGCGATCAGCGCCAGCAGAAGCAGAAGCAACGCCAGGTAGAAACCGCTGAACAGCGTGGCGTACCACTGTGGAAAAGCGGCAAAAGTGGCGCCCCCGGCGGTGAGCAGCCAGACCTCATTCCCATCCCAATGGGGGCCGATGGTATTGATGAGGATGCGCCGTTTGTGATCCGTCTTATCTGGGGCAGAATCTTTGCTCAGGAAGGGCATCAGAATACCCACGCCGAAGTCGAAGCCCTCCAACACAAAGAAGCCGATATACAGGATAGCGATGAGAACAAACCAGACTGTGTTGAGCGTCATGGCGGACCTCCGTCTTTCTCGTCAATCTTGCGCGCCGACCAGGGATGGCATCGCATCTGCTTCGTCGGCTGTTGGGTAATGGCTATCTTCTGGGCCGGCCTTGGCGTATTTCGTTATCAAGTAAACCATGGCAGCCATCAAAGCGCCATAGATCAGCGTATAGACGATCAAGCTAATCAACACATTACCTCCCGGAACGACATTGGATACCCCATCTTCAATGCGCATCAAGCCATACACCACCCAGGGAACGCGCCCCAATTCGGTCAAGATCCAGCCGAAGGCGTTGGCTATATATGGCAATAAGATCGCCCATTGGAAGATTTGGAGCGCCCGCGGCCGCTGTTCGACAATTTCGCCCATCACCAGGAAGAGCGCCCACAACGCAAGTCCAATCATCAGGAAACCCAGGCCAACCATGATGCGAAAGCTCCAATACACGATAGCCACCGGTGGTATGTAATCTCCACTGCCGTATTGTTGCTCAAATTGCGCTTGCAGATCGTAGATGCCCTGGATTTCACAGTTCAATTGGTTGTACGCCAGCAGACACAGCAGACGAGGCAGGCGGATGGAAAAGACTTCTTCGCGTTGGCTCAGGTCGCCGATGGTGATCAGGGAAAAGGAGGCCGGCGATTCGGTGCGCCACAACGCCTCGGCGGCGGCCATTTTCATGGGTTGCGACTCGACCATGTGCTGCGCCTGGCTGTGCCCGTTCAGAGCTACCAGAATCGCGGCCATTGTCCCAATGATGGCTGCAATCTGAAAAGAGCGGCGAAAGACCTGGATGTGATTTTTACGCAGTAAATGATAGGCGCTGATGCCCATGACAAAGAAAGCTGCGGTTACGAAACCGGCAGATAGTGTGTGGGGGAACATCACCCACACGTTGGGGTTCAGAACCAGGTCGAAGAAATTGACCATCTCGGCGCGCCCGTTGTTCAGCATATAACCAACCGGTTCCTGCATGAAGGAGTTGGCAATCAAGATCCACAGGGCAGAAACGTTCGTACCGATGGCTACCAGCCACATGGTCAACGCGTGCACCCCTTTGGAGAGCTTGTCCCAACCAAAGATCCAGATGCCCAGGAAGGTGGACTCCAGGAAGAAAGCCAGCAGCGCTTCGATAGCTAATGGAGCGCCGAAAATATCGCCCACGAAGCGCGAGTATTCCGACCAGTTCATGCCAAATTGGAATTCCTGGACGATGCCGGTCACCACCCCCAGGGCGAAATTGATCACAAACAATTTCCCCCAGAACTTGGTCATGCGCAGGTAAAGCTCATTGCCCGAACGCACGTAAAGCGTTTCCATCAAGGCAACGATCACCGACAGACCTAAGGTCAAGGGGACGAAAAAGAAATGGTAAATTGTGGTGATAGCAAATTGCAGCCGTGCGAGTACAAGCGCATCCATAAGCAACTCCTTTCGCTGGCGAGGGAATTATTAAACCGCGCGGGTGGTCGTTCGAGGCGCCATTTATAATATTATAGTAAGGATATTTATCGGCTGCGCCAGTATCAAAATATCCTGATCGTAGTATAGCAAATGTCACAAATTTTTTAACCCCCAGGTTAACCCTGTACAGGATGACCAGACGGCCACCCTGCTTCGGGTTATCGTTTCGCCGCCTATGAAGGCCAAAAGCCACGTTGAATGGGGCGCATCTCCTGCGCCACGATAAACGCTTCTGGGTCGGCGTCCAGGATAATTTGCTGCGCCCGCTCTGTGCTGCGCCTGGGGAGGCTGCATTGTAACAGCGTCACAACCCCGTCTTTGCCTCGACCAGATATTTCGGTGACTGCGAACCCCTCCTGGCGCAGGCTCTCAACCAGCAGCGCGCCGCGGCGCGCGCTGACGATCTGCAAGCGAGTATAGCCGACCGCAATGCGCTCTTCAATCCACATTCCAACCAGCACACCACTGGCGAAGCCGGCGGCATAACCGATCAGTTTCAGCCAGTTGCCCATATCGGTCAGCACCAGGCGCACGCCGATCACATAGACCGCCGCTCCCCCAAACGCCATTGCCCAGGTCATCAGCTTGCGCCCGCGCATCAAGAACATCAGGCGCAAGGTGAACAGGGTCATGTCCAGGATACGCAGCAAGAACAGATACAGTGCGTATTGCAAAGTTCAGGCTCTCCAGAAACCGCGCCGCACCGGGCGCACATCCTCTGAGGTGATAAAGGCGTTTTCGTCCACTTCGTTCACCAAGCGATGCACTTTGTCCACATTTTTGCGCAGCACACTGCAGCTCAATAAGGTCACCATGCCATCTTTGCCGCGCGCCGGAATTTCTGTGATGGCATAGCCTTCGGCGCGCAGCCTCTCGGCGATGGCTGCGCCGCGCCTGGGGCTGACAATGCTGAGCTGCACATGGCCGATAGCCAGCTTCTCCTCAATCAACATGCCGACTACATTGCCGGTGGCGAAACCGGCTGCATATCCGAGGATGTTCAGCGGATTGTTCAGGTCTTTCAACACTGAGCCAATCGCAATTACGAAAATCAGCGCCTGGAAGAAACCCAACACCCAGGCGATCCCCTTGCGCCCGCGCATCACCACCAGCACCCGCAACGTGTCCAGGGTCATATCTGTGACGCGCAGCGCGAAAATAACGCCCGCTGTCAGCCAAGCCGACAGAGATAGTAATGTTTCCATAGTCGTTTTCCGTTCTGTCTGAAATTAATCGAGGCTCTGTGGCGCCTTCAAGCTGGCTTGCAGCGCCGGCAGGTACATTCTTTCGAGATATTCTTTGACCATTCGGCGGGTGCTGAATTGCGGCCCGATGGTGCGGATGGAACTCTTAATGCGAGAAATCCACTCGCCTGGCAAGCCGTCCGAAGAACGCAGTTGATAGTACAGCGGGATAATCTCATTTTCCAGGATGTCGTACAGGGATTTCGCGTCGTCTTCATCCTGGCGGTCGGGGTTATCATAATCAATGTCTTTGCCAATCGCCCAGCCATTCTGACCGTTGTATCCTTCGCGCCACCAGCCATCCAGGACGGAGAAGTTGAGCACCCCGTTTACGGCAGCCTTTTGACCCGAAGTGCCAGAGGCCTCGTTCGGTCGCCGCGGCGTATTCAGCCACACGTCCACGCCCTGCACAAGATAACGCGCCAGATTCATATCATATTCTTCCAGGAACGCCAGACGTCCGCCGAACTCTGGACGTTTGACCGCACGGTACACTTCCTGGATTAACATTTTCCCGCCCTCGTGATCTGGGTGCGACTTGCCGGCGAAGATGATTTGTACCGGTTTCTCTGGGTCGCTAACCAATCTAAGCAACCGATCCAGATCGCGCAGGATCAGGTTGGCGCGCTTATACGGCGCAAAGCGACGGGAGAAGCCAATGGTCAAAGCGTATGGATCCAGCATCACACCCGACGCCACAACCTGCGAGGGGTGCCAGCCGCCGCGCAGCCACCGTTCTCGCGCCCGCTCGCGGATGTAAGCGGTCAATTTTCTTTTCAGGTGCAGCCGCACTGTCCAGAGTTGATCGTCCGGTATGTTGTTGACCAGCTCCCAAACATCTGGGTCGTCGGCGTGTTCTAACCAATCTGCCCCCAGATAGCGCTCATATAGGTGCAATAAGCGACGCGCCAGCCAGGTGCCAGTGTGAATGCCATTGGTGATATGCGTGATGGGCACATCCTCAACGCTCTTATCAGGCCAAAGGTATTGCCACATCTTACGCGCCACCTGACCATGCAGTTCAGATACGCCGTTGCGGTGTTCAGAGAAACGCAGCGCCAGAGCCGGCATACTGAAGGTTTCTCCCCAGGAGACGGTATGGCGCGCCAGATCCATGAATTGTTCCCGCTCCAGGCCGAGTGTTGGCCAGACGTTGGAGAAATACTTATCTACCAGCCACAGGGCAAATTCATCGTTTCCAGCAGGAACAGGCGTATGCGTGGTGAAGACATTGCTGGACTGAATCAACTCGGCGGCCTGATCGAACGAGTGTCCCTCTTCCATATACTCACGCAGGCGCTCTAGCACCAAAAATGCAGAGTGCCCTTCGTTCATGTGCCAGACATCCGGCGCGTAACCCAGCCGCCTCAAAGCGCGCACGCCGCCGATCCCCAGCAGAATCTCCTGTGATATGCGCAGATCAGGGTCGCTGCTATACAGGCGCGCGGTCAGAGCGCGATCGCCGGGGCTGTTCTCCTCCAGATTGGCGTCCAGCAGATAAAGCGGCACCCGCCCGACGCGCACCTCCCACAGGCGAACGAACACTTTGCGCCCAGGCAAATCCACCGATACCAGGAGCGGTTTGCCGCCCTCTTCCATCACAGGCAGCACGGGCAGCTCCGAAAATGGATGGGGAAGGTATTGCGCTTCTTGCCAGCCATCTTCCGTGATGCGCTGGGTGAAGTATCCTTCGGTGTAGAAAAAGCCGATCGCCACAAAAGGTAAGCCGAGATCGCTGGCTTCTTTGGTATGGTCGCCGGATAGGACCCCCAACCCGCCAGCATAAATGGGCAGGGTCTCGTGCAGGCCAAATTCCATCGAGAAATAGGCAATCAAATGGTTTTCCAGCTCTGGATAGGCGCTTTGGAACCAGGTCTCTTTCGCTTCCATATATTGATCGAAGGAGCGGAAAGTGCGGTCGTAAAATTCCAAATAGTAGCGGTTATTCATCACCGCGTTCAGCCGCGCCCGTTCCACCTGCCGCAGAAATTGGACGGGGTTATGATATGTGCGTTCCCACAATTCACGGTCAATGCGCGAATATAAACGCTGCGCATCGGGATTCCAGGTCCACCACAGGTTATACGCCAATTCTCCCAGGCGGGAAATCCGCCGCGGCAAGCTAAAGCCGTTCGGAATTTGTGCGCGAAATGTTAGCATCCTCTATTTTCCTCTAAAGCAACTCTATAGGTTTGGGCTATCTTATTGAAATACTCAGACAACCCTAATCGGGCGCAAAAGCGCCCGATGCCCTATATCTTACCACAAGCCTGGCTGACAATCTGGACAATTCAGGGCAAACGCCATGTTTTTTTTCGCCATCCCTACACAAAAACCGCATTTCATGCTAAGATCAACCTTCGGCAAACCACACTGACGTGGCTGCTTTCCGCTCCCGGCTGCGCCAACGGCGCTGTCCAGGGGCAATCCCGAGGAAAGGAGGCATCCCTTATGCGCGAATATGAATTGATGTACATCGTCCATCCCGATCTGGACGAGAGCGCGCTGAACGACGTCGTCCAGCGCGTCGCCGCCTGGATCACCGACGGCGGCGGCGAAGTTGTCAAGACCGAGATGTGGGGCAAGCGCCAGCTCGCTTACCCAATTCGCAAGCAGACGCAGGGGCAATATGTGCTGATGCATTGCAAAATGGCCCCCAAGTTTGGGGTAACGCTGGAACGCAACCTGCGCTTCCAGGAACCCATTCTGCGCTTCCTGCTGTCGGTTAAATAGTTCCATCCGGGCCTGGCATTGCGCCAGCGCCGCAAGGAGTTGGAAATGACGCGAGGATTGAATAAAGTCCTGATCATTGGACGAGTTGGGCGAGATCCAGAGATGCGCTATACACCTTCCGGGCGACCGGTGACTACCTTCAGTATTGGCACCAGTCGCACCTGGAGCACCGCCGACGGCGAAAAACGCACTGAAACCGAGTGGTTTAATGTCGTCGCATGGAGCAACCTGGCAGAGATTTGCAAACAATATCTGGCGAAGGATCGTTTGGTCTATGTCGAAGGTCGTTTGCAAACCCGCCATTGGGAAGACCCGGATGGCAACAAGCACTCTGCAACAGAGATCGTCGCCAATGAGATGATCATGCTCGATGATCGGCGCGAAAGCAGCGCCGCATCGGAGTTCGAAGACGAAGAGGATCTCTTCACTTAGATAGATATGCCATGAATCTGGTCGGTTATCTATGATCCGGACCAGAGAGGAGTTAGAAAGTGACCAATCAACCCCCTATGAACGAGGCTCAGCCCGGCGGGCGGCGCTTTTTCTCACGCCCCCGCGAGTGCATGTTCTGCACGGATAAAAATGCAGTGATTGACTATAAGTTGGTCGAAGTCTTACGCCGCTTTATAACCGATGATGGAAAAATCCGGCCGCGTCGGCAGACAGGCACCTGCGCCAAACACCAGCGCGAGCTGGCGCGTGCGATCAAACGCTCTCGCCACATAGCGTTGCTTCCCTATACCGGCGAAGTTTTACGCTAATTCCTTGACCAGGAGCATGGCTTGCCGCCTGCTCCTGGCGAAAATCTTTTTCCAACGAGGCATGATCGCATGGGAAACAATCCATCCAAAAAGCAGCCGATCCTGACCAAAAAACATCAGGATCGCCTCACTCGCGAAAGGCGTCAGACCCGCCTGATCGTCATTGGCGCCATCCTGGTTACAGCGCTGGTGTTATTGACGATCGGCTACGGCATTTTGGACCAACAATTCCTGAAATATCGCCGCCCGGTGGCTGTTGTCAACGGAGAGCGAATTTCCGCAGAACAATTTCGCGGGTTCACCAAATATTATCGTTACAATCTGATCCGCAGCGCCGAACAGACGTACCAGTTCGCCAGTCTGTTTGGCGGCGATCAGACCATGCTGCAAAATTTCCTGGGCCAGTTGCAATCCATCTCCGCGCAGCTCAACCCTTTCAACGCTGGGGAAGCTGCCCTGAATGTTTTGGTGGATAACACCTTGATGATTCAAGAAGCGAAAAAGATGGGCATCATCGTAACGGATGAGGAAATTGAAGCACGCATGCAAGAGGCGATGGGTTATTTCGCCAATGGTACACCCACGCCCACCAATACCCGCCCCCCGATTGCAACTTCTACACTTTCACCACAGCAATTGGGGATGTTGAAACCAACCGACACCCCCACTCCGGAGATAACGGCTACGGTAAGCGGTACGCTGGAAGCCGCTACGGCAACCATCGAGGCGACTGAAACGCCGGAAGTCACCCCCACAGCGACTTCCGAAACGCCGCCGACGTCCACGCCAACCCCTCTGCCCACCTTTACGCCGACCCCTTATACCTTCGAGGGTTATCAGAGCGTCTATGCCACCACAGTTGCTGGTTATACCCAGGAATTCGAGATCCCCGAAGAAATCCTGCGTTATGTGCTGGAAGTGGACATTTACCGTAGTAAACTGATGAAGCAAGTGATTGGAGAAGTAGCCTGTGAAGAGGAACAGGTCTGGGCGCAGCACATCCTGGTGGCCGATGTGGCTTTGGCGGAAGTGATCCGCGCCAAGCTGGAAGCCGGCGAGGACTGGTATCAACTGGCGGCTAAATACTCGCAAGATGAAAGCAACAAAGACCAGGGTGGCGACCTGGGTTGGTTCGGCAAAGGCCGAATGGTGCCCGAGTTCGAACAAGCTGCTTTTGGCCTGTCCATTGGCGAAGTGAGCCAACCGGTGAAGACGCAATTCGGCTGGCATATCATCCGCGTGTTGGGGCACGAAAATCGCCCGCTCACACAATCCGAATGCGATCAATTGGCTGACAAAAAATTCAGCGATTGGCTCAAGCAGTTGCGTGAGAATTCTGAAGTAGAGCTTCTCTCTTATTGGGAGACCGTTGTCCCCTTATTGCCCACCTTGCCGCCCGAAATCCAGCAAGTTGTGCAGAGTGCGGCTCAAAACGCTGCGCAACCCGGCGCGATCCCCACACCCTGAGCAGGTTTACAAGTTACAATCCTCCCGCAGTTTCCAAAGCTGCGGGAGGATTTTGTATTATGATTCCACCACCTGGCTGACTTCATCCAGCTTCAGACTGAGCACCTGGCTGGCCGAATCGCGCCCCATGGTGACGCCATAAATAACATCCGCCACCTGTACTGTGTTGCGGTTATGCGTGATGATGACAAACTGTGTGGTCTGGCTCAATTCGCGCAGCAGTTCGCGAAAACGGCTGACATTGGCTTCATCCAGCATGGCGTCCACTTCATCCAGCACGCAAAACGGCGTCGGCGAGACCTTGAGCAATGAAAATACCAAAGCCGTCGCTGTCAGGCTGCGCTCGCCGCCGGAAAGCAGCGCCAGCCCCTGCTCGCGGCGGCCCGGCAATCGCGCCTGGATTTCGATGCCCGTCGCCGTCAGGTCATCTGGTTCGGTCAAGATCAATCGCGCCGACCCGCCGCCAAACAGGCGGATGAAAATTTGGCGGAATTCGTCGGCCACCGAATCGAACGTGCGGCGAAACTCGCGCTCCATCAAGTCGTCTAGCTCGGCGATCACCTGGCGAATGTCCTGCTCCGCCCGCTGCAAATCAGCCACCTGATCGGTCAAAAACTGGTAACGTTGCTTGACTTCCTGATACTCGATCTGTGCTTCAGGGTTGATCGCTCCCAGGCGGCGCAATTGCGCCCGTTGACGCTTGATATTTTCCTCGATGTCTGGAGATAGTTTGTGGATTGTCGGCAATTGTTCGACCATGCCAGCCAATGGTAGTGGGGTTGGGCCTGAAACCTGCCCTTCATATTCGAACGCCACCAAGCCGAAATCTTCCTCGATGCGCCGCTGCAAGGATTGCATCGCCTCATGACGACGCGCCAGGGCGATGCGCGCCTGGGCGTGATTATGTTCGGCGAAGCTCAACGCCTGGCGAGCGACGGTCTCGACGCGCTGCAATTCAGTCTGCTCGGCTTCCAATTGACGCAGCTCCATTTCCGCCGGTTCGATCCTGGCGTTCAGTTCCTGGACGGCGGCTTCAATTTGGTCAGCTTTCTGAGTCCATTCGGCGCGCTGTTGCTCCAGGGTCACCAGCGCAATTTCCAGCTCTTTTTGGCGCTCTTGCAAGGTAATTTGATTGCGGCTGACGCGCTCCAGATTACTCAGGCGTTCCTGCCGACGTGCTTGCTCATTGGCTAAGGCACTTTGTGCTACCGCAACGCGGGTTGACCAATGCGCTATCTGAGTTTGTATTTCATCTAAAGAGAGCGCTTCAAGCTTAAAATTGCTCTGTCGCAAGGAGCGACGTGCGCTGTCCAGCCGATCCTCGATCTCGCCAATTTCCTTTGTCAGGCGCTCCGCTTCAGATTGGCTGCGGTTAAAATCGCTCTGTAAACGCTGATGCTGCTCCTTAGTCCACTGCATCTGGCGTTCTGCGGCCTCCACAGCGAGGCGCGCCTGATCGGCGGCGCGGGCGGCTTTCTGCCATTCCTGGAGGGCTTCTTCCTGCGCTTGTTCTAGCTGCTTGCCAACGCGGCGCAGGCGTTCTAGTTCCGCTTCCAGCGTCGTAAGACGCTCGACCGCCAGGGACAGTTCGTGTTCCAACCGTTGGCTTTCGGCGGTCAGTTGGCGTTGCTGGCGGTTGCGCCCCAGCAGAGTCTGTTGTTTGCCATCCTCGCCGCCCCCACCGCCCGTGATGGGGCCGCTGGCATGAAAGACCTCGCCTGCCAGCGTGGCAGCGCGCACATCGCCTGGCTGATTCTCCAGGGCGCGCCGCGCGGCATCGCGATCGCGCACGATAAGCACCTGACCCAACAACAGTTCCAACGCTGGACGCAACTCCGCCGGTGCAGCAACCAGAGAAGACGCCACCCCTAGAATACCCTCATCTTTACTATTCAATACGAGCGGTTGCCTGAGGGGCCGCAGCGCATTCACTGGCAAAAGCACGCCGCGACCGGCTTCGCGCTGCAAAATATCCAGAGCCGTCTCAAGGTCATCTTGCAACACGACTGCATCCAGATATTCCCCCAGAGCGGCGCTGATGGCGCGTTCCAGTTCCGCCGGGACCTCCAGGAAACTGCTCAGCGCGCCGCGCGCCCCGGAAAGGCGCTGCTGATGGACAGCCTTCAAGATCGCCTGTGTTCCGGCGGCATACCCTGCCAGGGCGGACTCGGCTTGGTGGAGGACATTGAGCTGCGCCTGGATGCGCGCCAGTTCGGCAGCCAGCGCCGAGCGTTGTTCCTGCGCCTGGCGGCGCGCGGCATCAGCCTGCTCAACTTGTTGTTTGTGCGCTTGAGCAGACTCTTCAGCCGCTTGCCGGGCCTGGGCAGCTTTTTCCACTGCCTGGCGGGCTTGCTCTAGCTTTTTGACCGCGGCGCGCAGTTCTTCGTCCGCTTTCGCCTGCGCTTGCAGCGCTGCTTCCAGAGATTTTTGAGCGCGTGCAGATTGCGCTTGATTTTCCGCCAACTGGGCCTGAGCCTGTCCATAGCGAGTGTTCAACTGACCAATCTCTTGCCGTTGGGCGGCGATCATCCGCTCGATTTTACTGCGCTCCTCCTGTCGGGCAGCCAGTTGCCGATCCACGGCGTCCTTCTGGCTCTGGGCTTCCTGTAGCTCTGCCTGTAGCCGCTCCAGTTCCGCCTCACCAGCCAGGCGCTGCTCCTGGTGGTACGCCAGTTCCTCCGCCAGGCGCGCCAGCTCGCCGACGGTGTTTTCTTTTTGGATGAGCAACGAATGCCGCCGTTCTTCGGACACAGCCAGGTCGCGCTGGATCAACTCGCGCTGACTGTGTAAGGCAGAGAGCGCTTTACGCCATTGGCTGAGCTGTTCGCGCGCCGCCGACAGGCGCTGGCGGCTCTCCGCCAGGCGTTGTTCGAGAGCAGCGACTTCGTTGCGCGCTTGTTCCAGGCGCGCCTCCTGAGTTTGGGCTAATTGCTGCGCTTCCGCCAGCTCGCGCTGAGTAACCTGCCAGTGATAACCGTACCACTCGCGCAGCATCTCCTGCAAGTCAGCGCGCAACTGCTCGTATTCCTGTGAACGGCGCGCCTGGCGTTCCAGGCTGGCCAGGCGCGGCTTCAATTCAGCCAGGATATCCTGCACGCGTTCCAGGTTGCGACGTGTGGTATCCAGGCGACGCAGCGCTTCCTCGCGGCGAGAGCGGTGCAGCCCAATGCCGGCTGCTTCCTCAAAGAGGCGGCGTCTCTCGTCTGCTTTCAATGAGAGGGCGGCATCCACCAGCCCCTGCCCAATGATGGTATAGGTGCGCTCGGCCAGGCCAGATTGGGCAAGCAGCTCCGAGACATCCCTCAATCGCACGCGTTGCCCGTTGATTAAATACTCGTTGAGTCCATCGCGATATGCTCGACGGGTGATGGCCACTTCGCTGAAATCTATCGGCAGCCAGCCGTCGCTGTTATCGAAGGTGATTGTGGCTGAAGCCATTCCGGCGCGCGCCCGGCTTTCTGATCCGGCGAAAATCATATCTTCGGTCTTTTTACCGCGCAACAGGCTATAGGATTGTTCACCCAACACCCAGCGCAGGCTGTCCGCGATGTTCGACTTGCCGCTGCCGTTTGGCCCGACAATCGCCGTCACGGTTTCGGCAAACTCGAAAAGCGTGCGGTTGGCAAACGTTTTATATCCGTGCAGTTCAAGCGATTTCAAACGCGTGGGCATAGAAAAAGAAGCCGCCATCAATTGGGAGAATTTTGAGACGGATCATCCGCCCCAGGCGGTTTGGAAAGAGCGGCAGGCGCTTCAATTTCCTCTTGTTCAATGCGCTCCAGCGCAGCGCGGGCGGCTGCCTTGGCAGCAGCTTGTTTGCTGGGGCCTTCGCCGCGTCCGTAAATGCACCCGCCAATTTTCACTTCTACCTCGAAGGATTTCATATGCTCCGGGCCGCTGGTCAACACGGTCTGATAGACAGGCGGACCAAAACCCATCGCCTGCACACGTTCTTGCAGCAGGCTTTTAGGATCCTGGTCGCTGTTGGTGATCAGGATTTCATTCACCGCATCGGCTAAAAGAGGTTCAATAAAGCGGGAAACCGCCTCCAAACCGCTATCCAGGTATAACGCTCCAACCACTGCTTCAAATGTCGCGCAGAGCAACGCTCGGCGCTGACGACCGCCGCCTTCACCTTCGCCGCGGCCCAGGCGCAACGCATTGCCAAAATGTAATTGATTGGCAAACTCGGCGAGTTGTTCGGTGCATACCAGCGCGGAGCGCAGGCGCGTCAGATCGCCCTCGCGCAATTCGGGAAATCTCTTATAGAGCCACGCGCCGACCAGAAAATCCAGCACTGCATCGCCCAAAAATTCCAAACGCTCGTTGTCTTCTAAGGTTTCATCGGGGTGTTCGTTTAGAAAAGAGCGATGGGTAAGCGCGCGAGTCAACAGCGAAATCCGGGTAAACTGCAAGTTCAGCCGACGTGCAAATGCCTGTGGAGACTCGATCTCCATCGCGCCCTGAGTTGATCGCTTCATGTAGCATTCCTCCTGAAGAACTCAGGGAACGCCAGCTACCCCACGGTCGTCGAGTGGCTGGCGATCCATCAGTTCTGAATTATGACGCTCTTCACTTCGATCAAGAACCAGGTCGCGTTGTCGCGCTGGGTCGCCTGATCGAATTACCAGAAAGTATACCAGGAAATTTTCAGCCGCGGCCTGTCAATCCTCTAGCCGCCATAGGCGCGCACCACCAAAACGGAATTATGACCGCCAAATCCAAAGGCGTTGTTCAGCGCGACGCTGACTTTCACTTCACGCGCCTGGTTGGGGACATAATCCAGGTCGCAGCGCGGGTCGGGGGTTTGGTAATGGATGGTGGGAGGCAGGCAACCTTCACGCACCGCCTGCACACAGAAGATGGTCTCCAGCGCGCCGGTGGCGCCCATCATGTGACCCGTCATAGACTTGGTGGATGAGACTGGAATGTGGTACGCTTGTTCGCCCAGGGCGGCTTTGATCGCCCTGGTTTCAGAGATGTCGTTTAATTCGGTGGCGGTGCCGTGGGCGTTGATATAGCCCACGTCTTCGGGGTTCAGATGGGCGGATGCCAGTGCATTGCGGATCGCCGCCGCACCGCCGGAACCGTCCTCCGCTGGGGCGGTGATGTGATAAGCGTCGGCAGTGGCGGCGTAGCCGGCCAGTTCGGCCAGGATCTCCGCCCCGCGGCGGCGGGCATGGCTTTCCCGCTCCAGCACCAGCACTGCTGCCCCTTCGCCCATCACCAGCCCGTCGCGGTTCAGGTCGAAGGGCGCGGGGGTCATCGAATAATCCTCGTTGCGGCGCGACATCGCCCCCACTCGATCAAAGGTGGCCACGCCAATCTCGGTGATCGTAGCCTCGCTGGCCCCGGCGATGGCAGCGTCTATCGCCCCCGCCTTGAGCATCATCCAGGCCATGCCAATGCCATCCACCCCCGACGCGCAGGCCGAAGCAACCGAAAGGCTGGGTCCCCGGAAGCCGTAATCAATGGACACCATGCCCGCCGCCCCATTGGACATCAGCATGGGGATGGCAAAAGGGCTGATGCGCCGCGGGCCCTCGTTGAGCAGGGTCAGCAAGCTGTCTTTGGTGGCGCTGATCCCGCCAATGGCTGATGAAATCACTACGCCCACACGCGCCGGGTCTATTCCATCCGCCTGCAAGCCAGATTGTTGAATGGCTTCGCGCGCTGCGGCAGCGGCAAACTGTTCAAAGCGGTCGCGGCGGCGCGCATCCTTGGCTTCCATGAAGTGTTCGGGCTGGAAGCCTTTCACTTCGCAAGCGATGTGAACCGCAAGGCGGCTGGAATCAAACAGGGTGATCGGTCCAACTCCAGAAACGCCGTTGACTGCACTACGCCAGCTCTCTGCCACGGACAGCCCCAACGGGTTGACAGTCCCCATGCCGGTAATGACAATGCGTTCTTCCACCATGAAACCTCCAAGAGGATCTTCTTTTTCAGATGATCGCTTCAAGCAATCATTAAACCCCGTTTTCGGCGCTTGGTCGCGTCCGAGGCGCCGCTTCAGGCGGGCGCTTTCAAACCGGAACCGGTCAGCACAACCACAATGGGCTGCGGAAGTTGTTCAGCGAGTTGTTCCAGGGCGTTCCACACGATCGCCGAGGTGGGCTCCACATAAAACCCCAGCCGAGCTAATTGTTCACGGCCTGGCAAAATATCCGCCTCCTCCACGGCGGTCAAAACACCTTGCTGCCCGGCGATCATTTGCATCACGGCGTCGCCGCGCACAGGCTGGCGCACGCGCACTCCCTCAGCCAGCGTTTCGCTTTCGGTCACCCAGCCCAGACCAGCCGCCCCATAACGATACAGCGCCCATAACGGAGCGCAAGCCATGGCCTGGACGCCGACCAGGCGCGGCAGGCGTTGGATCTGCTGGCTGCGCAACAAGCTCTCAAAGCCGCGCCCAAGAGAGAGCAGCAAATTGCCCTGCCCCACCGGAAGGATCACTGCCCCCGGCGCAGCGCCAAGTTGTTCGACCAACTCGTATGCCAGGGTGGCATAGCCGGGAAGGACGTACGGCAGGTAGGCATGGCTGGCATAGACTGCGCCCTGCTCCACGGCGCGCAAAACCGCTTGAGCGGCGTTGGAGCGCGGTCCCAGGATGCGCACGACCTCCGCTCCATAAGCCTGGATCTGGCTGCGCTTGGGCGCGGAAGTTGCGTCGGGCGCAAACACCTTCGCCCGGATGCCAGCTACAGCGGCATAGGCAGCAAACGCCGCCCCGGCGTTGCCGGACGAATCTTCCACTGCGGCTTGCACGCCGCGCCAGTGCAGAAAGCTGATCAACGTCGCCGCCCCGCGATCTTTGTACGAACCGGTCGGGTTGAGGAATTCCAGTTTGAAAGCCACCTCTCTGCCGAAGACGTTGCGCCACACCAGCGGGGTATTCCCTTCGCCCAGGGTGATCTGCGGCGCGTCGGCGGGCAGCCCCAACGCGTGACGGTAGCGCCAGAGGCCAGGCTGGTTCTTTTCAACCTGAGCCGGATCGAAGGCGGGCATTTCGGCGAAATCGAACAACCCGCCGCAAGCCGGGCAGCGATGTGGAACACCCTGTTCGGGATAGGAACGGCGACAATTGGTACAACGGATTTCGGTCAATGCCTGCTCAACCAGGAGAAACGAGGGCTCAAAGGAGTCAATCCTGAGGGCTGGGGATGTAATCGCCCTCCACCCATTCCTCGCCCTGCGCCCCGACTTCCTTCTTCCACACCGGCACGATCTCTTTGAGGCGGTCAATGCCATAGCGCGCGGCTTCGAAGACTCCGGTGTCGCGGTGCGCTGCGGTGCAGGCGATCAGCACCGTCGGCGTGCCGGGGTGCAGTACGCCGATGCGCTGCACGATGGCGATGCCCTCCACGCTCGGCCAGCGGGCGCGGATTTCTTCCGCCACCTGGCGCATCTTGGCCTCCGCCATTGGCTGATAGGCTTCGTATTCCAGGTAAAGGGTCTCGTGTGGTTGGTCGCGGCGGGTGACGCCGCGCACCATGCCGGTGAAGATGCAGGCCGCGCCGGTGGAGGGCAACGTGATGCGCGCCAGCAGATCATCCAGGTCGAGCGCCTCTTCGGTGATGGCGAAGAAGGTCGGGAATTCAGGCGGCGCGCCGCCGCTGACCGGTGGGAAGACTGCCGCCTCTGCCCCGGCGGGCAGCAGGTCGTCATCGAAGGCGAACTGGCGGTTGACCGAGACCAGCGCCGTATCCAGCGCCGGAGCCAAAGCGGGGTACTCCTCCCGCAAACGGCGCTTCAAATCGGCCACGCGCGCCTGATCGGGCATCTCCAGCGTTGCTTGTTTAGTGCCGGCGCGCTCGCGCAGGGTGGCGAAAAATAAGACAGTAATCTGGTTCATACACTGATCCACCTATAAAAGGTCATTCGTTGATGACATCGCCGCTGCGCCCGCCATGTTTTTCCACCAGACGGATATTCTGGATGCGCATGGTCTTCTCCGCAGCTTTGGCCATGTCGTACACCGTCAACGCCGCCACGGCGACGGCGGTGAGCGCCTCCATCTCGACGCCGGTCTTGCCGGTGGTGCTGACCGTAGCCTGGATGCGCACACCGGGCAGGTTGGCGTCCAACTCAAGCTGCACATCAATATGGGTGAGCGGCAAGGGATGGCACAGAGGGATCATTTCAGCAGTCCGCTTGGCGGCCATCACCCCGGCGATCTGCGCCACAGTAAGCACGTCGCCTTTTTTCATCGCCCCGGCCTGGATTAGAGCCAGGGTTTCTGGGCGCATCGTCACCTCGCCGCGCGCCACAGCGGTGCGTGGCGTATCCGGCTTCTCGCCCACATCTACCATGTGGGCGCGCCCGGCGTCATCCAAATGAGAAAGTTTTTCCACCATGCGGAGAATTATAACAGGTGGATTTGCTCTACAGTAGCACTCTTGTGGCACAGGCTGAAGTCTGTGCTACCTGGTCACAGGCTAAAAGCCTGTGCTACTTGGTCACAGGCTGAAGCCTGTGCTACTTGGTCACAGGCTAAAAGCCTGTGCTGTGCTACCTGGTCACAGGCTAAAAGCCTGCGCTACTTGGTCACAGGCTAAAGCCTGCGCTACTTGGTCACAGGCTAAAGCCTGCGCTACTTGGTCACAGGCTAAAGCCTGCGCTACTTGGTCACAGGCTAAAGCCTGTGCGCTACTTGGTCACAGGCTAAAAGTCTGTGCTACTTGGTCACAGGCTAAAGCCTGCGCTACTTGGTCACAGGCTGAAGTCTGTGCTACCTGGTCACAGGCTAAAAGCCTGTGCTACCTGGTCACAGGCTAGTGGCACAGGCTTAAGCCTGTGCTACGCGAGTAGGGCGATTCGTTCGTCAGCAGCAGTAGCGAGATCAGGCTTTATTTCCCAGGTGCAAGGCATTTGCGCCACGGACGGGTTGCTGCGCTTGCCGCGTGCTGCTTGCTTGAAAGCCGCATACAGATTGATGAAAGAGGTGATTTGAGGATAGAGGTTGTCGAAGCGTTTGGTCATGCACACCAGCCGAAGAAAAAACCTGCCGCGTTTAACCGCTGGGGGGCGCAGCCCCCCAGACCCCCCTCAGAAACCAGACTCCAGCCGCCAGCAGCCAGAAACCAGCATTCAGTATTCTGCCAGGGACAACACCACCCGGAACCCGATGTAGTTGAGGAAGAGGTTGAGCGGATAGTACCTGCCGCGGTAGGCGCAGCGGGCGTCCTGTGGATGGGCGTTCCACGAGCCGCCACGCATCACCCGAGCGCCATCCGCTTGCAAGTCGTTGCGTCCATCCTCCGCGTGATAGGGGTATGGTTGGTAGAGGCTGAGTGTCCATTCCCAAACGTTGCCGCTCATATCAAGCACATCGTAGGGGCTGGCGCCTTTGGGAAAGATGCCCACCGGCGAGGTCTGTTCGAGTTGGGTTTCGCTGTAATTGGCATGCTCGGGGGTGATGCGGTTGCTGCCCCAGGGATAGATGCGCCCGTCCGCGCCGCGCGCCGCTTTTTCCCATTGCGCCTCGCTGGGCAAGGAGAAACTTTCAGGGCGCTGCGCCGCTAGCCAGAAGGCGCGCTGCTCTGGAGAGAGGTCGTCCCGCGCCAGGTATTGTGAGCTAAGCGAGGCTAATTTCTCGCCCAGCCAGCGGCAGTAGGCCAACGCTTCATACCAGCTTACCCCCATCACGGGGCGGGTCAGCGCTCCCCCTCTGGCATCTCCCCAATCGTACGGCTGGCTGCGGTTGTTCCTCTGCTGCCAGTCCCAGCCCGATTCCGGCGGTGTCCAATATCGCCGCTCATCGTAGCCATGCTCGGCGATGAAGTGGGCGAATTGGGCGTTGGTAACCGGGTAACGGCTGATGTAGAAAGCGGGCAATTCCAGGGTGTGTGGGGGCTTTTCGTCGTTATCCGCCTGCTTGTCATTCTCGGCGCTGCCCATCCGAAATGGCCCGGCAGGGATATACACAAAGCCCAGGGTCGGTTCTGGCCGGGTGCGGTAAAATGCCGGCAGGCTGAAGGTCTTTTCGTCGAAGCGCGGGTCGCCCAGAGCGGCCAGGGTATCGCCCGCGCGGGCGCGCAGGGCAGCCGGCGCGTTGCATGCCGGGTCGGTGAGCGCGGCTTCCAACTTCCCCGCCAGTTTGCGGCGAATGGCTGGATCCGGTCGTTCAATTTCCAAGACGGCGGCGCCCGCCAGTTCCAATCCCCCCAGTTGCAGCGCTCCCTCGCCGCGCAGATTCGAGAGCCAGTCGAGATACTTTTGGGCGAAAGGGGCATAATCCTGTTTGGCGAAGCCGTATATCAGCAACAGCGCCTCGCGCCACCAGGAATCCAGCACATAATCCCGCAGCAAGCCCAGCGATAGCTCGCGGTCTTTGGCTAACCGGCGCGCCGCCAGGAACTCCTGAAAGGTCAAATGGGCGAACTGGAAGAGTTCAGCGCGCTCTTCCAGTAATCCACCGCGGCTGCGCACCGCTTTGATAAATTGATCCAACCTTTCTTTCGGCAGTTGAACGCTCAAGATTTCCCGCAAACGCGCTTCATCAACGGCAGCCCCGTTTTCCCCGTTGCGGTGCATTTCGAGCGCCAAATAAGCAAGCCACTCACGCTGTTCTTCCCAGGGGCCTCCCCAGTTGATCAATTCCTGACGGGCAGTATCCTCCTCCAGGTATTGCGCCTGTAAGATGACCCGAACGACCGCTTCGTACAGGCGCGCCCGTTCGCGCGGCAATTCGGCCTCGCCCCATTTGACGCCGATCACCATGGTGGTCAACAAGGGTGTGCTGATCAGCGGGGGTTGATTTTGCCGTTCGTAGCGCTCATTGATGGTTCGAATAACAGAGGTAATGTCGGCAACCTGCGCCTCAACCTGAGTGGGGAACAATTGTTCACACCACCGACGCGCCAGATATTCGATTTGGTCGTCCTTCAGCTTGCACACATCCAGGCGGATAAAATCTTCGCTGAAGATGGCGTTTTCTTTGTAGCCCGATTCACGTGCCGTGACGATGAACAGATTTCGCGGATAGATTTCGTTCGCCAGACGCTCGATTTCTTGGCGCGCCTGGCCGCGCTCTTCCTGGCTGACCACTTCATCCAGCCCATCCAACATCACCAGACAACCCCCGCCCACCAGCAGACGGTCAAAAAATTCATCCGCCAGGTCTTCATCCGCTGTTTGGATCGCCTGGCTGCGTTTCTTGAGATACCATAAAATGAAACCCGCCAATGTCCCTGAACGCACTTTGGTAAGCACCTGGTCGGGCGACTCATGGCACAGGCGCATGTATTCGCGCCGATAGCGCAGAGGAATGACCAGCGGCACCAGGGCGCGTCTCTGACTGGGCAAGTCGAAAGGCAGCGCCGTCTGGTGCAACGCATGGTCGGCTAATGAAGAAGCCAGAAAGGCCAGCAGGGTGCTTTTGCCGCTGCCCGCGCCGCCGATGATTGCCAGGCGGTCGCCCAGGGTCAGCATCTCCTTGAGGGCGATTTGTTCGCCTTCTGTTTGCCGCCTCTCGATTAATCGCAAAAAGGCTTTTTGCTCGGCGAATGGGTCGTCCTTGAATTTTTCTTGGGCCAGCTTTTCCACTTCGCTGCGCGCTGGCGGCGAAAGACGTTGCAAGGTAATGGGCACAAAGACGTCCGCCAGATTGCGCTTCTTGCGTTCTCCAGAGCGGCCCCACCCTTCCAAACCATACAAACGAGCCTGTCCAAAGGCTTTCTGCGCCCAGACGAAATAATCATACAGCAAACGCCGGAAGTCATCTTCCGACATGCGCGGTTTGCCAGGCGGCGTCTGGAAAATCTGATACAGCACGACCCCGGTGTTGAGCCAGGAATGACTGACGGTTCCGCCGCTTGCAATTCCAGCATTGTTTGCGTGTGTATTTGGCGCAGATTTCTCGCTCCGTCGGCTCAAGAACCAGAAGACCCCCGAAGCCAGCGACCCAATTGCCCACAGGATAGAGAGGAATGCATCTGCGCTCTGGATTAGCTCGCCGCGCGCGCCAAGAAAATTCATCAACGGCCGCCAGCCCAACCAGGTAACGATTGCCAGCAGCGCCAAAACGAGGGTGGTTCGTAGATAAGCCGACTTGTTTTTCATCCATACCTCCCAGAATGCCTCCGCGCCGCGCTCTTGCAGAGACAGGGCGCGGAGGCGGTTGGATATTCGGCCGGGCGTCGCCTCGCCAGGGGCAAACGCCGCGACCAGGGGCTGACCAGGCTGGCAAAGTTTCTAACGCTCCGTCCCGCCTCTGTAAAGGTTGGGATTTACCGGCGTTTTCATTTCGCTATGGACAACACCACCCGGAACCCGATGTTGTTGTTGAAATTGTTCGGATTGTTCCTGTTGCGGTAGGCGCAGCGGGCGTTCCGTGGATTGTTGTTCCACGAGCCGCCACGCATCACCCGAGCGGTGTGGGTCAGTCCCTGCAAAGCTGCGGCGCAAAGCCGCGGATTGCTCGATTGATGTGGCATCTGTCGCTTCCAGCCGCGCTGGATCGCGAGTTTTCCCAATCGTTATTCACTATTGTAGAATAATTTGTAGAGGATGGCAACGGATTTTCAACAACGGATTTTTATAATGGAGAGCATTCGGATGGTTTTCCACTCATAGAGGGGAATTTGATCTGAAGTGGCACAGGCTTTAGCCTGTGCTACCTGGTCACAGGCTAAAAGCCTGTGCTACTTGGTCACAGGCTAAAAGCCTGTGCTACGCGGGATTGCGCTCTTTGCGGCGCATCCAGTCTGCGCCCATCACCAGCAGCAGCGAGATCAGGCCCAACACCAGGGCGGCGCTGTAGGCGCCGATGTACTGGCGTTCATCCAGCGCTCGATAGATGTACAAGGTGGCGGTTTCGGTGCGCCCCTGGATGCCTCCACCGATCACCAACACCGCGCCGAACTCGCCCAGGGCGCGCGCCAGAGTCAGCGTCACGCCGTAGATGAAGCCCCAGCGCAACGCCGGCAGGGTCACCCGCCAGAAGGTCTGCCAGCCGCTGGCGCCCAGGGTGGCGGCGGCCTGCTCTTGCTGTACGCCGAAGTTCTCTAAGATGGGGATCAGTTCGCGCACCATGAACGGCAGGGTGACAAACAGGGTGGCCAGGATCATACCTGGAACAGCGAACGCCACGCGGATGTGAAGCGCATCGAGCAGAGGCGCAAACAGTCCATTGCGTCCGAAGAGCAGCAGCAGCATATAGCCCACCACCACCGGCGAGACGGCGAAGGGCATGTCTATCAAGCCGTTGATATACTTGCGCCCCGGAAAGCGGTCGCGCACCATCACCCAGGCGACAATGACGCCAAAGACGCTGTGAACCGCGACCACGATGGCGCTGATTTGCAGGGTGAGCCAAAAGGCTTTGAGCACCTCCGGCTGCGACAGCGTCTCCAGCGCCGCCCCCAGGCCCTCTCGGAACGCTCCGCTCACCAGGGCAACGATGGGCGCCAGGATCAACACCCCCACATAGAGAGCCACCGCTCCAATCAAGAGCCAACGCACCCAGCGGTTGCTGGCCGGTGTGGGACGGGTCGTTTTGTTGGTATTGAGGTTCATGAAAGGTTGCTCCGGCTGCGCCGCTGAAAAGCGTCCACGATCATCATCAGGCAGAAGGCAATGGCCAGCATCACCACCGAAACGGCGCTGGCGCCCAGCCGGTTCTCGGACTCGACCTCGCCCAATACATAGACCGCCGCCGTTTGTGAATACATGGGAATATTGCCAGCCACAATGACGATGGAGCCGAATTCGCCGATGGCGCGGGCAAAGCTCAGCAGTGCGCCGCTCGCCATAGGCAGGATCAGCGGCGGCAAGGTGATGCGACGGAAGATCGTCCAGGCGTTCGCGCCCAGGGTGGCGGCGGCGTCTTCCTGCGTGCGGTCAAGGCTCATCAGCACGGGCTGGATGGCGCGTACCACAAAGGGAAAGGTGATAAACAGCAGCGCCAGGATGATCCCCGGCGGAGCAAAGATCACCGAGAGGCCCAGTTTTTGTTTCAACCACACGCCCAATGCCTGCTGCGGCCCGAACAGCACCACCAGCATCACGCCGGTCACTAGGGTGGGGATGGAGAGCGGCAGGTCAACCACGCTGTTGAGCAGCGACTTGCCGGGAAATTCATAACGCACCAGCACATAAGCCGTTAGAGCGCCCATGCCGGTATTGATGATTGTCATCACCGCCGCCGTCCACAAGGTCAGCTTCAGGGCGTGCCAGGCGATGGGATTGCTGACCTGCGCCCATAGACCACTCAGCCCGGCGCGCAGCCCGTCTTGCAGGATGACCAGCAAAGGGATGATGAGCATCACCGTCAGATAGGTGAGGGCAATCGAGCGCATCGTCCATCGCCCCCAGGGCAGTGGACGGCGGCTCACATTTTTACCTGCTGGTTGGCTCAGGCGGCGTTCCAGTGAAAGCGGAGGCGTCTTTTCCATAAAGAACCTGATCTTCAGCGGCGAATCCCGTCTGCTTTAGCTTTCGATAATCAATGGATAGATCTGCGCGCCGATGAAATGCGAGCGCACAATCAGCGTCGCCCGGTCGTTGATCGTGTTCAATGCCTGCTCCACCACGCCCGAAAGTGAAATTTGGCCTTTTTGGCCGGCCAGCGGCGCGCCCATAACCAATAAGTCATACCCGCCGCGCTTGACTTCCTGGGCGATGACCTCTACTGGCTGACCCTGATGAACAATCGCCTGCGCTGGGACGCCCAGCAATGCCAGCGACTGAATGCCGTCCTCCAGGAAACGCTCGGCGCGCCGCTTTGCATCGGGATCGTTTCCGCTCAGCACAGAGAGCAGAGCCGCGTCGGCGCCCAGGTGGCGCACCAGGCGGCCGGCGAACAGCACATCGTCTTTGCCTGGCTCGCCTCTGGCGACGCAGATCAGGGCGTGACTGGGCGGCGCTTGCGGGCGCGGGATCAACAGCAAGTGATGCTCGCCCACCTGCAGAATCTGTTCCGCCAGGGGGATGTCTTCCTGCGGGTTGAACCCCAACACGATCAAATCGAACGGTTGTTGTTCGACCGCTTTGGTGATCGCCGCGGCGACGGGCTCCGGCGAAAGGCGCGCCTCCAGCGAGGCCAACCCGCTGCCGAGCTGCTTGCGCGCCTCCTGCAAATGCTCCTGCATCACCTCTTCTTTTTGCCCACAACCCAGCAGCGTCACGCGAGCATGGGCGAGGCGGGCAATTTGCCCGCCCAATTCGATTGCCGCCTGAGCGCGCAGTGAACCATCTGTGATAATCAAGAAACTCAACCCTGGATGCGCCAGGGCATGGATGCGATGGACGCCAACCCAGGCTTTTGCGCCTGGTCGGAGCGGAAAGCGCGCCGCCTGTTCCGGCGAGCGCGTGGCATCCACCAGGATGGATTTGGTGCCAAACGGCGATGGCGGCGAGATGGGGCGCACATTGGGAATGGGCGGTAAGCGCAGCCGCAGCCGTTCGTAAGCCCCGCCAAACGAGACCTCCTCGACCTCCGCCTGCCCCAGGCGAGGGCAGTCCAGCGCTTTGGGTTCTGGCGCCAGGGCGACATCCTCCGGGCGGAACAGCACCTGAACGCGCCGCTCTTGCCCGGTTTCTAGGATCTCTTGCTCAATGGGAAAATGCAATGGCCCAACCGTAACGCCTTGTGAATTTACGTTACCTAACAACAAATTGGCTGACCCCAGGAAGGAGGCGACGAATTCGGTGCGCGGCCGTTGATAGAGGTCTTCCGGCGCGCCCACTTCGATCAAGCGCCCAAAGCTCATGATCCCCACCCGATCCGCCAGATCGAAGGCTTCTTCCTGATCGTGGGTGACAAAGATAGTGGCGATGCCCAACTGGCGCTGGATGGATTTCAAACTGCGGCGCAGTTCAATGCGAATCTTGGCATCCAGCGCGCCCAGGGGTTCGTCCAACAGCAACACATCCGGGCGATAAGCCAGGGCGCGCGCCAGCGCCACGCGTTGTTGCTGACCGCCGGATAACTGGCGCGGCATTCGGTCGCCCAGCCCCGCCAGGCCCACCAGCTCCAACAGCTCGTCGCGCCGCCGTTTGCGCTCTGCCGCGGGAATTTTACGGATGCTCAAACCGAACTCAATGTTTTCGGCAACGGTCATATATTGAAACAAAGCATAATTTTGGAAGACGAACCCCACCCTGCGTTGCTGCGTGGGCAGGTGGGTCACATCCCGCCCATGCAGCAAAATGCGTCCCTCGTCTGCATGAGTCAGCCCGGCGATGAGGCTCAGGATGGTGGTCTTGCCGCTGCCGCTTGAACCGAGCAGCACGAAGAATTCGCCGTCGCCCACTTCTAAAGAGACGTTATTCACCACCGGGTGCCCGTCATAACGCTTGGTCAGATGTTCGAGAATGATGGACATAGACAGTTCCCTGAGTTGAGCGCGCGCCAATGACCGTTTACGCGCCAACCTTGAAGCCAGTTTACCCCAGGGGAATGACAGGCGGCGTGATGAAGTTGTGATAAAGTTGTGACAAAGGGGAGAATTTCCTGAGAAAATCGGCTTACAAAGCTCAGGCGGTTGGGGGTAGCCTATGGCGTTCCGCCTGGATCGCGTTTTAAGCCATAGCCGCGCCCGGGGATGGTTTCGATAAAGACCGGGGAAGAGGGGTCGGGTTCAATCTTGCTGCGCAGCCGGCGCACCAACTGGCGCAGCATGTCGCGGCTGCCGCCGCCCGGCCCCCAAATGTGGTCAATCAGCTCCTGGATAGTCAGGATATGCCCGGCATGGAGCATCATATATTCCAGCAGGCGGCATTCCAGGGCGGTGAGAGAAACGGGCTCTTGCTCTCCGCAGCGCGCTTCGCGGCGGTCGGCGTCCAGGGTGAGCTTGCCGGCTTGCAGCGTGCTGGAAATGGGGCCGCGCGCCGTCCGACGCAACACTGCCTGTACACGCGCCACCAGTTGACGCGGGCTGAACGGCTTGAGGATATAATCATCCGCGCCGACTTTCAAGCCGTAAACAATGTCGTCTTCGTCTTCGCGCACGGTGAGCAGGATGATCGGCACATCGGATTGCTCGCGGATTTTTCGGCAGATGGTAAACCCATCTAAGGGGGGCGATGTTTTCGGTAAGTTGACATCCAAGATAATAATGTCCGGTTGATCCTCCATCCAGCGGCGCAGGGCGCTTTCGCCGTCTTGCGCCTGGCTGACCTGGAACCCCTCCCGCCGCAGCGTGAAGCTGACCAGGTCAGCTAACACTCGATCATCGTCCACCACCAACGCTTTCACAACTCACCGCCTTCGCTATCTTGCGTCGCTAAGGGGATCGTGAACCAGAAGAGTGCGCCGCCATTCACCTGGTTTTCCACACCAACCCGCCCGCCCTGCGCCTCTACAATCGCCTTGACCACCGATAGCCCCAGCCCGGCGCCGTATTCCGCGCGATGGTTATCCATTTGTAAATGGGCAAAGCGCGTAAAGACGTCCTTCAGATGTTCGGGCGGCACGCCCGGTCCGCAATCGGCGACCGAAAGACGCGCTTCCGTAGGGCTGAATTCCACCTGTAAGACGATTTGCGAACCAGGCGGGCTCCATTTGATGGCATTGGACAACAGGTTCACCAAAACCTGACCGGTGCGCCGCGCATCCGCGAAAACAAACGGCGTTTCGCTCGGCAGGCGAACCTCAAGCCGCTGATCATATTTTTCCAGCAGTGGTTGCATGACGCGCGCCGCATCCTGCACCACTGCTGCCAGGCTGGTGGGTTTGAGGCGTACGCGGAAACGCCCGGCTTCGATGCTGGCGCCTTCCAACAGGTTGTCAATCAGCGTTTGCAAACCCAGTGTTCCTAACCGCAGGGAATTGAGCAGCTCTGCCAGTTCCTCCTGACTGAGGGATGGCAATTGATCAATCAATAACTCAATCGAAGCCGCCAGCGCAGAGAGCGGGGTGCGAAATTCGTGGGTAATGTTAGCTAAGAAATCGCCCAACAAACGGCGGATGGCTTGTTCATCGCTGACATCACGCAGCACCAACGCTGTCTCTGCTCTACCGGCCTCGGGCGGCGCCCGATGGGCGCGGGTGATTGCCAGCGTGGCCTGCCGCCCCTGGCTGAGGGCGACCGTGATTGTGCGCTTTCCCCCTGGTTCTGGCAGCGCCTGGCTGAATTTCTCGTCGCTGCCCGGCAAATGAAAAAGCTCATCAATGTGCTTGCCGATGACCAACGATTTATTCCAGCCGGTGATCTGTTCCGCGCCCTGGCTGAAAAACGTGATTCGCCCCTTCGGATCCAGGGTGAGAATTCCCTCCACCACCGTTTCGAGCAAGGATTCGCCCCAGGCTTTCTCTTTGCGCAGCTCTTCTAATGAATGTTGCAGAGCAATGCGGGCATCCTCCAGGGCAAATGAAACCTGGGCGATCTCACGGATGCGAGTGTGGGCGGAAACCGGCGTTTCCAGATCGCCTTTGCGCAGAGCAACGGCGGCCGCCCACAACCGTTCAAGTGGCTGGCTGAGGCGCTTTGCCAACAGGAAAGCCAGAGCTGCGCCCACCAAAATCACTAAAAAAATGCCGCCGCCCATGGCGCGGGTGAGTTGTCGCTGCACCTCGAGGACGTTTGCCGCCGATAAAGCTGCCAGGATTTCCAAGTCGCTTTGTTCAAATGGCATCCGTAATGCAAAATACGGCGTCTCATCCAAAACGAACGATGCAGTTTCCCTGACCCCAGCGCTGAGCTCGTTTTTGGCGCTCAGTTGGGTGGCAATCGTCTGCCAGTCCTGCGCTCCACCGGGCAGACTGCTGGCGATATACCGCTTGCCAGAGAGCAGGATAATCTCCAGCCCGGATTGTCGTCCCAGTTCAACCATGAAAGATTGATCCAGCGCGCTCCCAACCAGGACGATATAAGCTGCGCCCAATTCTCCGCCGACGTCTTCGACAGGTTGGGCGGCGAGCATCCAGCCAGGTGAATCTGAACCTCCAGACGCCAGAAGCGTCTGGGTGGAGGGGGGATCATGGCACGCCTCTGCGGGCAGAGTTTGACCAGCCTGGGCGGTGATCTGTCCCTTGGGGTTGCAAATTGCCACCACATCCAGCCCGGAGCCGCTTTGCAAGGCGTTCAAGTAGGTTTGCAAATTTTGCAGGTCGTTTTGTTCCAAAAGCTGGCGCAAGGTTGGCCGTTGAGCGCTCAAGATCGCCAGATTGCTGAGGTCGCTCAGGTTAGCCGAGAGGCTGGCCTGGATCGTCTGGCCGCCTTGCTCCACCAACGCCCAGGCCTGGCGGTTAAGTTGCTGGCGCAGCAGCCAGATCGCCGGCGCGCCGATCGCTCCAACCGTCAAAATGATCAGCGAGACGGTCATCAGCGTCATCTGCGCGGGCAGGCTCATCTGGCCAGGTCGTGGATATTTATGCATAACAGATAACCGCTCACTCGGCGTCACAAGGTTATGGATGAAGAAGGTTTGCAATCGAAGAATAGTTTATTTTAACTTGTTTTCATTCGACTGCGATTCTTTTCACCAGCGGGCGCAAGGCGCTTTTATCCCTGTGATACCTGAAAGGGAAAAAGCGCCTTACATCCTGGGGGCGCGAAATACACCGCCTTTGCGCGCATTTCAAGGGTTCAGCCGCTGCACTTTACCCACTGTAAGGGTATAGATGCCGTTTTCGCCAAAGAAAGCTGGAGAGGCTTCCTTCCAGCCGCCAAAGTATTCAATGGTAAAAAGGTCTTCCACAGATGGGTATTTGCTGGCGACCGCGCTCGCTGTCTGAGCATCCACCGGGCGCAGCCCATATTTGGCAAAGATTTGCTGCGCTTCTTGCGTGAACAGAAAAGCTACAAACGCCTCTGCTGCCTGGCGGACGCCGTGTTTCTCAGCGTAAACATCTACGACCGCCACCGGGTTCTCGATCAGGATGGTTGAGCGTGGGATCACCAGTTCGTATTTCTCGCCGTTCATCTGACCCACCAGCACTTCGTTCTCATAGGTGATCGCCACGTCGCCAACGCCCTTCTCAAAATTGGTGATGCTCTCACGGGCGCCTTTATCCATCACGCTGACGTTGTTCAGCACCGATAGAAGAAAGGCAGTAGCTGCTTCATCGTCATCCTTTGGAACGCCCTTCACAAAGCCGCGCTTGGCTGCGCCGTATAACGCCAGGATATTCCACATCGCTCCGCCGCTGGTCTTGGGATTGGGCGTCAGGATTTCGATGCCCGGTTTTCCCAGATCGGCCCAATCGTGAATTGCCTTAGGATTGCCCTCCCGCACAGCAAAAGATACGATCGAGGTGCTCACCATGCCTTTATAAGCGCCGCTCTTCCAATCATGGGTGATCAAGCCGGCGTCTTGAATGCGGGTGATGTCCGCCTCCAGCGATAAGGCGGCTATATCTGCCTCAAAACCTTCTACAATGGCGCGCGACTGCGCCCCAGAACCCAGGTAAGATTCTTCAAAAATAACATCCTGACCGGTCTTTTCCTTCCATTGTTTTTGGAAGATGGGGATCAGCTCCTTATACGCCTCGCGCGGGGTGGTGTACGCCCCCAGCGTCAATTTGATCTGGCCTCCTTGCGCTACACCGCTGGTTGGCGCAGCGCTGTTTTGGCCGCAAGCAGCCAGAGAGGTCATTAAGAAGGCTGCCAGCAGTAGATAGATGATCAGCAGACGGATTGGATAGTGTCCTTTGAATTGATCCGTGTTCATGACAAACCTCCTGGTTCGTTAATCTTGAATGCCCGTAGATTGAGTGGGCGCTCTCCAGCTAAGATTATTGACCGTCAGATCATTTGGTTATGAACGTCCCGCAGGTTTCTAATCGCACAGGCTTGTTTTTAGGGGAACCCGCGAGACGTTTTGCACCAACGAGAGAAACCAATTTCGGTGAATATCAATAGTTTACCGGAGACCCGTGACAGACAAAGTGATGAAGTTGTTATATTGCTGTGACAAAAGCGCTTAGAAATCGCCCCCTATCACGCGACGCTTTACGCTGACTTTTTGGGCTGCTTAAGCGGCAGCGCCAGATAGAAGGTGCTGCCTTTGCCCAACTGACTTTCTGCCCAGGCGCGCCCGCCGTGGCGTTCGGCGATAGACTTGACAATCGCCAGTCCTAAACCAGTGCCGCGCTCGTCTTTGGATCCCTGCTGCGCCCCGCGATAAAATTTCTCGAACAGGCGCGGCATATCCATCGGCGAGATGCCGCTGCCGTTATCAATGACTTGAAAAACAACGCCGATGGGCTGCACTTGAACCCGCACCAAAACTTTGCCGTCCGCCTTGGTGTATTTGATGGCATTCTCCACCAGGTTGTGCAGCGCCTGCTGCAACAAAGCCTGATCGGCCTCCACCAGCGGCACCGTGTGCGCCGGCAATTCACTGGTCAGTTGGACGCGCTTTTGTGACGCCTGGAGCTGTAGAGCGCTTACCACCCGCTCGACCACATCCACCACCGGCACCATTTCGAGTTGCAAGCCCACGCCGGCTTCAATGCGTCCCAGGTCCAGCAGGTTGTTCACCAGGCGCGACATGCTTTCTACGCCGCTGACAATTTTGCGCACATAACTGATCTGCTGCTCGTTAAGCTGGCCGACCATCTCCAACATGCTGGCGTAGCCACGCATCAGGGTCAATGGCGAGCGTAGATCATGGCTGACGGTGGAAACAAACTCGGATTTCAAGGCGTCAATTTCCTTGAAGTGCGTCACATCGCGCAGCACACAGACCCGCCCAACGCGCCGGCCTTCGGCTAATACCGGCGTGGCGCTGGCCAGGAATACCCGTCCGCCGGGCAAGGCCACCTCAACCATCTGTTTTTCATGGGCGCCGTCGCCGTTTTCGCTGCGCAGCAGGTCAACCAGACTACGCACCGAGATGACCTTATCCAGGAGCTGCCCTTCGTAAGTCTCTGCGCCCAATCCCAATACCTGCCAGGCTGCCGGGTTCGCCAACAACAGGCGCTCGTTTTCATCGGTCACCAGCACAGGATCTGGGGTGGAAGCCAGGATGGATTCCAATCGCTTGCGCCCGATCTCGGCGTTCAAGAATAAGCGAGCGTTGGCTGCTGCCAGCGCCGCCTGACCACCCAACGTGACCAGGAAACGCACCTCTTCCTCAGAGAAGGTGTGCGGTTGGTCATAGGCTACCCAGAGCGCCCCGTAGTATTGATTTTCATGTTTCAAGGCTACTGCCATCAACGATTCGGGGCGCGGCGCGCCGGGGATGAAGTTCAACATGCGTGGCCGGTTGGTATTGGATAAAACAAGGCGATCCTGTTGCCGGCTGAGGTTCAAAATCTGTTCATCCAGGTTCTGGTACAGGTTTTGCGCCGGGCCAGCGCCAAAACGCGCCGGCGTCGCGGCAGCCCATTCCAGATCGGGGAGCATGCTGGACGCTAACACCACCCGCGCGGAGCTGGCGCCCGAACCCAGCGCCGATTCCAACACCGGCTGAATGGCCTCGGAAAATTCCAGGCTGGAGGCGACGCCCTGACTGACCACTAACAGGCGATTCAGTTCATCCAAACGTGCTTTCAGGCTGACGCGCATTTGCTCAAAGGCGCGGCTCAATTGGCCGACCTCATCCGCGCTGTTGATGGTTACCGGTTGCTCCAATTGCCCCTCTGCCAGGCGCCCAGCTTCAGCAGCCAGTTTTTCGAGCGAACGCGTGATCACATTCAACCCCAGCCGGATGATGAGGACGCCAATCAGCGAGAGCAGGGCGATCATGCCCAGCAACGGCGCGGCGATCGTGAGGGCGATTTGCTGCACGCGATAGGCTGGAACTACCAGGACAATTGACCAGGGCTGGCCTTGCGCCGGATGGATGGCAACCAGCACTCGCGTTCCGTCCTCGGCGGTATCATCGTAGAATGCGCTCTGGCGTCCGGGCTGGCTGGTGAACGTCTGCATCACGCGTTCGGGGTTGGGATGCGCCAGGATGCGATTGTTTTCATCTAATAGCATCCCCTGACCATCCGCGCCGGCGACCCTGTTAAGGCTGGCGAGAATCGGCTGCGTGAGGGGATTGGTCACCAGGTCGCTGCGCCCAATCAAGACGCGGCGCGCCCGGTTTTGTGAGTCAAACACCGCAGCAATAAAGGATGTTTGAGCGGTGGTCTGCCCATTGGCGGGCGGCGCATTGTAGTATTGAAAAGGCAGCCCGTTCAGCGCCGTGTTCACCGCCACCAGCTCGTCCAGGGGCGCTTGCTTGCCGACGTAATAGCTGGTTGGATAGCTGGCGATCGTCTCCGCGTTCTCGTCCAGCAAGGTCAATTGATTGAAAAAGGGCGCTTTTTTAATGTCTTGAGCCAGCAAATTTTCCACCGCCAGCCGATTGTTGCTCAGCAAAATCGGATCAGCGGCAAGCTGCAGGATCAAAGTCTGGCCGGTCTCCAGATAATAAGGCACCCCTTGCGCAGCGACTTCGGCGGCGTTGGTCATCTGCGCCTCTAACATATCTCGGGCGACTCGCCCGGCGACGAACCAGTCGCCAGCCATCAATGTAACAATCAGGATGAGCGCCAGCGGCGCCATACTGACGATGAAGCGCGTTTGCAGGCTGCGTTCGGATGGAGATGGCTCCAGGGGTGCAGCAACGGGCCAGGCGCCGGGCGCTATCAGTTGGATCAATTGCATCACCAGCCCGGCAATCAACAGCTCGCTGACTACCGCCAGCCAAATCCCCGCCAGGTTGGTCAGGGCGTAATCCAGGCGGCTGACTAACAGCCCGGGTGAAGTGACGAGCGCGACCAATAGATGCAACGCCGGGAAGACCAACGCCATCAGCCCAGCAGCAATCAAGGGACGTCTCGCAGCTCGATAAAAGAATGTGCGGTAACGTTGACGCAACAGGGCGCTCAACAGAGCGGCGATCAGCCCCATTTCCAGCGCATAGAATGGATTATGGTAATGCCAGCCAGCGATGATCAATCCGCTCAACAACGCCAACGCTGAGGCGGATAGCGGTCCCAACAATCCAGCCGCCAACGCCCAGGGGATGGCGGCCATGAACATGACGACCGGTTCTGCAGGCGCGGCGATGATCCCGGGCGGCGGCAAGCCCGGATTAATTGAAAAACGCGCGCCTAGATACAGGCTGGCAAAGGGGGTAATGAGCAGCAGAATGATAAACAATGCCCATTGGCCGCGGTGGAAAGAAGCGTTATATCTTCGCCCTGTCCAGAGAAGCGCCAGAAGCGCGCAAATCCCCAAAAAAAGCCCCAACCAACCAACCAACCCTGGCGGAGGGTCGAGATAAAGGGCTGCCGTGATCAATGTCAAAATTGGGGTCATACGGGCTGTAGATGCATGACTGATGCCAGATAACCTTTTCGATTATAACCTGTTTTGCCGCAAAAAGCCTCCGCCTCATTGGATCAAATAAACTCGATGGTTTCTTGAGTGGCTCGCGAGAGGTCCGCGTATACCCCGCGGCGGTGAGGCGGAAGCATCCCGGCGAGGACATACATGGCTTCGTCCGTCATCTGGCGCAGATGTTCACGCCCGGCGCGGCGGAACTCGGCGCGATAGCGGAAAGGTTTACCAAAATGGATCTGCGCTCCTGGTCCGCGCCAGGCGGCGGTAAAACGCAACGCCGGGAAACCTTGCGTCCCGTCTATAGCGACCGGCACGATGGGCGCGCCGCTGCGGCTGGCCAGGTAAGCCACGCCCTCTTTGCCCTGTTTCAGCGCCGGACCGCGCGTGCCCTCCGGCGCCACCAGGACAATTTCCCCGGCTCTTAACACCTCCAATGTTTGTTGAATGGCGCGGCGATCCACCTCCTCGCGTCGCACGGGAATGACCCCCCACAATCGAGGGAATATTCCCACGACCGGATAATCATATACCTCAATCTTCGCCATTGGCGTGATCAAACGCGGCGTGACTTGCAAGACAACGATGGGGTCAATAAAGGCGATATGGTTAATCATCAGAATCGCCGCGCCCTCTGTGGGTATATTTTCCACGCCTTCCACTTCGCCGATTTTTGCCAGCAGCGTGAAACCGATCCAACGCAACAAAAAACGGCACAACTTGCGCCGGTTCGTATAACGGGCGTGATCATAATGGAAAGCTTGAACTCGATCATCCTGTAAACCATCTACTACCATTTGACGCCTCCGTAAGCAAATCAAAGCCAATTATTCGACGCTGTTGTTGTACACCCCTCGATATTGCGCTGGAAGCTGAGCGGCCAGCGCCTGCATGATGCGTTGCGTACCTTTTTCCACTGCTGTGCGCCAATCGGCGGCTTTCTCCAACTCAAACGGCGTCCCTATCGTGATGGTTACATGACTGCGTCGAAGCCGTTTAAGATTTGAGTAAATGATCTGATTTTCAGTACCAGTGAAAGTTACCGGGATAATGCGTGCGTTGGCCTTGAGCGCCAGGTAAGCCGCGCCAGGCGTCCCTTCTTCCAGCGCGCCGGTCAGGCTTTCGCGACCTTCTGGGGCAATCACCAACATACGCCCTTCCGCCAGGCCTTGAAGACCAGCGCGTATCGCGCGGCGGTCGGGTTGACCGCGGTGCACCCAGATCACGCCATAAGCTTCAAGAATCCGACCCAACAAGGGGTAATCATAAAGGTCGGCTTTAGCAAAAACATCCGGCATACGGGTGGAAAACGCCAATCCCAACGGCAGATCTGCATCGCCTAGATGGTTGCATACCACTAACACGCTGCCCAACGCCGGGATGTTTTCCAGACCGGTGATTTTCGCCTGTACGAAGAGGCGGGCTAATATTCGCGCCAGACCGCGCAGCAAACGGCGGATGAATAGCCTCTTCGCCGTGAGGCGGGGCAGACGCGTAATTTCTGGCCTCACGTGTAAGGTAATCGGTTTTTCGTTCGGCGTTGGATGCTGCACCTCATCCATCATCTTCCTCACCGCGCCGTGAGTTTTTGATCATCGCTGGCTTGAACTTCAGATTCGTTCACTGGCGCGGTGGGGCGCGCCTCGTCGAAGTTCCGCGCAGCGTAATAGCCATGATATTCGGAGGGGAGCAGAGCGGCAATGTGCAACATAATCTGATCGGCGTTGCGCTGCCGCTGGATGCGCCGCGCTTCACCCTTTCCCTCCAGCGGCGGCAACCTGAAAGGTTTGCCAATGCGTATTTCGACCCTCGGGCGTTCGCCGCGTAACGCCCTTTTTAAAAGATCGTCGCTGGTACCCACAACGCCCACCGGCAGAACTGGCACATTCGC
This sequence comes from Anaerolineales bacterium, assembly GCA_020060465.1. Classification (GTDB taxonomy): domain Bacteria; phylum Chloroflexota; class Anaerolineae; order Anaerolineales; family UBA4823; genus RBG-16-57-11. The sequence goes on from JAGVAD010000005.1 coordinate 79,889, forward strand.
CTGGTCAACGATGTGCGCGGCGCCGGGGAGAGCCTGACGCATAGCTGGCGAGTGTGTGCGACCACCCTCTGGCGCAAGCAGCAAAGGTTTACCAGATCGGAGGACGCTGAGCATGGCGTCAATCAACTTGCGGTCATATTCGCCGCGATGCACAGGGATACCTCCATACAACCGAACCAGGATATTTTGCCCTGGCCTTTCCCAAATTTCAACTGCGCCCGCGGCTTCTGGCGCGTGCGGCCAAAATGCCAGCACCAGAGGCGGCTCAAATAGCGACGCGTGATTAATGGCAATTAGATAAGCGCCACGCCGGGGGACATTTTCCAAACCAACGACACGCACCCGACAAAGGATGCGGAATAAAAGGCGAAAAACGGGGCGCAAGATTAACCGCATGATGCGGTGGCGAAACGCAACTCGATAGGAGGATTGACCTTTATTATGCCCAACCATTTTTAGACGGATCTATAGATGATGCATCGCTCAAGACGCGGGCGGGTCATCTTGGGTTGCCAGGTTCATCACCACAGAAAATACCTGCTCTGCGTCCATCCCATCGGAATTGATGCGGTGAGCATCGCTGGCCGGCCGCAACGGCGCCAGATCGCGCGTTGAATCGATCTGGTCGCGGCGGCGCACACCAGCCAGGATTTCTTCATAGTCAGCCGCCTCGCCACGGGCAAGCAACTCCTGGTATCGGCGGCGGGCGCGCTCTTCCGGCGAGGCGTCCAGATAAATTTTTAAGTCGGCGTCCGGCATGACCACTGTGCCAATATCTCGTCCGACCATCACCACGCGCCCGCGCGCGCCAATACGGCGTTGTTGAACCGTCATCGCCTGGCGCACGCCTGCATAGGCGGATACCTGTGAAACGTTTGCATCTACCTCTGGTCGGCGCACCTGCCAGGTAATATCTTTGCCGTTAAGCAAAATATCGCAGTTGCGCCCATCGGCTTGCGAAGGCGGGCGCAGGTCAATGTCTATGGTTTGCGCCAGGCGGGCGACGCTCTCTTCATCATCAATATCCAGCCCGTTTTCTAGCGCCGCCCAGGTGACGGCGCGGTACATGACACCGGTATCGAAGAAGAGATAACCCAAAGCGTCTGCCAGTTTCTTGCCCAGGGTGGATTTGCCCGAAGCGGCGGGGCCGTCAATGGCAATTGTAAAAGGAAGCGGCATCGCGGCTCCTGAAAGATGCGGCGCGCACATCAATCCTGCGCCGCGCCGGGAAAGAGGCTGTTGCGCGCCCATAGAATAATGTACTGATTGGTGATCGGCGCTCTGCGGAAGGTCAGCCAGCGGATGAAATCCGGCGGAATGCCGCCTGACCAGCCCGGCAGCGTCCACCAGACAAAATCTTGGCCGCGATAAGTCTCAGAAACGCCGGGCGTCTCCGCCTCCAGCCGGGTGATCAGAACATCGGGCAGGTTATCGCGGTCAATGGCGCTGCTGAAACGAGCGTTTGGATAATCGCGCAAGAACCAGCGCAGGGAAGGCGTATCTACCAGAGAAAGAATATCAATGGAATTTTGCATTCCGGTCGCCCAGTTAGACAGATCTCTCAGCGTGGACTGCGCCAGGCGCGCCTGACCCGTGCCAGGCGGCGCGCCCCATAACTCTGCAGGCTGGTTTGGGCGTAACTGCGTCGCTCCCCAAAGCGCGTTGGTGGAGTAAATCAGCAGGGTAACTGCCAGACCCCAAATCAAGCCATCCCGACTGATCTCCCAACTCCAGCCCAGCGCCACCAGGGTCGAGGTCAAGATGCCCAGCGCAAGGATGCCCGCCAGCACCACCAGCCGCAGGATATTCCACGGGATCGTAGCCGTGGCGATCAGATCTGGAGCGATCAATGTGTTGTAGAACAACGCAGCCAGGATCATGACCAGACATGCCTGTAAAAACACCATGATATGTGGCTTTTCTTGCGGCAAATACGCCGCCAACGCCGCCGCGGCAACTGCCCAGATGGGGACGATGCTCCAGATCAGGTCGCTGACCTGGCGTCCTGGATATAGCAACGTCAGCAACAGGCTTGCCGCAGCCCAGATGAGCAAACCAGGTTGGATGGCGGCGCCTTCGGCGGTGCGCTCGTCTCTGCCTATCTGGTTGATTACGCCAATCGTTGCGAAGATGATCGCCAATAGCTCGAAGGTAAAGAGAGCCAGGAGAATGGTCGAAGGACTGATGTTCGAGGGGATCGCCCAGCCCTGGAAATAGGCGATCAGGCTGGCAAAAAAACCAGCCAATCCTTGCGGAAAACGTCCCAAACCGGATCCCACCAGCAAAAACGCGCTCAGCCCGGCTACCCAGGCCATGCCGACCTCTCGCCGACTGAAAAAGCTCAAAGTTGGCTCAGGATTAGATTGTTCGTGATGGTCTTGTAGCGGATCGGCGGCATGGAGACGCAGCCGCCGCTGGCGCAGGGCGCCCTCGGCCAGCAAAGCTGCCGCCAAACCGATTGCGCCGGGCAAGATTGCCGGGCCAGAGAGCAAAGCCAGGCTGCCGGTGACGCTAGCCCATATCGGCTGGCGAGCACGCCATAATCCCAGAGCCAGCAGGCTGAAGCTTAGCGCCAGTATGGGACCGCCTGCCTGGCGGGAGACTGTGGTCAACCCTGGGTCAAGCGCCAGACCGAAAGCCAGAAGCACAGCAGCGGATCGGCCCAGATCGCGGCGGAAGCAGTAAGGCGCCCAGACCAATAGAGCGCCAGCCAGAGCAGGCCAAAATCGCGCCAGAAAATCATTCGCTCCCAGGAAAATGAAGGTGAGACCGGTCAGGATGATATAAGCAGGCTGAGCGCCGCTGCCCTGGCTGGCGGCTGCTATTTCAGGGCGGGCGATCTGCAATGCTTGTAACGCCCAGCCAGCCTCTTGATCGGAGAGCGGAGCCGCCCCCAGGTTGAGCAGGCGCAGAGATAACGCCAGCAGGAAGGCCAGGCTGTATAAAACAATTTCTACGGTGAGCTTTTGCGATTTATTCATCATTAAGGCCGGTGTATTCATAAATAACCACAGTGCCGGAACTGAATACAGGAGGCAAATTGCGAATGAATTTTGTCTCCACCAAACCGTTAGGGCAGGCGTCATCGTTGGCGTTGTATGTGGCGCGCTCTAGCGTCCCAACGACGACATAACGAATCGAATATTGATCCAGGATGAGGCGCGCTTCCTGCCAATTGCGGGTGCAATAAAGCCTTTCGATGTCGTCTTGTCGGCTGCCCATGGCTTTACCACTATTCTCGCCGCGCCATTGATTCTGATGACCAATCCAGCCCAGCACCGCGGGATGCCCAGAGAAGGTCGCCATTCTACCATATTCCCGGTAATCGCCGCCTTGATAATCCACTGCTTCAGCCAACACACCCGGCGGCGCAGCTTGCAAGAACTGGATCGCTTTCATTTCATCGGGTGATTGGCGCGCCAGATAGGCGCTGCTATCCAACGTCCATTGACCGGGGGCAAAACCGTTGGTTTTGCTCCATAAACCGAAAACAGGATAGACCAAACCAGCCGCCAACAGAGCGGTTATTCCCAGGCTGAACAAAGCGCGCAGACTGCCCCGCAATTCCATAACTAGAATCACTGCGCCGTAAGAGGCGGCGATGCTCCACACCTGCCAGGCGGTGAAATAGAACTTAAAAATCGTGTTCATGCGCCAGCCGAACAGGTCGCGCAGATAAAAGAATTCCGGCCCAACAACCAGGAGCGTCCCCATCAGGATCAGTAAGACGGCAAAAGTTCGCGCCCGAAAGGGGGGCGATGCCTCTTGAGCTGAGGAATTGCGGCGATCGAAAGCGGTGAGCAGACCCAGGCAGAATGCCAGCAAAACCAACAGGGTGATCCAGCCCCCTGGGGACAGAAAGCGGCGTATCAGGGCGTTGCTAAATAGCTGGGCGCTGTCCTGCGCGGCCAGCGATCCGAGGAACGGCGCGCGCGCTTCAGGGATCAGCAGGATGAGCGCGCCCAGGGTCAGCGATAAGAGCCACAACAGCAGCATAAAGCCCCCCGCCAGCCCCAGGCCTCGCGCCAGCCATTGGCGATCCGTCAGCGATCGGCTAAAGTAGACCAGATAAGCCAGGATTGGCGGCAGAAGCGTTCCGAACATCACCCACAAATGAGCGCCGCGCGTGGGGTAGATCAGGTTGGGCAGAACGCCGCCCGCCTGAGACGAGAAGCTGAGATAAAAAGGCAGGTACAGGAGCACGCCGGCTAATCCCACAAACAGCCCAAACCATAAGAAATCCGCTGTCGCCTGCAAGATGGACTTCTCCCCTTGCAGCACAAAGCTCAGGGCGTAAGCGGAGGCTGCCAGCGTCAGAAAGAGGGGGAAATCCCAGATATTTAAGAACGCCATCCCGCCCAGCGCAACGGCAGCCAGCAATGCCGCTGCCGGGCTCAAGCGTAAGGGGGCGAACTCGCTTCCCCGACTCAATCTCAAGCGCGGCCAGGGCTGTGGACTGCGACTGCCACCGAGCAGGAAGTTCAGGGCAATGGTCATGGCCAGCATGGCGAACGGCATGGCTAAGACGTGCGGGTGCAGATCGCCTAGCAGGTATGAGAAGAAGGGGAATTCGTCAATGATTTCTCTGGCGTTATTGGCCAGGTCGTAATCCTGCAAGACGCGCGATGCCCGCCACCACCACCAAAACCGCGTGGGTTGCCAGCTCAAAGGCAATGCCGGGGGTTGATTTAAGTCTTTGATATCCAGCCATTTCCAAAAGGCAGAGCTCAGCGCGCCAGTTTCATCCGCCGTCCAGAATAACCCGCGCGTATGCAGGCTGTGCAGAAAGCCTTCCAGGTTGCTGACGATCAACAGAAAGAATGGCGCCAGCAAAGGCGAGAGAATATGGCGCTGTGGTGCAAGATCACCCTCATTCGTCTGTCGGGCGACGGGCACAGAGGCGTTGAGCAAGTTATACAACAATCCATAAGCGCCAATCGCGCTGAGCGCAAACACCAGGCTGACACCCAGGTTGAAGGCGATGGCGCCCGGCGTCCCTGAAATCATTGCCAGCATAGCAACCAGCACGTAACCAAAGTAATAGTAAGAAATGGCATAACCCGAAAGCCAGGGATCATGCGGCGGAAAGGTGGGCGATTTCAGGATGGCGTTAATAAAAGCCAGTTCCATGGGCTTTTCTGTGCCTACCGCCTCCGGGTTAGCCGCTCGCACGAGCGCCCATAGCGCAAAGGCCAACAGGAAGAGCACCTCTACGACCAGGATCATGCGCCGCTGCGCTCTCAACCAGGCGAACATCTCTTGCGGGTGAACGCCCAGCAAAGCCCATAGGGTGAGTCCGCCCATCAGCGCGGCGGCGAAGAGCAACCCCGTCGGCTCGTTGCGCAGAATGCCCAGAGAAGCCAGCAGCCAGAAGAGAAAGCCCCAAAGCAGCAAGCCCAGGGCGCGGCTGACTGCATAGCCGCGATCCTTCAGCGCGGGGAGCAAGCGATAGGAGATGGGAAACGCCAACCAGCTCAGCCCGGTGACAACCAAATACCAGATCGCCCAATGACTCAAGCGAGCACCTCAATCAGCGATGACTTCGTAAATCACGGTGTCGCCATCGCGATAGACTTCTAACCAAAATACGCCGTCGGCGGCTTCAAACTTGTCCAGCCCAGGGCCAGGATAATGCCCGCGCTCCTGTTGGCCTACGATGATATATCGAACCTGATATTTGCGCAAGAACTCCACAGCCGCGCCCAGGTCGTCGGTGAGGTAAAACTCATCCACTTCGCGGATGCGGTCGCTGATCCAGGCGGCTGGAATGACCGCCCGCTGCTGCTGCTGATGCCACTCCCAACCCACCACGCCGGGCAAGCCGGTGTAGATGCTAAAGCGGGAGCCCCAACGGTACAGGTTGCGCAGGTTGGCTTCGACGATCACCGGCGACCCTTTTATATGATCTTGTATCCAGCGAATGGCGCGATAATCCTGACTCAAATCCATGGGACCCCATTCATCGTTATAGACCGAATAGGGCATGAACGCCATGCCATCCAGGGTGTGCGGGGCGGCTTTGCTCATGCGGTCATCTATCTTGGCGGTGGTAGCCATGATTGGATATAGGGCTGCTCCGCTCACCAGACCAACCAACAGGATTTGCCAGCCGGCTCGCCAGGAGGGGCGCCAATCCGGTAGAGCGGGGATCACCCAGCCCAACGCAACAGCCGCGCTGATTGAAAACAGCGTCCACACCTGAAGATAAAACTTGAACACAGTGTTCATGCGCCCAATGTCGCCGCGCAATACAATAAGCTCGACCATCAAGGTCAGCGTCAGTCCAGTGCCAACCATGAACAAAACAAACCGCTTGGCGTCTGGCATTTCCGGGCGCAGCAGCAAGACGCCCGCCAGCGCCGCTAACGGCAGCGCCAGCCAGGCGATATATACATTGAACAGGTACAACCCTAAAACCAACAAGACGCCCAGGATCAGGACAAATTGTATCAGCCAGCGATAAGGCGCCAACCGGCGCAAAGCAGAGAGGGGCGTCTTCGCCAGCCAATCCCGCGTTTCCCATGCCATCCAGCTCAGGATGGCGAACAGGAACACCCCCCAATGGATAAGGTAAGAATAGGTGGGCGTGTGCGTGCCTTTCCAAAGGTCAATTTTGGTGTAACCGAGCGCATACCATTGGGCATAAGGCCGGAAAAGCAGCAGGGATAAACCTACTAACAAACCCGCTCCAATGAGCGCTGCCAGCGCGCTCAGAAAGCCTGGGCTGAGTTGCTCCAGGAAGGCGAACCTTTGCCGCCATGCATCAGGGAGTCGAAAGTAGCGTATCCAGGTGTACAGGACGATCACAATGGCTAGTGCCAGGTAGGTGGGCATATCCCAGGTGTTGGTGGGGCGCAAGACGCCAATTGCCAGCCCAGCCAGCCCGAACCAGGCGATCCCGCCGCCGATCTGTTTCCATTGACCTTTGCCTAATAAGAAGGCAACGATCAAACCTAAGGCCAGCAGGGTGAGCGGCAGGGCCAGCAGGTGGGCGTGCAGGTCGGCGTACAAAACGGTAAAATAGGGAAATTCTGTGATGGGTTCGACATCTCCCGGCGCGGGGATCGCCCGGCTGGGGATCCAATACCAATCGCCCACGCCGTACGGCAGACGCGCCCCTTCCAAAACCTGGAAGAACCCTCGAATTGTCCATACCCAGAGAGTGGGCAGAGCCGCCCCCTCGATGTTTCCGCCAGGCGCGGCCACCCGCTGGAATCCCTGGTAAAGCATACGCACCGTGCCGAGATTGCCCAGCACAGCCATCCCTAATGCAGCCGCCAGGCCGGGGATATAGGGCGAAATCCTGCCCGCTTCTACGGGCAAGGTTTTCGAAGCGCGCTGCGCCGCTGCTCCTTGCGCCAGGTTCCAGGCGGCGGAAAATGCGCCCAGGGCGATCAGGCTGAACAGGGTGGGCAGAATCAGGTTATATGCAATGGATGGAACAATGCCCAGCAGCTTGACCGGGACGCCGACCAGAACAAAGCCGTAATAATAATAGTTGAGATAACCGCCAGCGTACCAGGGGTCATAGGGCGGAAAGCTGACGCTCTTCAATACCGCGTTAAAGTAAGAAAAATCCATGGGCTTTTCGCCGCCCTTCCAGGGATGCCACAGATCCGGGTTGCCCAAGCGTATCAGCAGGAATGCGACGAAAAAGGCCAGGCTCAAGCCTTCAATGCTCAGGAAATATTTTCTTTTCTGGCGCAGTTCAGAACGGATTTCACCCCACTGACGACCATAAAGCCAGGCGCTGATGAAAGCCATCCCCAGCAAGACGATCCCGATGGTTAATTTCGTCGCCGGAATGCGAAGCGAACCGGCCAGCCAAACCAGATAAGACAGGACGAGCATTCCGGCGATGCGCGCCAATGGATAGCCGCGATCCTCCAGCCCAGGCGCAGCCAGGCGCAGCAGTGGGTAGGCGATCCAGCCCAATAAGGTAATGGTCAGATACCAGATCACCGCTGCCAGAAGAGGGTAACGGTTGTGCAGGGCGTTGACGTTGAACAGCTCGCTCCATGTGCCGCCCGCCTGCTGTTCTGCCCAACGCTCGTCGGGCAATTGCAGATCGCTGGGGTATGAACCAGCCCGCAGTGGAGCGACACGAATGACTTTCGACAAATCCACCGACTCTAAAATCGCCCGCGCTTTGGCTGAGTCGTAATCGCCGGTCTTCTGGAAGATAAATACTTTTGGATGGTCGTAAACCGTGAAAGCTTCTTCCGCAAACTGGTCGTTCAAGCGGATCGGCCCCAGGCGCGGCTCGGAGGTGAATGTCTCGACCAATTCAAACCCGAGGTTGCCCTTGAACATCCCAGGCTCGGCGATGCGATAGCAGTTCTCCACCGACATCTCGCTGGGGCAACCCAGCAGGTTGCGATAATAGATAGTGGTCATCGGGAAGCGTTCGGGCAGGCGCGGCAGACTGCCCCATTGACGGCTGGAGCTGATTAAGATGTAATCGGCTTCGTCCAGGATGCGTAGAAAACGCTCGCGCTTTTCGGGGTTTTCATCCCAGTACATGTTGAAGTTTAATTCGAGGGGATAGATGCCGCCGAACCCATCGTAGCCGTCCATGCGCAGCGGTAGGCCATCGTCCCATTCGCCTTCATTGGCGACGCCCAGTCCGTTGAGCGCAATCGCCGTGCCTTGCGGCGGTAGTTCCAGGGTCAGGCGATAGGTTTCGCCGCCATTGACCCGAATGGGCGCACCCAGGTTTAAGATGATCTCCCCACCTTCGGCGACCTCCTGCAACTGTAGCGAGGAATGGATGATTTCACCGCCCGGCTGCGAGCCGAGAACGGATTCTACAGCTATGCTCAGGCTCTCCGGGCGAGTCAGCGGGCGTGTATCGGGCGCCCCGCGGATGCGCAACTGGCTCAACTGACCGTTGGTTTGAGGCTGGAATTCGTATACGGGGCGATCTGCGGATGGCGGCTGAACAGGGGCTGCGGGCAAGGTCTGGCTGGTTGAAACGTCCGGTTCGGTTGCCAGCGGAGCGACAGTCACCCAGACTTCGGCGCTAAAGCTGGAGGCAGGCGCAGAGCCGCTTTCCGCCACTTCAAGACTCAGGATATAAGATTGATCCGTTTCTAATTGGATAGGTGGATCGAGCGTCAGGATGATGTTTTTACCGCGTGAATCCTCTGCCGCAGCCAGGTTATCTTGCAAGACCGCCGTCGCCATAGGAGCAGCCGGGGAGGCAACATTTGTCAGCGCGAGCTTCAAGGTCACAATCTGACTTGCGCCGCTTTCATCTCGCACGCGGGGCAAAAGAACCTGCGCCAGCGCTCCGCTTGCCTTTGGGACAAACGTGGTTGTGAAGGGCGTCGTCGGCGTGATGCGAAAAGTATAAGGGAAAGGCAATATCTGATTGAAAACGCCATTGCCAGTTTGGATCGGCAAAGTGATCGGCCCGGGAATATTCTGATAAATCCAGCGAGAGGCGGCGATGCGCGTGATGGGGCGGGTGTAAATGCGCGAGAAGGCATAGGCGTAAGCATACGTGGCGAGCAAAACCATGCCTGCGAGCAGGATGGACACCGGGCGCGCCCATCGCAGGCGAACCAGTTTGCGCCTGGAGAGAGATTCTGCAACCTCAGTTACCTCCGTTTCGCCAGGCGCGCTGGATTGGCGAAGATTGAACAAGGCCAGGATCGCCCAGGCGGCAAAGATTGCCAGCGTTGGATAGATTGGCAGTTGATAACGCATGGTGGGGTTAAGCTGGATGGACTGCCAGGCGAAATACGCCGCCGTCCAGCTCCAGATCAGGCTATGGGCGAGCCATTGCTCTCGCTTCGCTTTCCAAACGGTCAGCAATCGCCAGCCTACCCATAAGAAACCCGTCCAGGCCAGGGCGCCTAACGGCAAACCCAGGCCCCACACAGTCAGATTCTGGAATGAAAACCAGATTGGGCGGCGCGCCCATTGCATATTGGGCGGAAAATCGAAATCCGGGCTGGCCTGGGCGCGCTGCGAGCGGATATTCTCCACCCATTGAGGGTTAGGCTTCAGACCGAAGAAACCCGGCCCGCTGAAGGCATAGGGTTGCAACAGGCGAAACGTCAGCAAACTGAGGAACGCTGCCAGCGCCAGGTAAGCAAACAAACGCGGCCATTTGCTCTCACGCTCCTGCGCCGGTGTGCGCGCCAAAACGATGAGCATCGCCGCCGGCAGTGTAAAGGCGACCAGGACGGTGTTGATCTTAGAGGCGACGGCCATGCCCAGGGCGACGCCAAAGGCTGTGCTGGGCCATAACAGCGATTCATCCACCCGGCTGCTGACGACTTGCACGGCGAAGTATAGCGCCAGGGTGGAGAAAAACGTGGTGAAGGTGTCCATGGTGAAGAAGTGCGACTGCTGAATTTGCAATACGGCTGCGGCAGAAAAAGCCATGCCCAGCAGCCCCACCCATCTTCCATATAAACGTTTGCCAATCAGGTACACCAGGAAGACTGTCCCCAGGTCGGCCAGTGCAGAGAGCATACGGCCCATGTCGGTCATCTCTTGCCAGCCGGAGCCGCCATAGACCCATTCGACCAGATAGCGAGCCACAAACATGGGGAACGTGCCATAGACATAAAAGCCGTGCCCGCGGTTATGCGGGTTCAGGCTGGAATTTGCAGTGTCAAAATACGCCGAAAGACTTTCAACCGGCTGGATGTCTGTGCCTACCCAGACCAGAAAACGCTCATCGGGGTGCAAAAATTGATATTCGCCCCAATCCAGTCCGGAAAAGCGAAAAAAGGCGGCTGCGCCTAAGATGAGCAGCACAAGGATGGTTTCAAGGATTGCATCGGTGAAGCGCCTGAACGGCGAGGAGGACGGTTGAGTGGATGTCATAAGAGCGATTCAATCGGTTGCGGATCCAGGCTCAGAAGATTGCGGCGGGACGAAAAATAAGCGAAAGTCTTTGGTTGGCGTCTTCGACGGATAGAAAGACAACCAGCCTTGCGGATACATCTGGCGCAGGGCGTCCGCCGCTGCCTGATCGTCTTTGTTGAGGATAAATAACTTGGCGCGCGTATCCGGCAGAGTGGTCTCCAGTTCCTGAACGAATAACTCATAATCTCTTCCGGGGAAACCGGCATTCAACGCCACCAGGCGGGTATCTACCCAATGGGGATAACCCATCACCCAGACAGTATCTGGGCTTCCAATGGTTTCGGCAAACTCTTTGGCGATGGCGCCGATTTCGGAAGAGTTCCAGGAAGCCATACGGTATTGTTGATAATAATCGTCAAAGACCAGTTGATAATCCTGAATGGCCGCCAGACCCAGGAGCAGAACGGCGAGCGCCCAGGCCAGGCGCGCGCCCTCTGGGGTTTTGATCCCCGCTTGAATGCTGTTAATCAGCCCATCCAGGGCAAAGCCAGCCATCAGAAACACGGGGATCATCGCCCCTCCGGCGCGATACAGGTTGGGGTTTTCGGCGGGGAAAGCCAACGCCAACGTGGAAGGGATCTGTAGCAATGGGATAGAGATCAGCAAGAACAGATCCAGCCAATTGCGCCTTTTTATATAACGTATCAACAGCGCGGCTGCGCCCAGGTAAAACAACCCTCCAGCGATGACGCCCAGCGCCGGACGGTGCGGTATCGAAATCGGCCAGATTTCGCCGTTATCCACGCTGAACATCCCCAACGCCCGCCAGGTGTTCTTGAGAAAAATCCAGACCGCCGGCGCTTCCAGCGGACGCTCCACGTCGCCGATGCGCGACAGGGTGCGAAACAAAAAGGCATCCGGCTGCGCCAGGCCGTAGCGCAACATGGGCAGGAATAATGCCAGGCTGACGGCCACCACCGCCAGCAGCGAAACGACGACGAAACGCAGGCGCGTCATAGAACGATGGTGAAGCAGATATAACCCAAAGGCTATCACCGTTACGAGCGGCAAAATGCGATCCGGCGTATAACCGTAGAACCCGATTCCCAGCGCTGCGCCAGCCAGGATAAAGTCATTTCGCTTGCCGGTGCGCAAGCCGCGCGCCAGGTAATAGAGGGTCGCCGCTGTGAATAGAAAATAGAAAGGCAAGCGCAGGCCAAAACGCGAGACGACGTTCGGCCAATAGGCTACCCCTGCCAACAAAGTCGCCAGCCAGGCAACCCGTCGCCCGCCCAGTTCGACGCCCAAGCCAAAGAGGAAGGGCAGCGCAGCCAGGCCGATCAATACTGAGGTCAATTTGAGCAACATAAAGCCCAAAGGAATGTTGAACCATATATGAAGAGCGGCGTTCAGGTAAAAAATCAGCGCCTCGCGCCCGCCGTTGGTGGGGAAAAAGATCAGGTGCTGACCGTTCAGCACATGCAGCACATCCAGGATTTTCTCGGCATGGTCACTGTTCATCTCCGGCGGCACTTCCCCCAGGCGATAAAAGCGGAAGAACAAAATCGCTGCAACCGCCAGACATCCGGCGAGGGTTTGAAGGTTTATGGTAATCGTCCAACTGGGGAGACGGAACATTGCTCGCAGACGATCCTGCCAGGTTGGGGCGTTGGACGGCGAAACCCAGAACGCCCGCACGATGAACGCAAGTCCGGCGAGCAGCAGGCCAAGATTAAGCGGGTTGAATTCCAGCCCGCCAAAAGCTGCGAAAGCGATGACCAACAGAGCCAGCCCTGCCGCCAGGTCGAATAGATTGAGCACCGGCGGGTCGAGCGTTTCCGCGCTCGGCCTGGGCGATGCAGCCTGCCATTCACCGCTCGCGGCAGCCCAGGTCAACGCGCCTGCAGCCAGCATCAAAAAAACGCCCCCCACCATCAGAAACGGGCTATCACCCAACCCCATACTCGCCTGAGCGAATAACGCCAGTAAAAGGGCGGTGATGCTCTTCAAGGGCAGGCGACGCACCTCCATAGGAGATTCTTCAGCTTGCGGAGGTTTAGGTTTCCGCGCAAGCTCAGCAGGAGGCGCTTCAGGCTCCGGCGGCAGTTCGACGCGCGGATATTTCTGCGGTCTCAGTCGCGATTTGATGTAATCCAGAATGCTGGGTTCTTCCATAAGCTTTCGTTGAGGCGCGGCGCGACCTTTCAGACCCCTGATTATAAACCAATCCACCTTATAACTTACGGGCGATGTAAAAAGTGCAGACCCCGTCGGCGCATTCTTGCGGAAAATAACGACGGCGGGTATAGCGTTCGGTCAACCCCAGATTCCAGCGTTGAGGAACCAATATCCATCGCCCGGTGAGCCAGTGGCTAACCAGCGATGGCAGGCCGAAATAATGTCCCCATTCGGTGACATGCAAAGCCTGCGGGGGGTAATAATGCCAGTATTGTTCCAAAGCAAAGCCGCAGCGTTCCAGCCTGGCCTGCCAGACTTCGGGCGGATCGCAGTGATAATGGCGCGAAATACGGTTGAAGAAACTTCGATAAGCATCCGCCAATGGGCGCAAACGCGCCTGATCCAGGAAGTTGCTCACCGATAAATTCGCCAGGAAGCGGTCATTGGGGCCGCAGAAGACAAAGGGAGCGCCCGGCTTGAGCACCCGCGCCGTTTCCGCCAGCACATTCTCCACCTGGGGGATATGCTCCAACACCGAATTGCTTAATGCGCTGCCAAAAACACTATCGGGAAATGGCATACGCTGACCATCGCCCAGCGTCAACAAGCGATAACTTTGGCGCCGGCGCGCCTCGGCCATGGGTTTCGGCCAGGGATCAATGCCCACATCAATGGGTTGATCGAAGGCCACGCTGGCGAAGTGACCGTCGCCGCTGCCCACGTCCAGGATCGGGCGGGGTAAGTCTATGCGAGTGTAGAAGCTGGCTTCCACGGCGCGCATCAATGCGCGGAAGTAAGGCAACTCCCGCAAGTGAAGCCAGAGAAAGTCTTTGGATTGCGCCGGTTGCATTGCGTCCATGTCGGATTAGAGATTGGGTTGTTGCCGTGCGGCAAGATACGCTCGCACTTTTGCTCCGCTGCGCGCCAGTTCGAAAACCCTTTCATATTCTTCGGCCACAGCTTGCGGCGTGGAAAGGCGCAGGAGATTTTCCGGCTGGCCGCGAAAGCGCTTGGGGTTTTCCAGGATGGCGATGATCGCCTCGGCCAACGCCTGGCTGTCTCGTACGGGGACAACCAGGCCGGCGCCGGTCTTGGTCGCCGGTACACGCACCCCCGGCAGGTCGGAAGCCACCACTGGAGCGCCGCAGCTTATCGCTTCTACCTGTACCATGCCAAACGACTCGGTGCTGTTCAGGCTGGGCAGCGCCAACACCTCGCACTCATGAAAGAAAACAGCCATTTCCTCCGGCGAGGCAACTCCCAAAAAAGTCCAGTGATCTTTGAGCGGCTCAATCATTGAGAGCACACGCTGTCCATATTCTTCTTCGCCGACCACGTTCTGGTAAGGACCGACAAAAAGCACTCGCGCCTGGGGGAAACGTTCTAAAACCCGCGGCAACGCCTGAACCAGAACCTCTACGCCCTTTTCAGTCGCCAGGCGGGCTGCCATGCCAATCACCCGTTGATCAGGTCGGATGGCGTATTTTTCCCGAAAAGCGGCGCGCTGCGCAGCGGTGACGGGTTCCAGTTCCACCGGCGGGTAAATCGGCAGCAGTTTATCCAAATAATGGCGCAGGAAAGGCGAATGTTCCGCGTAATCGCGAGTATTGTGTACGATCACGTTCGCTGCCCTGGCGGCAATATGATTGGTGAGGTTAGAGACGCGGTTGGCAATGGAATGGATGAAGCCGCGCGGCAGAAGCAGGTCGCAGTGATAGGTCAACACCACCGGCTTGCCTAGCAGACGGCTGAGCAATGCGATATAGGCGGCGTCGAACTGCGGCACGTGCAGATTTACCACATCAGCCTGCCGCGCCAGTTTCCATGCCCAGATGGGCATGGCCGGCATGATGACGCCTTTGCTGATGTGGAACAGCACATCTGGGCGAACCACCTGCACGCCATCGCAGATTTCACGCTGCAACAGGCGTTTATCAAAACGCGAGGTGAGAATGGTAACCTGATGGCCGCGCGCCGCCAGCGCGCGCGCCTGGCGCTCGGCGTAGATCGTCAAACCCGAATAATGGGGGCGATAATAAGTCAACGCAATCAAAATACGCATAAAAAATTAATCGGATTCTCCTGGCTTGGGGGGCGAGATTTGGCGCACTTCACGAAAGACTCCAGATAATGTGAGACCGTCTTTCAGCAAAGCAAACGCGCCGATCACGCCGGTGATTAAATAATTCGTCAGGTGCGCCGTCAGAGCCGCCGCCAGAGCAGTGGAAGCATCCAGCTTGAAGGCTGAGAGAGCGCCCATAATGGCAAGCTCCAACACGCCCACCGCCCCAGGCGATGACGGCGCAGCAATGCCCAAAGCCATCACGCTCACCGTGAACGGCGCCCAGAGCAAGCGTGCTTGGGGGAAAAAAGCGCGCAGCAGCACATAAAATTGGCCGACGGCAATCGCCCAGTTCAGCGTCATCAAAAAGAGCGCTTTTAAGAAACGCTGACCATCCACCAGAGCGGCTAATCCGGCGAAGAAAGCGTCTAATTGTTGTGCTCCGATAAATCTGCGCAAGATGGGCAGGCGCACAGAGAGCGCCTCGAACTGTCGAGAAGTCCAGGCTTGATTGCGCGCCAGCAAATGCAGTCCAAACAGACCTGCCAGCACCAATGCCCCGGCGCTGATCGCCGCTTCTCTGGCAAGGCCGCCGCCGACGACAAAGGGCAGCGTAGTCAAAAGCAGCCCGGCCGCAAAGGCGACATCCATCGCCCGTTCGATCAGCACGGTCGAAACCACCTGCAGAAACTCCAGGTTTGCCTTGCGGCCAAGCAGAAAAGCGCGCCCAACTTCTCCCAAACGGAAGGGCAGCAGGTTGTTCAGCAGATAACCTTCGTTTAAAGTCAAAAATACCTGGCTATAGCTGGCTTGTTCTTGCAGCAAGGCGCGCCAGACCAGACCGCGTACCCCGATCCACACCAGGCTGATGAGGAATAATAAGGCAATGTAGCCATAGTCAGCCAGTTGCAGCGCCTGCCCCAGGCGCTGGAAGTCAACCCAATAAAAGATGACCGCCAACGCTAACAGGCTTACAGCAATGCCGGGGAGTATTTTTCGCCAGTCCTGCCGCGTCAAGCTCATGCCCGGGCTAATCCTCTTGCAGACGCAGCACCGCTAAGAAGGCTTCTTGAGGGATTTCGACGTTGCCCACCATCTTCATGCGCTTTTTACCGCGCTTTTGTTTTTCCAGCAGTTTTTTCTTACGGGTGATGTCGCCGCCGTAGCATTTGGCAAGCACATCTTTACGCAGCGCCTTGACGTTGGCGCGTGAGATGACCCGTCCGCCAGCGTACGCCTGAATGGGGACGACGAACAACTGCTGCGGGATAATATCTTTGAGTTTGGAGATCGCCGCCTGACCTTTGTGATAAGCATCTTCGCGATGAACAATCGTCGCCAGGGCGTCCACCGGCTCTTCGTTCACCAGGATTTCCAGTTTCACCAGATCTTCCGGGCGATATTCAGCAAATTGATAATCCAATGAAGCATAACCGCGCGTCTTTGATTTCAGTTGATCGAAGAAATTCACAATTAGTTCGGAGAGCGGAATTTCAAACTGTAACAGCACGCGGTTCGGAGCCGGGTATTCCTGGCCGGTAAAGACGGCGCGCCGTTGGGTGGCCAGCTCCATCACCACCCCATAAAATTCGGTCGGGGTAAAAATCTGGATTTTCATCCACGGCTCGCGGATTTCGGCGATCAAATCCTCTTTAGGCAGTTCAGCCGGAGAGTCGATCGTGATGACCTCGCCGTTGCGCATCAGCACCTCATATTCCACCGAAGGCGCAGTAAACACAACATCCAGGTCATATTCCCGCTCCAGCCTTTCCTGGATGATCTCCATGTGGAACATACCCAGGAAACCGCAGCGGAAGCCAAACCCCAGCGCCTGCGAGGTCTCTGGCTCGAAAACCAGCGAGGCGTCGTTGAGTTGCAGCTTCTCTAATGCATCTTTCAAATCTTGATAATCGTCGGCTTCGGACGGATAGACGCCAGCAAAGACCATCGGCTTGACCTTGCGGTAACCGGGCAGTGGTTCCGGCGCCGGACGAGCAGCCAGCGTAATCGTATCGCCTACGCGACATTCGCGCACCGTTTTCAGCCCCGTGGCGATATAGCCCACTTCGCCGGCGGAAAGCTGCCCGGTTGTGTGCAGGTCAGGCGCAAAGACGCCGATCTCCACCGGTTTGAGCGTGGCGCCGCTGGCCATCAACAACAAGGTGTCGGTCGGACATACCTCGCCATCCATTACACGTACATAGGCCACCACGCCTTTGTATGGGTCATAATGCGAGTCAAATATTAGAGCGCGTAATGGGGACTGCACATCCCCCCTGGGCGGTGGTACATGCTGAACAATCGCCTCCAGCACCGCCTCTATATTCAGCCCGGCTTTTGCCGAAATGCGCAAAATTTGTTCGGCGGGCGTCCCCAGCAGATTGCTAATCTCCTCAGCCACTTCATCCGGTCGGGCGGAAGGCAAATCAATCTTGTTGATGACCGGAATGATTTCCAGGTCCGACTCAAGCGCCAGGTACAGGTTCGCCAGCGTTTGGGCTTCAACGCCCTGTGAGGCGTCCACCACCAGCAAAGCGCCCTCACAGGCTGCCAGGGCGCGGCTGACTTCATAGCCAAAATCAACGTGACCCGGGGTATCAATCAGGTTTAGCTCATAGGTTTTGCTATCTTGAGCGGTATAGCTCATGCGCACCGCCGAAGCCTTAATCGTCACGCCCTTCTCGCGCTCTAAATCCATGCTGTCCAGCACTTGCTCGGTCATCTCTCGCTCAGAAATCGTGCCGGTCAGTTGCAGCAGGCGGTCTGCCAGGGTGGATTTGCCGTGGTCAATATGCGCGATAATGCAGAAATTGCGGATATGCTCAAGATTCATAGACGAATAGCAAGTATACCTTGATTTGGTCGGCAATCGTTAAAATAAAGCTAAAGTTTTGCGCGCCCGGATTGGATTTAAAATGCCGCAAGTCACGCTGGCAGGCGACCATCTCCTGCCACAGTTTGCAGGATCGCCGGCGCAATATGGGTCAAATCCTTCAGCCCAGCAGTAAAGCGGCGGCGCGCCGACCGGGCGCCGATCACCAAAGCAGGGGATGGGTTTTCAGTATGCCGTCGCGTGCTCAGGTCTTCCAGATTGCCATGGTCGGAGGTAATCAAGATTAGCCCTGCTTCATCGTCCCAGTTTGTGAGCAAGCCCTCCAACACCTGGTCGAAGGTTTCCAGCAGCTCGCAAGCGGCGTCCATGTCCTGACCATGTCCGGCGTAGTCGCTCGGCCAATACTCAAACAGTGAAAAATCGCAACCCAACGCCAACCGCGCCAGACGTTCACCAGCGGCGCGCGGCGAAATGAGCGGCGCGTCTTTTAACCCCAATCGCTGTCGCAGCCCCAAACCGGTGAAATCCGCGGCGATCGCCTCGCCGCGGCGCAGATCATCCATATCTCGCAACATCAAACCAGCGCGCGTGGCTGCCAGCGCAATCGCAGCGTAAATCCGGCGGCCGGATTCGATGGCGGCAAAGTATCCTGGCGGATAAGCGTTTAGAAAAGCTGTACAGCGTCCGGCGGCTTTAAGGCGGGCAAAAAGGTTGCCATTGGAGACCAGGCTGGCAACCTGCGGGTTCGGTTTGGGGCCATAGTGATAGCCCAGTTCGCGGGGAACGTTGCGCCCAGTGAGCAGCGTGGCCTGACCAGTGGCGGATTGCGGCAGACCAGAGACGCCCAGACAGGCATCCAGGGCGAGCAGCGAGGCGCGCCTTCCTTCAAACGGCGCGGCGTCTGCCAACAAGCGGCGGCCCTCCAGCAGCGCTTCCAGCGCCGGCATTCGGGCGCGGGCGAAAGGGTTGATCTGTGGGTCATCTTTACCCAGACCAACCCCATCCATGAACAGAAATAGCAGTTTCATCATGGGTTGGTTTTTCGCTGAAAGGTAAACCAGGCTGAAGCCTGCTGGCGGCGGTCAACGCCCTCCTGACGAACGACCAATCTTAAATGTTTTTCCAGCAGCGCCACGTCTTCAGGGGTGATTCCATGGCCTCCTTCGTTGCCCAGGAAGCCATACAACATGTAAACGCCGTCTGGCGCCAGCAAGCCGGGCAGGTTTTCAATGTAGTTGCGTTTTCCGGCAGGCGTCAGGCTGTGAAAGCAGCCGATGTCCAGAATAAGATCAAATGGCCCAACGATGCCCTCCAGCCTGGCGACGTCCCCCTGGCGGAAATCCACCTGTACGCCCTCCAGGCGCGCCTTGCGCCGTGCAGCACGGATCGCTCGTCCGACAAAGTCCACGCCCACTGTCTGCCAACCGCATTTTGCCAGGGTGATGGCGTTGGTGCCGGTGCCGCAGCCCAAGTCCAGCGCTCTGCCAGGCGGATGGCTTTCGATAAATGCCAACAGCTCTGGCGGACTGACGCCCGTATCCCAGGGCGGTTTACGCAGATAGGATAGATAATAGAATAATTTTCGCTGAAAATTCATCGCCGCGCCTGTAGATCGCTCAACCAATCCAGATGATTTTACTACGGATTTGACCGAGAGTCTCAGTGCAGCCAGACGCGGGGCGTCTGTTCAAGGTTTATCCTGAACGCGCCTCTTGAACGGCGCGCTGTTGGAAAGCGACCGCCATACGCTCGATCTCACGCGCCTGGTCAGCAGTAAGGACTTGCGGAGCGTGACGCGCCAGGATCTGACGCGCCGTCTCGTTGGCGCGTTGGCGGATGTCCTTGCCCTGATATAGCCGCTGCCATTCGTCCCACGCCACCCGCGTGGTTAGTTGAGGGTGCCATTGGTGGCGGCGATAATTGCGCAGCGTATAGTCTTCGGTCAAGAACTGACCGCCCGGGCCAACGGCTTTGATCTGTTCCACGGCGAGCGTCTCAGGACCGATCTCAATGCCATGCGCCAGGCGAAAGGCAGCGGTGAGGATCTCGTTGTCAATCACAGCCTGTTCGTAGCTGGAGGTCAACAATTGATCCATCATGCCAAAAGCCAGGTGGATGAAATTTACCCCTGCCAGGCTCATCGGCACAGCCTGTAGCATGCGCTCATAACCCGCCTGACCATCCGGGATACAGCTATCCACGCCGCTGCCGCCCTGGAAGGGTAAGCCGTAAAAATGTGCCATCTGCGCGCTGGCGCAGTGCAACAGCACTGCCTCCGGGGAAGAGGCTACATAGCTGCCAGAACGCATGTTGAACCCGCCGGAGGCGACGGCAAAAATACACGGGTGGCCCGGGTTGAGCAACTGCATCAGGACGACCCCCGCCAGCACGTTGGCGGTGTGTTCCACCAAAGCGCCGGCGATCGTCACCGGGCCTGTGGAACCCATCATGTTGGTCGCTTCGAGCCAGACAGGGATGTGATAGCGGGCGCAGGTCATCATCTCTTGCACCCGGTCGGCGGGATGCACCAATGGAGAGATAAAGCAGATTACCATGCTGAAGACAGGTTGCCTCATCACCCCATCAACGCTTCCCTGGACGACTGCCGCCATTTTGACCTGATCTTCGACGCTCTGCCCGCCCAGACCCTGTGAATAATAGTGCTTGCGAGAGTTTTGCATGATTGTGGAAAACAGGATGCGATCAAATCCGGCTTGCGGAATGTCCTGCGGCACGACCATGGCGTGCATGATATGCGCCTGTTCCAACGCATCAATCAAGCGGGTGAAATCAACCAGATCCTGCAAGGTTGCCGGACGGTGGTTGCCATCCAAATCCAGGACGGAAAGCGCCGAAGAGCCAGCCACGGTGTACACGTCTTCCAGCGTCACCAGCACATCAAAAGCCTCATCTGGAGCGTGCAGACGGAAGTTTGACGGAGCAGTCTTCAAAGCGCTCATCAAGACTGCCTCAGGGATTTGCACCACGGATTGGTTGAAATCCACACGGCAGCCGGCCTGCTGATAAACTTCCAACGCCGGCCGCCATTCCACCCGCACGCCCACCTCTTCCAAGACGCGCAAAACCGCCTGGTGAACCTGATGCACCTCCTCCTGGCTCAAGAAATGCAACCAATTACTCCTAAGCGACCGAATGCTCATTGCGCCCTCCACAAATAAATGACTGAAATCCCGCTGGCCTCGCGACTTTGAGAAAGCCACACGCCTCGATCTACAGCGTCTTGACAGCCGCGCCAAATCGTGCTAAAGTGATTATACCCTGTGTGCAAACGTTCTCACACAAAAATCCCCTTGACCTGGATGCGCGTACATTTGAATTTTCCCCACTCTAAGCACAAAGGAGGCGTTTTCGACTAAAATTATTGCTAGAGACCTCGTTCTGCCCGTCATATAGTTCCCGTCTATTGGATCATGCCGAGGAGATAAGGAAATGAGGCAAAAGTTACAACCCCTTCTTCATTTGGCGTTGCTGGTCATGCTGTTTGCCGGTTGCGCTGCCCCTGCCGCTCAGCAGACTTCTGCCCCCGCCCCTGCCGAAACATCGCCCGCCGCTGAGAAAGTCAAACTGGTGGTGTGGTGGTGGGGCGAGCAAGAAGCGCCGGGCGCTCAAAAGTGGATGGACGAAACCATCGCTAAGTATCAAGAAGCAAACCCCAATGTTACCATCGAAGCTGTACTGCAATCCACCGACACCCTGATCCCGGCTTTCCAGGCTGCCGCTGCAGCCAAAGAAGGCCCGGACATTCAGTATTTCTGGGGCGGCGTTTGGACGCTCGAATCGGTGTGGAGCGGCGCGCTGATCCCGTTGGATGATTTAATTCCAGCAGAAGAACGTGCGCATTATATCAACAACTTTGAGCGCGCCTTTGATGGGAAGCAATACGGGATCGGCTGGTATCTCTCCGGCAACCCGTTTGTTTACAATCCCAAATTGTTCGAACAGGCCGGCCTGAGCACCACAGACTTGCCGGACACCTGGGATGAACTCAAAGCCGCCTGCACAAAGCTGAACGAAGCCGGCATTATCCCCATCGCCGGGGGACTTAAGGACGGCTGGTTTGGTGGCTGGTTGTTCTCCATCGTTGGTCGCCAACCACACGATAGCGAAAAAGCTTTCATGGAGGCTTCGGTTGGCAAATCCAAATTCACCGATCCGCAGTTTGCCGAGTGGTGGTCGCGGATGAAAGAATTGATTGACGCTGGCTGCTGGAACAAGGACATCAACTCATTGGATTACCAGCAAGGTCAGGACTTGTTCGTACAGGGCAAGGCTGCCATGATCTTCGGCAACGACACCTTCCTTAAAGGTTGGGCGGATGTTATCGGCTGGGATCAGATCGGCGTGATGCCGGTGCCTAAATACAGCTCAGGAAAACTGGCGGATACTTATGTAGTCACTGCCCAGGGCTGGGGAATTACTTCGTGGAGCAAGTATCCCAAGCAGGCGGCGGATTTCCTGATGTTCATGCACACTCCTGAGCGACTGAACGCCTGGTTCCAATATACAGGCGTGTTCCCGGCGGATGATCGCCTGGACACCAGTTTGATCACGATCCCACAGCTCAAGCAAATATTTGAGTGGGATACCACGCGACCCGGCCCGAACCTGGAAAACTTCATCCCCAGCATGTTGGACGAACAATCGAATTTTGCCGGGGCGCAATTGCTCTTCGCTGGCGAGAAGACGCCTGAGGAACTGGCTCAGATGGCGGAAGAAGTCATCGCTAAGTGGCGCGAGCAAAATCCAGACGCGGTCAAAAACTTTGAGCTTTGGCTCAAGTGAGCCGTCAAAGGATTTACCCGCGGATTATTGATATTGAATAATATGGAGGCAGCGACAGTTGTAGGCCCAGAGGCAAGCTGTCGTCAGTGATCGGTCAGGCTGAGCCTGTCGAAGAATTTGTAAGTTGCGCCAACCAGCTTCGACAGGCTCAGCGCGCAATACACAATATTCTATGCAGAAAAAGATCGAACCCTTCCTCTACCTGGCGCCAGCGTTGCTCGTATTTATCTTGATATTTGGCTATCCGTTGGCGCGCCTGGCGGTGATGAGCCTCCAGCGGCCATCGCAAGGTCAGCAGACATTCGTTGGTTTGACCAATTACAAATCCATCTTCAGCGATAGCGTGTTCTTGACGGCAGTAAAGAACAACGCCATGTTGTTGATCTGTGTGCCGATCATGGTAGTGATTGCCCTGATCCTGGCGGTGTTCTTGTTTGAACGCATTCGCGGCTGGCAGTTTTATCGCACCACGCTGTTCTTGCCGTACCTCTTGCCGATCACAGTAGTGGGGTTGGTATTTTCGTATATCTTCCAACTCAGCGGGGTGCTTAATGAATTTTTGGCGCTTATCGGGCTGGAACGGTTGGGGTTGGACTGGTTAGGCAGTCCACGCTACGCCCTGTACACGCTCATGTTCGTTGTGATCTGGAAAGAAGTCGGTTTTGGCGTGGTGCTGTTTTTGGCGCGGCTGATGTCGGTAGAAGAGGAGTTGTTCGACGCCGCCAAAATTGATGGCGCCAACTGGTGGCAGCTCCAGTGGTATATCACCGTGCCGCAGTTAGCGACGGTGATCGAGTTCTTCACCGTGGTTTCGGTGATCACGATGCTTTCCTGGGTATTTAATTATGTTTATGTGATGACCGCCGGCGGTCCCGGCAATTCAACGATGGTTACTGAGCTATACATCTATCTGACGGGTTTCCGTTATAACCAAATGAACATTGCCTCCGCCGTCGCGGTGCTTTTGCTGCTGGTGACCGGCGTTTTGATCTTTTTAGAATTGCGGCTGCGCGAACGCTCCGAGCTGATGCAGGTGGTTGGATGAATCGCCGCGATCTGTTTCTCCGTTGGATTGGGGTCATTATACGTCAGGGTTCGGTTTTCCTGGCGACGCTGTTATCTTTGTTCCCGGTTTATTTCATGACCGTTTCAGCCTTTAAGACCCGGGCGGAATACATCGCCGACAAATGGGGGCCGCCAAACTCCCTCTATTGGGCGAACTTTACCACAGCCGTAGCGGGGGAGAAGTTCTTCATCCGTTTCGCCAACAGCGCAATTTTGACGGTGGGATCGGTAGCGGTCTCTTTGATTGTTGCCTGTTTGGCTGCTTATGCATTTGCGCGCATGGAATTCCCCGGCAAGCGCACCCTGTTTAACCTGATCCTCTCGCTCATGGTGGTGCCTCCGGTGGTGATGGTGGTGCCTTTGTTTGTCTCCATGGTGCGCTGGGGACTGGTAAACTCCTATACCGGCACAACCCTGATCTATATTGGGCTGTTGTTGCCGTTCTCTATTTATATGATGACCAATTTCTTCCGCACGATCCCCTGGGAGATCATCGAAGCAGCGCGCATTGACGGCTGCTCGTCGTTTGGCGTGCTGTGGCGCATCATGATGCCGCTTTCCGCACCGGCGCTGATCACGCTCATCGTGGTCAACGCGCTGTGGGTCTGGAATGAACTGCTCATCGCGCTGGTCTTCATGCAAAAGGACGAGCTAAAAACGCTGATGGTAGGAATTGCGGCGCTGCGTTCACGCAATTATGTGGATATTCCAGCGACCATGGCTGGACTGTTGATCGCCACGATCCCCATTCTTGTGGTGTATATGTTCGGACAGCGCTACTTCATCCGCGGACTGACCGGCGGGGCGGTGAAGTAAGGTGAAACATCTGTAGCTGACTCATTCGTTCACGATTTCGTAATCGCGGGTGATTTCAACGCAATCACGCAACGTTGCATAAGTGGCGCAGTATTTTGTTTCGCTTAGCTCAATGGCGCGGCGGATCTGTTTCTCATCGAGATCTCGACCGGTGAACTTGTAATGAATATGGATGCGGCGAAAGCGCCACGGCGGCTGCTCATCACGCAGGCTCTCGGCGGTTGCCTGCAAGCCTGTTAATTGTTGGCGCTGCTTTTGTAGAATTGATGCAATGTCCCACACGGCGCAGCCAATCACGCTCAACGGCAGCAGATCGGCGCCGTTCACGCCACCGGGCTGCGTCATCACAATCGGAAAACCGGAACGATCTTGCATCAGGAACACTTGATCGCGCACCCAGTCAACAGCAACTGTTTCGTTGGACATTGCCTCTCCTCATAATAGATGGTTCTGTTAAAATATACACGATATTCTATACCTGTTTGGTGAGATTTGGTTGTAAAATCTTTTGGGTTGATATGGCTGAGACCACCCACAGCGTTGCCCTGTACGCGCGCTGGCCGATTCACCTCTGACATTATTGGTTGACCTCTCATGATCCAGTTCACCACTCCCTTATCTATCCGCCTGGGCGTCATCGGCGCGGGCACCATGGGCAGCGGCATCGCGCTAACTGCCTTGCTCGCCGACATGTACGTGACTCTATATGATATTGATTTACAGACGCTGGAACGCGCCTGGAATTCTATTGACCGCTACCTGGCGCGCAAATCCAGGTCCAGCAATCTGACCCATCTCAAATTAACCTCTGAATGGGAGGACCTGGGCAAAGCTAATTTCATCATCGAAGCTGTTCCAGAAGATCTGGCGATTAAGCAAGACCTGTTCTCCCGCCTGGACGCTTTGTGTCCACCGCCGGCCATTCTGGCAACCAATACCAGCACGTTGGCGGTGACGGCCATTGCCGCTGCGACTCAATACCCTGAACGTGTGGTGGGCATGCATTTCTTTAACCCGGCGCCCGTGTTGCCGTTGGTCGAAGTCGTACGCGCCGCGCAGACCGACGACGCTGCGGTTCAGGCGGCGGTGGCGGCGGCAAAGTTCCTGGGAAAAACGCCGGTTGAAGTGCGCGATACCCCTGGCTTCATTGTCAACCGCGTGGCGCGTCCTTTCTATGGCGAGGCGCTGCGCCTGGCTGGCGAAGGGGCAGCCAGCTATGAGGTCATTGACCGCGTTGTGCGCCTGGGCGGCGGGTTTAAGATGGGGCCGTTTCAACTGATGGATCTGATTGGCATAGATGTCAACCTGGCCGCCACGCAATCCATGTACGAACAGACTTACGGCGAGCCGCGTTACCGGCCGCATTATTTGCAAGTGCAAATGACGCAGCAAAAGGCTTTAGGGCGCAAGACCGGGCGCGGCTTCTATAACTATGACTCAGAGCCGCCTTTTGACGATTCGCTCCGCCTGCCCGCCGGTTTGGGCGTAGCCAAGGGTCCCGGTGAGCAGGCAGTGTACCTTGCTGCGGGCGACTGGGCGCCGGGGATGGCGCAAGCCTGCCGGCAAGCCGGTTATTTGCTGGCAGCCGCGCCGGGCGCGGGTTACCTCGCGCTGTCGCCCACGTCGGATTCGGTTGGGCTGGTTGCAGTGGGTTATTCAGAGGGGCTGAAGGAAAGGCTTGCCAGCCTGGAACGCCAGCTTCCCTCTGAAGCATTGATCCTGTGCCAATGCGCCGACGTTACATTGACGGAGCTGGCTGCCGAGATGAATACTCCTGAACGGTTGGTGGGCTTCGATGGCCTGTTCTTTGCTGGCGGACAGGTCGCCACGTTGGTCGCCAGCCCTGTGCTGACGGATCGGGCGCGCCGGGCGGCGGAGACTTTTATCGCCAGCCTGGGGCGGCTGCCGATCTGGGTGAACGACTCGCCAGGGCTGATCTTGCCGCGCATGGTTTGTATGCTGGCGAATGAGGCCGCCTTTGCCGCCGGAGAAGGGATCGCTGAGCCAGAGGAGATTGACCGCGCTATGCAGCTTGGCGTTAATTATCCAAAAGGACCACTGGCCTGGGCGCGCCAGTTGGGTCTTGCCCGCGTCGTCGCGGTATTGGATCATCTACACGCTGAATTGGGGGAAGAGCGCTACCGCGTTGCGCCTCTGTTGCGGCGATGGGCGAGGCTGGAAAAGTTGACCCGCTACTAACGCGGCTGCGCCTGCTTGCACCCCTCCACAATCTCGGCGGATAGATCGTAACGCCCAAACTGCGGCATGAGATATACCCCGCTCGCCCAGGGACGCATTTGCTCGATCAATTCTAAGGCAATGCGCACGCCCTCCCATGGGGCGTCATTACCGGCTTTGCGAATGCGTTCTTGCATGGCCTCGGAAATCAAGATGCCCGGCACCTCGTTGTGCAAGAAGGCAGCATGACGCACGCTGTATAAGGGCAGCACGCCGACCAGAATGGGGATTTCGATAGGGCCGTGCTGGTCAACGATACGGCGGATGAAAGCTTCTGCGGCTGGCGGATCGAACACCGGCTGCGTGAGGATGAAGTCCGCCCCAGCTTTGATTTTACGCAACAAGTTCTTGATCTCGCGTTCCGGGTCTTGCGGACATAGGTTTAGCGCGCAGCCTACAAAGAACGAAGTTGGTTGACCAATATCCACCCCGGCGTGATCTTGCCCCAAATTGAAGTTTTGTTTGATCAATCGGATCAGCCCAGAAGGGGTCAGATCGTAATTGTCCATGGCGTCGGGGTAGTCGCCAATCGCCGTAGGATCGCCCATGACAACAAACACATTGCGAATGCCCAGCGAGTGCGCTGCCAGCAGATCGCCCTGTACACGCAGCAGATTGCGCCCGCGAGTTGGGAAGTGCAGCGTGGTATCCACCCCCACCTGACGCTGTATCAGGTCGCACACTGCCCAGGGGCTCATGCGCATACGCGCCATTGGGCTATCGGCCACATTGATCACGTCCGCGCCAGCTTCCGCCAGCAGGCTGGCGCCAGCTAACAGCTTGTGAGTGGACAAACCGCGCGGTGGGTCCATCTCGACGGCGACCACAAATTTCCTCTCCGCTAGTTTCTGCGCCAGCGGCGAAGGCGGCTGCGTTGCCCCAGCCAGTTCTTCGCTCTCCACAGGCAGATATAGCTCGCTGATGGAGGGGCCGCAGCCTTCCGGCAAGCGCGCCAGGGCGGCGTGCATCGCAGCGATGTGTTGGGGTGTGGTGCCGCAACAGCCGCCGACCAGGCGGGCGCCGGCTTCGCAAAACGCCAGGGCGTAATCGCCAAAATATTGCGGGTTGGCCGGGTACATAATGCGTCCGCCTACTTGCTCCGGCCAACCGGCGTTGGGCATCGCCGAGAAGCGCGCTCCGGGCGCTGCCTGCGCCATCTGCCGCAGGATGCGCCAGATTTGCGCCGGCCCGCCGGAACAATTCACGCCGATCACATCTGCCCCGCATTCCGTCAACTTACGCGCTACCGCAACTGGTGAGTCGCCTAACAGGGTGCGGTCATCACGGGTGTAGGTCATGGAAGCCACTACGGGCAGGTTGCATACCTGTCGGGCGGCGGCGATTGCCTCGCATAGCTCAATCAGATCGCTGAACGTTTCGATGATCAGCAGATCCGCGCCCGCCTCCGCTAATGCCCGAATCTGCTCTGCGAAAGCCAACCGCGCCTGATCGGGCTGGACGCGTCCAAAGGGCGCCAGGCGCACACCCAATGGGCCGACATCACCGGCAATATAGACGTCTTTCGCGGATGCCTCAGCCGCGCGTCGCGCCAGCTCCACCCCGGCGCGGTTGATCTCAGCTACCTGACCCTCTAACCCATGCGCGGCGAGCTTATATCGGTTCGCGCCAAAGGTGTTGGTCTGGATCACCTGCGCCCCGGCTTCAATATACTCGCGGTGAATATCAGTCACCAAAGAGGGTTGAGCCAGGTTGAGGGCGTCAAAACACTGGTCAAAGCTCACCCCACGCGCGTTGAGCAGGGTGCCCATTGCCCCATCAGCCAGCGCCGGAGCGGTTGAATGGTCGAGCAGAGTCAGGAACTCTATTTTGGGCATTCTTCGCCTCGATCTGGATTTACAGCCGTCGCTTACGACCGGACTGAAAGATTGCGCCTATTTTACTCCGAATTGGGGTGACTTTCACTGCAATTGTCAACCGTTGCGTTTCTTTACCGGTCAGTTTGTTATAATCTCTCCTATCCAGGCGTTCGCTGGTCATAACCTGTTCACGTTCTATCATGCGATGATACCGTTACACCTTTCAATTGCTGGGTTTTTATCTTATCGCGAGCCGGTCGAATTGGATTTCACCCGTTTCGACCTGGCGTGCATCTCCGGCCCAAATGGCGCGGGAAAGTCGTCCTTGCTGGACGCCATCACCTGGGCGTTGTTTGGTCAGGCGCGCAAACGCGATGATTCGCTCATCAATGCTCAATCCTCCGCGGCAAAGGTCAGCCTGGCATTTGCGTACGAAGGGAATGTTTACCGCGTGTTACGCGCCAAGCCGCGCGACAAGACGGCATTGCTGGAATTCCACATCTTGCAGCGCGACGCAACATTCAATGCAGACGATTGGAGCGATCTCTCTGGCGCATGGCGGCCGTTGACCGAACGCAGCCTGCGGGAGACCGAAGCGCGCATCCAGCAGACGCTGCGCATGGATTACGAGACCTTCACCAACGCTTCCTTCTTCTTGCAGGGCAAGGCTGACCAGTTTACCCAACAGCGCCCCGGCGATCGCAAGCGCATCCTGAGCAGCATCCTGGGGTTGGAGATCTGGGAAAGCTATAAAGAGCGCGCCGCCCAACGGCGCAAAGACGTGGAAGCGGAAATTCGCAGCCTGGATGGGCGATTGCAAGAAATAAACGCTGAACTGGCTGAGGAAAAAAACCGTAAACAACGATTGGCTGAGTTGGAAGCCGATCTGGAGCGCCTCAGCCAACAGCGGCAAAGCCAGGATCTTGTAGTGCAGAATGCGCGCCAGATTTACGCCACGCTGTTGGAGCAAGAACGGCTGGTAGAAGCGCTCCAGCGCCAGGTTGAGGCGGCTGAAAAACGCCTTCTTGATACGCAGGAATTGCTGCTCGTTCGCCAGCAGGAACGCAGCGGTTATGCTGAAATTTTGGCGCGTGCGGAGGAAATTCAGGCGAGATATGAAGCCTGGCAGCAGGCGCGGCGAGCTTTGGAACAGTTTGAAAAAATCGCCGCTCAATTTCGTGAGCAGGAGAAACAACGAGAAGCTCCACGCCTGGAAATCCAAACCGCCCGCGCCCGCTTGGAACAAGAATTGCAGGGATTAATCACCCGCCAGGCAGAGATCGAAGCCAGCGCAGGCGAAATAGCTGACCTGAAACAACGCCTCCAGGCAGTGCAATCGGAGGCGAAACGCGCCGAAGAGCGACGGGCGTTCCGTTTGGAATTGGAGGCTCGGTTGCAGCGAGCGATCCAGCAGCAGGCAGAGGCGCGCGCCGAAAACCCACGACTGAAGAAAGAGATGGATGAGCTGAAGGCGCGTCTGGATCAACTAGAAGCGACCGAAGGCGCCACTTGTCCTCTCTGCGGACAGCCTCTGTCCTCAGAAGAACGAAAAGCCCTCATTGAGCAAATCTCTGCCCAGGGGAGGCAGATGGGCGACCGCTTTCGCAACAACACAACCCTGCTAAAAGAATTTGATGAGCTGGTGAAAGACCTGACCCAACAGATCGCCGAGTTGGGTGAAGTGGAGAATGAACTGCGTCAGCATGATCAGGCTGCGGCGCAACTCAACAGCCGGTTGGAGGCGCTGGAAACAGCATGTCGCGATTGGGAAATGACGCATGCTCCCCGTTTGGAGCAAATCCGCGCGGCGCTCCAGAGCGAAAGTTACGCTCTGGAAGCCAGGACGCGCCTCGCAGAAATCGACCGCGCTCTGAGCGCCATCGGCTATGACGCCGCGGCGCACGACGCCGCCCGGCAGGCAGAGGAAGCCGGACGCGCTAGCGAAGACGAAATGCGCTTCTTAGAAAAAGCGCGCGCCGCGCTGGCGCCGCTGGAGCGCGAGATCGCCGGTTTGCAGCAACAAATGGAGACTTTGGAAAACGAGTCATTTCGCCAAAGACAGGAGTATCAAAACGCGGCTGCCAATCTGCAGGCTGCCCGCACTCAGGCGCCAGACCTGGATAAGGCTGAGAGCCTGCTCATCGCGCTGCAAGAGCAGGAAAGCTATTTGCTGCGAGAAGTCGGCGCGGCGCGGCAGAGAGTGGATGTGCTGGACGATCAGAAAAGACGTAAGAAGGAACTGGAAGCCCAGCGAGAGCAATTGGCTGTCCAGGCGCGGCAATACAAACAACTGGAGCGCGCTTTCGGCAAAGACGGCGTACCAGCGCTGCTCATCGAGCAGGCGCTGCCGGAGATTGAAAACAAAGCCAATGAAATCCTCGCCCGTTTGAGCAGCGGCAGCATGTCGGTGCGCTTCGTCACCCAGGCGGCGTATAAAGATAAGAGCCGCGACGATTTGCGCGAGACGTTGGACATTCAGATTAGCGACGGCGCAGGAACGCGTGATTATGAAATGTTCTCCGGCGGAGAGGCTTTTCGGGTGAACTTTGCCATTCGGCTGGCTTTATCGGAGGTGTTGGCGCAGCGCGCCGGCGCGCGCCTGCAAACCCTGGTGATAGACGAGGGGTTTGGCAGCCAGGATGCGCAGGGCCGCCAGCGTTTAATCGAGGCGATCAACCTGGTGCGCTCCGATTTTGCCAAAATCATTGTGATCACCCATCTTGATGAATTAAAAGACGCTTTCCCCTCTCGCATCGAAGTGGAAAAGACTGCTCTCGGAAGCCTGGCGCGGGTGATATAAAACATGGCTGAGCAACAGGTCCTACTGGCGGTTTTGGCGCACCCCGACGACGAGTCGTTTGGCATTGGCGGCACGCTGGCTTTATATGCCGAGCGCGGCGCAGCGGTGCATTTGATCTGCGCCACGCGCGGAGAGGCTGGCGAGGTGGCGTCAGAGTACTTGCAGGGATTTAACTCCATTGCCGAGCGGAGGGTATCCGAGTTGCGCTGCGCAGCCGGCATCCTGGGGTTAAGCGGGGTGCATTTTCTGGATTATCGCGATTCGGGCATGCCCGGCTCGCCGGATAACGACCACCCACGGGCGTTAGCGGGCGCGCCGCTCGATCAGGTCGCTGCGCAAATTGCGGAGTATATTCGCTTGCTCCGCCCACAGGTGGTGATCACGTTTGACCCGATCGGCGGCTACAAACACCCCGACCATATCGCCATTCACCGGGCGACCGTGCGGGCTTTCCAGTTAGCGGGAGCGGAGAATTTCACCGACTCACAGGGCTTGCAGCCTTATCAGCCGTGGGGATTGTATTATCACGTCATCCCCAAAACGGTGTTGCGCTTCGTTGTGCGTTTCTTACCATTGTTCGGACACAACCCGCGCAAATTTGGTCGCAATGGAGATATTGACCTGGTCGCTCTGGTGGAGGAAGGCGATTTCCCCGTCCACGCCCAAATTGATTGTCGCAGCGTACAGGATAAAAAAGACCAGGCGGCTGCCTGCCACGCCAGCCAATTAGATGGCGGCTCACCTCGCCGAGGGGTCATTGCCTGGTTGTGGCGAAAGTTCGGCGGGCGAGAATATTATATGCGCGCCTATCCCGTCCTGGATACGCGCCAGAGAGTAAACGATCTCTTTCAGGGACTTGGGGCTGATACAATCCGCTGATCATTTCGGGTGGCAGGCAGGGGCGGTAACCACGCCCCAATATTTTGAGAAAACAATGACGCCCGCTTAGAGAACGGGCGTCGTGCAGAATAACAGGCGGGAAGGGTGGGATTCGAACCCACGGCTGAGGTTAAAGCCCCAGCACTCACTTAGCAGGCGAGCCCAATCGGCCTCTCTGGCACCTTCCCCTGAACGTCAACCGCCGCGAAAACGCTGCCTTTGCGGCGGTGCGATTTTACCATACAGGGGATTATTCCGCCAGCCTCACATCCAGACCGCATCGGCGCAGTTCGTCCACGATGGCCGGGTTGGCATCCGCATCGGTCACCAGAATATGCACTTCGTTCAGCGGCATCACCTGCACCAGCGAACGAACGCCCAGCTTGCTGGAGTCGACTAACATAATGATTTGCTCAGCGTTGGCTTTCATGGCGCGCTTCAGATTGCTATATAAGGGGATTGGATCGGTGAAACCATCCTGCGGGGTGACGCCAGCCGCGCCAAAGAAGGCCTTTTTGACTCTCAGATGGGTGAAGAACGCTTCCGCCTGAGGGCCAATAAATGCGCCGGTGTTAATCAGGATACCCCCGCTGCACAACACGGAATTTTGCGACAGGTATTGCGAAGCCAGATAAGCCGTCACCAAGCCGTTGGTTAAGAGGGTCAGGTTGCTGCGGCGCAGCGCAGGAACAATCGCCGTGGCGGTGGTGCCAGCCTCGATGATGAGGCTATCGCCGTCGTCAATTAAATGGGTGGCTGCATAGCGCCCAATGGCTTGCTTATGCTCATAGTGGGGGTCATTCCGAGGATCGAAATTCGGAAAATAGGGCGCCTTTGGAGACTCCGGGGGAGCGCATACTGCGCCGCCGCGCACCCGGCGCAACAACCCCTTATTTTCCAGCTCTACCAAATCGCGCCAGATCGTCATATAGGATACATTCAGTTCCAGACTGGCCTGAGCGATGGTCAACGTGCGCTCTTTTTGAAGTTGCGCAAGAAGAATTTGATGACGTTGTTCTTTGAGCATATCGGCGCCCCAAACGGAATTTCTTAATTGTAACATATTATAACATAATATTTCACAATTATCTAAACTTACGACAAATCATAACTTGACAAGTGTAATGAATTGTTGTATATTGGGGGACGTTGTTGAACACTCATCAGCGTCCCTGGCAGCAACCCCAAAGTTTTTGATATAAGGAGGTGTTTCGACGCAGAAATTCGGAGCTGGATGACATTTGTCACCTTCATCGATAATATATTATAGATTATAATAGCAAAAGCGGTTTGTCTGTGGTTTTCCCGCTAAATGTGGAACGATATTTCAGATTGAACATCACTTAAAGCGAGGGATACGGTCGGATGCATATCCGATGGATGCAGTTCCATAAGGGGTTTGCTGCTTTGAAGCTGGCAGAGACGATTTGGCCCGCCCACTGGTTGGAGTTGGTCGCCTCCGAGGGAAAACACTGCCCGGGCGTTTTCGCCTGAGCGGTGTTTTTTTATTTCTACGAAGGAGAAACCTGATGACCCTTTTGGACAGCAAAACCATCACTTATGAACAACTGGCAAAGACAATTGACCATTCTTTGCTCAGACCCGAACTGACCGAAGCCGAGGTGATCGCTGGCTGTGAACTGGCGCGGCGGTATCATGTTGCTTCGGTGTGCGTTAAACCCTGCCATGTGAAGCTGGCCGTTGAACTATTGCGTAATTCAGACGTGGCGGTTGGCACTGTGGTGGGCTTCCCTCATGGCAGTCAGACCACTGCTGTCAAAGCATTCGAGGCGCGCGAGGCGATTGCCAACGGCGCGGTAGAGCTGGATATGGTGCTGAACATCGGCGAACTGCGCTCCGGTCACGCCGACTATGTGCGCGAGGACATCCACGCTGTGGTTCAGGCCGCACGTGAAAGCGGCAAACACATCCTGGTAAAGGTCATCCTGGAAAACGCCTATTTGACCGATGATGAAAAAGTTCTGGGATGCCAGCTTGCCGAGCAGGCCGGTGCGGATTTTGTCAAGACCTCCACCGGCTTTGCGCCCGGCGGAGCCACTTTGGCAGACCTGCGGCTGATGCGCGCTTCGGTCAGCCCGCAAGTGCAGGTAAAAGCTGCCGGCGGTGTGCGTACGCTGGACGCGCTGCTGGAGGTGATTGATGCCGGGGCCACGCGCAGCGGGGCGACAGCCACCGCCGCCATCCTGGATGAGTTTCGCAAGCGTCATCATTTGGAGGGATGAGATGAACGCAGAAAAGCCCTTGAAGGTTGGTGTCGTCGGGGCGGGTTTTATTGGCCCGGCGCATGTCGAAGCGCTGCGCCGCCTCGGCATTCATGTGCTCGGGTTGTGCGAGTGCGGCTCCGAGCGCGCCCGCCAAAAAGCTGCGGAAATGCGGCTGGAAAAAGCCTACCCCGATTTCGAAGATATGCTGGCAGATCCAGAGCTGGATGTGATCCATATCACCTCGCCCAATTATTTACACGCTCCTCAAGCCAAAGCCGTCTTGCAGGCCGGTAAGCATGTGGTATGCGAGAAGCCCCTGGCAATGAACTCCACCGAATCGGCTGAGCTGGTGCAAATCGCCAAAGCTTCTGGCAAAGTGGCAGCGGTCAACTTTAACATCCGCTTCTATCCACTGGCGCTGCAGGCCCGCGCCATGGTGCAGAGCGGAGAGATTGGGGAGGTATTCATTGTTCAGGGATCCTATCTACAAGACTGGCTGTTGCTGCCCACCGACTGGAACTGGCGGCTGGAGCCCGAACTGGGCGGCGAGATGCGCGCTGTGGCCGATATTGGCTCGCATTGGTTGGATTTGCTGACCTTTATCACGGGCGAAGAGGTGGAAGCTGTGCTGGCGGATTTCAAGACCTTCCTGCCGGTGCGCCGCAAACCTACCACCCAGATAGATACCTTTGGCGGCAAGTTGCAAACCGCCGCTGAGTATGTTGAGCAGCCCATCCACACCGAGGATTACGCCAGTATTCTGCTGCGTTTCAGCAGCGGGGCGCGCGGCGTACTCACCGTCTCGCAGGTCAGCGCAGGGCGCAAGAACCGCCTGTTCTACGAAATTGACGGCTCGCGAGCGGCTTTGTCCTGGGATTCGGAACGCCCGAACGAATTGTGGATTGGACACCGCGAACGGCCAAACGAGCTGCTCATGAAGGACCCTTCGTTGCTTGTCCCGCAGGCGCGGCAATATACCTCTTACCCCGGCGGGCACAATGAGGGTTTCCCAGACACGTTCAAGCAGCTTTACAAAGCGGTTTACGACTATATTGCTCAGGGCGACCTGACTGCTAAAGCCGATTTTGCTACTTTTGAAGACGGTCACAAAGAGCTGGTGTTGGGCGAAGCCATCTTGCGCAGCTCAAAAGAAGGCCGCTGGGTGGATGTGAAAGGATAAGGAGGAGCACTATGAAACTCGGATTGATGAGCGCTGCCTTTCCAGGCTGGTCGCTGGAAAAATTAGCCGCCTGGGCGGCAGAGAATGGCTTTGAAATGCTGGAGCTGGCCTGTTGGCCGGTGGGCAAAGCCGAACGGCGCTATGCTGGAGTGACCACTCTGGACGTAGTGGATTTTGACGCCAACCGGGCGAAAGAAACCAAAGCCATCCTCAAGAAATATCACCTCGAAATCTCGTCGCTGGGTTATTATCCCAACCCATTGCATCCCGACCCTGAGCATCGTGAAACGGTGATTAATCACCTGAAGAAGGTCATCATAGCCGCGGGGATGCTGGAAATCCCCGTCGTGGGTACTTTTGTAGGACGAGACAAGAACAAAACGATTGAAGAAAACTGGATCGAGTTCGAGAAAGTCTGGCCGCCATTAGTGCGCTTTGCCGCCGAACACAACGTCAAGATCGCCATCGAAAACTGCCCCATGATTTTCTCTAACGACGAATGGCCCGGCGGCAACAACCTGGCGATCTCGCCCGCGGTGTGGCGTAAGATGTTTGAAATCATCCCTGACAAAAACTTCGGATTGAATCTCGACCCCTCGCACTTGATCTGGCAATTCATTGACTATGTGCGCGTGGTTTACGAATTCAAAGACCGACTGTTCCACGTGCACGCCAAGGACTTGCGCATTGATTACGAGCAGCTTTATCAGCGCGGCGTGCTCTCCCTGGGCATGGGCTGGCAGATCCCACGCCTACCAGGCCTGGGAGATGTCAACTGGGGCAAGTTCATCAGCGCACTGTATGGCGCAGGATATGACTATGTGGTGAGCATCGAACATGAGGACCGCGCTTTTGAAAAGACCGAGGAGTTGGTGATTCGCGGCTTTTTGCTGGCGCGGGATGTGCTGCGCCCCTATATTCACTAGATGGCCTGGGATGACCTTTAGCCGAGATGGGTGAAGCAATGATGAATCAGGTTAAGCAGTATATCGGCGTGGACCTGGGGGGGACGCATCTGCGGGCGGCGCTCGTTCATGGCGAGAGCGGTGAATTAACTTCCCTGCTACAAGTTCCCACGTTGGCGCGGGAAGGCCACGAAGCGGTGATCACCCGCATGGCAGGTCTGATTGAGCAGGTCATCCAATCCAGCGGAATACCCAAGACGCAGGTAGGAGGAATCGGCATCGGCGTGCCGGGGAAATTGGATCTTGAGCGTGGGTTGGTGCTTTTCTTGCCCAACCTGCCGGGCAACTGGCCGAATGTGCCTTTGCGCAGCCAAATTGAGGAACGCGTCGGCATACCAACATATTTGATCAATGACGCGCGCGCCATGACCTTCGGCGAATGGAAGTTTGGCGCTGGAAGAGGCGTGGATACCATCGCCTGTTTCACCTTAGGCACCGGCGTCGGCGGCGGCCTGGTCATCAACGGTAAGCTGAATTTGAACCTGGGTGGCACTGCGGGGGAGCTTGGACATCAGACGATTGATCTGAACGGCCCCACCTGCGGCTGCGGTAACAAAGGCTGCCTGGAAGTGTACGCTTCCGGGCCAGCGATCGCCGCCATGGGATTGAAAGCAGTTGTGCAGGGGTTGACCACCCGCATTGGCGAAATGGTGGGCTACGATCTCAACAAAATCACCCCCGAAGTGATCTACCAGGCAGCCCTGGCAGGAGATGCGATTGCCCAGGATATTTACCGCCATGCCGGAGAATGCATTGGCATTGCTGCTTCCAATGTGATTGTCTCAGTGGGGCCGCGCAAAATTGTCATCGGCGGCGGCGTCGCCCAGGCTGGAGAGCTGCTGCTTTCGCCAATCCGCCGCACGGTGCTAGAGCGGGTGCGCATCACCTCTATTTCGCAAGTGGAGATCACTCTGGCGGAGTTAGGCACACACGCTGGCTTGGTGGGCGCAGCCATGTGGGCAAAAGAATGCAATCCGGGCGGCTAGATCGTGGACAGCGCAAAGACGCCATTCAATGTTCCAGCTGGTCTGTATCCGATCATCCGCGATGAAGCAATATCCCAACATCCTGATTGTCGGAGGTGCATATCGAAGGATCGCCGAGAAGAAGAGAGATGTGTGAGCCAGACCTTGAACGGGAATTCAAACCTCCCGGTCGGGCGCTCGAAACAGCGTACGAGCATAATGTCCGTGGGTCAGACGTTCCGGGAGTAATCCCAGAACCAATCATGTAAGTCAAGGAGAAGGAAATGAATAAATTGAGAACCCTGTCACTTTTTATGCTCTTGACCATCCTGGTCAGCATGATCGCGGCGTGTACGCCAGCCGCACAGCCGACCCAAGCGCCAGCCGCGACTGA
>JAGVAD010000043.1 GCA_020060465.1 Anaerolineales bacterium
CTATATAGATATTATTGATCGTAATAGTGCGATTAATACATACCTTTGCTGAATGGGTTTATTTTCAGCCTCAAGCTACATGTTGTAAGGAGAAGTAAATCATGGCAGGAATGTTGGTTCAACACAAGGTAAAAGACTTCGCGAGTTGGAAGAAAGTCTATGATTCTCAGGCTGCTTTGCGCTCCTCTAATGGCGAGCTTTCGGATCAGATCTACCGCGACGCAGCGGATCAAAACAAATTAACCCTCATTTTCAAGTGGAATTCACTGGAGAACGCCCGAAAGTTCGCCCAATCTCCTGAACTGAAGGCAGCGATGGAGAAAGCCGGTGTAGAGGGATCACCTGCAATTACTTTCCTAAACGAAGCTTAATCGTAAACTGGTTCGATCTTGATAAAATCCCACCCATCCTGACTTCAGGAGAGGTGGGATTTTATTTATCTAGGTGTAATTGACGGCGCAGCAACTCGATTTGAGGAAGATGGGTAATTTCGTGGGAAGCGAAGTAGCTTACCTGTTGGCGTAAGGTAACCGTTCCGAATTCTTCGTGCTGACCGGTACGCCACCAATCACGAAGCGGAATGCTCTCTAATTTGGTTATAGTCTCCTGCCGTGAAGTCTTATAGACGTTGAATATTTCCTGAGTAGTTGGGGGACATGCTTCCTCTCTCGTTGCCCAGACGAAGACCGCTTTCGACTCAAGGTAGGGGTTCTCTTGCTCAAGCAACAAATTCAACCGGAAACTGAGCACTCCTTCTGCATCCCGCAGGTGAGCAATAATGTTCCGAATAGCCCAACCACCATCTTCCGCAGCTTGGCTCAGAGTCTCCTCTATTAGCCCTTCCAGTAGAGTTGCCACGTCCAAGGGCGTCTGGCGCAGCCTCTCTAATGCAGCGAAGGGTTCCAGGGCATTCAACCAATAGACTGGTAGAAACTGCTTGAACGTGGTCGCCCATGCGCCACAGATTGGGCATTTTCCCGCCGCTTCATTGAGCGTTATGAAACCGCACGTGCGACAAACAAAAGCGTTGGGCGTTTCATTGATCAGCGGCAACCGCCCCTCGCCCAAGGCGACCGCTCCTCGTTTGAGAGCGGCTAACAGGTTCTCATCCATGCCTAGCGCGGATAGAGTAATAACAGCCTGCTCGATTTCGTTGATCAACTTATCCTTCGCCGTTGGCATAACAATCTTGAATGCTGCCTGTCGGGAAAGGGCGTCAGCCGCTGCGCGGGCAAGCTTGGCGATGTTGTATTGCCCTTCGCCTTCCAGCCTGGTGGCTAGAGCCAGCAAGTGTGATAGGGCGTCGCTCCATTCAATTTTGGGGTTTGCCATGACTGCTCTCCTTATCAATTTGAGTTGATTTCCTGCTTACCAACGGGGGATTCGTTTGGGCGAGGCTTTGAGGAGACGCCCTTTGATATCACTGACTGCCATCGCTCTGACTGGTTCCCTGAGCGCGTCCACTATAGCGATCTTTTCCCAGGCGGGTATGCGTCAAATGATCTCAATTTCAATTTCCAATGCTTCCATTTTGCGGAGGGTGTCAGGGTCGAGGGCGGTCATGACTGTACATATCTATCGTAAGACGATTTTTTGCTCGCGCAATAGGGCAAAAGTATCGCGATACTCTATAGAAACGAGTTTGCATACATTCGGTATGTGAATTTTCCCATCGATTTTACCGTTACGGTTCTTTTGCTCATTTTTCAATGATTCCATCGTAACCACTGTCAAACGATGTGACTTGGCATACGCAACGACCCACGGGTCAGCACCTGACAGGAATTTCTGTACATGTTGTGGTTCGTAAAGGCGCTCGACCAAATCGGCTACTTCTGTATAGGCATCTTGTGTAGGTTCATCGGCTTCCTCAAAAAGAAGGTCGCGGTTTGCTTTTGCCCACTTTGTCAAGTCGTCATCGTAATCAGCATCCATGATTTCTTTGTAAACCAAAGACGGACTGCAAATAATCTGCTCTTCAGCCAGACGTATCAACCCTTCCCAAAACCCTGGAGCAATATCGAATGCATAATAACGGCGATGAGCTTCGACATATACGTTAGTGTCCAGACAATATTGCATCTTTCCCCCTAAAACTCATGCAAAGCATTTTCCAATGTTTTGGATTTGACGCCCAGTAGTTCGGCGGCATCTTTGTACAGAATGGATCCTTCCCGCAACGCCTGCGCAATTTCACCCAGAAGCAACCGCCCGTTACGGCTTTTAAACGTGCGATAGAAATCACCGCCGCCCGATGTGGTTGTTTCGTTGGTTGCTGCATCTTGAATGCCCTGCAACGCATCAGCATAAGCGGATTGAAAGTTTCGTACTGGTAGCAATCCTGTTTCATAAGCGCGAATCAAAACTACCAGCGTGCTTACCCGAAATTCTCTGGCTAATTCCTGAAAAGTCTCTTCTGTAATTGAGCGATTTTGCCAGCGCTCTCTGAGAATTTTTTCGGGAACCAATAGTTCAGCGGCAACCTGATTACATAACCGTTCAATAGCATGTTGTTCTTTTTCAGGCAATGCCGCCTCTGGATTAGAAATGCCGCTTGTACCCGTCCAGAGATGCCCCAGCTCATGGGCGAGGGTGAAAATACGCCCATTTACAGTGTCTTTCGCGTTTATAAAGATTAACGGCGCGTAGGGGTCGGCGAGCGCAAAACCGCGAAACTCCTTTGTAGAAAGGGTCCGATGTGTATTGCTTGCTACATAACTGCTTTGTAATACGATTATCCCTGCCTGTTCTGCGTGTTGGACAAGTATCCGTAGGTGATCGTCCCATGTTTTGGCGTCTCTGGCAGTGGGTAGGGGTAAATCAAGTGTCTGACGAATATCTTCACAGATGACTTGAGGATTGGTTTGAATGGAAAAACGTTCAACAAACGGCAACGGCCTTAGCCCCTCCTGCAACCGCCGCTCACGTAGCCAGTCGCGCTTGCGTAAAGCATCATTGAGGACGTCCTCCAATTCGGGGCTGAATTTCCCTTTTTGAGATTCCGGGAGGGTGCGAAAATCAGCGATCGGCAAAGTGGTAAGAGGCGGACGGGAAAGGAAGAGATAGCCGAAGGGAATGTGCAGAGCGCGTGCCAATTCCTGCGCCTGTCGAAAGGTGGGAAGTTCCTCGCCCTTTTCCCACGCTTGTAGACGTTCTGGCTTATCTTTTAGTCCGACTTTCCGAGCCACTTCTTCTTCGGTCAGTTGCAGACGATCCCGCGCCCACCGAAGGATAGCTGGATTGATTTTTGCGCTGACCTTATAAATGGTATTTTTCATCTTTAAAGGATTCTCTTACACTAGTTGTAACCAATTCCTATCCAGCGGCTTACCTGCTGCGCCGAACGCCCCTGCCCTCTGTTCTGACGGTCGAACCTCTCATTACCATTTTATCGCCTGTGTGACCGAAGTCAAGGGCGCGTCAGGTCGTGAACTCCGTTTGGCTGGTCCGGGGCTGAAGCCCGCCAGGTGCGAGCCAGGCGCCTTTCCCCCAACAGGTGAAACAGAATCCTTTGAAGGCTGCCCCTTTTCATAGTACACTTGACCCCGCCAATGAGGAAAACCGTCCCTGCGCTGACCGCTTCCTTTCTGATCCTGGCCTGGCTGGCGGCATGCCTGCCGACGAATATGCCGCTGCCGCCGCTTCCTACGGACACGCCCTTGCCGCCGACGGCCACACCCACGGCGACCATCGTCTGGTTTCCGCCCACCGCCACTTTCACGCCGCTGCCCACCACCACCCGCGCTGCCGCCCCCACGCCAGACGCCAGCCCGCGCTTCGGCAGCCTCATCTTCGCCGATGATTTCACCCGCCCCGAAAGCTGGACGCTCGGCCGTACACCGGCGGGCGTGGCGACTTTCGGCAAAGGCGAGATCAGCCTGGTGGTGACGCAGCCGCGCGGCTATCTGTTCAGCCTGCGCCAGGAAGCGGCGCTGGATAATTTCTATCTGGAGATTACCGCCAGCCCCAACATCTGCCGCGGCGGCGACGAATACGGCCTGCTGCTGCGCCTGGTTTCGCTGCAAGATTTTCTGCGCTTTGGGCTCACCTGTCGCGGCGAAACGCGCCTCGACCGGCTGTCCGGCGGACAGGCATCATCGCCGCACCCACCATCCTTGAGCGGGGCAGCCCCGCCCGGCGCCCCCAGCCGCGCTCGCCTGGCGGTTTGGGCTTTTGGCAGAGAAATGCGCTTTTATATCAACGGGGAATTCCAGTTCTCCGTCAACGACCCGACGTTGCTCTCTGGTGGTCTGGGTGTTTTTGCCCGCGCCTCGGGCGATGACAGCCTCTCGGTCAGTTTTTCAGATTTAGCTGTGTATCAGGCCCTCAGGTGATGAATGACCCGACCGTTGCGCAATAAATTGAACGATTTAGACGCCAAAAGTTGGTTGAAATTCCAGAAATCCTGGTTCATTCACAATCCGCCGCCGCGGCGCAAGGATGTCTTACGCCACCCAGCCAAATTTCCCGAAACGCTGGCGCAAGAATTCATCGAGTTCTTCACCCACGCCGGGCAGGTGGTGTTAGATCCCATGGCCGGTACTGGCAGCGCCCTGGTTGCTGCGCTGCGCGCTGGACGACATTCTTTTGGGGTCGAGTTAAATCCACAATACGCCGAGATCGCTCGCCAGTCAATCGCCGCTGAGCGCCAGAACCTGGGCGCAGCAGCCGCTGACCTGGTAGCTGAAGTGATCACCGGCGACGCAGCGCGCCTGGCGGAAATCATCGCCGCGGCTGTCATCCCGCAAGTGGACTATGTCATCACCTCCCCGCCGTATTGGGATATGCTGCGCGCCCGCGGCGCCCAAACGCAAAAAGAACGCCGTCAGTCAGATGAACTGGATGTCTTTTATTCAGACGATCCCAACGACCTGGGCAACATTGCTGATTACGAGCAATTTCTGCTGCGCCTGACGGACATCTATGCTCAGATGAAACCTTTTCTGCGGGTTGGGGCGTATTTGACGATCATCGTTAAAAACGTCAAGAAAGGCGGCAAAATCTATCCGCTGGCTTGGGACCTGGCGCGCCAGTTGGGTTCGATCTATACGCTCAAGGATGAAAAAATTTGGTGCCAGGATAATGTGCGCCTGGCGCCCTATGGATTGGGCAATGCCTGGGTGAGCAATACGGTTCATCACTACTGCTTGCAGTTCCGCAAAGAAGATTAGCGAACACCAATTCCCTTCCCCGTTTGGGAATTTTGTGTACAATTGTTCTGTATCCGGCGAATCCAACTAGTACGGGCGTAGCGACGCTACGCCCCTATGCTCTGCCCCGAACGGCGTTCGTTCGGAACGAATGACAGGCAATTCGTCGGCAAAGGAGATCCCCATGTATCACACTGTTATTATTGTTGGCAACCTCGGGCGCGACCCTGAAATGCGTTACACGCCTACCGGTCAGGCAGTGACGACTATGAACGTCGCGACGAACCGGCAATACACCGGCGCAGATGGCAATGTGGTGAAGGAAACCATCTGGTTTCGCGTGTCCGTATGGGGGAAACAGGCGGAGACTTGCAGCCAATATCTCAAGAAGGGCAGCAAGGTATTGATTGAAGGGCGGCTGACGCCTGATCCAGCGACCGGCGGGCCGCGCATTTGGACGCGGCAGGATGGCAGCGCCGGAGCGTCCTTTGAAATCAATGCCGCCACGGTGCGCTTCCTCTCCAGCCGCAGCGACGCCGAAGGCGGCTACGCCGCGGATGGCATGACGCCCCAA
The DNA here is from genome assembly GCA_020060465.1 of Anaerolineales bacterium. GTDB lineage: Bacteria > Chloroflexota > Anaerolineae > Anaerolineales > UBA4823 > RBG-16-57-11. The sequence goes on from JAGVAD010000043.1 coordinate 5,725, forward strand.
TTTTCTGACGCCGAGAGCGATAATATCCCCTTTTAGCCAGCGGTTCACCCGCCGAAATGAAAGCCGCTATCCAACGAGCGACGACCACCTCATGCCCCGCAGGCGGGGCCGGAGGGTCGCGCTGTCTCATTTTAGATCGCACAGGATAAGCCAAAATGTCAACCAATCCTCGTCCATCTGGAGTGCAATTCCCCGATATGGAGATTCCCGCGAACCTGGTCGCCGAGTACGTCAATCTGGCGCGCATCGCGCATTCTCCTTCTGAAATGGTCTTTGACTTTGCGCGTTTGTTGCCGCCCGGCGGATCGCCGCAGGTGGTCTCGCGCCTGGTGATGTCGCCGCTGGGCGCCAAGCTTTTCCACCGCGCTCTGACAGAAAACCTGGCGCGCTATGAGGCCGCTTTCGGCGAGATCCATATCCCTGGCGAACCATCGCTGGCAGATAATCTCTTCCAGCCGCCTGCACCTCCAGATCATTCGTAAAAATTTAAAGAGGGGTGCAATCATGCAGCATATTGAAGAGATTGCTGAACGCATCCGCCAGTCCTTCGACGCCCGCACCGCGGCGCGCGACATTGCCCTGGCCCAAACGCGCCTGCTCACTCGCCATTGCGCCAATGCCATCCGCGCCGTCCACCGCCAGGAGTACGATCTGGCGGAAAGCCACCTGGGGCAGGCGCGAGAACTGATTCACTCCTTGCAGAGCGATCTGGCGCAATATCCAGACCTTTATTATTCGGGCTACACCCAAGACGCGCTCAAAGAATTTGCTGAAGCCAGCATTGTGTTTGCCCTGGTGCAAGATAGCGCTCTGCCTCAGCCAGAGGCGCTGGAGGTCGAATACGCCACCTATTTGCAAGGTCTGGCGGAGGCCGTCGGCGAGCTGCGCCGGCGCTGCCTGGACTTGCTGCGCCAGGGTCACTCCAGCGACGCCGAACGCCTGCTCAATTGCATGGATGACATTTATACTGTGCTGGTGACGATGGATTACCCCGACGCCATCACCGGCGGGTTGCGCCGCCTGACGGACATCGTGCGCAGCGTAACTGAGCGCACGCGCGGCGATATGACCATCAGCCAACGTCAGGAGCAACTCGAACGCAGTCTGCTCCGCCTGGAAGAGAAGATCGGCAGAGAAGTCTAGCCATGCGCGCCATTCGCGCTTCAGAGATCAGCGCATACCTGTATTGCCAGCGCGCCTGGTGGTATCAGAAAAACGGCGAACCCTCGACGAACCTGGATGAGATGATCGCCGGCAGCGAGCTGCACTACCGTCACGGACGCGCCGCCTTCCGCCTGGGCTGTATGCGGGCGATCGCTTTCGGGTTGATCCTGCTGGCGTTGACGTTGGCGGCCGTCTATTTCACCAATCGGTTGATTTAGCCGCCTGGCGGCGTCCTTTAGCTATGCTCCTGTTTGCGGTAGTCCTCTTTCTCTTTGCTGTCTTTTTGCTCTGGCAGGCCGCCCGCCGCCAGAGAGACATTGGGTTGCCCGCCGGCAGAGTGATTTACACGGACACGCGCAATTGGGGCCCAGTAGAACAGCCGCTGTATGACGCCGAACTCGGTTTAACCGGCAAGCCGGATTACCTGGTGGAAAGCGGTGGGAAAATCATCCCCGTGGAAGTCAAATCCAGCCGGATCGGCTCGGCCCCCTATGACGCCCACATCTTCCAGTTGGCGGCTTACTGTATGCTGGTGCATCGGCATTACGGAAAACGCCCCCCCTACGGCATTCTGCATTATCCAAATCGCACCTTCGCCGTTGATTACACACCGCGGTTGGAGGCTGAGCTGTTGCAATTATTGCAAGAGATGCACAACCAGGATCGCCGCAAAGAGTTGGAACGCTCCCACGCATCGGCGGCGCGCTGCAGCCGTTGCGGCTACCGCCAGACCTGTGACCAGCGACTTCTGTAATATAATTGCCCCGATTGTCATGTCAGAAACCTGTCCACCTTTCCAGAACATCCTCATCATGGCGCACCCGCAGGTGACCGAAGCGGCGCAGCATTGTACGCAAATCGCCGACTTTATGAGGTCGCAAGGCGTTCAAGCCGCGCATGGGTTGATCTACGACGCCGATCTGCGCCAGCGTTTGCAAGCCGGAGAGTTCGACTTGCTCATCGCGCTGGGCGGCGATGGCACCATGCTGCGCGCCGGTCATCTGTGCGCGCCGCATGACGTCCCCATCTTGGGCATCAACATGGGGCGTTTTGGCTTTCTCACCGAAGTCAAGCAAGACCAATGGCGGGAAGTGTTGCCGCGGCTTTGCACAGGGGAATTTTGGTTTGAGCATCGCATGATGTTACATGCCGAACAGTGGCGCGACGATGTTCTGTTGGGAAGCTGGGAGGTGCTGAATGAGATCGTCGTCAGTCGCGGCCACATCGTCCGACCAGTGCATCTAATTGCCAGCGTAGATGGCCGTTACCTGGCGACCTATGTGGCGGATGCTTTGATTGCTGCCACGCCCACCGGTTCGACGGCTTATGCTCTGGCGGCTGGAGGGCCTATCTTGCCGCCGGAACTGCGCAACATCCTGCTGGTGGCCGTAGCGCCGCATCTGTCTATAGACCGCGCGATTGTCTTATCCGAAGGCTCGTCGGTCAGCATCACGGTTGCCACGGATCATCAAGCGGTGCTTTCACCAGATGGACAGGCGCCGGTAGAGCTGGCCGACGGCGACCGCGTGGATGCCTCCGCCAGCGAACATACCGTCCGCTTTCTGCGCTTTCAAGACCCTGGTTATTTTTACCGCAACCTGACCCCTCACATGAGTCAAAACCCTTCCACCACAGGAAATTCGCGATGACCGACGCTCCGCCTATTCTGTATTGTGCCAATCATCCCAATATCGAAACCAGCCTGCGCTGTAAGACGTGTGGAAAACCGATCTGCCCCAAATGCGCCGTGTTGACGCCCACCGGTTATAGTTGCCGGGAGTGTTTGCGTGGCCAGCAAAAGGCATTCGACACCACGGAATGGTACGATTATCCACTGGCGTTCTTCCTGGCTGGCTTCATCTCGCTGCTGGGCAGCTTTATTGCCAGCTTGATTGGTTTTTTCACCATCTTTATCGCGCCCGTGGCGGGCATGATCATCGCTGAGGTGGTGCGCTTTGCGGTGCGAAAACGGCGTTCGTCGCAGCTCTTCACTCTGACCGCTATCGGCGCGGCGTTGGGCAGCCTGCCGTTGCCGCTGTTGTTGATCCTGGGCTTGTTGTTTCCAGAGTTCCGCAGCGGCAGCCTGATCGGTCTGCTCTGGCAAGGCTTATATGCGTTTACCGTCACCTCGACGGTGTATTATCGTTTGCGCGGCGTAAGCATCCGCTGATGCAAACAGTGGATTGGGAACGAAGATCGTAGCTGGCGCTATGCTGACGGAACTGCACATCGAAAACTTTGCGATTATAGAGCGATTGGATCTACAGTTTTCCGATGGCTTGATCACGTTCACCGGCGAGACCGGGGCGGGAAAATCCATCATTGTAGATGCAGTGGAGACTTTGCTCGGTGGGCGCGCCGAGGCGGTGCAGGTGCGCGCCGGTGCAGAACGGGCGAATGTAGAAGCAGTTTTCCGCATCCCGCAGCTCAGCCGTCAGGCTATCCTGGAGGTGCTGGAACGTGAAGATCTGCTTGACGATCCAAATTACGTTACCCTGGGGCGTGAGGTGCGCCTGAATGGGCGCAATGTGGCGCGGATCAATGGTCGCAGCGTGAGCGCCGGCCTGTTGCGAGAGATCGGCGAGTTTTTGGTGGATGTGCATGGCCAATCGGAGCATCTTTCGCTGCTACGGGTGAACCAGCACCTGGGTCTTTTAGACCGGTACGCCTCCACCAGCAAAGACAGCGCTGCGACCCAGGCGCTGCGCGATTATCAAAGCCTGTATACCCGCCTTCAGCAGGTGGAACACGAGTTAGCCGAAATCCGACAGGCTGAGCGCGACGCCGCCCGGCGCAGCGATATGCTATCCTATCAGATCAATGAAATTGAGATGGCGCGCCTACAACCGGGGGAGGAGCAGCTTCTGCGCGAGGAGCGCAACCGCTTGGCGAACGCGGAGGGCTTATCCACCCTTGCTCAGCAGGCTTTGACGGCGCTGGATGAGGGGATGCCCGAAGCGCCAGCGGCCACTGATTTATTGGGGCAAGTCGCCGATGCGCTGGAAGCCCTGGCGCGGCTGGATCCATCCCAGGCATCTTTGTTCGAAACTGCTCAAGCTGTTTTCGAAAACCTTGGCGACCTGGCTCGCAACCTGCGCGAATATCTGGAAGGGATCGAGTTCAATCCGCGTCGCCTGGATCAGGTGGAAGAGCGGCTGGGCTTGATCCATTCGCTTAAACGAAAGTACGGCGATTCGATCCCGGAAATCCTGGAATTTGCCGCCAATGCCCGCCGCCAGTTGGATCAAATCACCCACGCAGCGGAACGTTTGCAAGAGCTGGAAGCCGAGCGGGAGCGGCTGCTGACTCGGCTTGGCGAGGCGGGCGAACAGCTTTCATTGCGCCGCCAGTCCGCCGCTGCGACGCTGGAAAAGGCTATCGAAAGCGAGCTGGCGGATCTGCACATGTCTGGGGCGCGATTCAAAGTCGAATTTCAGCGCCAGCCAGATTTGGCTGGCGCTCGCCTGCCAGACGGCCAGCGGGTGGCTTACTATCCTTTCGGCATAGAGCGCATTGAATTTCTGATCGCCCCCAACCCGGGCGAGGGTTATAAACCACTGGCCAAGATTGCCTCCGGCGGAGAGACCTCGCGCTTGATGCTAGCCTTGAAGAATGTCCTCGTCCAGGCCGACCCTGTGCCGACATTGATCTTCGATGAGATTGATCAGGGCATCGGCGGGCGTGTGGGAGCGATTGTTGGTCAGAAGCTATGGCAACTGGGGCGGCAACATCAGGTGTTGTGCATCACCCACTTGCCGCAACTGGCGGCCTTCGGCGAGCAGCATTATCATGTCGAGAAACTGGTGCAAGCGAACCGCACGGTCACCCGCATCAAATTGTTGCAGGGCGAGGAGCGGATTGCCGAATTAGCGCAGATGCTGGGCGGCGTCAGCGAGAGTACGCTACAATCGGCGCGAGAGTTGCTCGCCGCAGCCCAGGCGCAGCAAAGCCCGGCTGGCAGCAAAACCGCGAGCTGATGTAGAGCCAGATATGCCAAGCGTGGTTCAAATCGCTCAAATGCGCGCCCGGCGGCGAGAGAAGGAACATCGCCACCCATTAAGCCGCACAGGTCTGGGGTGCAGCGGCGTCTTCAGCCTAGCCCTGGCGCTGACCGCAATACTCATCGCGCTGATTTATAGCCAGATCACCCAGGATATCCCCTCGGTGGAGGGACTTCCTGCCTTGCTGGAACCGCCGAACGGCTTGCTACTGAAGCCCACGCGCCTGTACGACCGCAGCGGGCAACATGTAATATTGGAGCTGCAAAACCCGGCCGCTGCCGCCCGCCGTTACCTTCGCCTGCCAGGAACAGCAAACGAAGGAGAACCCGTCTTTTCTGAACCGATGATTGTTGCTACCCTCGCCGCCGCCGACCCCAATTTTTGGCGGCATTGGGGGTTTTCGCTGCGCGGTTTGTTCAACGGCGCGCATCCTACACTGGCGCAGCAGTTGGTCTCAGATCTGCTGCTGACCGACGAACCCCCATCCTTGCGACGCGCTTTGCGTGAACGCCTGTTGGCGGCGCAATTGACACAGCGTTTTGGGCGCGAAAAAACGCTGGAATGGTATTTAAACAGCGCTTACTATGGTCGTCTGGCTTACGGCGCAGACGCCGCCGCTCTGGTTTATTTTGGCAAGTCTGCTGCCGATGTGGATCTGGCAGAGGCGGCCCTGATTGCTGCTTCAGGGTTGGATGCAACCCTCAATCCACAGGACGCGCCGAAATATGCCCTGGGGCGGCAAAAAATCATCCTGCAGAACGTTTTGCGCTATCGCCTGGCTGCTCCGCAGGAGGCGGCTCAGGCGGCGCAACGATCCTTAGACATTCGTCCAGCGTTGCGTCCCGGGCAGGCGTTGAGCCTGGAAGACCTGCAGCCAAAAATCGCTCCCGCCTTTGCCAGGATCGTTCTACAGCAGATCGAGAGCCGCATTCCACGGAAGCGGCTGGAACGCGGCGGTATGCTCATCCTGACCAGCCTGGATTATGAGCTGCAAATACAAATGATCTGTATCCTGGCCGCTCAGGCGGAGAAGTTAGGCGTCCCTGCTATCGAGATGCCGGCGACGGAAGGTTGCACTGCCGATCGTTTACTGCCAGCCCTTGAAGGTCGCCGCATAGACGAAAAAGTATATGCCCAGGCGTTAGTGCTGGATCCTCAAAGCGGGCATATCCTGGCTCTGGTGAACGCGGCGCCTTCTACGCCCTCGGGCGAATTGCTCGCCGCCCATCCGGCTGGAACGTTAGCGACGCCGTTCATTTACCTCACCGCCTTTACACGTGGGCTTGGCCCGGCTTCGTTGGTTTGGGATATACCTCCTGAAGGCGCGCAAGACCTTGGGGCTGAACGCCTGGCGGAGTATCATGGGCCGGTGCGTTTACGCCTTGCCCTGGCAAATGACTATCGCCAGCCTGCTGAACAGTTGCTGGCGCAGGTGGGCGTCGAAAATGTATGGCGCACGGCGCAGCAATTCGGCGTCTTATCGCCGCAAAATCTGGTAGATGGCGAGGCAAACGCGCTTTCCTTTCTGCGGCCGGTCAATTTGATCGAAATGAGCCAGGCGTTTGGCGTCCTGGCGAACCAGGGCGTACTGGTGGGTCACATGGAAACGCCGGTATCGGCGGCGCCGGATTCGGCGGCGCCGGTTTCAGCGGACGCCTCGCTCACCTTCGGGTCGCAGCCTCCGCCGATTCAGCCCGTGGCTGCTTTGCGCGTGGAAGACGTCGCCGGAAAAATCTGGTTAGATTGGAGCGTTGGGCAAACGCGGCCGATTGTGGCTGCGCCGCTGGCTTATTTGGTGACGCACGCGTTGAGCGATGAAACTGCGCGCTGGCCAAGTCTTGGACACCCTAACCCCCTAGAGATTGGTCGTCCGGCGGCGGCAAAAGTGGGGCGCGGCGATCCCTCGGAGCATAGCGCCTGGGTGATCGGTTACACGCCTGAGCGCCTCGTAGGCGTGTGGCTGGGTTATGCGGCTACTGCGAACCCTCCGGGTGAGATCGTTGCACAGGCAGCGATGGGCGTCTATCATGCTGCGATGAAGTACGCCAACCAAGACCTGCCTGTTCGGCCATGGCCCACTCCGGCGGGGATCGTCAGCCTGAAAGTATGCGATCCATCCGGCATGTTGCCCACTGTGTTTTGCCCTAATGTGGTGGAAGAGGTGTTTCTTTCAGGCAACGAACCGTTGCAGCCAGACCGTCTCTATCAAAGCGCGGCAATCAACCGTGAAACCGGACGCCTGGCGACGATTTTCACTCCGCCCGATTTGATTGTAGATCAACCTTATATGATGATCCCGCCGCAGGCGAAAGACTGGGCCAGGCAGACCGGTCTTAGCTCGCCGCCTGATACTTATGATACCCTGACCGCTCTTCCACCACCCTCCTCGCAGGTTCAGATCACCTCCCCGGCGATGTTCGAAATCGTGCGCGGCGCGCTGCCCATCCGCGGCAGCGTGCAATTGGAAGACCTCAGCTTCTATCGCTTGCAGATCGGTCAGGGGTTGAATCCTCAGGGCTGGTATCAGATCGGCAAGGACAATAACCAGCCGATTAAAGAAGGTCTATTGGGTGTTTGGGATACACACGGGTTGAACGGCCTGTATGTGATCGAACTGCTGGCTGTGCGCGCCGACCAAAGCGTGCAACGGGCGGTCGTTCTGGTTACTGTGGATAACCAGCCGCCAACGCTGAAGATCATCTCTCCGGTGCAGCAAGAGGAAATCACACTGCGCCAGCGGCCCAACATTGTCCTGTTGGCTGAAGCGACGGACGATTTGGGCGCAGCAACGGTGGAATTTTATTTGGACAATCGGCTGCTGGCCAGCATCAGCCAGCCGCCCTACGCCCTATCCTGGCAATGTGTTCGAGGAGCGCATACCCTGCGTGTGCGGGCGGTGGATCAAGCGGGCAACGTCACAGAAGATACGTTGCAGTTCACCGTCCAGTAGGCAATCGCCGCCAGAGAGATGGGTCAAGATTGATCCATCTCTTGTGCACGTTGAAGGATCTTCTGCGTGGTGTGGAAAGCCAGCGGGGGCAACGCCTCTCTGGCGAAGAAATCCACTCGATCCACATCATCGCCCGGTCGCAGCTCTCCGCCCAGAATCTCCATTTGATAAGCGATGAGAATATGCGCGCCGCGCGGATGTTCCTGCCCGTACAGCACATCAATGAGCCGCCCGGCGCGCGTGGACAGACCGGTTTCTTCCAAACATTCGCGCGCAATCGCCTGGAGAGGATCTTCGCCGGCGTCCACAAAGCCGGCCGGCAGGCTCCATAAACCGCGCTGCGGATCGTTGGCGCGGCGCGTCAGCAGGATTTTATCGTTTTTCTGGATCAGAGCGGCGACAGCGACCTTCGGGTCGGCGAAATAGACCCAGCCACAGGCGGGGCATTTGGGGCGCAAACGCCCAAAACAAAATTCCTTCGCCAACGGTTGCCCGCAGCGGATGCAAAAGTTGATCTCTTCAATGTGTTGAGCGGACAAAATACATACCTGTAAGATGGCAGCGCGTCATGGAGGCATTGGCGGAAGGGACAATCGTTCCGCTTCGTTCAGCGCGCCGCGCGGCGTACATAAAGGGCGGCCAGACCTGCGCCGACCGCCAGGATAATCAGCAAAATTTGCAGCACCAAAATCACCGTGTGCGCCGGCCAGGGCTGCGCTGCTGGTTGTTGTGTCTCGTTTTCCAACTGCCGATTGCCGTTATCTGCCGGTTGGATGGGGACCTCTTTCGCCTGCGCAACGGCTTCGGGGGTGACAAGCGCCTCCAACGCCGCCTCTGGCGTTCCTATTGGCGTGACTACCAGGGATTTTTGATCCGGGATGGGAGAAGCTACCGCCTGACCGGTGATTGCCTCCAACGGCGCTTCGGTTGGCGCTAACAATCCCATTTCTGGTTGCAACGCGCCGTCTCCCCCACCGCCTCCTCCTCCACCCATACCAAAGATCGGAGCCGTTTGTTCAGAGGCGGTCATCGTCAATGGCGGTGGAGCAAAGGTCCTCACGGCAAAATCGCCCACGGTAACCAGGACAAAGAAGATCGTTGCCAGCACCGAAGCCAGACGCAGGATGGGATATGCGCCAACGGATGAGGAACGGCGAGCGCCGGATCGAACGCCAGCCATGGCCGGAGTTAAGGTGAAGTTACGCGGGGCGCGCAAACGCGGCTGGCTCCGCAGGAGAGCGCGCGTGCGGCGAAGATCTTCAAGCGCCTGGCGTAACTCGGCATCCTGTTTCAGGTGGGTTTCCAGGCGAGCGCGTTCTTTGGGTGTCAGTTGGTTATCGAGGTAGGAGGAAAGAGCCTCCCATTGCGGGGGCGTGATCCGGGTAGTCATGTGTCACTCTCCCCCACAAGACGAAGAGAATCTGGCAAAAGTTCCCAAACGCCCTTCAAGCAATCGCGCATACGGGTGCGCGCCCGTGCCAGGCGGCTCTTCACAGTGCCTAATGGCGCGCCCACCGCCAGAGCCGCCTCAGTGTAGTCCAACCCCTGGACATCCACCAATGCCACCACAGCGCGAAATTCGGGCGGCAGTCCATCCAGGCAACGTTGCAACGCGCGGGCGAGTTCGCTCCTTTCGGCGCTCTCCTCCGGCGATTCGCCCGGGTCTGAAAGCCAGCGCGGCGACTCAATTTCCTCGTTGTCGTTGTCCAGCGGTTCCAGCGGCGTGGTTGGGCGTCGCTTGCGGCGGCGCAATTCATCGTAACAAACGTTGGTGACAATGCGCAACAGCCACGCCTTGAAAGAACCGCCGCGATAAGAATCGAGCTTACGGTAGGCGGAGATAAAGGCGTCCTGGGAAGCGTCCTCAGCCGCTTCTTGCTCGCCCATCATGCGGTAAGCCTGGGTGTACACCATATCCTGGTAGGCCAGAACCAAACGATTGAAAGCATCCAGGTCGCCTTGTAAGGCAGCTTGGATCAGGGCAGTTTCATCCATTTTTAGCTTTTCAGATTAATAGACATGCGCCGAACAATCAGGGCGAAGCAGCCTCGCCAGATCAGGATGGCGAGCGCGCTGACACCGCCCAGTATGAACACAAACAGGGGTAAGATCGGCGCATTGAGCCAAACGCCGCGCAGCCAGGCAGCCAGCGGCGCCGCCAGGAGCATCGCCCAGAAGGGACGCCACAACTGACGAACTTCCATTGCCCGCTGGCGATCGTAAGCGCCCAGGAACGGCGCGGCAGCCAGCCAGGCAATCGTCAGCGGCAGAAATGTCGTCAACATCCGCGTTGCGCCAGCGCTCAATTCGTTATGACTGGCGAAACCGTAAACGGTCACCAGAGCAATTGTCAGGAGATCCCCGGCTGCCAGAATTGCAAACCAATAGCGCTCAATTCGTGCGTTCATGTATTCACAATGCTAATCCAAACTGGCAAAAGGGGCAAGGGCAGAGCCGCGCCCACTTTTCATCGGGTAAATAACACTCGATTGGCTGGGCACACAAACAGGCAATCGCGCTTCTCGCACGTTATCTGCCGCGATGGCAGCGACTGGAAGTCGCCGCCTGAAGGCACATAAAGTCGGCTACGCCGACTCCCAGCCCGCTTCAAGCGGGCTTCGTAACCTGAGACGTCGGTTTCCAACCGATGCCGGGGCGAGCACAACCAACAACTTTTTAGTGCACCCTTGCGAATGTACAGCTTGCTCGCCTGCCAGTTTTGAGTATACTGTAGATGACTATAGCAAGCAGGGAAGTAGTTATGAAGAGCAACTTCAAAGAATTCCTCAGTTTTGCAGGCAAAGCTGCACTTGTTCAGACGATTACTTATTTCATATTTGGTCTCATCATGTCCAACCTGTTCGGCTATGGGAGACTATTTCAGCTAGAAGTTATCAGAGATTTCATGCGACCCATCAACTCCCCCTATACCTTCTTCGGCCCTCTCATCCAGCCAATTCGTGGACTTCTCTTTGCTATAGGATTGTGGCCCATCCGAAGTGCAATTTTGGATAACAAGCGTGGGTGGCTCGTCCTATGGGGCATTTTTGTTGTATTTGGCATTCTGGGCACTCCCGCCGCTGCTCCATCTTCGCTAGAAGGCGTGATTTACTCCAAGTTGCCACTCTGGTATCACGTGATCGGATTGCCAGAAATCCTGTTGCAGACACTGGCTTTCTCTCTCATCCTGGTCTGGTGGGAAAAGGGGAAGCACCAGCCACGCCATCTTGTTCAGAAGGGCGCTTTATGGTCTGATATTCTAAAAGCTGTGATGATAGCAAGTTTTGCCTACATGGGTTATGCTGTCGGCAGCATTCTGAGTGCTATTGTTGCAAAAGCAAACATTGATATGGAAGCCGCCGCTTCTGACTGGAAGACGCAGATGATGTTCGTCGTAGCGTTTGTCTTCAATGTCATCCTTATACTACTTGTATCTAAGAGATGGATTAGCCATAAAATCGCATTGTGGCAGATTTATCTTCTTTTCTGGCTCGTTGATACAATAGCACCATTGGCTTATCAGTTAATCTTCTTATCGCCAATGCCATTGCTGCTCGCTATCTTCATAGGTTTCTTTCCTGCCCTGGTGATTACGATAGGAATGCGTATTATTTACAGAGAATCTGCAATTCCGAGTTAGTATGCGGCTGATACCATTTGCTAAGAACCGATCTACCCTGTTTCATGCAGTCTGAAGGCAAGCCCTGCCTGCCGGCTGCTAACGCTGTTCGGTTTTCTACCGAGAGAGGTGTTTGATCTATGAAAATGTCACGCATCGAATCAGCGATCCGCCTCGCCCTAGAGTTCAACAAAGCCTTCAATCGTCTCGATGTTGCGGGGATGATGCAATTTATCAGCGACGATTGTATCTTCGAAAACGCCGCTCCCGCCCCCGAAGGCGCAATATACGCAGGGAAAGTAGCCATCGCTCAGTTCTGGCAGAACTTCTTCCACCGCTCACCCCAGGCGCATACGGAGATTGAGGAAGTATTTGGTCTGGGTCCTTTTCGCTGCGTGATGCGCTGGAAATGCAATTGGGTAGACTTGGCGGGGGAAAAGAGGTATATTCGAGGAGTAGACATCTTCAAGGTGAGGGATGATTTGATTTGCGAACAGTTGTCGTACGTAAAAGGAGCGTATGGCAACGAACAGATTTCATTCGAGGTTTCGCGATGATCCACACCTCGCATCGCCAGGCAAGGAAGTGACCTGACCTCCAAGGCAGGTCGGCATGAACACAGGGAAGCCCGCCCCTCCCTGTCTGACCATCCATCTGTTTGGATGTCTTGAACTACGGCGCGGTGATGAATTGCTGCCGCCCCTGGCCACGCGCAAGACCCAATCGCTCCTGGCTTATCTCATCTTATATTATCATCAGCCTCATGCGCGCGATGAACTCGCCGCGCTTTTCTGGGGCGACCGAGACGACACCCATGCGCGCCATTCCCTTGCCACGGCGCTATGGCGCATCCGCCGATTGCTCGGCGAAGAATATTTTCTCGCAGATGCCGCCTCTGTGCAATTTAACCCTGCCCCTCCTTTCTGGCTCGATGTAGTCGAGTTCGAACAGCACCTGACGATGAGCCGCGTGGAGGCGGATGAGAAACGCGCCGCCGCTCATTTACAACAGGCGATTGAACTTTATCGGAACGATTTTCTGGAAGGCTTTTACGACGATTGGTGCCTGGATGAACGGTATCGCCTGGAAACCCTCTATCTCGAGGCGCTCAGTCGGCTTATCGTATGGAGCGAAGCGCAGGGCAACGCCGAAGCGGCGTTGGCGTATGCTCAGAAATATCTGGCACGTGACCCATTGATGGAGGACATTCACCTGGCGGTGATGCGCGCTCTCGTCGCGTTGGGCGATCTGACTGGGGCGCGGCGACAGTGGCAGCGATGTTGCGAAATGCGACAGCAAGAACTCCACGCTCCCCCTTCTCCCGAAATGCTCAAACGGGCAGAAAGCATCCTCGGCGCCTATTTCACCATTCCATTGCCGCTTGAACCAGCCCCGGCAAGGTCGCCGCCGCGCTGGGATAGTCTGGAGCGACCGCCGTTCGTGGGGCGAGGGCGCGAGATGGATGCGCTGTGGGCGCGATGGGAACAAGCGCTGCAAGGACGGGGGGGCATGGTTTTGATCAGCGGCGAAGCCGGGGTTGGGAAGACGCGCTTGAGCGAAGAATTCGCGGCGGTGGCGCGTTGGCATGGTGGAGTAACAGCGCGCGGACGTTGCTATGAACCAGAACGAGCTTTGCCCTACCAGCCGTTGACGGAGGTGTTGCGCGACCTGATCCAACAGGAGAGGCGCGCTGCGCTGGCGCTGCCCATGTGGGCGCGCGGCGAATTGGCGCGCCTTATCCCAGAGCTGATCGTCCCACCGATTCAGCCAGAAACTTCACCCGGCTCTCTACAGCCGGAACAGCAAGCCATCCTGTTTCATGCCATCGCCACATTTGTCCGTGCCTATGCGTCGCGCACGCCGTTGTTGATCGTGTTGGAAGATTTGCACTGGGCGACCGATTCGACGCTTGCTGCGATTCACTACCTGACGCGCCAGATAGGGGATATGCGCGTGTTATGCCTCGCCACCTTCCGCCCTGAGGAGTTCGGCGAGACCCAGGCTCTGACGAAGATGGCGGCGCAACTGGCGCGCGACGGGCTGGCGCAACACCTGGCGCTGGAACGTCTCTCAATCGAGGCGATTTCCGAGTTGGTCCAGCGTACTATCCAGGCCGAGACCGAATTCGTGAATCGCCTTTACGTGCACACGGAAGGGAACGCCTTCTTTTCAATCGAGACGCTGCGTGCGTTGGCAGGAACCCCTACCCCGATTTCCCCTTATATCACGGGCAAAGGTGAATGTTTGCCCATACCCGGCAATGTGCGTGCGCTCATCGAAGCACGGCTGAGGCAGCTATCCGCGACGGCGCGCCAATGGATGGCATTTGCAGCAGCGGCGGGGCGGACGTTTGATTTTGATCTCGTCTGCCACGCCATGAACATACGTGAAGACGCCGCCCTGGAAGCGATAGATGAACTGCTGCGACAGGGATTCTTGTGCGAAGGAAGCGGAATTGCCGGGCGCGACTATGAGTTTGTGCATCACCTGGTGCAGGAAGCAACGTACACGGGCATCCATCATCGGCAGCGGCGGCGGCTGCATCGCTTGATCGGCGAGGCGATGGAGAATCTGTATGCGGATCAACCTGCTGTCATCAGCGCGCTGGCGCACCACTTCGACGCTGCAGGCGAAGTAGAGAAGGCGCTGCATTACCACAGCCTGGCAGCGCAGAGAGCGGAGGCAATGTTTGCCTGGCAGGAGGCGGAGGAACATCAAGTTCGGATGCTGCAATGGTTGGAACAACTCGACCCCGACTGCACACGGGCGGACTGTCTGCGCCGCCGAGGACGGATCCTGGCAGAACGCGCCGAACTGCGCTATCTCCAGGCCCGCCTCGCTGAGCGCGACGCTGATCTGGCGGCGCTGGAGGCGCTGGCCAAGAACAGCGGCGACGAGAGTTTGCGCTTGCAAGCCTTGATGCTGCGCGCCCGTTACCTCAACCTGGATGCGCATTATGAGCAAGCCATCGTCGCAGCCGAGGAGGGTGTGACTTTAGCTTCCCATTTAGGAAATAGCGCGGCTCGCTCGTACCTGCTGACGCAGATTGGCTTTGCCCATTACTTTCTGGGGCAACCCCAGCCCGCGCTGACAGCCCTCGAATCCGCTCTGGCAGCGACCTCTGAAACAGAGCGCGAGACAAGACGGCACATCACGCACATTCTAGGCTATGTGCACTTTCACCTGGGGAACTTTGCCCGCTCCATCGCCTATCAGCAAGATGCTTATGCCAGTCATCAGGTGTTTAGCGACTACAATGGCATGGCTTGGGCTGGGTTAGACATTGGAGCCGCCTACCTGGAGATGGGACAACTCGACGAGGCGGGACAGTACATCACTGAACACTTGAACCTGGCCCGACGCATTGGGGCGCGCTCCGCCGAGGCGTATGGTTTAATTCAGTTGGGTTCCTGGGAATTGCGTCGCGGCGGCTATGTAGAGGCGGCGAACTTATTTCTGCAGGCGCTATCTACCCAGCAAGCGTTGCGCACCGAACACGGACGCGTGGCTGCTGAAGTGGGGATTGGCTTCGCCTGCTACCATTTGGGTGATCTGGCTGAAGCGCGGCGTTGGCTGGAGCAGGCTATCGAACGAGCGCGCCCCATCCGTCATCTGCGGCGTCTGGCAGAGGCGCTCATTGGGCTGGGGCTGGCAGAGATCGCTGCGGGTGAACTCCTTCCAGCGCATGCTTGCCTGAGCGAAGCCGTGGCGATGGCTCGCGATAGCGAGGCGCGGGGCAACCTGGCAGCCGGGCTGGCTGCACTGACTCGCGCCGAACGGCGATTGGGCGATCTTACGCTGGCTCTCGCTCATGCTTCCGAGGCGACGCAGATCGCCCGCCAGATCAACACGCCAGCTTGTGAGATGTGGGGCGAATTGGAAATAGGGCTTGCATGGCTATCTCTCGGCGACCTTGAAGCTGCTGAAGAACATACCCGGCGTGCTGTTGACCTGACATCCCAAGGCGATGAACGGTGGATCGGCATCGAGCAAGTCCATCGAGCCCACGCCCGCGTTCTACGGGAGCTGGGCAGCATCCAGGCGGCAGCCGAGCAGGAGCGGCTGGCCGAGGATATCATCGCCGCCAAAACTGCCCGCATCCCCGACCAGCAACAGCAGCGGCGTTACCTGGAATCGGCGATGCGCGGCCTGTGATTTGAACACCGCTCGCCATTTGATAGTTTTTTGACACTTGTTTGATAGACTGCTCTTTGAAAGAGCAGTCTTTTCATTTCTGGAGAACAAATGCCAGACCGCGTGGAACTGCCGCAAAACACCTTCGTCGTTCGCTTTTGGTGGGAATGGCAGGGAGAAAGCTCAGATCAGAGCTTGGGCTGGCGTGGGCGTGTTGAGCATGTGCAGAGCGGCGAGGGAATGACATTTCACGAGGCGCGGCAACTACTGGCGTTCATCGAGCGTTTTATCAAACCTTTGCCATTATCACCAGGCGAGGAATCCAGCGCCCCGCCGATTGATGAAGGAGCATAGCCGGGCGCTCGAAAGCTGGTGCCCCGTACTACATATCATACGAGGAGGAAAAAAGCGATGAAAACCCCCTCCCTTCTCGCCGTTCTGGTTCTATTGGTCCCATTCCTGATGCTCGCCGTGTCCCTCGTGGGGGCTCAGGGGCCGGGGCCACAGGAAGATGTGAGCCTCCAAGTCGCTCTGGAGCACACCGGGCGCGCCGTTGCCCTGGCGTCTCGGAGCGACGAGGGTTGGATCGACACCGAGCAAGCCTACCGAGCCTACACTCGCCTCCTACGGGCCCTGGGTCGCACGGAGGCGGCTGCCGAGCCCCCGCCGCCCCGGGCCGACCCACCCGTCACCGGCAAAGCGGTGGCACCAGGCGGAGAAGCCTCAGTGGCTGTTGCCATGGACAGCCCGATCGGGAGCACCTTCGTCATCCGCAATGACCCGGGAGTTGCGGAGGTCGAGCCCGCCGTGGCCTATAACCCGGCACGCCGGGAGTTCCTGGTTGTATGGTTTAACGACCGCCCCGACTACCCCGACATCCAGGCCCAGCGCCTCAAGTGGGATGGCACGCCCATTGGCGGCCCCTTCTACATTGCCACGGGTGCGGTCCAGCGGCGGCATCCGGCGGTGGCCTACAACAGCATACGGGACGAGTACCTCGTGGTATGGGAGCACAAGGAAGGGTCAGGGACCCTCACCAGCATCCGTGGACGGCTGGTGTCGGCGCTCGGCGAGGTCCTCGGCGCGAGCGACATTATCATCAGCCACGGTCCTGAGCTCAAGAGCTGCTTCAGCCCGGCTGTGGCCTATGGAGCCACGCACGACAGATACCTGGTCGTCTGGGAGCGCTCGGTCAGCGGCAGCGTTTCCGCGGACATCGAGGGTCAGTTGATCTACGGTAGCGCTCTCGAGGGAGACAATATCCTCATCGCGACTGGAAGCTGGAACTATGACCATGGGAACCCAGCCGTTGCCTACAACCCCCGCACCAACGAGTTTCTGGTCGCCTGGGAGCGTGAGGACAAGCAAGATGATATCTACGACATCTGTGCCCGACGAATGTCGAGCGCCGGCGCACTCCAGGGACCGGAACTCGTGCTCATCTACGTTACTGTCAGTAATACACAGCCCGCCGTGGCGGCGCTCCCCGAAGTCAGCCCTAACGGCCGATACCTCGTCGTCTGGGAACTGCACTATGACGCCGGGAACAGGGATATCTACGGTCGTGAGGTGGCAGGCGATGGCACCCCGCTCTCTCAATTCTATGTAAGCTGGGCAGCCTCCGACGAGACCCGCCCGGCGGTAGCCGCTTACGACTACTCTGAGCGCTCTCTCGTGACCTGGAAGCGCGCCGCCGATCCACCGTATTTGTGGACTTATATCCACGGGCGAAACGTGCCCACCGGCGGCTCCCCACTCGGCCCGGAGAGTTATCTCGGCGGAGTCCAGGCAGGCCGGCCAGCGGTGACCAAAGGCCTGGCGGGGGACTTTCTGGTGGTCTACGACGATCAGCCGTTGCTCGGCGACCGCGGCATCTACGGCCGGCTGTGGGGTAACCGAATCTATCTGCCGTTGGTGGTGCGAAATGCGCCCGGGCCATAGAACATGCTATCGAAAGAGGCAAAAGCGAATGACAAGATTTATCGTGTTTCATAAGTTCCCGGCCGCGGCCACCCAGGACGAGGTGCTGGCGGCGGTTCGGGCAGTGGTCAACGGCTTCCCGAAGGATACCCAATGGTTGAGGTGTTGGGTCGCTCAAAAAGGCGATGCCCTCTTCTGTGAGTGGGAGTCGCCAGAAGAGACAGATCTTTGGGCAGTTCTAAAGAAGGGTGCAGACCTCTTCCCGGTTGAGGCGGTCTATCCTGTGACTGTCATTGATCCTGACTGGTTCGATGAGTAAATGCAGATGGAACGCTACACCCGTCAAATGGATTTACGGAAGATTGGGAAACGTGGGCAAGCAAGGCTGGCGACTGCCAGAGCAGTCATCATTGGTTGCGGAGGGCTGGGCAGCGTATCGGCGGAACTTCTGGCGCGTGCGGGGATAGGACACCTGCGTCTGGTGGACGACGATCGTGTGGAGTTCGCCAATCTGGTAGGGCAGACGCTCTTTGATGAGGAGGATGCCCGAACCGGCGAGCACAAAGTCATAGCTGCCTGGCGCAGGCTGCGCCACATTAATCTCGACGTCGCCGTCGAGCCGGTGATTGCCCGCCTGAATGAGCGTAATGCTGACAGTCTGGTTATTGGCGCCGACCTGGTGCTGGATGGCAGCGACAATGACGCCACTCGTTACCTGATCAACGCGGTTTGCATCAGACAAAGCATTCCCTGGGTTTTTGCTGCGGTCCTGGAGAATTACGGGCTAATCATGAACATTGTGCCCGGCAAGACGCCTTGCTTCGTTTGTACCTTTGGTTGCCCGGATCAACATGCTTACAGAAACAAAGAGAAAGGCGCTCTGGCGGCTACTACGCACGCGGTGGCGTCGCTTCAGGTGAGTCAGGCGCTGCGGCTCCTGTTGAGGGATGGCAAAACCAATCAAGGGCTTATCTATGTGGATACCTGGCAGCCGGGCGTGGAGATCGTACCAGTCAAAGGTCCCCCAACGAGCTGTCCGGCTTGTGGGCGTGGGGAAGGTTGCAAAGCTCTGGATCCCGCCCCCATTAGACGGCTGTCATTGCCTTGAAAATCTCGAAGAAAGGAGGTGAAAGACGATGGTGCTCTTTGTAATAAAGTGGGATATTCTCCCCGATAGGGTCGAAGCCTATCTGAAGTGGACCGAAAGCGCGATGCGGCGCACATTGGCCGTGCCGGGCGTGGTCGAGCTTCGGGCGTACCGTCTGGCTGCTGGCGCGTCTCAGGTCGTCATAACCTACGAGTTCACTGACTTTGCAGCCTGGGCCGCCTGGTATGCCAACGAGGATTGCCAAAAGGTGCTGGATGAGTTAAAGACGTACACGACCAACATCATCATCGAGCTTTGGGGACCCTCGCCGACGGTCCCCAAACCCGTCCGACCCGGCGGGTAGGCTTCAACGCCAAACAAGAGATAGGGAGACCACCAGCTTCCCGGGTCTCCCTGTCACAGGAAAACAATTAGGTAAGCAAGGTCTATCATTCTATCTTAGGAGAAAGCACCATGGCTAAGATCGAAAAATCCATCTTTATCAACGCGCCGGTGGAGAAGGTTTTCGCCTTCATGGCAAAGCCGGAAAACCTGCCGGAAATTTGGCCCAGTCTGCAGGAGGTGCGGAACGTGCAGGCCTTGCCCAACGGCGGCTACTGTTACGACTGGAGCTACAAAATGGCCGGTTTACGCTTCGATGGGCACGCGGAGTGGAGCGAATTCATCCAGAACCAGCGCATTGTAGACAAAAACGAAAGTGGTATTCCCAGCACATTTACTTGGGTCTATCAACCGGAGGATGGCGGCACACGGGTTTCGGTGAGCGTGGATTACACCATCCCCGGCGCAGCGCTGGGTAAGCTGGCTGAGCCGATCGTCCACAAGATGAACGAACAGGAAGCAGAGACCGTCTTAGTCAACCTGAAGGCTCGCATGGAAGGATAAAACACATCCGCCCATTGTGTTTTCTTGACAAGCACCCTCACCTGAGGTATGCTACGGAGCGTCCGGGTGGGTCCGGCGCGGCGGAAGCCTTCGAACCCCGCCAGGTCCGAGAGGAAGCAACGGTAAGGAGGAAATTCTGGGCGCCGCCGGGTAGCCTGCCCGGGCTTTTTTTTACCTATGAAAAACTCAGGCTACAAAAGTCTCTGAGACTTTTGTAGCCTGAGCTAACTTCTCTGTTGCTTAGCGATGAAGTTCCAGCTTGGCGGGCAGGCTGGCTAACTTATTCATCTGATAAACCACGGTTGTACCAGAATCGCCGCCGAATTCCACATTCCAACCAATAAACTGGCCGCGGATGGAGGTGCCTGCCGTGCCCAGGATCACCAGGTTGGCGCCTGGGGCAACCACCGAGCCGCGGATGTGTGAATTGTTATTGCCGTTGAATGTCATCGTGGAATGATTAGACTTGGGGGCGTAGATAGCCACGCCCGGGATGCCCTCCGTGCCGCTGTCCAGAGAGCTGGGGGCGGTGAGCTGGAAAATAGCGTTGGCGTTGATGGTCATACCCTGATACAACACCAGGGTGACGCCGGTGTTGGCGCGCACTTCGTCGCCGCCGTTGACGCGCAGTTCATCCGTCACGCAGTACAGCCCGGCGGGGATTTCCTTGTTGGTGGGGTTTTCGCGGGCGTAATTGACCAGCCAGTTCGAGTTGACCTCATGACCGCTGCAATCCGGCGGGCGCAGGTCGTATGCCGAAGCCGGAATGCGGTTGGCGTCGTTGTTGGCTAACTGGGTGGGCGTTCCAGAGGGGGTCATCGCTATATCGTCCAAATCGTTGTTGTTGGCAGTGAAGAAGTAGAACACGCCGCCATTATTTACTGTCACGTGGGGGTTGCCATCCACATCCAGGCAGCCGTTCGACCAGATGCCGCCGCCATCCACGGTGAGATCTGCGCTGCCGCCCAAGCCATGCAACTGTGCGCCGTTCTGGTTGCCAGAACAGGCTGCCGGGTTAAGGGCTACGATGGCATAGCCATAAGCCAGCGGCGCGCGCGGGCGAATGCGAGTGACCGCGGTGACGGTGTTTTTTAGATCATTACCGAAGACAAAGTGGGCGAAGGCGGTCTCGGTCTGGCTGGTAACCACCGCTTTGATGTCCACGAACTTGTCCACGAAGATGGTAACCCGTCCGCCGCCCACCCGGCCAGCGGTGATATTCTCCATTCCGCACTCGCCGACCACGCCGTGGTTATCGGAGATGTCTGTATCCAATGTGAAGCCATTGTCGCGGGCGCGGGCGCGGGCGGCGTTCAAAGCCGTATTGACCGCGCTGAGCACGTTGCCCTGGCAGTTGGGCGGGCTGGCCTGCCAGGTGCCGTAGGTGACGTTGTTGGCTTCGAAACTCTGCGCTACCGAGCCGCCGCCCGCCAGCGAAGCCGCGTCGGCGGCGTTCTGCGTATAGCGGCGATCCGAATAGACCATGCTGCCGTCCACCGCCAGGGCGGTGAAACCCAGCAGCGCGACCATGGCTAGCACCAGCAGCACTACTGCCTGGCCGTGTTCTGTGGAATGAGACTGGTTTTTCATGGCAATACCTCCTGAGTGTACAAACCGAATTCAAAATAGCTAGGGACAGGCCGGCGTGAGAATGGTGTCTATCGCCGAAGCGCTGATAGGCACGGTGCCATCTTCCCGACCGATGATTTCGCCGAGCAACGGCATGGCTAATGGATAACGAGGATAGTTGACCGTCACACGCACGCCGTGAGAGACGCCGCCGGTGGCGCCCATGCACAGTTGACCGGTGACGGTCGGTTCCACTACCACATTGATCTCCCCGCCCAGGTTGCTGAGCATGTTTGAAGCGTTGCGCACGCGGGCTTCGATGCCAGCCGTATCGGTAGGGCGTGTGGAAGCATACAACGCACCCTCCTGCGCCGCGTCGCGCATGGAGAGGTAAGTGAACAGAGCCCGAGCAGCGTCCACGATGCCGGCAACCATGATCAGCAACAGCGTCAGCATGACGGCGAACTCCACCAGGCTCTGACCATGTTCTTTGTTGTGAGATGATTGATTCACATTTCTATCCATTTATTTTCCTCCCGCCGATTAACGGTTGATCGTCGGCAAGAAGTGCTGGTACACGCCGGAGTAGCCAGCGTTGCCGAAGCCAAAATCGCTGGTGGTGTACAAGGGATCGCCTGTCGGATCAGAGATGAAGATCATCGGCGGCGTGCGCACCACCTCGTCGCTGGTCAACAAGGCATAGATCAGATAATCCCAATCGTCGCCATCCACCCAGGTCAAGACGGCATGGTTCTGACGATCCAGCGTCACCGAGAGGCTGCCCGCGCTGCGCCGATTCACCTGGGTAAAATAGCGCGGCGAACCGGCTTTCAGGTTCAAAGCGTTATCCAGAAAGGCGTAGCCCACGCGCCCATCCACCTCGATCCAGGCGATTAAGACCGTACCATCTTGAAATTGCACCGCGCGCGGCTGGTAGCCATTCGAACCGGGGATCTCCGTCGGGCTGCGGGTCAGGCTGCCGCTGCTGTTGATGGCGGCATAGACCACTCTATTGACCACATTCGACGATTCGACATAAATCGTCAATACGCGATTGCTTGACAGGAGCGCCAGGGAGAGATCTAACGGGTAAACGTTGAATGGCAAGCTGCTCACCGTCATCGTACCTAAGGTGGTGAAAGTCGTCCCGTTGAACGTGTGTAGCGCGCAGCGCACTTTCGCATCGAATTGCTGCGTCCAACAGACCACATAGCGGCTGTCGCCGGTGATCACCACGTTGGGGTTGTCGTATAAATGCGAATCCTCGTGCCAACCCAAGTCCTGGGTGACGTTATAGCGCCCGGAGAGAAGCTGACCGCTGCTGCTCAAAGCCGCCAGGAAGATATTGGAATTGTTCCGAAAGTCATCAAGCCGCTTGAGCAGCGTCCAGGCCACGGCGATGCGCCCGTCGGGCGCGATGGCGATAGACGGCTTACGCGCGTCTGCCTGGATGACGTTCGGTTCGTTAATCGCCTGGGCGCTGTCGGTCAGCAGCAGTCCGCCGCCGGCGCCGCTGAAGCGGTTCGCCAGCTTATAGAAAATGTCGGTGAACTGCTCCGAAACGAGGCCTTCCAGCGCCTTGCCCTCGTACATCAGCGCGCCATCTTTGGACATCGTCACCCCACTCAACACCCTGCCATCCTGCATCACCGTGGTTAGATACTCCCAGGCGATCAGGTAATTATCCTGCGAGGTAGATTCCATGCTCAACGCCGCGCCGGTATATGCATCCAGGATCGGGCGGTCAATCATATTCTCTTGCCAGATCTGCCCCAGGCGGATGCCGCGCCCATCTACATAAACCTGGGCAAACTCAACCGGCACGGCGCTTTGCAGCGTGGCGGTCATGTATTTACTGGGAGAGAGATCCGATGTGGCAGTTAAAGTGAACTGTGTGTTGTCGCCCGGCGCGGCGCCCGCCGGCGGTTGCGCCTCCAGGACGACATCTACCTGCCCGCCCTGGGCGACCAAACCGGTATCCACCACACCGTCGCTGTCGGTGTCGCGGAGGGCGTTCCCATCGGGCCAGATCAGGCGCGCCTGCCAGCCAGGGCTGGAGGAGGTCGCCTGCAAATTATAGCGGTCGCTGCCGAACTCGCCGTTGTTGAAGACGGTGGTCTGATAGCGCGCCAGCCCGCCGGAGGTGAAGCCGCCCTGGAAGCGCGGCAACACCTTGACGCGCGGCGAGGCGTCTGGGCGCACGAAACGCAAATCCTGGCCCACCGTAAGAGAATCTAAATACTGCAAACCGTTGACACCGTCCGCATCTTCAATGCCCACCGTATAGCGCTCAGGCATATTGTCGGGGTTCAGGACGTTGTATTGCACCAGAATGTTGCCCGAATTTTCATACAGGACAACTTCGAAGTTCAACAAAAGGGTAGTGTAAAACTGGTCCGAATAAATCTCCCATTCGATGACCGTTGAACGCGAGGGAGCGGCGCCGAAGGTCTGATAATAGGCTTTGCCGAAACCCATGTTCAAATCCGCCCACAAGGGGGCGATGAAGTTGTTGGGCGCAGGCGACCAGGGGATGGGCTTGACCTGATAAGACAGCGACCCCTCGCCAAAGTTGACCATGCCGTTGGTGGAAATATAGAACTGGCTGAAGGTGCTTTCGTAAAAGTCAAAGTTGAAGCCGATGGGAAAAGGCCCGGCGTAGGAGTCGTCCGTGGATGGGAAGCTCACCTGCGTCCCGCCGTTGGCATTGACCCAGGCTTCGGCTGCCAGGCTCAAAGTATAACCATAGCCGTCGCTGGCGGTCTCCTCTGGCGTCTGTGGAGCGAGCGGGTTGGGAGCCGCCCCGGAGGCGAGCCATTCTCCGCTTGCTGCCAAAACAGCCAGGCAAATGGCAATACCGATGCGCAACACTTTCTTCAAATCCATGAGCATGACCTCGTACAACATGCGCCCATTTACGGCGAAGCGACCGACTGGATGCTATCGCAGGGGCTGAATGTCGCCCGCATGGTGAAGGGGCCGCTGCGGTCGCGGCGGGCGCGAGGATTGAAGTTGAAGATCACCTCAATGGTGCCATTCGAGCGGAAGAAACCGCTCCACACCGGGCTGGCCGTGGCGGTGTAGAGGTCGCCGCTTCGGCTGAACGGCACCGGCTGCCCCTCCACCGTCACCGAGCTCAGCACTGCGCCTTGCGGGTTGAACAGATCAATACTCAGGGCGGTCATGACGAAGGGATCCGTCTGGGTGACGCCGGAGGGAATGGTGAGGATCCAGGTCAGCTTGTCCACGTTTTGCCCGGTGTAGGAGAACACCGCCGAACCCGGGGCGGGGCAGATTAGCTCGTTCACCACAATGGAGACCGTGTCGTGCGCCGAAAGCCCGCCGTAGTCGGTCACGGTGGCGGTGATGATGTGCGTTCCCGGGCTGAGGGTGGTGAGGGTGAAGCTCGACCCGCTGCCGATGCTGCCGTCAATGCTGGAAACCCATTGGATCAGCGCGCTCAGGTCGCCTTCCTGCGGATCAGTAGCCGTCCCTGAGAAGTGGATCGGGTCGCGCTGGCGGAAGGTGGTGTTATCTCCTGGGGAGTTGATCACCACTGTCGGCGGTGTGTTGACGTCGTCAATGTAAATGACCACCTGATCCACGCCGGTCAGGTTATCCGAGTCGGTGACGCGGGCAGTGATGGTGTGCGGACCAGCCGGCAGGTTCGAGCGGGTGAAACTGCCTCCGCTTCCGATCTGCCCGCTGATGCTGGAATACCAGGTCAGGCTGGAAGTGAGATTGCCGTCCACGGTATCCGAGGCCGTCCCGCTGAAGGTGATGATTTGCCCCCGGTTGAAGTGCGCTCCATCAATCGGCGAGAGGATGTTCACCACCGGCGGGCTATCGTCCACAATGCGGATGGTGACCGTGGCCAAGCCGGTCAGGCCGTCCGAGTCGGTGGCGCTGGCGGTGATGGTATGCGTTCCTGGGCGCAGCGCAGAAGTGGTGAAGCCGGCTCCGCTGCCTAAAAATCCGTCCAGGCTGGACGACCACTGAAGGCTGGCGCTCAGGTCGCCGTCTTTGGCATCCATCGCCTCCCCGCTGAAGACCACAGCGGTGTTGAGGGCGTAATCGGCGCCGTTGGGCGGCGAGATGATGGTCACATTGGGCGGCGTGCGGGCAATGACCGCCAGCGTGACGCTGGCGCTGCCGGTCAGGCCATGTTGGTCGGTCGCCTGGGCGGTGATGGTGTGGAAGCCCAGCGCCAGAGTGGAATAGGTGAAGCTGGCGCCGGTGTGGAACTGCACGCCATTATCCAGCCAGACGATCTGGCTGCTCAAATCGCCGTCCATGGTATCGGAGGCGGTGGCTTGGAACGTCAGCAGCGTGCCTTCTTCCACCTGGATGCCGCTGTTCGGCGACAGGATGGTCACCTGCGGAGGACCGTTGACCAAAATGGTAATTGAATCGGTACCCACTTCGCCGTCTGAGTCGAACACCTGGGCGGTGATGGTGTATTCGCCTTCGCTCAGCGTGGTGCAGGTGCTGCCGCCGCTCCCCGAAAGACCGCTCGGATTGGATGACCATTGAATGCTGGCGGTCAGATCGCCGTCCTCGGTGTCCGTAGCCGTGGCGCTGAAGCAGATGGTTTCACTGGGCAAGAATTCCTCTCCGCTGTCGGGAGAGGTGATATTGACCATAGGGGGGTTGTTGCTTCCCCCGCCGCCCCCGCCGCCGGGTTCGATGGACACCTCTTTGATGATGGTGCGGCTGGTGACAGCAGTGATGTCAAAGCCCTGCAAGGGGGTCAGACCCAGGATGGGTTCGTAACGCGCCGCGACCGCAATGTTAACTCGATCGCGCAGTTGAACATCGCTCGCGGAGGCAGGCGTAAAAGTGCTGGTGTCAGGTCCGTGGTCATAGGTAATGGTCACCGACGACGGCGCCACCAGCACAGCGATGCGGTTGGCCGCGGCGGCGATGCCGGCGGAGTCCAAATAGTAGGGCACGCCGGGGTACACTTCGCCCGCCGCGGAGGCGTAACGCGCGGCTTCGCGGCTGGCAGCCTGCACGGAGGAATAGATGACCAGCAGCCGCCCGGCTTCGATGATGCCTAACACCAAAAGCAACAACAGCGGCAGGATGAGGGCGAACTCCACCAACCCCTGGCCACGGTTGCGCCGCGCCGGGCGTCGCCGCAGCGCAGTCATGAAAGCAGAAAACATGTCAGATGAGACCTTCATGGATCGTATCTCCTAAATACGGGCATCGGCGTGGCCGCCGATGAGCAAAAATAGGATACCACCAATCCGATAATTATCAAAACAACCTTTCAAATTTGAGAACGATGCAAAAGAATTTTCGTTACCAGAAAAACCATCGCCTGACAAAAATGCAAGGCGCGGTCACGCCCTGCAATGGTTGCCCCGTCCGCTTTAGCCTTCCCCCAGCTCATGCATAGAAACGCGAGGGATAAGTTTCCAGCCCTGGTGTTGTGCATCGCCGCCATCCGGCGGCAGCACATTTTGAACGCCCAACACACCGTCCTCTGAAATGATCAACAGGCGATGGAACTCTGCCTGCGAGGTATCTGGGGTCAGGTTGGTCAACAAAATAATCATGCCCATCTGTCCTGTGAGGGCTTGCTGCAGCTCGGTCGCCAGGCTGCGGGCTTCGTCCTGTTGCACACCAGCCATCTGGTTGACCAGGATGACCGCCTGGCTGACGTGGTGGTCAAAATCCGCCACCGCAGCGGGGATTTGTTCATAACGGTTCTCGAACACCAGTGATTGCGCCTCGATCAGACGGCGATGGGCAAACTGAATGTGCAATTGAGCGTCCCCCTCTTTGGTCAACGAAGCCAGCAAAGCCGCTTGTTCCGCCATGGGTTTCAATGGATAGAGCAGATCGCCCGGCAGCCAGGCGCGCGAGGCAGCCGTCAGGCGGCTGGCGCTGAGGAAGCCGGAAGCAACCAGCAACACCACCAGCGCCAGGTGCGCCAATGGATGCTGCCACCAGGCAATATCGCCCC
>JAGVAD010000048.1 GCA_020060465.1 Anaerolineales bacterium
CAGCGCGCCCGGAGCCAACAACGGCAGCCTGGGCTTCTGGTTGGACGGGCTCTTGATCGGTCAGGTCAACGGCATAGACAACGACACCCTGCGCATCGAACACGCTCGCCTGGGCGCCATCTCTGGCATTGATGGACAGACTGCTGGAACATACTACTTCGACGCTTTCGCCTCATTCAACACACCCAGGCAGTAACCGTAACAGCCCAGAAAGAGCGATTGTGCGGGCAGGATCATACTCCTGCCCGCTTTTTCATTCCACATTTTTGTGAGTCTCGCCGCGTCAAATACTTGACTTGTGGGGTAAAAAATGGTATCCTCAAACTACCGAACGGTCGGTAGGGAACAGCGATGACGCGAGATGACATCCTGACGGCGGCAGCCCAGATGTTCAGTCAGAAGGGCTTTCACGCCACCTCCATGCAAGACATCGCCCAGGCGGTGCATCTTCAAAAAGCCAGTTTGTATCATCATGTCGCCTCCAAGCAGGAGATCCTGGTCGGCGTGCTGGATTGGGCGCTCGATCTGCTCATTGAGCGTATGGAGAGCGTGATGAACCAACCTCTGCCCGCCGATGCAAAGCTGCGCCAGGCGATTCAGGTCTATCTCACCACCCTGCTCGAACATCGCGACCTGGCTGCTGTGTTGTTGCTCGAACACCGTTCACTAAAGCCCGATTTGCACGCTCGCCACATCCCCCGCCGCGACCGCTATGAGCAGTTGTGGCGGGATTTGATTCTGGAGGGCATACAAAGCGGCGATTTCCGTAAATGTGACCCTGCCATGGCCGCCAAAGCCTTGCTGGGGGTGATGAACTGGTGCATCACCTGGTATCGTTCAGATGGACCTCTTTCACCGCAAGAAATCGCTGCCCAGTTTGCCGATCTGTTTCTGGAGGGGCTGGTTGCACACGCTGAAGCAGTGAACCGGCCAGAATCGCATGAGCCAAACACCTCAGCTTGAATTGCAGCGTTTTCAAACCGCCGGGGGGGCGGAGGTCTTTCAGCTTCCGCTGCGCCTATTCCCGGGCATGGGCAGTTTTGCTCCCCTGCAGGGTTACGCTTATCTAGCGCTGGTTGACGGCGACGATGGTCCTTACCGTGTGCTGATTGACGCCGGCAGCGGCCTGGGCGATTCCAACCCTGATCTGGAAGCTGGATTTCAAGCTGTTTCGATGCTGATCGGTAAACCGATCCACCTGCCCGATCTGACGCATATCCTCATCACTCATGCCCATATTGATCATTTTGGGGGATTGACGTATCTTGAGTCGCGCACACCGGCCAAGATCGGCATCCACGAGCTGGACTTACGCGTGTTGACGAACTATGAGGAGCGCCTGACGCTGGTCGCCCGCCGCCTGGGAGAATTTCTCATTGAAGCTGGAGTGCCGCAAGAGCAACGCCAAAACCTGATTGGCATGTATCAATTGAGCAAGCGTGTGTTCCACTCGGTGCGAGTTGACTTTACCTTCGAAGCGATCGGTATGCACCTGGGACCGTTCGAAATGCTGCACACCCCGGGACATTGCGCCGGGCATGTCGTCATCCGCCTGCATGATATTCTCTTCAGCGGCGACCATGTGCTGCGCAATATCAGCCCGCACCAGTCCCCGGAGCATCTCACGCTGTCCACCGGACTGGATCACTATTTGAAATCGCTGCAACGATTACGCGCCTGGGTAGATGAGGCGTCGTCGCCGATCCGGTTAACGTTGGGTGGACATCAAGCGCCTATTGACGACCTCATCGGGCGAATTGATGAGATCGAGCGCCTGCATCGTCAGCGGCTGGAGCAGACGCTACAACGGTTGAAACAGCCGTGCACAATTCGCGAAGTCTCTCAAGCATTGTTTGGGGAGGTGCATGGCTACAATGTGTTGTTGGCTTTGGAGGAGGCCGGCGCGCATGTGGAATATTTGTATCAGCGTGGGCTGTTGAGTGTGGAAAATCTACAAGAATTGGAAGCATCCGACGCGCCCATCGCGGTGCGTTACCGCTGCCTGCCTTGTCCGGATTAATTAGCAGCCAGCGCGCCCCCTCAGCCAGCAGGTCTGGTATCAGTTATTGGCGGTCAAAATTCAACCGCTAATAACCGGCGAAAATAAAAGGAAAAGGAGGAACCCATGTATTCGTTTGATCCTACGGAAGAGCAACAAATGTTGGTGGATGCCATCCGAAAGTACGCAGCCAACGATCTGCGTCCGAAGATGCGTGAAGCCGATGAGGAAAAGGAATTGCCGAAAAAATTGATTGAAAAGGGCTGGGAAATTGGCTTCGTACAGGGTTCGATCCCAGAAGAGTATGGCGGCTTTGGCGAACGTTCAGCGGTGACCGGCGTGCTGGCTGCAGAAGAGCTGGCCTACGGCGACCTGGCTGGAGCAATGGCAGTGATGACGCCCAACCTGTTCGCTCTGCCCATCCTCCTGGCAGGCAGCGAGGAGCAGAAGAAGCGCTATCTTCCAGGCATCGTCGCCAAAGACTGGCAGCCGTTGACCGCTGCTTTTATCGAGCCGCGCATTGACTTCGACCCCAACGATATGCGCTCTCTGGCAGTGGAGGAAGACGATCATTACCTGCTGACCGGCGAAAAGACCTATGTTCCCTTCGCCGCCGAAGCGGAAGCAATGATCGTCTACGCCCGCAAAACCGGACAGACCGCCAGCCTGGATGGGATTACACAGGGTTTCATCGTCCCCAAAGGTACGCCAGGGTTAGTGATCGGCGAACGCCAAAAAACGCTGGGCATCAACGCCTTGCCGCTCTATCCAGTTTCGCTGCGAGAGGTGCGCGTACCGCGTCAGAATCGGCTGGGTGGGCAACACGGCCATGCAATAGAGCCGTTACTGGCTTCTATGCGCCTGGCTCTGGCTGCGATGGCGGTAGGCATGTCGCAGGCTGCGTTGGATTACGCTATTGATTACGCGAAAGAACGCGAAGTATTTGGCGTCAAAGTCGCCCAAAAACAGGCTATTGCCTTTATGTTGGCTGAAATGGCTACCGAAATCGAAGCCATTCGCCTGCTCACCTGGGAGGCGGCCTGGATGCTGGACGTGGGCAAGCAAGACGCCTACAAAGAGGCGTATCTGGCTCTCACTGGCGCGATGGATATGACCATGATGGTCACTGACCGCGCTGTGCAGACGCTGGGTGGGCATGGTTATATCCGCGAATTCCCGGTTGAGCTTTGGATGCGCAACGGGCGCGGTATCGCTATGCTCAACGGATTGGCAATCATTTAGTTGAGGACAGCCAAAATCGGCGAACCTGGTCATCGTTTACCGGAGGAAACCCATGATCGAATTTGAACCCCCAAAACCGATTCAGATGCTCTCTACCGCCCTGGAAACCGTGGCGGTGAATATGATGCGCCCCAAATCGCGTTATTTCGATGAGCATGAACACGAAATCCCTTGGGATTACATCAACTTCATGCACATGGCTTTGCGGCAGACCGGCGCCGGCTCGTTGGCGCCCACCGAAAGGAAAGAGAAACCCAGCGAAGAAACGGGCGGAGCGCCCAAAGAAAAGCGCCCGCCCATTGGCTATCAACAATTGGCCTACACTCTGGAAATCCTCTCCTGGGGTGATTGCGGAATGTACCTGACCACGCCGGGCGGCGGGCTGGGCGCGGCAGCAATCGAAGCCGCCGGCACGCCGGAGCAAAAAGAGAAGTTCCTGGCGCGCTTCAAAGGCGAAAAACCTGCCTTTGGCGCCATGGCTATGACCGAAGCGCAAGCCGGTTCAGACACCTCCGCCATCCGCACCACCGCCGTATTAGACCCCCAAACCAACGAGTGGGTTCTGAACGGAGAAAAGATCTTCGTCACTGCCGGTCACAAGTCGCTGTGTGAAAGCGACGGACTGGTAGTTGTGTGGGCGACGATTGATCCCAGCGCCGGGCGCGCTGGGATGCGAGCCTTTGTCGTTCCGGCTGGGACGCCGGGCGTAAAAGTGACCAAGCTTGAGCATAAAATGGGGATCCGCGCCAGCGATACAGCCTCCATCGTCTTGCAAGACGCCCGCGTACCCTTCGATCATCTGTTGGGCAGCGCCGAAGTGGTCAAAGCCACAGAGACTGCTAAAGGTTTCAAAGGCGCCATGGCCACCTTCGACGCCACTCGCCCGCTGGTAGCTGCTTCGGCGGTAGGCGTGGCGCGTGCTGCGCTGGAAGAAGTAAAGAAGATGCTCGAAGAACAAGGGGTGACCATCCGCTACGGCATCCCGCGGCAGAAGATGACCGCCATCGAACGCGAGATCGTGGACATGGAGGTTTTGCTGCGCTCCGCCTGGTTATTGGTGCTTAAGGCGGTATGGATGGCTGACAACAAACGCCCCAATTCCAAAGAAGCATCCATGGCTAAAGTCCGCGCCGGCGACATCGTTACCAAGATCACTCAACGCGCCGTAGAACTGGTCGGTCCGTTAGGTTTCAGCCAGGAATATCTGCTGGAAAAATGGTTCCGCGACGCTAAGATCAGCGATATTTACGAGGGCACCGGTCAAATCAACCGCCTGATTGTCGCTCGCCATATTCTAGGTTACACAGGACGCGAGTTGCGCTAAACGATTAGCAACCGAAGAGGCAGGATGGAATAATCCACGCCTCAACTGATAAGCAATCTGGCACCTTAACAACGCCACGCGCGATATAGGATTGAACCCCATTCATCCCCATCTTGACCGCAGCTTAAAGGGACGTTAAACTATACGTATATGTCTTCCATCGCACTAGAAGCGGTGATGATCTTGCTGTTGGTGCTGGTGAACGGCCTGCTGGCGTTGGCGGAATTCTCGCTGGTGTCGGCGCGCAAAGCTCGCTTGCAACAACTTGCCGAGCGCGGCGATAAAAAAGCTGGCGCTGCCTTAGAATTGGCGCGTAATCCCGGCGATTTGCTCTCCACCGTGCAGATCGGCATCACATTAGCAGGAGTGCTGGCTGGCGTGTTTGGCGGGGCGACCATCAGCAACGAACTGGCCAAAGGTCTTAGCGCAATCCCAGTGCTCGCCCCCTACAGCCGTGGCATCGCCCTGGGATTGGTCGCTGTGACCATCACCCTGTTGACCCTGGTTCTGGGTGAGCTCACGCCGAAACGCCTGGCGCTGAGCCAGCCGGAACGCTACGCCGCCGCCCTGGCCGGACCTATGCGGAAACTGGCGCGCGCCGCACGCCCGCTGGTTCGCCTGTTGAGTTTTCTGACTGACGGCGTGCTGCGTATCTTACACGTGCCGCCCCATATTGATCTGCCCGTCACCGAAGAGGAGCTGATAGTGCTGATTGACCAGGCTACGCAGGCCGGCGTCTTCAAAGAAGTAGAACAAGACATGCTGGCTGGCGTTCTGCGCCTGGGCGACCGGCGCGTAGGGAGCCTGATTACCCCACGCACCGAGATTGAATGGCTCGACCTGGAAGATCCTGCTCCGGTGCACCTGCAAATTATCCTGACCAGCCAGCATTCCCGCTTTCCAGTGGGTTGTGGTAGCCTGGATGACATTCGTGGTGTGGTTTCAGCGCGAGATGTCCTCTCCGCCAATCTTCAAGCCAACCAGCGCGGCGTCGAATTCGACCTGAAAGAATGCCTTCAGCCGCCAGTGTTTATCCCGGAGAATATGCTGGCGTTGCAGGCGCTGGAGGTCTTTCGCAGTTCTAACTCGCCGCTGCTGTTGGTGATAGACGAATTCGGCGGTTTGCAAGGCTTGATAACGATCAACGACCTGGTCGAATCTATCGTCGGCGATCTACCGCTGGAGGGCAGGACTGCAGAGGCAGAAATCGTCTCGCGCGAGGATGGTTCGCTGCTGATAGATGGCATGTTTCCAGTGGATGAGTTCATGGATTACTTCGATTTGCCAGCCTTACCTGAATACGATAAAGGCTTGTTCCAGACCCTGGGCGGATTCGTGATGAACATGCTTGGCCGCATCCCAATGCCTGGCGACCACTTCGAGTGGAACGGCTTGCGTTTTGAGGTGATGGACATGGATGGCATGCGCATTGATAAGGTGTTGGTACAGCAGATGCCATCGCGCAGATCGCTGAGCAATTCCTGAACAGCTCTGAGTGAAAAATGGGGTTCGATCCAAACGGACTTTGAAGGAGAGAAGCTATGCACGCACGAACTGGCAAGACCCTGGTCATCCTGTTGTTGTTGGCGGCGCTGACATTATCCGGCTGCCTGGGCAGGAGCACTCCCGCCCCTGGAATTGAAACCGGCGCGCCCACCGGAGAAGCAACGATTGAGCCATTAGCCTACACGCAGGCGGCGGAGACCATCAGCGCCGAATTGACGCTCAACGCCCCGCCGACCACTGCTCCTGAGGCGCTTCCCACAGAGACTGAAGAACCGCTGCCGCCCACCAGCACGCCGCTTCCGACCGATACACCGTTGCCAAGTGACACACCCACGCCTACCGGTCCGCCGCCTCCCACCGACACACCCATTCCACTGGAATCGTACACGCCTACTTCGCCGCCTGAACCCAACTGGCAATTAGCATGGAACGATGACTTCACCACCGCCAGGTTCTGGAATACCGATCGCGGCGAAAACTTCCGCCTCTCATACTCGGCGGGAGGCTATATGATCACCAACAATGTGGTCAACGATGTTATCTTCAGCGTGCGCACCGAAAAATACTCCAACGTACGCCTTGAAGTAACGGCTAGCTGGCAGGATGGGCCATTCGACTCCTACTATGGCGTGATCTGTAACTTCCTTAACGGCGGCAACTATTATCTCCTGGCAGTTGGCGCTGATGGTTGGTACGGCATCTTGAAGAAGATGTCTTCGCAGATCAGTGTGCTCATCGAGGGGCGCGACATCAGCGGCGCAGTGCGCACTGGCGCAGGTCCCAACACCATTCGCGGCGAATGTTACAACGGTGACCTGATATTGTGGTCGAATGGCGCACAAATTGCCAAAGCGCGCGACCTGAGCTTCAATAGCGGGCTGGTTGGTCTGGGCGTGGGAGCGCGGAAGACAAGCGGCGTGCAAGTGGTGTTCGACGATTTCTTCGTCTATACCATCAGCAACCAACCGTTGCCTGCGGTTACTCAACTCCCATAAAACACGCCCTGGCGCCAGAACGCCAACCTCCACTCTGCGGCGCGTGGCAACTGAACACAGACGTGTGTTCGGGATATTGGGCATCGTTGCCTCCGGGCGCTCCCACGTTGCACATGAACCTGCCCCCGAACAAACGGTAAGTGAAGCACCTTTCAACACTGGAGCAAGGCGCTCTGGTGTTTATTTGGCACGTATCAATCGCAAAGGAGGTCCCATGAGATACAACTTCTATCAAGCCGTCGTCATTGGCGCCGGCACGATGGGCGGGGGGATTGCCGCGCTGCTGGCAAACGCTGGCGTGCCCACCACCCTGCTGGACATCGTCCCCAACAAGCTGACGCCAGAGGAAGAGAAAC
This sequence comes from Anaerolineales bacterium, assembly GCA_020060465.1. Taxonomy (GTDB): domain Bacteria; phylum Chloroflexota; class Anaerolineae; order Anaerolineales; family UBA4823; genus RBG-16-57-11. The sequence goes on from JAGVAD010000048.1 coordinate 7,423, forward strand.
AGAGCTTAACTCTGGCCGACCCGCAAGTGCGCAACCGCATTGTGCGGGAGGGGCTGGAGCGGGCGGTCAAGTCGCGTCCGGCCAGCTTCCTTACCCCCGACCACGCCGCCCTGGTGCGCATCGGCAATCTGGAAGACAACTTCGATGTGGTCGCCCAGGCGGATTGGATCATTGAGGTAATCGTGGAAAGTCTGCCCATCAAACGTCAATTGATGGAGCGTATTGATGCGGCGCGCAAACCCACTGCCATCGTTAGCACCAACACATCTGGCATTCCGGTTGCCTCCATCGCCGAGGGACGCTCGGATTCGTTCAGGCAGCATTTCCTGGGGACGCACTTCTTCAACCCACCGCGCTACCTCAAACTGCTGGAGATCATTCCCACTGCCGAAACGCTGCCGGAGGTGGTCGAAGCGGTGAGCCGTTTCGGAGAGTTTCGCCTGGGCAAAGGCATTGTGCCTTGCAAAGATACGCCCAACTTCATCGCCAACCGGTTGGCTTTTGGCAGCGCCGCCTTCGCTCTGGACTATATCCTGGAAAACGACTACACCGTGGAAGAAGTGGACGCCATCACCGGGCCGGCCATTGGCAACCCGAAAACCGCCACCTTCCGCCTGATTGACCTGGTGGGCATTGATGTATGGGATCATGTAGGCAAAAATCTGGCGCCAGCTATCCCGCACGACGCTCATGCTTTGAAATATCTGGGGTCGGAGCGCGTTAACCGGCTGATCTCCACTCTGGTGGGACGCGGATCACTGGGCAACAAAACCAAAGAGGGATTTTACAAAGAAGTCCGCACCGCAGATGGAGGGAAAGAATTCTGGGCGCTTAATCTGGATACGCTGGAATATGAGCCGCCCAAGAAAGTGCGCTTCGACTCGATTGGCAAAGTGAAAGACATCGAAAAACTTGGCAACAGGCTAAAAGTCTTGCTGGCTGCCGATGACCGCGCCGGTCAATTGGTGCGCGCCATCACCTATCAAAGCCTGGCTTACGCTTCCGAGCGTATCCCCGAAGTGGCTGACACGCCCAAGCCAATTGACGACGCCATGCGCTGGGGCTTCGGACGCGAGGCGGGACCGTTTGAAACCTGGGACATGCTAGGCGTGGCTGAAACCGCCGAGGCCATGCGTCAGGCAGGCTTCCCGCCGGCGCCCTGGGTGGATGAGATGCTGGCTTCTGGTTGCCAGACATTCTACGATTACCGCGAAGGCATCAAAGTCGGCGTCTACGAACCGGCGCGCGGCGGTTATACTCCCATCCAGCGCCCCGCCGGGTTGGTGCTTCTGCCAGAGTTGAAAGCCGCCGGCAAGGTGATCGCCAAAAACATGGGTGCAGACGTGCTCGATCTGGGTGACGGGGTGGCCTGCGTCGAATTCCACACCAAGATGAACGCCCTGGACGTGGATATCTTCGAAATGATCCGCCAGGCGCTCGATCTTGTGGAAAAAGACTTTGAAGCGCTGGTGATTGGCAACGAAGCGGATAACTTCAGCGCCGGGGCAAACCTGTTCCTGGTGGTCATGAACGCTCAAAGCGGCCAATGGGAACAGTTGAACAGCCTGGTGAAAAACATGCAGGATATTCTCATGCGCGTGCGCTACTTCCCCAAGCCGGTAGTCATTGCTCCGGCAGGGTTGGCGCTGGGCGGCGGAGCGGAAGTCATCATGAGCGGCAGCCGTGTAGTTGCAGCTTCTGAACTGTACGCCGGGTTGGTGGAAATCGGCGCCGGTGTAATCCCGGCCGGCAGTGGCACTAAAGAAATGATGCGCCGTATTATTAACCCAGCCATGCGCACACAAAATGTCACTGTGCTGCCCTTCTTGCAACGCCTGTTTGAGCAGATTGGCATGGCGAAAGTGGCAACGAGCGCCGAAGAGGCGCGTCAAATGGGCATTCTGGGACCGGCGGATCGCGTAACGTTGAACCGTGACCTGCTTCTCAGCGAAGCCAAGAAGGAAGCGCTGCACATGGCGGCTACCGGTTACAAGCCACCCCTGCCGGAAAAGATCTACGCAGCCGGACGCGACGCCCTTGCCGCTCTACAGGTGGCGATCTACATGATGCAGCAAGGTTGTTATATCACCGAATACGAAGCGGTGATCGCTAACAAACTGGCGAATGTCATCACCGGCGGCGACATCAGCAGCCCGACCTGGGTGGACGAGCAGTATATTCTCGACCTGGAGCGGGAGGCTTTCCTCTCCCTCTGCGGCAACGAGAAGACCCAGCAACGTATGTGGAACTTGCTGCAAACGGGCAAGGTATTGAGAAACTAAACCATTGCGCTACACGCTGCGCCTGGGTGGTCCCCGCACGGCGACTGGCGCATGTTTCACCAAGGAGGTTAAGCGTATGAACTACTCCGATCCCCATCGAGAACCTGTTATTGTGGCAGCCGCGCGCACCGCGGTAGGAAAAGCCAAGCGCGGCAGCCTGGCTACGGTGCGACCTGACGAATTGGCCGCAAACGTGATCCGCGATTTGCTGCAACGCGCTCCAGCACTCGACCCGACCGAGGTGGATGACGTCATCCTGGGCTGCGCCTTCCCAGAAGGCGAGCAAGGCATGAACATGAGCCGCACGGTGGCGCTGCGCGCTGGCTTGCCTAACTCCGTGCCCGCGGAGACGATCAACCGTTTCTGCTCTTCCGGCTTACAGAGCATCGCCCATGCTGCCTTTGCCATTATTGCTGGGCAGATGCAGGTCGCCATCGCCGGCGGTGCCGAATCCATGAGCCTGGTGCCGATGACCGGCTTTAAATTCGCGCCCATGCCCTATCTGGCAGAGAACATGCCGCAAGCCTTCACCAGCATGGGCTTAACTGCTGAAAATGTAGCCGCTAAATATGGCATCAGCCGCGCCGATCAAGATGAATTTTCTCTGCGCAGTCACATGCGAGCCGCGCAAGCGGTTGAAAGTGGACGATTTGACCCCGAGATCACGCCGGTGGAAGTATGTGTGGTCGAGCCGGAAGGCAACGGCCATCGTCGTGAAAAGACTTTCATCTTCAAGCGCGATGAAGGTCCTCGCGCCGACACCAGCCTGGAGGCGCTGGCCAAGTTGAAACCGGCCTTCCGTGAAGGCGGCACAGTGACCGCCGGTAACTCATCGCAAATGTCCGACGGCGCAGCAGCGGTGATCATCATGTCACGCGCCAAAGCCGAGGCGCTGGGATTAAAGCCGCTGGCGCGCTTCATTTCCTTTGCCGTGGGCGGCGTTCCGCCAGAGATTATGGGGATTGGGCCGGTGGTTGCCATTCCAAAGGCGCTTAAGCTGGCTGGTTTGTCGCTCAAAGACATCGGCTTGATAGAACTGAACGAAGCCTTTGCAGCGCAAAGCGTGGCAGTGATGCGCGAGTTGGATCTGAACCCAGAAATTACTAACGTCAATGGCGGCGCGATCGCGCTTGGACACCCCCTGGGTTGCACGGGCGCCAAACTGACCACCCAACTGATCTACGAAATGAAGCGCCGCGACGTGCAGTTCGGCATGGTGACAATGTGTATTGGCGGCGGCATGGGCGCTGCCGGCATCTTTGAGAACTTAAATTGAGCATCATAGGAGGCGCAAATATGGCAGACATCCCCGTCAAGACCCTGATTTATAATCATGAAAAATTCTTCATCCCTGAAGCAGCAGCAGGCGTTGAGGCGATCATCCAGTATCGGCTGACCGGCGAAGAAGGCGGAGACTATATTATTGACATCCACGGCGGCAAATGCAAAGTCAGTGAAGGCGTAGCAGAAGAGCCAGCCGTAATCTTGACAGCGGACGGGCGCGATTTCGCCGATGTCTTACTCGGCCGAGCCAATGGGATGCAATACTTCATGCTGGGCAAACTTAAACTGGCCGGCGATCTGAATCTGGCGATGAAGTTGACCAGCTTCTTCAAAATGACCGGCCAGTAATCAAGGCCCTAATAAGATAGGTGAAGTCCCCGAAGGGGGACTTCACCCCTTCCCGCTTCACTCGCTGCCGACTGAATATTCCTCTTGAGTTCATAGCATTTCTTGGCGATCCCCGCATAAAGAGACAATAAGCGATCAGATCATCCTCGCCCTCTCAATCCGATTCAATCGAGCGGATAACCCGTTCGGTATGCGCTTCGTAGTCGGGTAAGGCGCGCTCATAAGCGCTGGTCATCAATGGAGAGGAGATCATAAAGTCTGCGGAGGCGCGGTTGCAAGCCACGGGGATGTTCCACACCACGGCAATGCGCAATAAGGCTTTGATATCCGGGTCATGCGGCAGCGGCTCCAGCGGATCCCAGAAAAAGATCAGAAAGTCAATGTTGCCTTCGGCGATTTTGGCGCCAATTTGCTGATCGCCACCCAGGGGGCCGCTTTGCAGTTTGACCACCGGAATATTCAGAGCCTGTTCTAAAAGGCGACCGGTCGTTCCGGTGGCGTACAACTCGTGCTGACAGAGCAACTCGCGGTTATACTCCACCCACTCCAGCAGATCCTTCTTTTTATTATCGTGCGCCACCAGGGCGATATGCTTTTTCTGTCCAGAGACAATTGAATCGAGTTCTTCTTCCATAAGATCATCCGAGTATATCATCCAGCAGTTGCGTACTGTTTGATCAACCCCCGAACATTGCCCAAACAACAGGAACCCTGTGGGTTGCGCAAATCGCAAGCGCATTGACCCGCCTGAATGCCCGCGTTAATATCCTCCAGGATGAAGCGGTGCTCTTCTGGCGAGGCGGCGCGTATCTCGCCCACCGTATGCCGAAAGCAATAACAAACCAATACTTCCTCTGCTTGAGGTTCTTTTTGATAGACGCGCTCACGCAGTTGATCCGCTGTAAAAGTCTGCTTTCCGTCGGCGGAGAAATACACCACCGGGCAGGTTGGCGTGCGACAAAACAGATATTCACCGTCTTCCACCGCCCGCAATGACATTGCTAACATCGCTTTGACCGTCTGGGTTTGCACCGGCTTGCCCTTTTCGCCGCATGAGTCACAAAAAGCCGCCTGGCGAACGGGTCGCTGCAACGCAGGCGCGGGCAGTTCGCAGGTCTCCGCCCCCGCCAGGGGATTTGAACAACATGCATCAAGCATAGCAATATTCCTCCTCATACGTGAGATGCCCTCACTCTATAGATGAGCATATCACGGCGCGTCTTACATTTCAGATAGATCTTAAGGCCGATAATGGTAAGTGTTGACCGAAAAACTGGCCGAATAGTAACCGTTGGTCGCCGATCCTACCAGGGCGATGAAATAATGGTAAAACTTGGCGGTTTTCATGTTCATCGGCCCATATAGCCGACTGGCGCTGCCCGTGGGGGTGAACCACAGTTTCCAGTTGCCAGCCTTACCCTGAAAAGTGATCCCGCTGCCATTTGTCAAACCGGCAAGCTTGACAGACGCCGGTCTCTTCTTGAGCTTGGCGTAGGCGTCCACCGTCGGCCCCCAGGCGGCGTTGACAATAGTAAAGCGCGATTTGCCGTTGTCGCTGGTCGAATGGGATACATCGAACCAGAACTGGGAGGCGGTCGGCGCGCCGCCGGAATCCAGGTGGGCAATCACCGTGTACACCTTATCGTAGTCTGCGTAGAAAGAACGCGTCAGAACCGCCGGATTGCTGCATGGCGTTGCGCTGGCTGGCGAAAAGCTGATGGTGTAGTTGCCTGGTTCCACGCTGAACGGCCCGGCGCTGCGCATGAACATGAAGTTGCTCAGCACACAGCCCAGCCCGCTGATAGATACATCCAGAGGATATTGCATGAGCGGCTGACCCATGTCCAGCCCGCTGATGCCATGCACCACATAGATCAACGCTGGCGGCAGTGCCTGAGCGGATGCCGGAGCAAAGCTGGCGGCCACCAGGGTGAGAATCAAGACAACAAACAAGATGGTTTTTTGGGACATCATGCCTCCTCCACAAGATGGATCTGGCGTCTATTGTAACACCCTATGCCCAACGCGGCGCAGTGTTTATGCTGGCTGGAATGAACCATTTTAAAAAATTGGGCAAGCAAAATGATGCTATAATAGCCATTCGATCCATATGCTTCCTTGAATTTTTAGGAACATGTGGAATTCATTTTGCAAGCGGACGATCCACCACCGAGGACAATGCGAAACCTCGTCCGATTAGATGCTATTTTACGAATATCTCGCAACGATAAATTTTTCACTATCGGAAGGTTCCATGGATGATGTAATTGAGATTGATCCCCGAAAGATCATCGAAAACTTGTTGACAAACTGGAAGTGGATTGCCCTGTTGACGTTATTGGTTGGGCTGGCGGCTTTCGCTTTTTCAATCCTTCAGCCGCGCCGCTATTCGGCAAAAGCCACCATCGCTGTCTCGCGCCCGCGCTATATGCTGAACCTGGACAGCCAGTATCAAACAGTCAACAATCCGCCACCCACCAACAAAGCCATCGTCTCGCTGGCTTACGGCGATGAGATCATCGAGATGATCTATCAGCTTTGGGAGAGCCCTAAGAAAGAAACTACCTCCTGGCAAGAGTTTCGCGAGAGCTACCTGGAGGCGAAAGCCGATGCCGACCCGTCTATTGCCACCCTGACCGTGCGAGCAGAGACCCCGCAGCAAGCAGCGCAATTGGTCAACGTCTGGGCGCAGAAAACGGTGCAAAGCGCCAACCGGGTTTTTTCCGGCACCGACGGCTTACAGGTGCAGTTGATTAACGCTCAACTGGAGACAGCCCGGCGCAATTTACAGCAAGCGCAGAACGATCTATCCAATTTCGAGAGCCGCAATCAAATTTCGATTTTGAACAACCGCCTGTCTTCACTGCTCACTTTGCAAGCCGACTGGCTGCGTAAACAACGCCTGATCGAAGACGCGGCGCGCGACGCCGACGGGCTGGTTGCCCAATTAGACGCTCTGGCGCAGGATGCGCCGGTGGAAGGCGCGACGCAGATCAATTTCATGGTGCTGCAAATGAAGGTTTACGCTGATGTAAACTCAATTGCCGCCCCCAGCAGCACAACCAGCCACAACCCCGGAGCGACGGTTCTGAACCTGCCAACGACTCCGCTGCAATTCCAACTGCCCGCCCCCTCCACCCTGCCCTCCCTGGCCAAAGCAGATTTCGTCAAACAAGTCCGATCCTGGACGGAGGATATGAAATCAAAAGCCGCCCAGATTCAGCAGCAGCTCGACGCCATGGCAGCGGAAGTTTATGATCTGCAACAGCAAATTCGCGAGCAAATGAATGAGCAGGAGCGGCTTTTGGCGAATTATCAAAGCATGCAGGAGGTTTACACCACGGTGTTGACCAAGAGCGAAGAAGCCAAACTCACCTCCGACGACCTGTTCGGCAACGTTCAGATCGGCTCGTTGGCGGGGGAACCGGTGAAACCCGATTCGCGAAACACCATCCGCAACACGGCTATCGGCCTGATGATGGGTTTCGCACTGGGGGCCGGCTTCATTCTGACGCGCGGCTGGTGGAAAAACGAGCTTTAGGTTGGCCTGCGCTGGTCGCAGACACAAGTTGCATAGGATGAGACGCTATCCTCGCTGGGTCCTATTGGCAATCGGCTTGATCGCCATCGGCGCGTTGAGCGGATGGGGCGCGCCGCGGGCGCGGCATAGATTACACCTGGCGCGCGGCGGGCAACTGTATCAGTCTGCCTGGCAGGCGATTGACGAGCAGCACGTCCTGGCTTGCGAGCGAGCGCCCGTGACCGATGAAGACCTGCGCGCGCAACTGAGCGCCGCCCGCCAGGAATTGGAAAAAGGGCTGGCGTATGATCCGCAGGACGCCCACGCTCATCTCTTGATCGGGCGTATCCAGTGCCTGTTGGGCGAGCCGCAACAGGCGCTGGAGGCGCTGCAATTCTACGTCCAGCAGCGTCCGGAAAATCCGATGGGATACCTGGAGCTGGGCTTTGCTCGGCTCGCCGCCTGCGCCCAGGAGGCGACTACCGCTGCGCAAGAGACGCGCCTGTGCAGCGATGCCCAGATCATCCAGGAGGCGCAAGCTGACTGGCAGGAATTTCACCTACGCAGCAAAGATTTCTTCCCCCAGGCGCGCTACACTTTCGAGAAGAAAGATTATTCCAGCACGTTGATCAATTATCAACGAGCGTTGATGTTTCGCGCCCCGGGTTTGGGTAAATTCCCGTTCCCGGATATTTACCGCTGGGCAATAGCTGCTGTGTTATCAAGATCCGCCTTTCCGACTTTTATTTTAGAGACGCTCCCCTCTGTTAAGCTGACCAACAGCAAAACCATCCCTGCGGCGCAATTCCGCTGGCTGCGGACCATCCCTGAGGCGCAGATTGACATCAGCACGCCGGTGGTCAAGAAAAAGATCGGCGATGCAAAGTACGGGATTCTATATCACGGCGGGCGCGTTGGCGTATTCCTCCGGGCGCAGCAAAGCGGCTGGTACTTGCTCAAATTCAAAGCCCTCAACACCGCCCCGCCGCCGGTGATCGCCCGCGTGGAACTGGATACTCGCCCGGTGATCGAAGCCGAACTCGCCCGCGGCGACCAAAGCCAGCAGACCTTCACCGGCCGCGCCTATCTCACAGAAGGAATACACCTGCTGAGTGTGAACTACCTGAACGATCAGATGGTCAACGGCGTGGATCGGAATCTGTTCTTTCTGTTCGTCCGCCTGGAGCGGGCGGCGGAATGAAGCGCGCGCTGGAATAAGATGACAGTATAAAATTAAATGGCTCTCCCGGAATAAATCTTTAGGGAAGATATTTTATGATGTTAAACAAAAAAGCACATATAGCCCTGTTGGGCCTTAGCATCGTTGGTGCAGGTTTGATCTTTTTCCCCACTCGATCTTTCGGGTTAGGCATCTCCTACGATTCCGTAGAATATATCGCAGTAGCCAATAATATACTCAATGGAATCGGCGCGATCGGTTTTGGTGGAGCTCACCTTGTCCATCAACCGTTGTTGTATCCCGCCGTTTTATCCGCTTTGAGTTATATCTCAGGAAATGATCCTTCTTTTTCTGCGAACTGGCTGAACGTGCTTCTGTTCTGCGCTACGATCTACTTTACAGGACTGCTCCTCCTCAGAAACCTGCATTCCCCGCTGCTTGCCTTTATCGCGACGGCTGTTATGATAGTTGCCATCCCGCTGCTCAAGGTCTATTTTATGGCCTGGAGCGAACCATTATTTATTACCCTCACAGCGCTTTATTTGCTTCAAGTAGAGACATATCTTACCAAAAAAGACAGATTCTCGTTAAGCATGTTGGCGTTAGTGGTTGGTCTGGCGGCTCTAACACGCTATATTGGCATCGTCCTGATCCTGACGGGTGTAATCAGCATACTATTTTTACGCGACGGGGGTTTTAGAGAGAGATTATTTCATGCAGTGCTATTCACTGGATTCGCCAGCTTTCCGATAGGGATAAATCTGGTTCGCAATTATATTGTATCGTCAACTTTGTTCGGATCGCGGTCTCCATCTATTTTTTCTCTATCCCAAAATTTGTCTTTTACTACGAATTCTTTATTTTCCTGGTACCTCCCCAATACAATTGCACAACACAGAGCGGCACTGCTGTTATTAGGGATCATGATTGGTTTTCTGAGTGGAATTCGCTTCAAAGAGAACTGGCTGCAAAACAAAGAAATTTTTACTAGGCTGCGTTCTCCACTTTTATTTGCTACAGCTTATATAGCTTTTCTAATCTACTCCTCCACCACAACAGCTTATGATCAAATTGGAGATCGTTTGCTGTCGCCCATGTTCATTCCCATCACCTTATTGATCGTAACGATTGGAGAAGTATGGTTATTGGGAGAGCGCGGAAATTTCTTAAACGGAAGGCCGAATGTATTGTTGCGGACCCTTGCTGCGTGTATCCTAACCACGCTATTATGGTCGCGCCCAATTCAAGTTACTCCAGGATTAGTCAAATCTATCTCCACCCAGGGCTGGGGATACCATAGCAAATCCTGGAGAGAAAGCGAAACGATTGGCTATCTGCAGCAAAAATTTTTGCAGGAGTGCGCTCTTTACACCAACGCGCCGGAGGTGCTTTATTACCTAACAAATTTAAATGCGAAATTTTCACCCCCAAAGAAAAAATACAATTCTCCCGAACAAGTGTCCGAAATCTCTCACCTCAAAGGCAAATGGCCAGCGGAAGACATCGCTTGTCTGGTTTGGTTTGATAAGACAAGGATTGACCGCAGTTATTTATTTTCGCCAGATGACCTTAAGCAGGTTAGCCGGATAAAATTACTTACTCAGACTGGAGATGGCGCTGTTTATGTGGTCAGCAAAAAATGACCTTGTTGGTTGGACCAGCTGATTAGAGATAAGCGCATCTTTTTCGCTAATCATGAGCAATTGAGGTGAACGATGGTGCTGCAAACTTTACAACAAGTCTGGCAGTGCTTTGCTATGCGCCAGCCGGCTGAGGCTACCTTTACTCGCAATGTGTTGTGGATGGTGTTTGGCAATGGCTTGCGTACTGGAGTCCAGGTCATCTATTTTTTATTGGTTGCCCGCACCCTGCAGGCAGCGGAGTATGGTATATTTGCAGGCAGCCAGGCTTTAGTGTTAGTTTTCACCTCGTTCACCAGTTGGGGCAGCGGCAACATTTTGATCAAGTATGTTTCCCGCAGCAGGGAGCAATTCTCGCTGTATTGGGGCAGCGCCGCGGCGACCAAAGCCAGCAGACCTTCACCGACCGCGCCTATCTCACAGAAGGAATACACCTGCTGAGTGTGAACTACCTGAACGATCAGATGGTCAACGGCGTGGATCGGAATCTGTTCTTTCTGTCCGTCCGCCTGGAGCGGGCGGCGGAATGAAGCGCGTGCTGGATGAACAAAAATTGGGAGATTGAAAAACGAACTTTCCTACATTAAAGGACAAGAGATGGGCAGACAAAGAGATCATGAGGAGATTGTAAATAATGGGACAGGACAATATAAGACGAGGCCTCCAGTCGCCTATTCTGCACATAATTACTGGGAAGAGAGGTTAAGCCAACACTTTGATCTTACCGGTGCTGGTTACGCTACTCTGGGTCCTCGTTTCAACGCTACACTTTACAAGGCTCGCCTGGAAGCCCTTGAAAAAGGCTTGGCTTTTATCGGACGAACGCTGAAGGGCAGCAGCGTTTTAGAAGCGGGTTGTGGCACCGGCTTCTATACAGGTTATTGTGCACAGCAAGGGGTAAGCTCATACGTTGGTTTAGACATAACTTCGATCAGTGTAAGCACATTACAGAAGCGATACCCCAACTTTAGTTTTATACAGTCCGATATTTCGGCAGACAAAATTCCAGATTTGGGGTCAGGATTTGACATTGTATTAGCAGCAGATGTGCTCTTTCATATAGTCCAAGATGTTGCGTTTGAAAACGCGTTGCAGAACTTAATTTCCCGCCTCCGACCAGGAGGCTTGCTGATTATCTCAGATGTGTTTCCTGCAAATTCATATGAATTGGCATACTATATCCGCATTCGATCTCTAAACGACTACAGCCATCTTTTTGAAAAATATCAGGCTCGGATATCCCACATAGAACCCATCTTTGCTATCCTTCAACCTCCGCCCCTCATGCCTCATATGAACTGGCTCTGGCAAGGCTATGCCTGGCTTTGGCGGTATGGATGGAGATTGGCTCGTTGGGATATGATTGATATCTTATTACCACCTGTGCTGGCCCGGTTAGACAAATATCTTTTCCTTCCAAAATGGGGGAGACACGCCCCAAATAATAAATGGTTGTTTGCAATAAAGGACGATGTGGCGTAATTTACTGAAAGCTAATTTGATCTATGCATTTGGCAATGTTGCGAACAGCGCGGCTTTATTTCTGCTTGTGCCTTACCTGGTCAATGCCTTCCCACCCCAAGAATACGGAGCGTGGTCCATCTTTGAAATAGCGATTCTGTTTCTCAACATGTTGATTCTGACCGGGTTAGACATTGGCTTGATGCGCGAGTATTGGTTTTTAGATAATGATAATGTACGATCTCAACTGGCTGGCAATGTTCTACTGGCAATTAGCCTGTGGGGTGGAATTTTGTTCGTCTGCGGAACTGTGTTGTTAACCATTGGCGTAAAATCCTCACTCCCCGGCGCTCCTCTAAATTTGGTGTTGGTGCTGGCAATCGCGTGGATGGAAGCAGTATTCGCCTTCTTTCAGACCTTGTTTCGTGTTCGAGAACAACCAGCGATCTTCGTTGCCCTTTCAGTAAGTCGTATGGCTTTGTTCATGGGCATGGCGATTGGCTTAGTTGAGGCTGGGTATGGGTTACCTGGCGCATTAATTGGCCGTTTGGGTGGCACGATTCTGACATTAGGAGTGGCAATTGGGTTAGGTTATCGTTATATTTCTGCGCGTTTTGACTGGACAGCATTGAAGCGCGTCTTGCGCTACGGTTTGCCCTTACTGCCAACCAATATAGCTTCATACATTCTTTTTGCCTCTGATCGGTATGTCCTGCAACACTTTTCCACATTGGAAAACGTGGCTATTTATACCTTTGCTTATAAGATAGCCACCATGCTGGATATCTTAATTACCCGGCCTTTTGCTGTAGATTGGGCGCCGCGGCGCTTTAAGATAGCCACCTATGACAATGCACACCAAAAATATGCTCAGGTTCTTCTGTTTTACTTATGGACAGCGATTACCTTTACTTTGTTGGTAATCGCCCTGACACCTACAATTTATATCTGGCTATCTCCTCCCATATATCGGACTGGAATGAGCGTGGTGCCCGTGATCCTGCTTGCTTATCTCATCTATGGCCTGAGCTATCCTCTCAATGTGGGCATCTTGCTCAAAGATCGTACGAAGTATTTACCGATTATTGGTTGGATCGCTGCTGCGGTTTGCCTGGGATTGAATTTCTGGTGGATTCCCAGATATGGGGTCCTGGGGGCGGCTTGGGCAACGGTTGTGGCTTATAGTTTCTGGACCGCTGGGATAACCTGGGCTTCCATCAAGCTCTACCCAGTGAGATATTCACTTCAACAAGTGGGGTGGATATTAGTAGCTGGTCTGGTTGGCTATATGGGGATTTGGTTCTCCGATAAGATGATACCCCTGAACGATGCAATATTGATGGGTGGCTTGAGGGCTGGTTGGACCTTGATAGCAATGGGGGCAACCGGTTTAGTGTTATGGCGCAATAATCAGGTCGTATATCAATGAGCAACAAAATTTCTCTGCCAAGCAGTTTCTTCTCTCTTAACAGTCTGCTCGTTTTTTTGCTTTTCGTTGCTCCCACCATTCAATATCGCGTAGAGTTGGGAAGTTTCAGTTTTGCGCTGATGGAACCGTTGGTATTGATCGTTTCTGCAATTCTTCTTTATTATCAAATCTCCAGTAGACGGAAGCTGATTATCCTCAAAGATCCATTGGTGTTCCTCTTTGCCGCGATTACTCTATGGGCAGCTCTTATCCGCCCCTGGTCTTTAGACCAGCGGCACGGTTTAAGCGATATTCGAGATTGGGTGATTCCACTGTTAGGTTTCATCACACTCATCACTACGATCCGACACGGATGGCGTCATTGGATAACAATCTACATAATTTTGGTTTGGCTCAGCGCCCTGATTGGCATTTACCAGCATCTCACAGATAGTTTTCGACCCTTTATTGGCGAATTAGCCGCCTATAAAACCGGATTCGCAATCTCTCCAGAAGAGGACCGCCTTGTTCGCGCTTCCTTTACCGCTGGTTTTTTCTCTCATCCAAATGAATTTGCGATGTATCTTTTTACCGGTCTAATGATGGCGATAGGTAAATATTTCAAGCACAAGCAAATGATCTTTCTGGCTGTTTTCTTGTTGCCTATCGTTCTATCTCTCTATTGGACATTCGCCAAGGCTGGTCTTTTGGTAATGGCAGGAGCAATTCTCTTTATCTGGATAGAACGCCGGGTAAAGCCTAATTGGACTCTGCTGGTTTCTGCAATATTTGGGATAGTCATTGGCGTTATAATTCTCTGGCAAGTGGCTCTCCGCGTTCCACCTGCCTTGCTGGTTACTTTTTGGTGGCGAGTTGGCTTATGGCAAACAGCTTTGGAAGTCATTCGCGCTTACCCAACTATCCTAATAATCGGCAACGGAATGGACCTTTTTGCATTACAAGCCTACTATAACCAACCCCATAACCTCTACATTTACTTGCTTTTGGATTATGGCTTGATCGGTTTGATCTGGGCGTTTGCATTGGCCTGGCATCTCTGGCAACGCGGCATCCATATACGCGCTGCAGGCAGCATGGTAGCCGAACCCCTGTTAGCAGCAATGTGGATCGGATTACTCGGTTATCTTGTTGTCGGTCTAGTAGAATCTAATCTGATCGGAGTCGAGTTACGGATGATTTTTATGACCGCCACTGCTTGTTGGACAGGTCTTGCGCGTGAGATTAAGGAAAAAATTCAGGGTGAAGCAAAGCCAGGGAGAGCGATTTATGTCGGATAAACGACTGCGCGTTCTGGTGATTTCTGAACTCTTCCCCAACCCCTCCTACCCAGCCTTTGGCATTTTTATTGAACGCCAGACTCACCATTTACAGATTTACTGTGATAACATTGTCGTAGCCCCGGTGCGGGTTTTCCCGCATTTGAGACTATGGAAGTATGCATTGAACCCGGGGCGTTTTTTTGCCGAGTGGAAGCGATGGCGTATAGATTTGACGAGCATCCCTCAAAAAAGCGATGTAAACGGCATTTCCGTTTATTATCCCCGTTATACCTCACCACCTAAACAAATTTTTCACGGCACGTGGGGCTTCTTTGCCTATTTATTCCTGCGGCGTCAGCTCTTGGCTTTGCACCAACAACACAGCTTCGATCTCATTCACGCCCACTATGCCAGCCCTTGCGGCGTGATCGCCTTACTGGCCAAGCGTTGGATGCGCGTTCCGGTCGTCTTAAGCATCCACGGCAGTGACCTGCACTATACAGTTAGGCAAAACCGCCTCAGTGCTACAATAATTCGCTGGGTTTTCAATAAGGTAGATACAATTATTGCCAACAGTACCTGGACAAAGGAGCAAATTGTTCATTACGGCGGAGACCCAGAGAAGGTGCAAATTGTTCGCCTCGGAGGAAATCCACCCGAAGCAATCCCACCAACAAACTCACCTATGGCAAAAGATGCCATAATATTGCTTTCGGTAGGATATTTGGAAGTGAGTAAGGGTTATACCTATATGCTACAGGCTGTTAAACGCCTGCGGGATGAAGGATATGATCTTCGCTATGTGATCGTTGGGGACGGTTCCCAACGTCAATCCCTTCAAGCCATGGTGGAAACATTGGGCATTACTGATATTGTTTCTTTTGAAGGATATAAGTCACATTCTGAAGTCTGGAACTATTTCGCTGGTTGTGACATTTTTGCGTTGCCGAGCTGGAAGGAGGGATTCGGGGTTGTGTACATTGAAGCGTTGAGCCAGGGCAAACCTGTAATTGGATGTGAAGGTGCAGGAGGCCCAGAGGATTTAAAAGCCCTTGGGGATTGTATTGAACTGGTGAAGCCACAAAATGTTGAGAGCCTGGTTATGGCTTTGCGACGGCTGATAGATGATCCGGAGCGCCGCCGACAGATGGGGGAAATTGGGCGCAGAATTGTTGCTGAACACTTTACCTGGCAACAAAACGCGGCAAATACTTGGGTTATTTATCAACGTGCGTTGAAGGCACATCATGCGTAGCCAACGAGGCTTTTTATACTATGATGCCGGTCGAGATCGTTATGGAATAGATTGGCGAGAGTCTCTTTCTATAATTGTTGGAGAGGCCTTGTTGAAAGAGATATTAGCCTCCCGACGATATATGAGGGGTCGCTTACTCGATGTGGGTTGCGGTAAACGTCCCTACGCATTGATTTACGATCCTCTGGTTGCAAGGTGTTCTGCACGCATACTCACGAAAACTGGAAAACCAGCTGGGAGATTTTTTGACGTCCGGGTATTTTCTGGTGGCAAGACGTTAATGCTAACAACAGTCGAAAATATTACCTCGTTGCGGTCCCCCTTCTTAAAATACTGAGAGATGGTGGAAAAATTATCGAGTAAGATGTGCGTATTCTACTTGCAGTAAGGATGAATCGCTCTAGACACTAATGGTTTTTTAAATATATGCTAACATCTGGAATGCCAAACAATTTGAAAAGCAGATGAAAACAAACGATTGGATCAAGAAGCTATACGAATTTCAGTCTCAGCATGAGGCTGAATACAAACTTCCTACGGCTTATTGGATGCCAGAGGGGGTTGACGCTTGGCTTCATCGCCGCAAACTTATTCAGGTTTTACCGCTCATCCAAAACTCCCCTGATTCAAAGTGGCTGACGATCGGGGATGGCCGTTTTGGTTCAGATGCCTATTTTCTCAATAAAATGGGAGTACATGCAGTTGCATCCAGTATCAGTGACGCCACATTGAAAGTTGCTCTGGAACGCGGTTATATCCAAGAATATAAAGTTGAAAATGCTGAGAGAATGACAAGCAGCGATGGCGAATTTGATTATGTGCTTTGCAAAGAGAGTTATCATCACTTTCCCAGACCGCCTTTAGCGTTTTATGAAATGTTAAGAGTAGCATCTAAGGCGGTCATTTTGATCGAACCAATAGAAGGACCTAACCGCTTGTTGGATTGGCTCAGGAACTCGGTTGTCAAGAAACTTGTTCGAGGCGATCAATCTGCATTATTCGAACCTAGCGGAAATTTTATTTATAGGGTTTCGATCCGAGAGATCGAAAAAATGATGAACGCTATTAATGGTTCGATTATTGCAGTCAGATTCTTTAACACATTCTATCATCCAAAACTCGCGTCTCAAATAAATGGTTTTACTATCGGTTCACTCCTGACTAAACTTGCCATAAGCATTCAAGATCTCCTTTGTCATCTAAGATTGATGAATTATGGGTTGGCCACAATCATTGCGTTTAAAACCCCAGCGACACCAGAAATTCAGCAAGCATTGAGAGACAGTGGTTATCACTTGATTTATCTTCCTCAAAATCCTTATTTATCTGATTGATTTCCGATAAGTTTGAAGTTCTAAACGAGATGAATACCAAAGTAGCCATTCTTTATAAATCTATCCCGCAATACCGACGCGATTTTTTTAACGGATTGCGGGAAACGTTGGCAAAAGAACATGTTGAATTAATTCTACTGTATGGTCAGCCGGGACATCGAGACGCACTTAAAAATGATACGATTGATCTTGATTGGGCTCAAAAAGTGCCAAACAAGATCTGGGAAATTGGCCGTTATGAGATTTATTGGCAACCCGTTTTATCATATCTACGAAATGTTGAACTTGTAATTGTGGAACAAGCAAGCAAGCTACTAATTAATTATGTTCTTCTCTTCCAAAACGCTCTAGGAATCCGTAAATTGGCTTTTTGGGGGCATGGAAAAAACTTTCAAGAAACATCTGCTAATCCATTTGGCGAATGGATTAAGCGCCGGATTTCCACTCATGTTCACTGGTGGTTTGCTTACAATGAAACAAGCGCTCGCGTGGTGCGAGAAATGGGTTTCCCTGCCGAGCGTATCACCATTGTCCAAAACGCGGTCAACACACGTTTCTTAACTCAAACATTGCAAAATCTTACTTCAGAACAGATCGAACAAACTCGTCAACAATTGGGCTTGAAGAGTGAGCATGTTGGCATCTACGCAGGCGGGTTGTATCCTGAAAAACGTTTACCTTTCTTGCTGGAAGCTTTACAATTCATCCGCCAACGAGTGCCAGATTTTGAAATGATATTCATTGGGAGTGGAATGGACGCGCAATTGATTGAGCAAGCAGCCGCGCAACACCCCTGGATTCATTTCGTCGGTCCCAAATTTGACGAGGAAAAAGTACCTTACTATGCCCTGTCAAAACTTTTCCTAATGCCTGGACTTATCGGCCTGGGTATTTTGGATACCTTCGCTCTAGAAACCCCATTAATAACGACAAATGTGCCTATTCATAGCCCTGAAATAGAATATTTACAAAGTGGAATCAATGGCATGATGGTAGCCGATTCGACAAATCCTTTGACTTTTGCTAACACCGCTGTTCAACTTCTCGAAAACGAAGATGCACGGCAAATATTAGTCGCAGGTTGTCGTTCTTCAAGAAATTTATACAACATCGAAAACATGATTGAGCGATTTACGCAAGGTGTTCTACGCGCCTTAGAGGGATAATAATGTCATATCTAAAATCATCAATATGGCGTTCTATGTGGCAAAGATTGTATCGCCTATATGCAGTGCGCGAACACGTTACACTTGGTGAAAGGGTGCATATTGGGCTTGGCAGTATCTTATGGGCACCGAATTCTCTAAAAATCGGGAATGACGTTTACATTGGAAAAAACTGCACTATAGAAGTAGATGGGGTAATTGGGAATTATGTCCTAATTGCGAATATGGTTGGGTTGATTGGACGCATGGATCACGATTATCGCACCATTGGCCGCCCCATGAGTAAAACGCCCTGGATCGGCGATAGCGATTATAAAGGTGAAGGACGTGGACAGACAATTATCGTCAACGATGATGTCTGGATAGGTTATGGGGCAATTCTCTTATCGGGAATTCAAGTTGGACGTGGAGCTATCATTGCGGCAGGTTCAGTGGTCACTAGAGATGTTCCCCCGTATGCAATTGTTGCGGGTGTTCCAGCAAAATTCATTGGGATGCGTTTTACTGAAGACGAAATCGTTCAACACGAAAATTTAATAAGAGGTAATGGGTTTTCGGCAAGCAATAGAATATGTGACAGTCAACAGTGAATAATGAACATCCATAGCCTATACCGTCCTTTTCTACGTCACTTTCGCACTCGGCGAATGCAACAGTTCTGCCGCATCTTCGAGCTCACAGCAGAGACGCGGGTGCTGGATGTTGGGGGCACGCTTTTCAATTGGACATTGTTGTCTTTTCAGCCAAGAGTCACAATCGTCAATATCAGCCTACCATCCGTGCCTGGAGACATAGAGAAGGCATCATGGATCATTGCGGACGGGCGGTATCTGCCTTTCAGGAATGGGGCTTTTGAGATTGTCTATAGTAACTCGGTCATTGAACATCTGGGAGACCTGGAGAACCAACGAGAATTTGCCAATGAGATCAGACGAATCAGTAAGCGATATTATGTGCAAACACCCAACCGGTGGTTTCCTGTGGAACCACATCTCATCACGCCTTTCATCCATTATTTTTCCAGGTCTGTGCAGAGGCGGTTTCTGCGCAATTTCACTATCTGGGGGCTTGTGACCCGACCGACTGACCAGCAATGTGACAAATTTCTGCAAGAGGTGCGTTTGCTGAATGAGTCGGAATTGAGGGAGCTTTTTCCAGACGCCGAGATCTGGCATGAGCGTGTACTGGGACTCACCAAATCGTTGATTGCTGTTAAAACCTAATATGCGGAGGAAGAAACATATGTCTCTTTGGCAACATTGTTGAATTCTCATTATTGATTGGCGGAGCCTCGTTCATAAGCTCCCACCTCACCTTCGCCCTGATAGAAATATTAAGGGGACGTCAGGAACTGAAAGCAAAGGCGCTCCATGAAGCTGAGCCATCGTCCTACCCTCGAGGGCTAGCGTTAGTGAGCATGCAAATGGTCAAAGTGCTGGATATAATTTAGACGATCTAGTCGTTTTTAGAAATCAAAGAGGATGTCTGCTAAATAAGTAATGGATTCGTATCCGCGCTGTAATCTTCTCGGCGTTCAAGTCAGCGCCATAAACATGCAAGAGGCTTTGGAAATCATCCAGGGCTGGATCGAACGCGGTGAGCAGCAATATGTTTGCGTGGTGCCGGCGCATTCGATCATGGATGCTTACCATCAGCCAGAATTGCGTCCCCTTTTCAATGCTGCGGGTTTGTGTACGCCGGACGGAATGGGTGTAGTCTGGCTGCTCAAATGGTATGGGTATCCTCACGTCAGCCGGGTATATGGCCCCGACCTGATGTTGGCGGTCTGCGAGCGCTCATTGAGCAAAGGATGGTCGCACTTTTTTTATGGCGGCGCGCCGGGAATTGCTGAACGGTTGGTCGAATGCCTGCAAGCCCGTTTACCGGGCTTGCAAGTAGCCGGGGTCTTTTGCCCTCCGTTTGGCGAACTCTCTGTTGCAGAGGAACGCCAGGTCGTAGAACAAATCAACGCCTCAGCGGCAGACATCGTTTGGGTAGGGATCAGTTCGCCCAAGCAAGAACGCTGGATGGCGAAACACCGCCAATCGCTCCAAGCGCCGGTCCTGATCGGCGTAGGCGCGGCGTTTGACTTTCTCTCTGGCGCCAAGCCCCAGGCGCCGCGTTGGATGCAACGCAACGGTTTCGAATGGCTTTATCGTTTTATCCATGAGCCGCGCCGCTTGTGGCGCAGATATATTCAATATCCATTATTCATTATTTTGATTGCAGCGCAGCGTATGGGTATCCTTCGCTTTCCACAACCATGAGTAAGCGATTCTCTCGGTAAATTCTTAGTGTATCACCCTCACCTCTTCTCGTTCGAAGGCTTAACGAGAACATCGGCAAGTAGCTCGAATATATTGGTAAAATTGGATCAGGGCTTTTACAAGAGAGGGATAAATAAATGCTGCGTCGTTTTTCAGTAGATTTCGCCATCTTCTCCATGCTGGTGGATGCCGGGCTGGTGATGCTGGCGCTGCGCCTGGCGTCGCTGTTGCGCCCGCAGTTGAATGAAATCTTCCCTTTCACCCGCCCGGTCACCGGCGTCCCCCCTATCGAAGGGCTGCTCTACCCAACCTTCGCTCTGGTTTGGGTGGGGGTGCTGATCCTGTTCTCGGTTTACGATGGGCGGCGCAACATCCGCTTCGTCCACGAGTGGGGCAACCTGACGCTGGGTTCGCTGCTGGCCACGGTCACCCTGGCGGGCTTCCTTTACCTGACCTTTCGAGAAATCTCACGCGCTATGTTCCTGTCCTTCGCCGCGCTGGCTTACGGCATGATGCTCGGCGCGCGCCTGCTCTACTGGCTGTATTTCAACCTGCGCACGCGCAACCGCGCCCAGGTTCGTCGCGTGCTGATCGTGGGCGCGGGCGTGGTGGGCAAGGAAATGGCAAACAATATCATAAAATACGGCAGCGTAGGGCTGAGCCTGGCAGGTTACCTGGACGACGACCCGCAGAAGCGGAAAGACCCCCTGGTGCGGGGCAACCTGCTGCAAGCGCGCCAGGTGATCCTCAACGAAGGCGTGGACGACGTGGTGCTGGCGCTGCCGCTGCGCGCCTATAACAAAGTCAATCAACTCAGCGCCGAGCTGCACGACCTGGCGGTGCGGGTGTGGGTGATCCCGGATTACTTCGCCCTGGCGCTGCATCAGGCGAAAATAGAAGAATTCGCCGGTATGCCCCTGATTGACCTGCGCGCCCCGGCGCTGGATGAATACCAGCGCATGGTCAAACGCGCTTTTGATATATCCGTATGCCTGCTGCTCATGCCGCTGGCTCTGCCCCTGATGGCGCTGATCGCCCTGGCTGTCAAACTGGACAGCCCCGGCCCAGCCATCTTCCGTCAGCAGCGGGTGGGCGAGAATGGGCGACTGTTCTGGATGCTCAAATTCCGCAGCATGTTGCCAAACGCCGAGCAAATGCGACAGGTCATCGAAAAGATGGGCCCAGACGGGCGCATCCACCAGGATAAACGCAAGCCTGACCCACGTGTGACGCGGGTGGGGCGTATTTTGCGCCGCTCCAGCCTGGACGAACTGCCGCAATTGTTCAACGTGTTGCGCGGCGAGATGAGCCTGGTTGGCCCCCGCCCCGAAATGCCGCACCTGGTGGATCAATACGAAACCTGGCAGCGGAAGCGTTTTGCCGTCCCACAAGGTATCACCGGCTGGTGGCAGATCAACGGTCGCAGCGATAAACCGATGCACGAACACACCGAAGATGATCTATACTACCTGCAACATTACTCCCTGTGGCTGGATATTGTCATCCTGATCAAAACCCTGTGGGCCGTTCTGAACCGCAAAGGGGCGTATTGAACTGGATGCTACGATGAACAGCAAACAGATAGCATGGACGACCTTCAGCGTAGCTTTTTTGCTTGGATTGGTTTATGTATTTCTGATCCCGCCCTGGCAGCACCACGATGAACCGGGCAACTTCGAATACGCCTGGCTGATCGCCAATTCCGAGCGCTGGCCGCAGCCCAAACAGTATGACCCATCCATGCGCCGCGACCTTGCCGCCTCGATGTATGAGCACGGCTTCTTTCGCGACCTGGATGGGTATTCATATCTCCTGTCAACCTACGAGCCGGTCTGGATCGGCATCTCTCAGATTGATGGGCTACCCATCTACTTCTACCTGGCATCCCTGCCCCTGCGACTGGTGCGCGGCGCGGACATCGCCTTTCAAATGTATCTCTGTCGCCTGGTCTCCTGGCTGCTCTATCTGATGACGGTTGGGTTTGCGCTGGCAGCTTCGCAAGAACTGTTCAACGATCGCTTGCTGACCTGGCTGCCGCCGCTGCTGATGGCCGCGCTGCCCGGCTTCGTGAATTATATGACCGCCGTCAACGACGATGTGGGAGCGACGGCTTTTGCAACCCTCTTTATCTGGATGAGCATCCGCGCCATACGCCGCGGGCTTACGGTTTTCACCCTCATCGGTCTCATCGGGAGCGCGACGCTATGCTACTACACCAAGCGCACCGCTTGGGTGGTATTGCCGTTTGCGCCATTGATCGTGCTGCTGGCATTGTTCCGCGGCCATCGAAAATGGATCTGGCTCGGCGTGGCAGGGCTGGCGGCGCTGTCGGTTGGCTTCTCTTTTTCCTGGTCTCAATCCACGCCGGCTTATTATTACGCCGTCTTCAACCGGTCGCTGCCGGAAAGGATCGCCCATGAAAAAGCGCCTGCCGGCGAAGCGGTCATCCGCTACCGCATCGGCGTCGGCAACGTCTATCAAACGCTGGATGCAGCCGATGCGGCGCGTTTGTCCGGTGAAACCGTCACCCTGGGGTTCTGGGCCTGGGCAGACCAGCCGACGACAATTTCCGCACTCCAGTTACAGGTGAACGGCGAGGATATTTTGAAGGGAGAGGCAATCTCTCTGACGCAGCAACCCACATTTTATGCATACCGGGGTCGAATAAAGTCAGATGCTCAAAAGGTCGTCCTGATGGTCGCCACCGGCTGGCGGGAGATGGAGAATGCCTTCTATCTGGATTGTCTCGTCCTGGAGACAGGCGAATTGAGCGCGGCGCCCGCTCCGCTTCCGCAGGATGCAGATTGTCACCGCGTCCAATGGGGAAACTCTCTCATTGAAAACCCTGTAAAAAACGCCTCCGGCGAACGCGGCTGGCTCATGCTCAAACCAATGGCTGCACAATTTATGGATCAAGCCTTCCAGTTTTCCGTAGCCAACCTGTGGGCGGTCTTTGACCTGCAAGCCACGGGCGGCTACTTCAATACGACCGTTTCCCATCTGTTCCGCACGTTCTGGGGCGTATTCGGCTTCAGCCGGGGGATGCCGCTGTTGGGCAACAAGCCCTATCGCCCCTTTATCGCGCTGACGGTGTTAGCGGTGCTGGGCATCTTGATTGCTTTATGGAAGGATCGCCGTAACATGCAAGAGTCGCTGGTATTATTGTTGGGAGGAATGACCCTGGCAGCTTTGATTATGACACTCTTTCGCGGCGCAGGAAACTGGTATAACTACATTTTCACCCCAACCGCGCGTTACTTTTTGCCGATGACCCTGCCTGTGGCGTTTTTTTTATCTGTCGGCTGGGTGTATGCGCTGCGATTCGCCACGGTCAACCGTGTGAATAACAAAATCCTGGCAGGCTTTTTCTCGCTATTGCTTTTGGGTTTGAATCTATGGGCATATTTTTCGATTATGAGTTATCATCTTTGATCTGGAGAACTTGCGTAATGAAGTCGCTTGCACTAAAAATCATCCTGTTCATTTCAAGTCTGGCATTGGCGCCTGGTTGGGGGACATTCATGAAAGCCGGGGCTGCTTCACAGCTTCCCTCTACTTTAATTCATAACAGCATCCAATATGAGGGGCCAGATGGCGACACGAGCGATGAAACCCTGACCGGGTTCACCATTTATCTTCCGCTGATCACCAAAAACAGTCACTACATTCCAATCTTTGGCATCGAAGCCCGCAGCCGACTGGACAAGGCGGCAGAGGCGGGCAACGCCTGGCTGCGCATTAACCTGCAATTGCGCTGGGCGGATATTCAACCCGTCCAAAACGGCGCGTATGATTGGACGAAAGCCGCCGCAGTCGAGGCGGCGATCCTTGAAGCGAATCAGCACAACCTGACCCCCATCCTGGTGGTTCACGCCGTCCCTGTTTGGGCGCGCAAATACGCCGATAAAGCCTGCGGCCCAATCAAATCCGATGCGCTCAATGCCTTTGCCGAATTTATGCGCCAGGCAACACAGCGCTACAGCCCATCGCCTTACAACGTGAAGTATTACCAGATTTGGAATGAACCGGATGCGCCCGTTAATCCGAGCAACGGCGACAGCCAGTTTGGTTGCTGGGGTGAAGTCAGTTACCTTTATGATCCCTACTTTGGCGGTGAATACTACGGAGAAATGCTCAGTCGGGTCTATCCGGCGATCAAGTCTGCTAACCCCAACGCGCAGGTGATGTTGGGCGGCTTGCTCTTAGATTGTGACCCAACCAACATAGGCCCCGGCTACTGCGCCGATCTACAACAGGCTCGTCAGTGGAATTTCTTCGAGGGGGTGGTCAAGCGCGCAGCAAATTACTTCGACATCGCAGCTTTTCACGGCTATGTCTACTATCAGGCGGGGAAGAACCCCGTTTGGAGCGAAAAAAGCACCCTGAAATGGTTTGCCAATGGCGGAGTAGTGGACGGCAAGATCAAATACCTCCAGGGCGTCATGGCGCGTTATGGCGTGAATAAACCAATCGTACTCACCGAAGGAGCAATCTTGTACGGAGACGCCACACCTTCTCCTCAATACGAAGCTCACAAGGCCGATTATATTGTCTGGCTGTTTGCCAACACCTGGGCACAGGGATTGAAAGGGACGATGTGGTATTCTATGGAAGGCTGGCGTGGTTCGGGAATGTTTGACAGCCTGGGTCAACCAACCCCGGCGTTCCTGGCTTTGAAAAATATGACCACATTACTCAGCCCGGCAGAATACCTCGCCAGGGAAAACGCATCCGGCTACACGAAGTTTGTCTATCGAACAGCGGACAAGAATATCTGGCTACTCGTCCCAACCGGCGAGTTCTATGGCGTTACAAACACCATCGCCAAACCAACATCTTTCGATAAGGCGCTGGATTTGTTCGGAAACGAGGTCAGCTTCGCAGGAGATATACAATTCACGCGGCCCATATATGTCATCTTGAATCGTTAGCTGCCGCCTATCCAAGCCAGGTGCGAGACGCTTTTCGAAGCGCCTCGCACTTGCGCACACCTCCACAGATTTGATAATTGTAGTATAAATTAGCAACTTTGATCCTTGCACGAGGAGGATTTGCTTTGAATTTCATTTATCTATCCCCACATTTTCCGCCCAATTACTACCAATTTTGCGTCAACCTGCAACATCTGGGCGTGACAGTCCTCGGCCTGGCGGACGAGCCTTACGACCTGCTCAATCCGGCGCTCAAAGCCGCTTTGACTGAATATTACAAAGTGAGTAATATGCACAATTACGATGAAATGCTACGCGGCGTGGGCTATTTCACTCATCGCTACGGAAAGATTGACCGCATGGATTCGATGAATGAATACTGGCTGGAAACAGAGGCGCAATTACGCACCGATTTCAATATCCCCGGCTTGAAGATCGGAGACATGCCGCGCATCAAGCGCAAGTCCTTGATGAAGCAGACTTTCATCAAAGCTGGCGTTGCAGTAGCGCGGGGCAAAGTGGTGCATACGCTGGCTGAAGCGCGCCGCCTGGCAAAAGATCTGGGCTATCCTCTGGTTGCAAAACCGGATATCGGGGTTGGCGCGGCAAAGACTTATAAAATCCACAACCCGCAGGAGCTGGAACAATTTTTTGAACAGAAGCCGCCAGTTGATTACATTATGGAAGAATTCATTCAAGGAACGATCTGCTCTTTCGATGGGCTCACCGACCGCGATGGCAAAGCGGTCTTTTACACCGCCCATCAATACAGCCAGGGCATCATGGAAACCGTGAACAATGACCAACTGGTCTATTATTACTCCTTGCGCGATATTCCCGCCGATCTGGAAGAAGCTGGCTTTAAAGCCCTGCGCGCCTTCGATGTGCGGGAACGCTTCTTCCACTTCGAATTCTTCCGAACCGTCGAGGACAATCGCATCATCGCGCTGGAAGTCAATATGCGACCGCCAGGCGGCATGACGACCGACATGTTCAACTTTGCCAATGATATAGACGTGTATCGCGAATGGGCAAATATCATCGTTTATAACCGCTTTACCGCAGACTATAACCGTAAATATCACTGCGCCTACATTGGCCGGAAGTTCAATCGTTCTTACGCCCACACCCACGAGCAAATCCTCGGCGCTTTTGGACAGAAAATCGTCCATTATGA
The DNA here is from genome assembly GCA_020060465.1 of Anaerolineales bacterium. Lineage (GTDB taxonomy): Bacteria > Chloroflexota > Anaerolineae > Anaerolineales > UBA4823 > RBG-16-57-11. Next base: position 33,956 of record JAGVAD010000048.1, read on the forward strand.
ACCGATCAGCGGCGTGTTTAGCGCCGCTCTGGGCGACTTCGGCTACCTGGCTCGATCTCCAGATCTGGAGGAAATTTATGCTATGGCCGCCTATATCCATGAGCTTGCTTGAAACCCCTTCTATTTCATTGACACGATTAGCCTGGAGGCAGCTCAATGCACATTGAATACCATCATTGGTGGAGCCCCCATCTGAGCCAGGAAATGGAGTTGAAAGTGTACGGACACTATGGTAAACCAGTTCTGGTTTTTCCAGCTCAGGGCGGGCGCTTCTTTGATTACGAAAATTTCGGCATGGTAGATGCAGTCAGCCCGTTTATTGAGAGCGGCAGGATTAAGCTGTTCACCGTTGACAGCGTAGATGGTCAATCCTGGGCAAACTGGCAAGCTCACCCTGCTGAGCGGGCGCGGCGGCATGAAGACTACGACCACTATATTGTCCATGAAGTCGCTCCGTTTATCCGCAGCCAATGCGGAGATACGAACCAAAAAATCCTCACCACCGGTTGCAGCATGGGCGCTTACCATGCGGTCAATTTTTTCTTTCGTCATCCAGACGTTTTTGATGCCGTCATCGCCCTGAGCGGGTTATATCAATTGAGCATGTTTGTCGGCGATTATATGGATGATAACATCTACTTCAACACACCGCTGGCGTATCTGCCGAACTTACATGACTCGTGGTATATTGAACAATATCGGCATAGCAAAATCGTGGTCTGTTGCGGGCAAGGAGCCTGGGAAGACGCCATGCTGGCTGACACCTATGCTTTGAAGCGAGTATTAGAAGAAAAACAAATACCCGCCTGGGTTGACATCTGGGGCAATGACGTAAATCACGATTGGCCCTGGTGGCAAAAAATGGCGCCTTATTTTTTAGATCATCTGGTTTAGGCAAAATGAATCCACTCTTGATCGCTTTCCAGGGCGAGGCCGGCGCCTATTCCGAGCTGGCAGCTCTGGAGTACTTTCCAGAACCTGTGCAGACGCTTCCATGCCGCTCGTTCGATGAGGTTTTTGAGCGCGTTCTCCACCAGGAATGTTCTCACGGCATTATCCCCATAGAAAACTCATTGGCTGGCAGCATCCACCGGAACTATGATTTGATGTTGCATCACGAACTCCATATCGTTGGAGAATATTATCTACGAGTCAATCATTGTTTGCTGGCGCTGCCTGGGGTAAAACTCGAAGATGTGCGCATCGTTCACTCCCATCCGCAGGCGCTAGCACAGTGCGAGCAGAATTTAAACCGACTGGGAGTGGAAATTGCATCGGAGTATGATACAGCAGGAAGCGCCCGATTGTTGCGCGACCGCGCAGACCGCCGTGCCGCCGCTCTGGCTTCCCGCCGCGCGGCTGAGGTGTACGGTTTACAAATTCTGGTGGATGCTATGGAGGATAATCGTCAAAACTTTACCCGCTTCCTGGCGCTGTCTCGCACGCCATTTTCTCGACAGACCTCAGACGAAAGAGAGTTCAAAACATCCATCGTCTTTAGTTTAGATAATAAACCCGGAGCGTTATTTAAAGCGTTGGGCGTCTTTGCTTTACGTGATATTGACCTGACCAAGATCGAATCACGCCCTATCCCCGGCAGTCCATGGGACTACATGTTTTATATTGACTTCGCTGGTTATATCGCTGAAACCAACTCCCGACGGGCGTTGGACAACTTGCAGGAAATTACCACGTTCTTTCGCGTATTAGGCTCTTATCCACGGCATCGGATGAAATTTGAGTGAAAGATGAACGAGCAGAACATTTATCTGGATTACGCGGCGACAACCCCGGTTGACCCGCGCGTATTGGAAGCAATGTTGCCATATTTTTCAGAACATTTTGGCAACCCATCTTCGGTGCATCGTTACGGACAACAAGCAGAAGCCGCTCTGGAAGAAGCGCGCGAACTGGTTGCGCAAGGGTTGAACTGCCTCCCCCGCGAGGTGATTTTTACTTCTTGCGGCTCTGAAAGTGATAACCTGGCGTTGCGAGGGGCTGCCTTTGCCGCCCGGCGAGATCGAAACGCGGATCACCTGTTGATCAGCCCGGTAGAACATCACGCGGTATCACGCACCGCGCAACAACTGGCGCGTCTGCATGGGTTCGAGGTGGAGTATCTGCCCGTAGATGAATTCGGCCAGGTGCGCCCCGAGGATGTCGAAGCAAGGATCAGACCAACGACTGCTGTGGTTTCGGTCATGTATGCAAATAACGAAATCGGGACGATCAATCCCATCGCAGAAATCGGCGCCGTCTGCCGCGCGCGGGGCATTCCCTTTCACACAGACGCGGTTCAAGCAGCCGCCTATTTGCCGGTAGATGTCCATACACTCCATGTGGACCTGTTGGCGTTAGGGGGACATAAATTTTATGGACCAAAAGGCGTCGGTGCATTGTATATCCGTCAGGGCACACCCATCCTGCCAGTTCTTACTGGAGGTAGTCAGGAATTTGGGCTACGCAGCGGCACCCACAATATCCCTTATATTGTCGGCTTCGCGCAGGCGTTCCACCTGGCTCAGGTTGAACGCCAGCAACGCACACAACATGTCAAACCGTTGCGGGATGTGATCATTGGGCGCGTCCTCGAAGAAACGCCAGACTCGCGCTTGACCGGCAGCATGGATAGGCGACTGCCCAACCACGCGAGCTTCGTCTTTCGCGGCGTGGATGGGAACGCGCTATTGGCAATGCTGGATGCGGCCGGCTTTGCCTGTTCATCCGGCTCGGCCTGTAAAACTGGCGATCCCGAACCGTCGGAGGTGCTGACCGCCCTGGGGTTATCGCGGGAATGGGCGCTGGGATCGCTGCGCGTCACTCTGGGGAATCGAACTACCGCCGAGGATGTGGAAGCCTTCTTGCAAACGCTTCCGACCCTGGTTCAGCGCGCGCGTCAGCTTTCCGCATAAAACATCTTTCGTGATGCGAGTCTTCGAATGCAAAATCCCATGATAAGCAGCGCCCATCCATCGCCGCAGTCTGACAAAAGCCGGACACGCGTGGTGGTTGCCATGAGCGGCGGCGTGGATAGCTCAGTAGCAGCCGCTCTGTTGGTTCAACAGGGCTACGACGTGATCGGTATGATGCTGCGTTTGTGGAGCGAGACTGGCCGACAGGAAGAAAATCGCTGTTGTACACCAGATTCGATAGCGCAGGCGCGTCGCGTCGCCGGTAAACTTGGCATACCCTTTTATGTCGTAGATGCACAAGATATTTTCTATCGCACGGTCGTGCATGCTTTCATAGATGGATACCGTCAGGGCGTCACGCCCAATCCATGCCTGGTTTGCAATCGGCAGATCCGCTGGTCATTCTTGCTCAATCATGCCCTTGCTTTAGGAGCGGAGAAGATGGCAACCGGCCATTATGCACGCCTGGCGTGTGACGAACATGGGATTTATCATCTTTATCGAGCGAGAGATGCCGCTAAGGACCAATCTTATGTTCTGCATGTATTGAACCAAGATCAATTGGCGCATGCGCTTTTTCCATTGGGTGAATATACGAAACAAGAGGTTCGTCAATTGGCCGCCTCAATTGGCTTATCCGTAGCAGAGCGTCCAGACAGCCAGGATCTTTGTTTTTTGGGAAACGATGATTATCGCAACTTCTTAATCCGTAACGCGCCAGATACCGCCGCGCCCGGTCCCATTCAAACACGCGCCGGCGAGGTGATTGGAGAGCATCGCGGTCTTGCGTTTTATACGATTGGGCAGAGAAAAGGGTTAGGGATTGCCGCTCCACATCCTTATTATGTCCTATCCAAAGACCTACAGCGCAATATCCTGATTGTTGGGAGCAGCGACGAATTAGGCCAACGCGAGCTGACTGCGGCAGCGGTCAATTGGATAGCTGGCGAACCGCCAGTAGCGCCCTTTCGGGCGCAGATAAAAATCCGTTACAAATCGCATTTAGAATGGGGATTGGTGACGCCGCTCCCTGAGGCGCGCCTCCATATCTACTTCGACAATTCGCTTCGGGATATTACGGCAGGGCAAGCCGCTGTTGTATATCAGGACGATCTTTGCCTGGGAGGAGGAATCATTCAGCCATGACGCTTCCGTCTCTCTTGTTGGGTCTTCTGCTTTCCACCCTGTATGCAGCCGGTTTCCACTTCTTTCGCGGCGGCGGAGCAGGACGTCTGCTTTTGGATCTATTTTTGGCTTACAGCGGTTTTTGGGCCGGCCACTATTTGGGAGAAACAATCGGTCTGACGCTGGCGCGCATGGGATCTTTGCAGGTTGGGCTGGCCAGCCTGGTCGCGTTTATTTTCTTGTTTGTCGGAAACTGGCTCAGCCAGGAACCCGCAAAGAATAAAAAATGATGGGCAAGCGCTTTCTCGCCCATCATTCTGAATTTTAGCAAACGCCGGGTAAATTAAAGCAGCACTACCCGAGCAGCCTGAAGACCCTTCGGCCCCTGCTCAATGCTAAATTCCACTTTCTGGCCCTCTTGCAGGGAGCGATAGCCATCAGCCTGGATAGCGGTATAATGCACGAAAACGTCAGATCCGCCCTGGCGTTCAATGAAGCCATAGCCCTTGCTCGCATTGAACCACTTTACTGTACCAATTACTCGGTCGTTCATGTTTGTACTTCTCCTTACGGTGAACTAAGAAAGATTGCGGCCTGGTGTCATCTTCCTTTCCTTGTGACCGCGCTATAGAAACGAATAGCCGATCTGATCCTACGAACAGCGCTTCGCTCAGACCGGCGATCACAAATTCAGGGAAAACACGCTTGCCATTGTTAAGAAAAGTTTATCAGTCTTATTCAATTTCGTCAAGGTTTTCTATTTTTATGACCTTCATGGTAAGATAAAAACCCTGGTCACAAACTTCAAAGATCTTATTCTAATCCCTGTAAAGAGCTTCTATCTATGGATATAGACATCCAACGCAGTCTATCCGCTCAGGCGGGAGACCTGGCTCAACTGGTCAGCCCAACGAACAAACAATTTATCGTGCGCCTGAACCCCGGAGAAGAGTTGCACACCCATCGCGGCATCTTGAAACACGACGACATCATTGGCAAACCCTGGGGCAGCGAGGTATTCACGCATTCCGGCAGATCTTATCTGTTATTGCAGCCATCTCTGAGTGATCTATTGCAGGAACTAAAGCGCAATACCCAAATTATGTACCCGAAAGATATTGGCTTCGTCCTGATCAATATGGGAATTGGCCCAGGGACGCAAGTGATCGAAGCCGGCACTGGCTCTGGAGCGCTGACGATCGCCTTGGCTTGGGCGGTTGGAACGCAGGGACGCGTAATTTCTTATGAAATTCGCCCCGAAATGCAAAATCTGGCGCGTAAAAATCTTGAGAAACTGGGATTAGCAGACCGCGTTACTTTGAAACAGCGCGATATTGCTGAAGGGTTTGACGAAACCGGCGTGGACGCTCTGTTTTTAGATGTTCCAAACGCGTATGATTATTTAGCACAGGCGCGCCAGGCGTTGAAACCCGGCGGCCATTTTGGAGCAATTTTACCTACAACCAATCAAGTTATCCGTTTATTGGATGCCTTTTACCCGAACAACTTCGCCTTTGTGGATGTGTGTGAAATAATGCTGCGTTATTACAAACCTGTTGCAGACCGCTTTCGCCCTACAGATCGTATGGTGGCACACACAGGTTTCCTAATATTCGCTCGCCCAATGCTTGCTCAGCATCAGAAGTTTATAGAGAAAGAAAGCCTGATCATGGATAATAAAACAGATATGTCCGAAGACCGATCGGATAACGGTCATTCGGTATGAAATATAGAACATAGAGGATGTTCCGTATAATCGTGGAAGTTCCGTCACCCTTGATCAAGAAACCTGAATGTTCAATAACTGAAGAGGAGATATCTCGCCGTCTGACGTTGGCATTCACCTCAGCAGAACAAAGCGCGGAGCTAGAATTTCCTGCTCTGCTCCAATTCGCAACAGGCGCGCCAAAACCCGCAGCGGTATTGATCCCCTTACTGCGCTCGGATGGGGAATGGCAATTGCTTTTCACGCGTCGCAATGCTGCCCTGCCCGAGCATAGCGGACAGGTATCTTTCCCAGGCGGCCGAGCCGATCCAGGCGACGAGTCCCCTGTTCAAACGGCTTTGCGAGAGACACACGAAGAGATCGGTCTGCATCCAAACGATGTCCGTGTTTTAGGACAAATGCGCCCATATCGTACGGTGACCAATTATCTTGTTACGCCAGTGGTTGGCGCAATCCCCTGGCCCTACCCGTTGCGCCCAGCACAGGACGAGGTAAGCAGAATTTTCACCATTCCACTCAGTTGGCTAGCAGAGGAGGCGAACTACGAGGAGCAGTTCAGAGAACTACCGCAACCGCATGATCCGGCCAGGGTGATCTATTACAAGCCTTACGATGGGGAAATCTTGTGGGGCGCCAGCGCAAGGATGACCATCAACCTCATCCGACTTTTGAAATCTTAATAGATTCCCCCAAAGAACAATTTTCGCAATCGCACGATAGAAGTCGGCGCGCTCTGGAGAGATCCACAGGCGCGCCGACGATTCAGATTAAGATATGAGGTGGAAGGTTATGTTCTCTAATCGAAGTCTTCCTCTTCCTTCTTGCCCTTCTCAATGACTTCCGGTTCGACTCCAGCTACCGTCTCGGCAGCTTCCAACTCTGCTTCAGTGATGGGAGCGGTGATGACAACAATCACCTCATCAGGATCTTCCAAAACCGTCACTCGCGGCGGCAAGGAAATATCGCGCACATGTATTGCATCGCCAATTTCTGCCAGCTCGCCGAGATCTACCACGATTCGATTAGGCAGATCGTCCGGTAAACACTCAATCTCCAATTCCTCTTTTGAAGGAACGACAATGCCGTTGAAGTTCTTTACCGCTGGCGCTTCGCCCACAAACTCGATGGAAACCATTACGCGTAGCTTTTCCGTCATTGAAACAACGTGGAAATCCACATGGATCAGCGCGTCCGTCACCGGATGGCGTTGCTTCTCCCGCACCAACGCATTATGACGCTCTCCATTCACTTCCACAACCACGAGTTGCGACGAAGAGAGCCTGGGTAAGACCAAACCGGCTTCGTGGGCGTCTAATACGATATTGATGGGCTGGATGTGATGACCGTAAATCACCGCTGGAAGCAAGCCCTGACGACGTAACGCCCGAACCTGTTTGCCAACCACTTCACGACGGTTTGCTTGTAATACAACTTTCTCCATTACGACCTTCCTTGGAGCGCCTCTCACCCAGGAACCAGTTATTTTATATCGGCCTGGATTACCTTCGCTCCTGTGATCTAAACTCCGGCTTCCGCCGGTGGGATTTGACGAGGCGAGCTTTGCTCACGAGAGCTGATCTCGCCTCGAGCTTCACAATCAAAACCTCCGTCTGGTGAGGAGGCGACCTAAAAACAACACCAATCCAACTCCTACACCGGCAGCCAAACCGGCTAACAACGCCCTCGGCGTATCCACCTGGGTCTCTACAGAACCTTGAACCTGACCAGCCAGCAGAATAGCCGTTTGGATATTGCCTCCCTGCACCTGGCGGGCAACCATCAGAGCAACACGGCTGTTATCTATCTCTGCGCCTTCGGCATAGAGCGCGCCCAACCGGCTATGATCCAGGCTCAATTTCTCCGCTCTGGCTACCCCCAGGAAATCGTAGGAGCTTTCGATGGTTTTCGCCTGAGACAGGGCAACGGCGCTGTTTTGCATCGAAATCTCGCCAGCTTGAGCCTGATAAACAGCGCTTTGACGCATCTCGATTTCCTCAGCGCTCACCTCGCCGGCCGCGCTGCCGCTCATTCGCACCAGGTCCGCCGACACTTTGTCCAATGACGCCTGAGAAAGGTTGATGGTATCAGCCATAACTTGCTCAAGTTCTTCGCTGCCCGAGGCATCTTGCGCCTCCGTAGATGGTATTGCATCATTCATCACACACCTCACGGCGTTCTGAAACGGCAAAAAAATACCCCCGCCGACTTGGGGGAAGGCGGTGAGATTCTAGTCGGTTTAGCGTAAAACGTCAATAGCTGCTGCAAAATAATTCTCGCAGCTTCGAGAAGCAAGGCATCAAAACGCCCGCGTCAAAATCTCCTCCATCTCCTCCACGGTTAGCTGGATTGGGTTGCCTCGCATGCTGCTGGCGCGGCTGGATTTCTCGCAGATAGCAGGGATTTCAGCAGGCTCAACGCCGTATTTTGAGAGAGGTGGGATTTCCAACGCGCTGCATAACTCATGCAACCAGGATACACCATCTTCAATTTTCGCCTGAGGGCGCTCGGTTAAGATGCGAGCCACTTCCAGGTAACGAGATAAAGCTGGATGAGAAGGCTCACGCTGTTTCATAGCGCGAACGTTGATTTCCACCACAAGGGGTAATAAACGGGCGCAGATGGCGCCATGCGGTGCAGCGTACATTCCACCCAGAACAGCGGCAAATCCATGCACTGCGCCAAGCCTGGCGTTTGCCAGCGCTAAACCGCCAAAAAGGCTGGCGAGCGACATCTGCTGACGGGCTTCTATGTCGCTTCCATTTGAATATGCCCGCCGTAAAGATCTAGCTGCGTAGCGCATCCCTTCTCGCGTGATTGCATCCGTGAGCGGATTGGGTTGATTGCAAACAAACGGTTCAATGAGTTGCGTCAAAGCATCCATGCCCGTGCTGGCAGTGATTGCAGGCGGCAAGCTATAACACAGCTCTGGGTCAATGAGCGCTAGCCTGGGCAGCATCAAAGGGCTGCGCATACTGACCTTCACCCGGCGTTCTGGCACGCCAATCACCGCGTTACGCGTCACTTCCGATCCTGTACCGGCGGTGGTGGGAATAGCGATATAGGGCAAAGGCGGCTGCTGCAACGGCAACCCTTTGCCGATTACCTCCAAATAATCCAACAGATCGCCTGTGTTGGAGACCAGCGCAGCAATCGCTTTGCCCGCGTCTATCGCGCTGCCGCCGCCAAAGCCGATCATCAGATCGCAGCTATTTCGGCGCGCCAGTTCAACCCCTTCCCGAACAGTTTGCACATCTGGCTCTTGAGCGACCATATAGAGGGTGGAAACGATTTTTGCGGCAGCCAGTTGATTGAGTAAGGGTTGAACGCGCTCCAAGCTCAAACCAGCGACCACCAGCGCTCGCCACCCCATTTCCGCCGCCAATGCGCCTGCTTTCTGGATTGCGCCCGCTTCAAAGACAATGCGAGACGCGGTTGCAAATTCGAACTGAATCACCAGAGGCTTCCTTTCCTGGCGTAGCAAGCAGCAACAATCACCACCCGCTGTCAGGTGGATAGATATTGGTAAATTTCTCGCTGGCGCGCGGCGCCGCCATCATATTCACCACAGCATCCCGCCAGCGAGCGTAATGCGCTGTCTCTTTATGTTTCGCTGGCGACTCGGCGTCGCGATACACTTCTACCAGGATAAAATGAGCGGGATCCTGCATATCCTGGATTACATCGAAGCGAGCAATGCCCGACTCTTGCACACTGGCGCGCGCGTTTTCCAGGGTCGCTTGCTTGAACGCCTCGATAGCCTCTGGCTTCACGTGAACATGCACATGGACGATCAGCATGATAGCTTTCTCCTTTCATTTGATTTCTTTAGCCTATCAAAGAAATAAATCTCGCGCTTGATTTGACATCGCAGCGCTCGCTTTTCAGGATCAACCTGATTATACCTTTCAATGGCTGATCTAAGCCTGCAGCAACGTCATATCCTTCGTCACCAGAAGCGCTCGTAGCCCTAACTCTCTGACCAGTGCTAAGCCCTTTGCCGGTTCCATCACCATGAGCGCTGTAGCCATGGCGTCAGCTATAGCCAGATTTGGAGCGATGACTGTGGCGCTGGCCAGAGCGGGGGAAGACCGACCGGTTTTCGGGTTCAGGATGTGATGCTGGGCAAAGTCTGCGGTGAAAGGTTGCATGTAGTCGCCTGAAGTAGCCACCGCTTCGTCGAAAGCATCGAAACGCGCCACCAACCGTTCGCTCCTCCGGCGCGGAGACTGGATGCCAATCTTCCACCCGCCATCAAATCCTTGACGCCCACCTGCCACCAGGTCGCCCCCAGCTTCAACCAGGACATTGCTAAAGCCATACTCGACCAGCCGGTTAACTCCCTCATCAACAATATACCCTTTGGCAATCCCATCTAGCGTGATCCCCATCCCTGTCTCTGTAAAAGCCAGATCACTCTCGTTTACGATTATTTTGCGGTAATCAATTTTCTGGCAGGCAGCCTCGATCTCGGTCTCAACAGGCAGACCGCCCCCGGCAGCGTGATATTTTTGGTACAGCGCCAACAGCGGCAGGATGGTGATATCGAACAAGCCGAATGAAAGCTCGCTGATCTGATGCGACCGGCGAACCAACTCTAGCAGCGCGGGGTGGGGGTTCTTCAAGCTTCCGTTGCGATTGAGAATGGATACCTGGCTATCTTCTTTAAACCGGCTGAGAACAGCTTCTAGTTCCGCCATCCGCTCCAGGCAGGCGTGCGCGGCTACCTCGCCAGCCGCCGCGCTTTCTCGGTCGCTTACGATCAACGTCAGGTTGACGACCGTCCCCATGAGCACCCGACTTTGCCGGACGACGCGCGCCGCTTCCAGATTTTCTAACGCGGCATTGCCCACCCACGCAGCAATGCCAGCGCAGGCAACGATGCGCAGAAAATTACGGCGGGATAGCCTTCTCACTGACTGAATGTCTCCGGTTGGAGGTAAACTCTGGTCAGTCATCTTGCATTCCCAAATAAAAAATCCGAAGCGGGCATAGGCGTTGTCACCCTAACCTCAATAGAAAAGGTTGACCGCGCCGCTGACAGCGTCGGGGTAGATGTGACAATTTGCGGGGTGCGCCACCAAAGGGTGTAAGTTGGAGTTGGTCCTTCGGTAGAGCGATCCACAACCAGGCTTACGGATGACCACAATTGGAACAGGATCAGCGTGGTGGACACCAGCACGATCACCAGGATAATATAGGGGAAGATCACTCCGTTTCGTGAATGATTTTCTTCCATAACGAGAGAATCCACCTCCGCGCCATCTGGATAAATTCGGTCACCGGGCGCAGCGGGCAGAGGTAATTGCACCAGGGACGTTTGACAAATAAGGATGTCATCAGCACAATACCAAGCAGCGCAAATTGCACTGTAGATCCGACTTGGTCGAACAACGCGCTGAACACCTCATAGCTGGAGATGCTGGGATTGCGGAAAAGCAACGCCAGCACAATTGCCAGCCATGCCAATCCGCGTTGTATCCATCTCAGATAGCCCTTGAATTTTCCTGCTGAGCGCGCTTTTGCCCGACCCAGAACCCCCAGGCATTCTTGAGCAGCTCCAAATGGGCAGAACCACTCGCAGTACGGGTTCTTATTATCGGCGGTAAAAACCAGCAAGATTCCACCAATCAGCAAGTACCAGTACAGGTTATTCTGCCAATCCGGCCAAAAACCCAGCAGCAACTGGTTGATATTACCAATCGTCAATGGACGATTTAACCAAAAACCCAAGATGACCAGCCCAGCAATCATCGTCATCCAACGTACTTGCCGGGTATATTTGAAATTTCGCCGGTGACCGATATAGCCTGCTGCATAGAGTAGAATCAGCGCGATTTCCGGCGCGCCGAACTTAATTGTCGCAAAATCACTTGAAGCGCTCAATCCTAGCTCGCCGGAGGCAATCTGACGGCAGCCCTTGCCCACCGCCTTGGCGATGGCTTCTGAGGTGTAGGTTGCTCCGGTAATGACGTCTACGTCAACCCCAACCCGGAATGAGTCCTGACACGATTTTCCTCTCAGTGAATCGAAAAAGCCCTCCCTCTCCACCCGGATGAGATACTCAGGCGTCTCGCGTTCTTCGATGACGGCAAAATTAACCACCCTGCCCTGAGGATCAACGGCCACGGCCAGCTCAAGCTTACCGCCATAGCCGAATGCATCGCCGGTTGTGATATAGCCAATGATGTGTGTACCTCGGTAGCCGGCGAAGACATTGTCAGAGACGGCTTCGAAGCGTTGGGCACCAGGCAACAACTCCTGAAGCTCAGGCATCATATCTTCTTTGACAGTGTCAGATGTCATGCATCTATACCCATCAGGGAACTTTTACAACGCTTTTCTCGTCCATTTTCCATGCGCTTCGGAAGAAGCGCATGGAAGGAGCATAATCAAAATGAGATGGAAAGTTTCGACCATCCTGCTGCTGATAGCATTGACCGTCACCGCATGCAGCCCGCAAGATAGCCGACTCTTCAGCACTCTGGTGGCGCCCCAGACGCCGCACCCGCCCAGCGGAAACGGCGAGCCAGGCGCAGTTCCGGGTCAACCCCCGCAAGGCCAGCCGACAGTCGGTGAAATACCCAACCCAACCACGCCTCCAGTGGAAATCATCCCGGAGCTGGAAACACCTGCAGCGCGAGAGCCACGCAGCTACGACGAACTGGTGACCGCCCTCAACGACAGCGGAGAAAACGCCGAGCCCGGCGAGATCTTCGCTGATCCGGCCATGCAGAAAGCCGCCCCACGGATCAAAGTCAACAGCCGCATCATCCGTCTGCCGGACGGAAAATTGCGCGTGTTCGAATTTCCCGATGAGGCCACGCGCCGCTCAGTGACCGACCCCTTTATTCAAAGCGGCGGGGATGTCAATCTGTTGCCGCAGTGGGCGCGTACATCCACCATTTGGGCACGCGGGCGGCTGATCGTGTTGTATTCTGGTTTGCGCCCTTCCATTCTGCGCCAGCTCACCCGCCTGTTGGGACCACCCATCGCCGGGCCGGGCGCAACACCCATCCAGCCGCCGCAAGCTGTGCAGCTTGCTCGTCAATGGCTGGCGCTGCAGCTCGGCGTTCCCCTGGAAGCAGTCAGACTTATCAGCTATGCGCAAGTTACCTGGCCGGACGGCTGCCTGGGTCTGGCAGAGCCTGATGAAATCTGCACTGAAGCCCTCATTCCGGGCTGGCAGTCATTCTTCCAGGTGAATGGGCAAGGCTATGAAGTGCGCAGCGACCAGAGCGCCAGCCAGTTGCGTATGAGGGTGCTGCAAGCCAGCCAGCCGCCGCCTACTGCTTATCCGCCGCCAGCAGAAACGCCAGGCGGGCAATCGTTGGTTAACACGAAATGGCTATTGGTTTCCATGGGGCCGGCTGGCGCCGCCGAGCCAATAATTCCCGGCTCAACCCTAACGCTGGAATTTCGCCAGGATGGAAGTCTGGGCGGATCGGGCGGTTGCAACTCTTTTTCCGGTTCTTACCAGGTGCAGGGTAACTCGCTCAGCATTGGCGCGTTGGTCTCCACCCTAATGGCTTGCACGGACGAGAATTTAATGCAGCAAGAAGCACGCTATCTGGCGGCGCTGCAAAGCGCAATTAGCTATGAACTGCAAAATAACCAGCTTGTCATCGGGTACGAGGCCGGTCAGGCGCAGCTTTTCTTTATTTTCGCGCCTTGAGAGCTGACGAACCCACCGATTGAATAGCGCCGTAACCTGCCAAGTGCATCCGCTTGGCAGGTCCACGCCTGCTCCTTTGCCTCACAATGAACACATAGGTTTTATCTACAACTATTGCACATCTCTTAACACGAGCGGCAGGTATAACTTTGCGTCCACTGTCAGCGTAAAGACCTGCGTCGCAGCCGGCTGAATACCATTGCTCGCCGTGAAAGTCAGTGGATAAACGCCGCCTGACCCCACCGCAGGCGCACCCGCCAGAGTGGCTGTGCCATCTCCGTTATCCGTAAACGTAACACCGCCTGGCAAGACGCCGCTCAGGGAAATCATCGAGGTCGGACATCCTGAGGCAATCACAGTAAACGACGCGGATGAACCGATAGAAAAAGTTGCGTGGTTTGAGGAAGTAAATTCCAGAGATTGGGACAGGTAGATATTTCGCACCGACTCCATAATAGATTCTGAGGCATTGGATATCCCTGTTCTGTAATCACCGCGGACGCGCAGAGACAAATTCTGGCAATGTGGCAGATTCAATCCGTTCAATTGCCAGCCATCCGCGAGGCGCGTCCCCTCACCGAGCGGCGTATAGGATACCCCGTCGGTAGATTGTTCGAAGATCACGCGCCAAACTTGTGAACCTGCGCCGTTGCGCCTCCATGTAATCGAGGCGCCGTCGCTGAAAACAGCGAGATTCTGCGAAGCGGCTGCCTCGTTTGATAGCCGTCCAATATAAGAACGCGGCTGTCCATTCAATAAGGTGAAATAGCCGCCAGCCACAATTTTACCGTCCGGTTGCAGCGCCAGAGCAGTGACCGAATTGTTTGCCGCAGCGCTGAAAGTCGTATCCAGGCTGCCATTGGGGTTCAACTGCGCAATATAATCGCGTGGTTGTTCATTGAGTTGGGTGTACCACCCTCCGACCACAATCTTTCCATCCAGTTGCAAAGCCAGAGTATGGATTAAGCCATTCGCATCAGGGTCAAAATCCATATCCAGCGCGCCGTCGGGGGTCAATCGGGCAATGCTATTTCGCGTCTCTCCGCCCAAGTTGGTAAACGCGCCTCCGACAACGATTTTCCCATCGGGCTGGACGGCCAAAGCGTAAACCGTGCTGTCCGCTTTGGGGTCAAAAGTTGCATCCAGACTACCATCGGGATTCAGCCGGGCGATGCGCTCCCTCGACTGCCCATTGATTTGGGTGAACCCACCTCCCACCAGAATCTTGCCATCTGGTTGCAGCGCCAGGGTAACCACCACATTATCCGCCGCTGAATTGAAATCGGCATCCAGACTGCCATCGGGGTTCAAGCGGGCAATGTAAGGAATGGTTTGCCCACCAACCTGGGTGAACGCGCCCCCGACTAAGATCTTCCCATCCGGTTGCAGCGCCAGGGTGAGAACAGGGTCATCCACCCCAGGGTCGAAGGACATATCCAGGCTGCCATCGGGATTCAATCGGGCAAGGTATTTACGAGTTTGCCCGCTCAATCGAGTGAACAAGCCTCCAACCAGGATTTTGCCATCTGGCTGCAACGCCAAAGCGAGAACAAGGTTATCCGCCCCTGGATTAAAGGCGACATCCAGGCTGCCATCAGGGTTGAGGCGAGCGACATAATTGCGTATTTGCTCACCTATCTGCGTGAAATAGCCCCCGATCAGGATCTTGCCATCCGGTTGCAGCGCCAACGCGTAGACGGATCCGTTTGCCTCAGGCTTGAAAGTCGCCTCCAGACTGCCATCGAGGTTCAAGCGGGCAATGCGTTCCCGCCTCTGCCCATTCAATTGTGTGAAAGCACCCCCCACCACGACCTTGCCGTCCGATTGCGGCGTCAAGGCATAGATCACTCCATCTGCGTCGGGTTGGAAGGTCCCCTCCAGCGCGCCGTCCAGAGTCAGCCGCCCGATTCGATTGTGCGGCTGACCGCCTAACTGAGTAAAGTCGCCCCCAACTAAAATCTTGCCATCGGGCTGCCGCGCCAAAGCATAGATCGTGTCATTCGCCCCAGGGTCAAAGGTTGCATCCAGATTGCCTCTGGGATTCAGCCGCCCGATTCGGCTGCGCGGCTGACCATCTAATTGAGTAAAACCACCCCCGATCAAAATCTTGCCATCGGGTTGCTGCGCTAGAGTGTAGATGGGGCCATTTGCGCCGGGGTTAAAGGTTGCATCCAAGCTGCCATCCGGATTCAGTCGTCCGATTCGACTACACGCCTGGTCGCCTAATTGGGTGAAATCGCCTCCCACCACGACCCTGCCATCCGCTTGCAGCGCCAGAGCATAGATCGTATCATTCACCCCGAGGTCAAAGGCTAAGTCCAGACTGCCATCGGGGTCCAGTCGTCCAATTCGGCTGCGCGCTTGTCCACTCAACTGAATGAAATCACCTCCCACCAGGATTTTGCCATCCGGTTGCAGCGCAAGGGCATAGATCGCGCCATTCGCTTCGGAGAGAAAGGTTGTGTCCAGGCTGCCGTCGGGGTTCAGCCGACCGATTCGATTGCGCGCCTGTCCACCCAACTGAGTAAAATCACCACCCACCACGATCTTGCCATCCGGTTGCAGCGCCAGGGCATAGATCGCGCCATTCGCTTCGGGGAGAAAAGTCATGTCCAGGCTGCCGTCGGGGTTCAGCCGACCGATTCGACTGCGCGACTGTCCACCCAATTGAGTAAAATCGCCCCCCACCACGATCTTACCGTCCGGTTGCAACACCAGAGCATGGATCATGTCATTTGCGCTGGGGTCAAAACCGTCATCAGAGGACTGCACACCCGCAACAGTTGGGGGCTGGGCTACGAGGAGTGCACACGCAATCAAGCAGATGCGCAACGCGCCTGTCGAAAATCGGCCAATACGCCGCATAAACATTGTTTTTTTCCTTCCTTTGCAAATATTTTTTCCGTGAAATTAGAGCGTGCAATCCGGCTAATTCCATCTCAGGCGAATGATTCTGGGGCAATTTTAAAACCCGATTGCCGATCAGCCCATATTTGTCACAAAATTGGTGGGGATTTTGCACATAAGGGCATGGCGATGTTCACACCCCGAATACGCGGGTCGGGTCATTTTCGGATACAATATGCCTCTATGAACCCGGGCGATGTAATTCTTTACGACGCAGCGCAATCGCTCTGGTTGCGTTTCGAACATCCAATCGCCGTTATCCAGGCGCATCAGCTAGATGAAGTATTGCCCACCCTGCGACAGGTGGAAAAACGCCTCAGCCAGGAACAGCTATACGCAGTTGGCTTCATCAGCTACGAAGCCGCGCCAGCCTTCGACCCCGCTTTTCGCGTCCGCCCTGCCGATCCAGATTTCCCCCTGCTTTGGTTTGGCTTATACCCACATGCCACACCTTTCGATTTAAACGCTTCTCCCTGGCCGAGTTATCACATCGGCGAATGGACGCCTTCTGTCAGCCGCCAGCAGTACGACCAGGCGATTGCCAGCATCAAAGAAGCCATCGCCCGCGGAGAGACCTATCAGGTCAATTACACCCTGCGTTTGCATGTCCCCTTCTCCGGCGACGCCTGGGGGCTGTTCCGCCAGATCGCCCATACGCAACGCGCCCGTTACGCCGCCTACCTCAATCTGGGACGCTTCATTGTTTGCTCAGCTTCACCGGAATTATTCTTCACCTGGAAAGATGACCGTTTAACCTGCCGCCCGATGAAAGGCACTGCCGGGCGCGGCCTGCTGCTGGAAGACGACCGAGCGCAGGCCGAATGGCTCTACCATTCCGAAAAGAATCGCGCCGAAAATGTGATGATCGTGGACATGATCCGCAACGACCTAGGGCGCATTGCCGAAATTGGCAGCGTGCAAACCACCCGCCTGTTCGAAGTCGAACGCTATCCCACCGTCTGGCAGATGACCTCGACGGTGGAGGCGCGCAGCCGCGCCAACTTGAGCGAAATAATGCGCGCCCTCTTTCCTTGTGCTTCCATCACTGGCGCGCCCAAAGTGCGCACCACTCACATCATCGCCGAGCTAGAGACCACTCCGCGGCGAATCTATACCGGTTGCATTGGTTTCGTCTCCCCCCAGCGCCACGCTCAGTTCAACGTCGCCATCCGCAGCGTGCTGCTCGACCGCCAGAGTGGCATAGCCGAATACGGCGTAGGCGGCGGCATCGTCTGGGACTCGACCAGCGCGGAGGAATATGAAGAATGCCAGATCAAAGCTCGATTGCTCACCCAGCCGCAGCCGGAGTTTTGCCTGTTAGAAAGCCTGCTCTGGACTCCCCAGGCGGGCTATTTCCTGCTGGAAGAGCATTTACATCGTTTGAGCGCCTCGGCGGAATATTTCGTCTTTCCTCTACAACGAAAGATCATCGAACAGCGCCTGGACGAGACCGCCGCGGCTCTCCCACCGTTGGCGCATAAAGTACGCCTTCTGCTCAACCAACATGGAGAAGTAACCTGCCAGGCTGCGCCGCTCGATCGCAGCGCTCCCGAGCCGACGCGCCTCAAACTGGCGGCTCAGCCAGTCTCCTCGCGCAACATTTTTCTCTACCACAAGACCACTCATCGTCAAATGTATGAACAAGCCCGCGCCGCCTGCGGCGATTGCAGCGATGTGTTGCTATGGAATGAACGCGGTGAATTGACCGAAAGCGACACCGCCAACCTGGTGATACGCCTGAACGAAAAACTGGTCACGCCACCGGTATATTGTGGGCTGTTGCCAGGTGTTTTTCGTCAATGGCTGCTTGATCGAGGAGAAATTGAAGAGCAGATCATGCGCCTGGAAGACTTATCGCGCTGCGAAGAAATATATCTGATCAATTCAGTGCGAAAATGGCGTCGCGCCATCCTGGTCTAAGATTGTTCTTAGATATTCACCGAAATTGGTTTATCTCGTCGGCGCAAAACGTCCCGCAGGTTCCCCTAAAAACGAGCCTGTATGATCAGAAACCTGTGGGATGTTCATACCCAAGATTGTTTTTACCCAGTCCCTATTGACTTTGCCCATATTCGGTTGTATTGTATGAGTAGGAAGACCAATTGCGCTGGATTCATCGTTCGTGTTTGCTTGGGTGCGAACGCCTCCAGGCTGCAACACTGCCTCCCATCGCCCGCCTGAGGTGATCTGATTCTGCCGGTAGTTCAGCGGTTGTGCGTCGGCCGCGCCGCTCTGGCCGACCGACAGATAAGGAGGTGCGCGATGAAAGCCCAATCTGATGATTCCCCGTTCGATGTAGAGACGAGAACAACGCGCACTGCAGAAGTCAGCCTGTTGCAGCGCGCTGCCGAAGGCGATCTGCGGGCCGCAGCGCAAATCCTGGGTTATTTGACTTCCAATCTGGCAGACCTGCGCGCCATCATGCAAAAAACCATCCACCAGGCGCGCAATGGCCAGATATAGCGCTGTCTGCTGGCCTATTTGGCAACGGGTATGTGGGGCGATTGGGATCCGCTGGGCAAAGCCAGCCTCGATCAATTGCGCCCCCTGAAGTGGAACGAGCCAAAGCCAGGCGCGGCGGCGCAGGCTATCGCCGAATTGTTCGTCGTGGATATGGATGAAGCGGAAGGGAAACGCAAAGAGCTGGTCTTGATCCGCGCTCTGAGAGTACCGCAGCCCATCCATTTCGCCGCCGCCTGGTTGCTGGGTTTGCGCGGCAATGCTGAAGCCATCCCCGTTTTAGAGGAAATGATCACTGGCGGAGAGGACCCTGCCCGCGCCGCCGATGAAAGCTGGCAATTGCGCGCTGTAGAAGCCCTGGCCACCCTGGGCGATGCACGCGGCGCGCCGGCGCTTCTGGTTGCGCTGACCAACAACCGCGGCGCCGTCCATCGCCTGGCCAGCCGCGCCCTGCGTGAGTTGGGACCTGCCGCCGAAGATGTCTTACAAATAGCTTTACAACATCCCGACAGCCACATCCGCTGGCACGCCGCTCGCGGTTTGGGGCAAATTGGTAATCTGCGTGGCATCCAGACTCTGGTGGAAGGTCTGCGCGACGATCACCCTGCGGTGCGCTGGGCTACCGCCAGCACCCTGGCCGACCTGGATGCCCAGGCAATCCCCTTCATCCTGCGCTTTTTGATAGACCAACCACTCAGCGAGCCGGTGCGCCAGGCGGTTTATCACGCCCTGCACGCCATGCCGTCTGCTTCCACTCGTCAGTATCTACAACCATTGCTGGAAGCCCTGCGCGGGCAAAGCGCTGCTGTCCACGCCCCGGTCATCGCTCAACGCATGTTGGCAGAGTGGAAACCACCGCAGAACGATGCCCAATCAAAATAATCAAAAGTCAACTATTTGTTTAACTCAACTGTGACAGGCTCGGTGTACATCCAGTTGTCATTCCATTTGTACGTGCTGTCGTTGGTTCCACCGCCTTCAAAATTCCACGTGATCACCTGTGTCATAAAAGAGTTTTCATTGCCGGTGCCAGTCAGAGTCACATCCGCGTTGGGCAAAAGAATCGTGCCGCGAAAATATGAGACATTATTGCCGTTCAACTTCCACGAAGACGAAGCCATGGAGTAAATGAGCAGACCCGGTACAGCGGGGTAAGGGTCTGGGCTAGCTGTTGGAGCGGATATGCGGAAATCGCAATTGCCATTGCAAGATAACCCGCCGTTCAAGAACACCAGCGTTACCCCTTCGCCATGTAGTTGACCGCCTTTGTTGCCATGCAGACCAACGCTGCCATTGATGCACCATAATCCAGGCGATAGAACCGAGGGCAGATCGGAGGCATTAACGATATGGGCGCCAGGGCGATTACATAACTCTTGCGGGGTAAAATCCAACGCATACGCGTCCGCAGAGATATGAGCAGCAGATTGCGGGTTGGGATGAAACTTGGAAGCCCCAGTGACTTCTGTGGCGTAAAAGATGCCCGATGAAGCAACCCCAGAGCAGTTGAAATCCTTAACATACACATCAATGCTGCCATTGCCACGCAGGCAGCCATTGGAAAAGATGCCTCCACCGCATACCGTTACATCCGGATTTCCATGAAAGGTCGCCCCATTTGATTGGCCGCTACAAGCGGCAGGATTCAAAGCTACAATGGTATAGCCAAATGCCAGCGCCTTTCGCGGACGTACGCGCGCCACCGCCGTCACCACATTGCGCAAAGGGCGGTTCATGATTGTTTGAGCAAACGCGGTTGGCGTATCCTGAGTAATGCGCACTAGTACATCCAGATACTTTTCAGTCCCAGAATTGACACAAGTAGTAGCAACGCCGTGATTATCGGCGGCATCGCTGTCTATAGTGAAGCTGTTGCTTGCGGCGCGGCTGATGGCGGCGCCGCTGGCTGCACTGATCGCCGATTGCAACGTTGCGCTATTGCAATTCCAGGTTGCCTGGGTTACGCCCTGCTGATATATCACCTGCGCTGCCGCAGATGCTCCTGCCAGCGCTGAGGCGTCTGCTGCAGACTGCGCAAAACGGCGATCAGAATACACCATGCTGCCATCCACCGCCAGGGCGGTAAACCCCAGCAAGGCGACAATCGCCAGGGTGAGCAGGATCACCGCCTGCCCACTTTCACTCCTTCGATGAGTCTTCATAATGACCTCCTGCAAAAAAAAGCGTCCCATAGTGATGAGAATATCAATGATTTCACTGGTACTTTAGTACTAAGATCAGTGTAATGGACACTGATCCTAAATGCAACATTTTCTAACGTTTTTGTTATCACCAAAAATGTGACAATTTATCCTGAATCCATCACAAAACCCGCCCCACTACGTCCGCGCAGGAACAAAGGCGGCCCATTTTCAAATCTCGAGCAACTGTCACAAACGATTGCTGATATACTCAGAACCGCATTGCAGCACGTAATGGTCCTGCAAAATCTGGCGCGAGCATCATTTTCGATAAAGCGCCAGCTCCTGCAAAACGATTTGAACACGATTTAAGCAGGCTTTTATAACGTCATCTCCAGGAGGTTTCATTTGAGGAGCACTTTCTTCTGCCTGATTCTTGTAGTATTTATTCTGACAGCATGCAATTTGCCATCCCGGTTTTTGTCACCGCAATCGCTCACGATCTCCCCTGTTTCCACCCCTGAAACGGAAGCTGCGCTGCTTGAAACGCGACCCGCTCATCATGATGCTGCCGACCCTGGCAGCGCAGATCTGCTTCCCACCCCGTTTCTGGAAACCGCTTCCCCTGAACCCCTGTCCATGTTGCCCGCCGCGTTGCTTTTCTTATCCCGCCAGAGCGGGCTTAATCAGATCTGGCGGCTAGAGGCGGACGGTCATTCATTGCGGCAGATAACTCACGAGGCTACTCCGGTGACAGACTTCGACATCTCGCCGTTGGATGGGCGATTGTCGTATGTGTCGGACAATGACTTAATCCTCGCCAAGGCGGATGGAAGTGAGCGCACATTGCTGGTGGATGGACCGACGCTGCCCGCCGAAAACAATCCTGACTTTTCGAATCAATTACTGGGAAAACCGCGCTGGTCGCCAGACGGCGAAAGCATCGCCTATAGTATGGGCGGGGTGAATATTATTGAGGCTTCGGGAGGAGTTCCGTTTCAACTCATCCTCAACGAAAATCCGCCTCAGCCTAAGGACAATCCAGCCCAGACAGCGCACTTCTTTTACTGGCCCGAATCTTGGTCGCCCGACGGGAAGCGGCTGCTGTTGGGTTTCGCCGCTGCTCCCTCATTGGGAGGCCTGGCAGTGATCAACGCCGCTGGCGGCGAACCGGTCTTTATCCAAAATCCACCCCCCAGCGGAATATCAAGCGAGATGCCCGCCAACACTGCGCCAGTCGAAGCAGTGTGTTGCAATCCATTCTGGTCGCTGGATGGCGCGACGATCTATTACGCCAACCCCTTCTTGGGCATGTTCTCGGCTGGATTATGGCGCGCCGACGCTACCAGCGGTCAAAGCCAGACGCTCATACCAAGCCAAACGAAAGACGGGCTGTACCATATGCCAGGATTTGTCTTCCAGGCGAAAAACGGCAAGCTATATTATTTTTACGGCCAGACGGACGCTTTCCCTGAAGGCGATGTCATGCTCACGCCGGTGCAGGCGGAAGCCGATGCACTGACCGGACGCGCTCCATTGCGCAGCGACGCCTGGTTGGTTGGCGAGGCGCTTTGGTCGCCCGATGCTCGCGGTGTAATTGTCCTTGACCTGGCTTCCGCCGCGCCGACTGAATTTCCGCCCTTGGGGAAACTATTCTATCTGCCTTTTAATGGCAACGCAGCGATCCCCTTGCCCGCTACAGGTTACGCGCTGCATTGGGCGCGCTGAGCTGAGCATCTATTTGCCATCAACGAGGTCATGATGAGCTTTAGGATCCGCAAAGCTTCGCTCTCCGACGCCCCCGCCCTGGCAGACTTGCTACGCCAGATCGGTTGGTGGGCGGCGTTCGAAGAAGAAACTTCCGCCGCGAACACAGCGCACGTCACCCGGATGCTGGCGCTTGATCTGGCGAGCAACTGCCATTCAGTTTACATCTTATGGCAAATTTTATATTCTGGATGCCCGATGAACAATCCTGACGGCTGAGGAAGTCAGCGTTTTTGGCACACTCTTTGCACCCTTAATGCAGCAAATAGTTCGAATGTGTGCAATTTTTTATGCTTGTCAACTTCGCACAATTGCGCTATGATCGAAGCCATGCCAGAATCTGAAAACCCTGCACCGCAAGCTGAAGCTCCTGCGCCTTCCCGCCGGGCGGTGAACTTCTTGCGCCCCAAGCTAACTGCCGCGCCGCGTCAGGGATTGTTCTTCCAGCTTGGTTTGGTCATTGGCGTCGCGTTTGTGCTGGCTACCCTGTTCACCGCCTGGACGCCGGGGCAATTCAGCGGCTTTCCCGTTCCGCCCGCCGCGGCGGCGACCATCGCCCTACGCCCCAGCCCGACCTTCCCGCCGGGCGCTCCAACCCCCACGTTGCGCAACCCCAATTTGGTAGGGATTGTGGCCGGTCATTGGAAAAATGACTCCGGCGCCGTCTGCCCCGATGGATTGAAAGAAGTAGATCTCAACCTGCAGATTGCCACCCGCGTCCAGAAGCTGCTGGTCGAGGCCGGTTACCAGGTAGATTTGTTGCACGAATTTGACCCCCGTCTGACCAACTACCAGGCCGCGGCGTTGGTGTCCATCCATAACGACTCGTGCGATTTTATCGAAAACGCCACCGGTTTCAAAGTCGCCTCGGCGTTGGCCACCCGCCACCCGGAGAAGGCGGCTCTGCTCACCGCCTGCCTGCGTTCGCGCTATGCTTCGGCGACGGGATTGCCGCTGCACAGCACCTCCGTAACGCCAGATATGACCAGCTACCACGCCTTTGGTGAGATCCAGGAGACGACGCCAGCCGCCATTATCGAAACCGGCTTTATGAACCTCGACCGTCAACTCTTGACCGAACGTACGGACGTTGTGGCCTTCGGCGTCGCTCAGGGCATTTTGTGCTATCTGCGCAATGAAGTGGTCGCGCCCCCTTCCGCCGCTCCCACGATTCCATCAGCGTCTCCCGCCGCGCCAACCGCCAATCCGTAAATGCCGCTTCCCGATAGCGATCCCGCAGACAACGCATATTACCTCCAGGCGCTGCAAGCCGTCCAACAAGCGCGGCAGGCTTTGCAACGCGGCGACCGCATCCAGGCGCGGCGCTATGCCGCCCTGGCAGCGCGTCTAGCCCCACAACTGGAAGATGCCTGGTTGTTGTTAGCCGCAGCAACCGCCCAACCGCGCGCTTCCCTGGTTTATCTGAATCGCGCTCTGGAAATCAACCCCGCCAGCCGGCGCGCCCGCGCCGGTGTGCATTGGGCTGTTCAGCGCCTGCGCCGGGAGAGCGCCCAGGCTGTTCGTCTCACCCCCGCGCAAGTTGCACGCCCAGCGCCAGCGCCGCCGCTCTTCGAGCGCCCACGCCGTCGGCGTTGGCCGCTTTCGTTGAGCTGGCTTGTTGCATTGATTCTGTTGTGCCTGACCAGTTACCTGGCGTTTCAAGCCTGGTCGCCAGTCATTGCGCCGCCGTTGGAGGATGCCCGCCAAACCGCTATCGCCCGGCTGGTCAGCTCCACCCCCACCGCCTCGCCGACGATCACATCCACTCCTACCGCCAGCCCGACGCCGACCGCGACTTTCACCCTTACGAATACGCCAACGCCCACGCCAACTCATACGCCCACTTTCACGGCCACACCCCTTCCAACGGATACACCTACCTTCACCCCAACGCCGCCTCCCAGCAATACGCCTCCACCGCCCACTCCTCGCCCCACCAAACGCCCCAAACCGCAAAAAACCAGCGGACCCGGCCCCAGACCGCCCCAGGTAGGCGCGGATGAACGCTGGATTGATGTGGATTTGTCCTCTCAAACCACCTTCGCCATGCAAGGCGACCAGATCGTGAATAGCTTTATCGTCTCCACAGGTGTATGGCCTACCGTCACCGTGACCGGCGTCTTCCGTATCTATGTCAAATATCGCACCGCCGACATGTCTGGCGCGGATTACTATCTGAGCGGCGTGCCTTATGTGATGTATTTCTACCAGGGCTATGGGCTGCACGGCACCTATTGGCATAATAACTTCGGTCATCCGATGAGCCACGGTTGCGTCAACCTGCGCCCTGCCGATGCCGGCTGGCTGTTTGAATGGGCTTCAGTAGGCACTGTCGTGTCCGTGCATCAATAAAACACCAGCGCCAACGATAGCCGAATAGATAAAATCCAGGTTGACTTTCGCTTTCAATGGGCGATCCCACAGGTATAATAATCTCTGCCAGATATTAACCGCCCAAAGAACACTCTCTCGAGGCGATCATGAACACAGCTATCTTTCAGCATTCCCACTACCTGTTGCGCCGCAAAGTGTTAGCGCTCACCGGAACCTTTCGCATTTACACACCGAACGGCGAATTGGCTTTCTTCAGCCAGCAAAAGATGTTCCGCTTGCGTGAGGATATCCGCATTTGGGCTGAAGAGACGCGCATCCACGAGTTGCTGCGCATCCACGCCCGCCAGGTGATAGACATTTCGGCCACGTACGATGTTTACGATGCCGTGCTGAACACGCGCCTTGGCGCGTTGCGCCGTCGCGGGTTGCATTCGCTGGCGCGAGATACCTGGGAGGTGCTAGATCTGAACGATCAACCTATAGGTCTGCTGCAAGAGGATAGCCTGGGGCGCGCTTTGCTGCGACGTATTCTCCTGGGCAGTCTGCTTCCACAGGATTATGATCTATTCATCGGCGAACAACGCGTGGCTGACTTTCGTCAGCGTTTCAATCTATTCCGTTACGAAATGGACTTAGACTTCAGCATGGACACGCAAAACTGCCTCGACCGGCGTTTAGGCATTGCCGCCGCCATCCTGTTAGGTACGATCGAGGGACGGCAAGAATAAGCGCCGGCCCCAGAAATTACGGAGCTTCAATATGGCGAATAAAGCCGTCTTTCAAGGATTGGTGTTCGACGAATTCGACCGCCCGGCCGAAGTGGTGTATGTGGGCGCAGAAGCCTGTTACGTAGTGGACGATAACGGCTTTCGTCGTCACATCCCATCCGAACAGGTGGATCGGCAAGTGCTGGAGTTGATGTTGCAATCCATCGAGGGCCACGAAGACCTGGTCACCGATCAGGCTGCCAAGATGCTTGGCCAGGACGACATCTTCTCGCGAGCGATGATTGCCGCTCAGATTAAAAACATTGACCGACAGTTTGAAGCCCTGCTCAACACCGGCTTGCCCGAAGAACTGCGCGCATACCTAGGGATGATGGGTTTTCGCATCGTCATCAATGTGCATGGCGAGGTGATTGAATTCGAACAGCCGGGCGCCATCGCCGATGACGATTCAGGCGACGAGTAAATCTGAAATTCTTGCGTTAGTCGGTCGCAATAACTGGATAATAGCACACACCCGCAGTGCCCGGCCCAGAATGCACGCCCAGCGCCGGCGAAAGCTCGGCGAACATCCATTCCACCGCCTGCACCCGCGCTTCGATTAATTCGCGCAGTTTCTGCGCCTCTTCCAGCGCCGCGGCGTGCATATAGGCGATCTTGATCTTACCGCCCGCGCCTACGGCTTTCTCCACCATTTCAGCGATCATACGGTACGCCTGGCTGCGGCTGCGCGCTGTGCCAAGCGCAACGATTACCCCATCTTCCATGCCGATCAAAGGTTTGATATTGAGAAGCGAGCCGAGCAAGTGCTTGGCTTTACCAATGCGCCCACCCATATACAGATACTTCAGCGTGTCGGCGGTCTGGATCATGCGCACCCGCGGAATCAACTGCTTGATGCGCTCCAGTACCTCTGCAATCGGCAATTGATCCAACACTGCCCGCGCTGCCTCAATCGCGATCCAGCCGTGGCACATAGAAACATTGAGTGTATCAACCACCTCCACACGCAGCCGTGGAAGCGTCTCCGCGATCATGCTCTTGGCAGCCATAGCCGCCTGATAAGCTCCGCTGCCTTTGGAAGTCATGTGGATGCTGACAATCTCCTCCACGCCTTCCTCTTCCGCCAGCCTCTGATACATGTTGATATAATCTCCCGGTCCAGGGCTGGCGGTGGTGGGCAACTGCGTTGCGCTGGGCAACCAGCGGTAGAAACTATCTCGGTCAATGCTCACCAAATCACGCAGCACTTCCGCGCCGCGGTGGATGTAATAAGGCACGGTGTGAATCTTCAGCTCTTTCAACAAACGTTCAGGGATACTGATGGTGCTATCGGCGACGATGGCAAGTTTCGGCATGAGAGCGCTCCTGTAGATCATCAAAAACAGCGCCAGGGCTTATCGTAAAAAGCAACACAAATTGCAACTTGAGTGTATCACCAATGGCCCTCTGATGCAAGGATCGTCTTCGCCGCGACAAATATTTGACAAAACCGCTCCTACCGGCTATACTTTTTTCACAGCGCATGAGCACTCTTAATCAGGAGAAATGACCACGCGCCCCAACTCACTCCTCTGGCTTAAGTGGTTTGTTCGTCCACATGCTCATGTTGCCGCGCCCGATACACGCCGCCAAATTGAGTTATTTCTTTTCATCCTGCTCGTACTGATCGCGCTTTCCGCCTCAGGAACGCTGTATGCGCTGTTTTCCCAGGATAGACACGCTGATCTCGCTGACGCTGCTACCATGGGCAGCGTTTGCGTATCTCTTTTGATTTGCTATCTGCTGGGACGGAGCCCACGTTATCTGTGGGGCATTGGGCTTGCCTCTATTGTCTTGACTACAGTCCCTTTTATTGACTTGATCGTAGAATCTTTCGACCTGCCGCCCGAACTGCGCAGCGGCAGGTTTTTTCTTTCCTCCATCTCCTGGCTGGCGCCAGCGCTGATCTTTATCGCTATCTTGCTTCCCTTACGCCATCTGCTTTCGCTGATCATTGCAGTCATCCTGCTTGCTGTTTCAACAGGCTGGTATATCTCGGATGGTCAGTTGATCATTGCGTTGCCGCTGCTTGCTTTCACCACGGCTGTCGCTGCGCTGGCGATCATCAGCCGTTTGCAATACAGACACCTGGAACAAATCCGCGCGTCCGAGCTGATCCAGGCGCGCGACGTATTGGAACAACGTGTGCGAGAACGCACCGCCGTATTGCAGGAAATCAACGCCGAGTTAGACGCTGCCCGCCAGGCTGCCGAAAACGCCTATCGCGATCGAGCGCGCTTCCTGGCAGACATCAGCCACGACCTGCGTACACCGCTCACCATCATTCTGGGCTTTAGCGAGATGCTCCACAGCCAGGCGCAATCCCTGGAGAACCCGGATTTTGCCCGTCGCACTCAACATATCGAAGCCGCGGCGCGCTATCTGGCGGATTTGAGCAAAGATATGCTGGATCTCTCGCGCCTGGAATTGGGCGAAATGGAGGTCTTCCCTGAATGGATTTCCTTGAGCGATCTGTTAGATCAGATCATACTCATCGCTCGTCCACTGATCGAGAAGAACCGTAATGCTTTCTTTGCCGAACTGGCTGAAGATTTGGGCGTGATGTACACCGATGCCACCCGTTTGAAGCAGATCCTGCTCAATTTGCTCAGTAATGCTGCTAAATTCACGGAAGAAGGCAGCGTGACTTTGCGCGTGCGCCGCGAACGCTCCGAGGAGAGCGTGGAACAGATCATTTTTGAAGTAATTGACACCGGCATCGGCATTACTGCGCATCAACTCAAAACCATCTTCCAGCCTTATCCGCCCTCTTATCGCGAAAGCCGCAACCGCTACAGCGGCGCTGGGATGGGACTGGCTATCACTTACCTGTTGTGCCGGAAATTAGGCGGCTCCATTGACGTACATAGTATTGTGAACGAAGGCTCGACCTTTACCGTACGCTTGCCTGCCCGTTACGTTTACTCCGAAGCGACGGATTCTTATCGTGTATAATATTTGTCGGATTACTCATCCGCGGCAAAATATCTACACAATAACTGGCAACTCGTTTCCTTACGTTTGTTTTCTGTAACCTCGAGGAGATTCATCATGACTTTACCAGACACCCTGTCCCCCAAAAAGATCATTATCCGTAAAAATGGTCCCTACACTGTTGTGGGAGGCATCCCATTAGTGCGCAAGTCGCCCGTAATCAGCGAGTATGGCGAACCTATCGCCTGGCGCAAAGAATCCGATTACCCCGTCGAGGAAACTTATGATCTGTGCCGCTGTGGAAATTCAAAGAACAAACCTTTCTGCGATAGTTCGCACCGTCGCGTTGGCTTCAACGGCCCAGAAACCGCGGATACCAATACCACCGCTGAGCGCCGTGTCATCTACCGCGGCAGCCGCAAGATCATCGTGCGCCGCGATCTCAGCCTGTGTATGAACGCCGGCTTTTGTGGCAATCGCCTGCGTGATGTGCATCGTATGGTGCAAAACCTGGATGACGACACTATCCTGCGCTCGTTAGCGATCGCCATGATGGAGCGGTGCCCTTCCGGCTCTTATACATACCAGCTTGCCGATGAAGATCACGATAACGAACCAGACCTGCCGCAGCAAATCGCCGTTACCACCGAGATGACCGAACACGGGGTGATTATTGGGCCATTATGGGTCACCGGCTATATACCCATCGAACGATCCGATGGACAGCCCTTCGAAACTCGCAACCGGGTGACGTTATGCCGCTGCGGGCAGTCCAGATCCATGCCTCTGTGCGATGGTACTCATCGCCAAAAACTGGTGCGCGAGGAATAGATTTATCGGTGAACTCCCGTCAAGCCATGCTAAATCGAAATAACCTTCGCAGCTCGCAACTGAGCTTCCAGGATATCGGTCATTCCGCCGACGATGCCCACCTGCAATTGCTCCACCAGGCCAAAGTAATTTAGACATGTGGAGCACAAGATCAAGCGCACGCCCATCGCTTCCATCACCTTGAGCTGTTCTAGCAACGGCGAGCCGCTCACTGCCAGCTTCACTCCATCCGCATAGAAACAAACCGTTGGAGGCAGGCAGTCGTTCTCGATCAACAAATTGAAATAAACTTGAATCAGTTTTTGTTGCAATTCCACATCGGCGTCCCCCATACCGTTGCGGGTAACAAGGATAACAGTTTCAGCGTTGGGATTGGTCATACCTCAAACCTCCTGAAAATATAATGAATTGGATGGAATCAAAAACCGCCGCCTGCACACGCAGACGGCGGCTCAGGAGATCGAGGCAGAATTAATTCACGCGCAGACCTCACCGCCTGGCGGCGTGTGCAAACCATTCAGCGGGCGCAAGCCTGCGCCCAAGAACGCGCTTCAGGTGTGGCGGTGGTATGACATCACTTCGATGCACTCCTTGTCGTAATATGCAATAGAAGAGACAAAGTCAGAACAAGTGTAACATAAGTTTGTCTCAGCCCTTCGCAATAACGATATCGAATAGACGCGACCTCAAGCAGCGCCAGCTTTAATACAGCGTCAGTTCTTTCGCCTTGAGACAGCCTGAACGATTAAGCGCATTAAAGAGCCGATCCAAAAGATCGGACAGTAGTGAATCCTCTATTCAATTTCTTGCCCGCCAAACATCTATCAAATCGAGACCTCCTCCTGCGCCGAATCCTCCTCAGCCTTCAGTTGCGCCTGGCTATCCTCTGGCTCACGCCAGAACCACAGTGTAACCAGCCCCAGCGCGGCCACTGCCGCCGATGCCTGAAAAGACAGCGTATCCGGCGCAAGATAGATCATCAACACGTACCAGCTATCCGGCGCAGGCGTAACAAACAAGATCGCTGCCGCATACAACAACGCCAACCCCAGGATGGTGTATGCCGCTGGAACGCTGCGCCCGTAGCCGCGGTTGGCAATCATCATCCAGATCAAGCCCACCAACGCCAGCATCAGCAGCAATGAGAACAAAGGCGTCAGAAAGACGATGGTCTTGTTCAAAGCCAGTTGCTCGCCGCCGATCTGCGAGACCCACGAACGCAAGACAGTATCGAAAAGGAGCGCCAGCAGAATCAACCCTGGCGCACCGCTGATCAATAGAAGATCGGTTAATTTTGAATTGTTTCTCATGCTTCGCTCCACAAAAAATTTGATTAGCCGCACGCCGCGCCTAATTCACTTCTGGCGCGCTCAAATCCACTGTAGGCAGGAATTGTGGCGGGCGGCGCACTTGTATCGTCTGTTCAAAAGCATAAGCCAGGCGCAACAAGGTTGCATCCTGCCAGGCGCTGGCGAAAAACGAAATGCCCACCGGCAGGCCAAAAACGTACCCTGCCGGAATGGTGATATGCGGATAGCCGGCTACCGCCGCCGGACCAGAAAAGCCGCCGCCGGAGTAATTATCGCCGTTGACCAGATCCACCAGCCAGGCAGGGCCGCCCGTGGGGGCAACAATCGCATCCAGGCGATGTTCCTGCATCGGCCGGTCAATGCCTAACTGCGCCAGTCGCTTCGCCTTTTCCAGCGCCTGCTGATATTTCTTGGTGTTCAACCCGCCTTTGCGCTGCGCCAGCAGCATCCGTTCCTGACCAAAATAAGGCATTACCTGTTGTCGGTTGGTGTCGTTGAAACGAATCACCTCTTGCAGGCTATGCACTTTCGCCAGCGCGCCAGCCTCAGCCAGGTATGCGTTCAGATCATGCTTGAACTCATACAACAGCACTTCCACTTCGTGCTTGCTGAGCTTGCTCTCGCCGACCACTTTGACTGGATCAATCAATTCTGCGCCAGCGGCTTTCATTGCATCCAGACAGGCTTCGATCACCCGATCTACCCGCGAGTCGAAGCCGAAATAATCCCTCGCCACCCCGATGCGCGCCCCTCTCAGCGCCCCAGCCTGCAGGAAAGGCCGGTAATCGTTCAGAGATTTGCCCTGACTGGCCTGTGTGGCAGGATCTCGCTCATCCATACCAATCATACCGCCCAACAGCAGCGCCGCGTCGGTCACATTTCGCGCCATCGGCCCAGCGGTATCCTGTGAATGGGCGATGGGGATCACGCCGGCGCGGCTAACCATTCCCAATGTGGGTTTGAGACCTACAATGCCATTGATATGCGATGGGCAAACGATCGAGCCGTCGGTTTCAGTGCCCACCGCCGCGGTGCATAAATCTGCCGCCACGGCGACCGCTGAACCAGAGGATGAGCCGCAGGGCGTGCGATCCAGTGCGTAGGGGTTGCGCGTCTGTCCACCGCGGCTGCTCCACCCGCTGGAGGAGTGAGTCGAGCGGAAGTTCGCCCATTCGCTCAGGTTGGTCTTACCCAAAAGCACAACCCCTGCACGGCGCAACTGCGCAACCAGAAAAGCGTCTCGACGGGCGATATGACCCTCCAGAGCCAACGAACCGGCAGTGGTGCTCATCTGGTCGGCGGTGTCAATGTTATCTTTGAGCATGATGCATATCCCATGCAACGGCCCGCGCGTCTTCCCCAGTCGCCGTTCCTCATCCAACGCTTCAGCGATCTCCAATGCCTGCGGGTTAAGCTCGATCACCGCGTTGAGGCGTGGCCCGTTGCGATCAATGCGCTCGATGCGATCCAGGTAATACTCAGCCAATTGACGCGCCGTCAACTCGCCGTGCGCCATGCGAGTTTGCAAATCCAGAATGGTTAAGCCTTCCATACGCGTTCCTCTGTTATGAACGAGCATACAACTATTCACCCAAGATGAAGGCGATTATACCGCCAATTCTTGCGCCGTTCAGGATCAGGCGAAATGGCTTATGTGCTGCTAAGCAGAATGACCCTATCCAATGACAATAATGATATTTATACTCCGATTTCGCACCCATCTATCTGTTTCGTTTAGGAGAGAGCATTTCAAATGTTTCAACGAACTGCGATGCTGTTGACCGCCATCTTGTTTTTAGCCGCCTGCACAGGCAGACAGCCAATCGAAGTGTCTGCACCCACCAACCCACCCCCCACGCAGACCGAGGATGACCAACACACTTCTGCCCCCATTGGCAGCATGTCGCCTATGGACCCGGCGCAAGCACACATGATGTCGCCCATTGACGGGCCTTCCATCCAGCCACCTTCCGCTGAGCGCGGCGCTCAACCGCTACCTTTCCGCATGGAAGACGGCGTCAAGGTGTTTGAGTTAACCACTCAACTGACCCGTTGGTCAATCCTTGACCTCGACTCTGGCAGCCCGGTGACCGTTACTGCCATGACCTACAATGGCATGGTCCCTGGTCCGCTCATTCGCGTGACCGAAGGAGAGCAGATACGGGTGGTGGTGCATAACCAATTGCCAGAACCTACCACCATCCACTGGCACGGAGTCGAAGTCCCCAACGCCATGGATGGCGTGCCGGACATGACCCAGCCACCCATCCAGCCTGGCGAAACATTTACTTATGAATTCACCGCCCGCCCGGCCGGTACATTCATCTATCACTCACACTATGAAGGCGACCGCCAGGTTTCCACCGGCTTGTATGCCCCCCTCATTATTGATCCTGCGGAACCAGAGAGTAACCCGCCAGATATAGATGCCGTGTTGATGTTATCCGAGTGGCTGGAGCGGGATGGGCTGACCTACGCAGCGATGCCGATGATGGGGATGGAGCCGAATTATTTCACCATCAATGGCAAAGCCTTTCCATCCACCGAAACCATCCGCGTCAAGGTTGGTCAGCGCGTGCGCCTGCGTTTCATCGGCATCGGGCAATTCATCCATCCCATGCATTTACACGGTTTTTCGTTCAAAATCACCGCCAGCGATGGTCATCCTGTCCCCCAAGCCGCGCAGCTCACCAAAGACACTTTGAGTATTGCACCTGGCGAACGCTATGACGTGGAGTTTACCGCCACAGAAACAGGAAAATGGATGTTGCATTGTCACATTCTGCACCACACCACCAACAATAACGTCGAGCCAGGCGGTTTAATGCTGGTGGTTGAAGTTACCCCATAAGTTGATTATCTCAGGAGGTTGCTATGCGTTTCCGTTTACTCGTCCTGTTGTTCCTTATGCTATCAGCCGCGGCGTTAGCCGCCTGCAGCGCTTCGCCGGCTGCAGAAGCTGCGCCTGCCTCCGCTAATATTTCCATTTCGTTGACCACCAACCCTTCCCCACCCAAAGCGGGCAATGTCGAGCTACTATTCAAAGTGCTCAACCGCAACGGGCAGCCGCTCTCCAACGCGGATTTGGATGTCATTGCCGATCATATTGACATGAAAGGTATGACGATGCACGGTAAAGCTGTCGAACAGGGCAATGGGGTATATACCATCACCGCCAACTTCAGCATGAGCGGCAACTGGAAGCTAAGTGTGCAGGTGAAAAAAGACGACCTGGATGAAAAGCTGGATATTCCGCTCAAAGTGGAGTGACCAGTAACGCCGCCTGTCATTCTTCGTTCTATCAGACGCGAGAAGCCGATGGCTTCCAAGAAATGCATTATACTTCTACCATCCTTCCCTTGAGAGATGCTGGAATGAACGATGAGCCTATCCGTGTGATTCTGGCTGACGATCATACCGTAGTACGCGCGGGTATCCGTCAAATCCTGGAATACGCAGGCGATATACAGGTGATTGCGGAAGCCGAAAACGGCGAAGAAGTTGTGGCTTTGATCCGCCAGAGTCATCCAGACGTGGCGGTATTGGACATCCAAATGCCCAAAGTCAATGGCATCGAGGCAACTCGCAGGGTGCGCGCAGAATTTAAAGATATTGGCGTGCTGATCCTCACCGCTTACAATGACGACCCTTATATCGCTGCCGTGATGCAGAGCGGCGCAAATGGCTATGTGCTCAAGACTGCCTCGCCTGAAGAGCTGATCCAGGCGGTGCGCGACGTGAATGAGGGAAAAACCGTGCTGAACGCTGAAATTGCCCGAAAGCTGGTTGCCCAGATGGGCGGCGCAGGCAAATTTTTGCCTGTGGATGCCCTTACCGAGCGTGAACTGGAAGTCCTTCAGCTCGCAGCCAAAGGTTACACCAATAAGGCTATCGGCGCTCAATTGAATATCAGCGATCGCACTGTTCAGGGACATCTGGCGCGTATTTTCGATAAACTGCAAGCTTCCAGCCGCACTGAAGCGGTGATGCGCGCCGTCTCGCTGGGGTGGATTGCCTATGACCTTGGCGCCATCTCTGAATGATCGTCGTACGGGCTTAAGCCGGTACTACAGCAAGCGCAGTCTATCGGTTCAGCTTTTTCTGATAACCATCCTGCCGTTGACCGCCCTTCTGTTGGCGATCACCTTTGGCAGCCTGGCGCTGCATCAAAAAGCCATGCGAGATTTGGTGGGCGAACGCGACGCGCTGGCTGTGCGCACCGCCGCCGCAGCCATCGCCGAACAGGTGCGCCAGCGCGCCAATACAATGCGTATGCTTGCCCTGGAAGCGCAAGGGCTGGATAGGTCAACCCTGGCCAACTTGCTGGCCAGCCGTGATTTTTTGCAGACCGATTTTGACGCAGGTTTAGCCTTCTACGACCGCAACGGCAAAATGGAAATCGCCAGCTATGACCCTGCCGTCTGGCAAGCACTGGCGCCGACGATCCAATCTACTGTGGGAGAAATGGTCACAAGAGAAGAAGTTCTGCGCATCCTTCCCAGCCGCGTGGAGCATCCTTCTAACGGTCAACGCCTGGTGATGATCCTACATTTAACGCCTGACAGCCAACGCATTGCAATAGGCGCATTCTCCGCGGCAAGTCTGGCATCCAGCTTATTGAATGTCTACCCACCCAATGGACGCCAATCCTCGTTCGTCCTGGTAGATCAAGAGGGAAAAACGATCTACCGTCTGGGCTATCTATTCAGTGAAGAGGATTTTCAACATCATGCCGGCCTGGCCGAATCGCTGCGCGGTGAGAGCGGCGTGACTTTTCAAAGCGTAGGCAAAAGCGAACATGTCATCGCTTACAGTCCGGTAGAAACGCTTGGCTGGGGTTTAGTCAGCGAGGAAGCCTGGGAGATGCTGGACACCCCCTTATTGCGCGCAACCCAGGCAGCGCCGCTGGTGTTGGTTCCAGCGTTGTTGCTGGCGGTGATTGCCCTTTGGTTTGCCGCTCGCCAGATCATCCGCCCATTGCAAGAGCTGGAAACCAAAGCCGCCCAGCTTGCGGACGGCGATTTTCAATCTATTACAACGCCGGTCGGCGGCATCGCTGAAATCCAACGCTTACAAAGCGAGATGATTCAGATGGCACAGCAGGTGAAGGTCGCTCAGCAAAGTCTGCACCACTACATTGGCGCAATCACTTCCGCCCAGGAAGATGAGCGTCGCAGACTGGCGCGCGAGCTTCACGACGACACCATCCAGGCATTAATCGCGCTCAAGCAGCGCGTACAAATTGCGCGCCTGCGCGGCTCAATGCTGAATTCCGCCAATTCGCTGGACGAGATCGCCGACTTGACCGAACACACCATCGAAAATTTGCGTCGCCTGACCCGCGCCCTGCGCCCTATCTACCTGGAAGAATTAGGGCTTGTCGCCGCGCTGAAAATGCTGGCTCAAGAAACCAGCCAGGTCGCCGGCTTGCGGGTGAGTTTTAACTGCCAGGGAGACGAACGCCGTCTGGAAGCACAGACGGAGTTGGCTCTATATCGCATTGCCCAGGAGGCGCTCAACAATGTCGCCCGACATTCACACGCATCCAGCGCCTCCGTCAATTTGACCTTTGCGCCGCAATCCATCTGCCTGGAAATTCAGGACGACGGCGTTGGCTTCCGCCTGCCCCACCATCCTTCCGAATTTGCTGCGGTTGGACATTACGGTCTGTTGGGATTACAAGAGCGTGCTGAATTGATTGGCGCCAAACTGAAAATTGAAAGCGCTCCTGGTCAGGGCACACGGCTGGAAATTACCCTGTAACCCCTCGTGCTTCTTTCATTGCACGGTATAAAACACTGGCGCAGAGCATAGATTCACAGGCAAGTCCCTTCCCAGCCTTGCCAGGATTATTGCTGGGAACGTTGATTAAAGTGTTTATTTCCTGACTCAAGATAATCTATCGAGGGCACACATTTATAAAGCGTTGGTCCGCCGTGTAATGCCCTTCGCATTCCAGACTCAATAAAAATTCAAACGATCAAGCAAAGGATTACAGTTATCTGGACCCGCGTCATATATATCTCCTGAGACAATTACCTTGTGAATTCAATTGCACTTGCCCTGGCTCCATATCTGGCGAGCGCCACAGAAATTCTCAAAAAGCCGTCGAACAATTCACTAGACACGGTTTACTTTGTGGTATAATCCAAAACCGCGCCGCCCAAGGCGGCTTTGTTTTGCCGAGCATGTTGCGCCCGGCGGCAATGATCTGAATACGATAAAGTAAGGGATTAGATATGAGCAATCAAGAGTTGTTAAAGTCTGTAGAGGCGCCCGATAATCCGAATATCCCGGAGCTTAGCCCAGGCGACACAGTTAAAGTCTTCCTGCGCATTAAAGAAGGCAACAACGAACGTATACAGGAATTTCGCGGTACGATCATCCGCATGCGCAGCGGCGGGAACAACGGCAATTTTACCGTTCGTCGTGTTGCCAGCAACGGCATTGGCGTGGAGCGCACTTTCCTGCTGCGTTCACCCCGTATTGAAAAGGTGCAGGTAGAACGCCATTCAAAAGTTCGCCGAGCGCAATTGTATTATCTGCGTGATCGCACCGGTAAAAGCGCGCGTTTGAAGCAAAAATTCTCCTAAGTTCTGTACGACAATTGGGTGTCCTGGGTGAAAACTTCCCCCCAGGACGCTTTTTTGTTCTGGCTTCCTCCAATTGCCATGTCCACGCCCGTCATTGGACTCACCACTTTTCGACAGGTTGATCCTTATGGCCATGCACAGCTTGCTATCAAAGAAGCTTATGTGCGCGCTTTGAGCGCGGCGGGCGCTGCACCGCTGTTAATCCCTCTGGGGGTGCCCGAAGCCGCCCTTGATCGCATCCTCGCTGGACTGGACGGCGTTTTGTTCACGGGCGGCGGAGATGTGCACCCAGAATGCTATGGCAGCCAACTTCACCCATTGGTGGACGAGGTGGATTTGGATCGCGATCGGGTAGAAATCCACCTCGTCAAGCAGGTCTCCGAGAGTGGAATGCCCTTTCTAGGTATCTGCCGCGGCCTGCAGGTGATTAATATTGCTCTTGGCGGAACGTTGTACGAAGACATCCTCGATCAACGCCCCGGTTCATTACGTCATCAATATTACCCAGATTGGCCGAGGGATTACCTGGCGCACGATGTGCTCATCGAAACTGACAGCCGTTTGCACATGATCGTAGGTCATGAAAAATTGCCGGTCAACAGCCTACACCATCAAGGCGTTCGCCAGCTTGCCCCTTTAGCCAGACCGACCGCTTTTGCGCCAGATGGCATCATCGAGGCAATAGAGCTCCCAACTCACCCTTATGGAATGGCCGTACAATGGCATCCAGAATGGCTGCCCACCCATTCTTCCATGCAAGCCATATTTAAAGACTTTGTCGCTGCCGCTACGGAGTGGTCTAAGCGACAGCGAGGCGACATTCAGCGAAATGCGCCCGCCCATGTCTGATAATTCAACAGCGAAGATTGGCGTGTTCGATTCAGGCGTTGGTGGGCTGAGCGTCTTGCGCGCCATCTGGCAAACCATCCCCGAACTACCGGTCATCTACCTGGCCGATCAAGCGCATGTCCCTTATGGTCCACGCCCCTTAGAAGAGGTGCGTTCATTTGCAGAGGCGATTAGCCGTTATCTGATCTCGCAAGGTTGCAGAATTATCGTGGTTGCATGCAACGCAGCTTCCGCAGCCGCCCTGCATCACTTGCGAGCGCGATTCCCTGCTATCCCCATTGTGGGCATGGAGCCGGCTGTCAAACCGGCAGCCGAACACACACAGAGCGGTGTCGTCGGCGTCCTGGCAACGCCAGCCACCTTCCAGGGAGCGCTATACGCCTCGGTAGTGGAGCGTTTCGCCAGCAATGTGCGTCTGATCCCTCATACCTGTCCAGGTTTGGTGCAACAAATCGAAGCCGGTGAGTTGGATGCTCCAGAAACCTATCGGATTTTATCCGAGGCGCTGGAGCCAATGTTGCTGGCAAGAATAGATACGATTGTTTTGGGCTGCACGCACTACCCCTTTGTGATCCCCGCCATTCAGCAGATCGCCGGCCCGAGCGTTCGAGTGATTGACCCTGCCCCGGCTGTCGCCAAACAAACGCGACGTCAGCTCATTGCGTACGGCTTATTCGATGAAGATAATCCTCCTCCTTTATCCTCCAATCCTGATCGCCACACACGATTTATCACTACTGGTAATGTGGAGAAATTCAAGGCTGCGCTGAAGCAGTTATTAAATATTGACGCCGCTCCAACTCAACTACGCTGGAGTCAAAACTTGCTGGAGTAGTTTCTGCATCAGATATCGTCAACAGGTCGTCACCCGACCAGCGATTGATCCGCCGGGCGCACACCCAGCATCTCCGCGCTGACTTCGATGTCCACAAAATTCTGAAAGATTAGATCACGAAATGGCAGTCCCATCCGGCCTCGCAGCGCCTCAAATAACACAGCATAACTACTGGGTACACTGGCTTCCCAATCCAAACCCAACTTAGCGCTCACCGCCTGGATGGTCTCCAAATCCGGGCCTTCAACTTCGACAAAGCAACCATACGGCATCTCATCCAGTGAGACCTCCACACCCATAACCTCGTACGTAGTGCGATATTTCTCGTAAATCATACTCACCCGATAACCAAGCGCATGTAAAAACTCGCGCGCGGCGTCGAAATCGCTCACCTCAAATTCAATCTCCTGGCGGATGCGGACGCCTTGATGGCCCAAGACAGGTCCTTTATAGGTCAAACGCGCACGTGTGTCCTGTCGTAAGCGCAATACCCGAAAACCTCGCTCTAACTCGCGCTCTGGCGTATCGAAACGCAAATTGATCTCCAGTGTGCGAGCCTGAGTTTGAACTGCGCCCAATTTACGCAACTGCTCCTCTATTGCGCCCAGATCGGCTACATAAAACTTGACTTCGATTTCCTGGTTTTTCCGAATCATGGCTCCTCGAATTCTCAGCTCACCGTTAAGAGCGTCTCTTGCTGTTCGACGCGATCACCAGATGCCACCCGCACACGACTTACCGTCCCCGAACGCGGCGACTTGAGCTCATTTTGCATCTTCATCGACTCTAACACCACCAGAACTTCGCCCTTCTCGACCTGTTGTCCTTCAACCACCGCTACAGTTACCACCAGACCTGGCATCGGCGCCTTGAGTTGATATTCGCCCCGCCCCTGCACCTGACTTCCAGCAGCGACTCGCAGGCTGCGTTCACGCTCATCCTCCACCAGCGCTGGATAAAAGCGTCCATTCAGCAGGACTTGCCAGGTTTTTTCCACCGGATAAACATACGCCTCAATAGATTTTCCTTCCAACAACAGAGAGTATACCGGTTGTTCGCTGATATCTTGAAAATCCACATGATAAAGTTTGCCATTAACGATAATCTGGTCATCACTCAGGATTTCGACCAGGAACTCTCGCTCGCCAATTGTGGTGATATATTTCATCTCCTCCTCCCTTATCTTTGCAATCGCTCCCAGCGTCCCAGCCATTTCCAGTTGGAAGTATCCCGCGCCCCGCGCTGGATGATATTTGCGGCTCGCTGCGTTTGGCGATGCGCGACCAGGGTTGCCAGAATAGCAGCAATCTCCGCGTGATCATCTTTATTGATATCCGCAGCCTCCATCGAGAACCGCTGCTCGATAAAGCGAGTATCGAATTGCCCACCCATAAAGCGGTGTGAGTCCATCAAATTTTGATGAAAGGGAATATTCGTGCGAACGCCGACCAGGATAAACTCTTCCAGGGCGCGGCGCATGCGCAAAATAGCCTCCGCTCGCGTCTCCCCCCAGGTGATCAGCTTAGAAATAAGCGAATCATAATACGGAGAAATTTCAAAACCCGGATAAATGCCGCTATCCACACGCACGCCGGGACCGGTTGGGGTTGAAATATGAGTGATGCGCCCGATGGAGGGCAAAAAATTATTATAAGGATCTTCGGCATTGATCCGGCACTCGATCGCCCAGCCATTCAGTCGCACATCATCTTGTGTGTAACGCAAAGGTCGGCCGCGTGCAATGCGTATTTGTTCCTTTACAATATCAATGCCGGTAACCACCTCGGTCACGGGGTGTTCCACCTGTAACCGGGTATTCATCTCCAAAAAATAATAATTTTTGTCTTTATCCACCAGAAATTCAATAGTGCCGGCGTTGACATAACCAACGGATTGGGCAGCGCGGACGGCGACCGCTCCCATGCGCTGGCGCAGTTCGTCGTCGCCATCCACGAAGGGGGACGGCGCCTCTTCGAGCAGCTTTTGATGCCGCCGTTGCAGCGAACACTCACGTTCCCCCAAGTAGATTGTATTCCCAAAGGTATCCGCCAGAATTTGAATCTCGATGTGACGCGCGCCTTCTACCAGCTTCTCCAGGTAAACATTCCCATCGCCAAA
This sequence comes from Anaerolineales bacterium, assembly GCA_020060465.1. Taxonomy (GTDB): domain Bacteria; phylum Chloroflexota; class Anaerolineae; order Anaerolineales; family UBA4823; genus RBG-16-57-11. The sequence goes on from JAGVAD010000048.1 coordinate 75,237, forward strand.
GGCAGCCTCCGCCTCGCGACGGGCGGATTGCACCAATTCTGGCATCTCTTCCAGACTGCGCACTTCGCGCATTCCCTTGCCGCCGCCACCGGCTGTGGCTTTAATCAGCAATGGAAAGCCAATTTGCGGCGCCAGCGCCAATAATTCGTCGTCGCTCAGCGCGCCTTCGCCTTCGGTGCCGGGCACTACCGGCACACCCGCCGCGGAGACGGTGGCGCGAGCAACCGCTTTATCCCCCATCGCAGTGATCGAAGAAGGTTTGGGACCAATAAATGCCAATCCTTCATCTACACACATTTGGGCGAAATCCGCTCGTTCAGCCAGAAAGCCGTAGCCCGGATGGATCGCGCCCGCGCCGGACTGTTTGGCAATATCCAGGATTCGGTCGGCGCGCAAATAGGAATCGCGCGAAGGCGCCGGCCCCAGCCGGTAAGCTTCATCAGCATAACGCACGTGCAACGCCTGACGGTCTGCATCGGAATATACCGCCACTGTTTGCAGCCCCAGTTCCCGGCAGGCGCGGATCACGCGCACTGCAATTTCTCCACGATTGGCGATTAACACCTTGTTGAACATAACGCCATACTCTCCTGCCCCCGCCTAGAGGGGAATGCAGCCATGCTTCTTCGGCGGGTTGCTATCCCGCTTATTGGCAAGCATCTCTAAAGCGTTGATCAAGCGTGGACGTGTTTCGCGTGGTTCAATCACATCATCAATATAGCCTCGCGAGGCGGCAATATACGGATTAGCAAACTTGGCGCGATAATCCGCTACTAACTCTGCTTTGCGTTGCACCGGGTCTTCAGCCTGAGTCAGTTCTTTGCGGAAGATGATATTCACCGCTCCATCGGGTCCCATTACTGCAATCTCTGCGGTAGGCCAGGCTAAATTCAAATCGCCGCGAATGTGCTTGCTGCTCATCACGTCGTACGCCCCGCCATAGGCTTTACGCGTGATGACCGTGAGCTTAGGAACCGTAGCCTCGCAATAGGCGAAGAGCAATTTCGCGCCCGAACGGATGATCCCGCCATGTTCTTGGACTGTGCCGGGGAGAAACCCCGGAACATCCTCGAAAGTCACTAATGGGATATTGAAAGCATCACAGAAACGAATGAAGCGGGCTGCCTTCTCAGAAGAATTAATATCCAACACTCCCGCCAAAACCGCAGGTTGGTTGGCGACAATTCCTACCGCGTGCCCCCCCAGGCGCGCAAAACCTACTACGATGTTCATGGCATACCGTTCATGGATTTCGTAAAAATCCCCGTTATCTACAATCAAACGGATGACATCCTTCATATCATAAGGCTTCGAAGGGTCATCAGGCACAAGGTCATCCAGCCTCGCATCCGACCGCAGAGGGTCATCGCCGGTATCCAAGTAGGGTGGGTCTTCCATATTATTCTGCGGCAGGAAAGTCATCAGCCGGCGAATCTGTTTGAGCGTCTCTACCTCGCTCTCAGAAATCACATGGCAGACGCCAGATACCTCTGCATGAACGGCTGCGCCGCCCAACTGTTCAAAGCTGACTTCTTCGTGCGTCACCGCACGCACCACATCCGGACCGGTTACAAACATATAGGAGGAGTTATTCACCATGAAGATAAAATCGGTCAACGCCGGGGAATATACTGCACCGCCAGCGCAGGGCCCCATGATAGCGCTGATCTGCGGGATGACCCCGGAAGCCAGCGTATTGCGCAAGAAAATATCCGCGTAACCGCCCAGTGATACCACACCTTCTTGGATACGCGCCCCGCCTGAGTCGTTCAAGCCAATGATGGGCGCGCCATTTTTCAATGCCATATCCATCACCTTACAGATCTTCTCGGCATGCGCCTCACCCAAGCTGCCACCAAAAACTGTAAAATCCTGCGAAAACACATACACCAGGCGGCTATTGATCGTCCCCCAGCCAGTAACCACGCTATCGCCCAGATATTTTTGCTGATCCAGGCCAAAATCGTGGGTGCGATGAACCACAAAAGGGTCTAGTTCGCGAAAAGATCCGCGGTCTAACAAGACGTCCAGGCGTTCTCTGGCCGTCATTCGGCCGCGTTGATGTTGAGCTTCGATGCGCTCGGCCCCGCCTCCTAACTGCGCCTGAGCGCGCAGTTCACGCAGATGTTGTATCTTGGATATATTGCTCATGCTTCTCCTCAAAGAATTTAGTCGCCTGTGGCCGACTGAGTATAAATACAGTCCATGCAAGCCAAATAAGGTTAAGAGCGGCGACAAAAAGCCAGTTCTCGTTTCGCTCCGCATAACTTGGCAAAAATAATCTTTCCCCCCAATAAGCCGCTGAAAACACAATCAAAACAATCGGCGTCGCTCGACGAAGGAAAGACCATCCTCGCCACAAGCCCCATCCCGTGAGCAACGCTGTGAGAAACCAAAATAATCCTGTCAGCGCCAGATACGCCGGGGAAAATGGTAATAAAGTTTCCAGATATTTCCAGGTCAGTAAAGTTTGAACGAAGCGGGTCAGATACACCGCTGCTAAGAGAAACACCAGGCAGGACAAAACGGTTACGCCAAATGGACGACGAAAGTTTTTTGCCATGGCCGTCAAGGGACCGACAAAGTAATTTTTCCCATTTGCAAACCGCTCTCCAGATATTCTTGCGCAGCTCGCGCCTCGGATAGCGGAAAATCGCGATCCAGGACAGGGCGCAATTTCCCGGCGAAAATCAGGCTCATCACCTGAACAAAATCCGCCTTCGTGCCCATGGTCGAACCAATTAAGCTGAGGTGTTTCGCAAACATGTAGCGGTTGTCAAATTCGAATTTTGCCCCGCCAGAATTTCCCACCGTCAGGATTCGTCCGCCTTTTGCCGCGCAGCGAAAACTTTGCAAAAACGTGACGCCCACATTATCCACAACGACATCCACGCCGCGTTTATCCGTCAGGTTATATACAACCTTCGACCAGTTCTCCTCTTGAGAGCGGTCAATGAGATGATCCGCGCCCAATGCCTTTGACAGAGCCAGTTTCTCCGAATTCGAGCCGACGACATAAACTTCCGCCCCAGCCAGTTTGGCGATTTGGATCGAAGCGGTGTTGACGCCGCCAGACGCTCCCACGACCAGGACAGTCTCGCCAGGGCGCAGGTTGCCACGCACAATCAGAGAATGCCAGGCGGTATGAAAGACAAGGGCTGCGGCAGCCGCAGGGCGATAGTCAAACCCATCCGGGATGGGGAAAAGGTTCTCCGCCGGCACGACGACATACTCGGCATAGGTGCCGCGAACAGTTTCGCCCAACAATTGCCAGGAGCGACAACGGTTATCCCAACCCGCGCGGCAAAGGTCGCAGACCCCACATGCAAGGTTCGAGTTGATCACGACTCGATCGCCCACTCTCCATTGCGTCACCCCTTCACCCACTTCGGCGACATCCCCCGCTCCATCCGCCCCCGGAATATGTGGATATTCCAGGCGGATGCCCGGCCAGCCTGCACGCACCCATAAATCCAGACGGTTGAGCGCCGCAGCCCTCAACCGCACCAAGACCTGCCCTCTCCCAGGTTGCGGCGTCGGAAAATCTGTATATTCAAGGCTCTCAAGACCGCCATGTTGATATAACAAAACTGCTTTCATGTATTTTGTCCCTCCATGTCTGCCAGACGCCTGCCAGACTCGATGACCGAGTCGCCGGCCGAATCGATATAGTCAGTTGCCCCAGAACCGCATCAGGGGTGGCGGCATAGCTGCCGGATTGCAGCCTCTCGAGTGCCTGCTCAGACATTGGGCGATAGTTATCTCAGACCTAACTCCAGCCTGGAAATCACGAGGCGTTGTATTTCGCTGGTGCCCTCATAAATGCGCGTGATGCGCGCATCCCGGTAATAGCGCTCAACGGGAAGTTCTTTACTGTAGCCCATGCCGCCATGAATCTGCACCGCGGCATCGGTCACAAAACAAGCCATCTCCGAAGCATACAACTTGGCAATGGACGCTTCCAGGGTAAAGCGTTCGCCGGTTTTCTTAGAACGTTCTTTAGCCAGTGCAGCGTGATAGACCAACAGGCGGCTGGCTTCGATCTGCGTTTTCATATCGGCAAGCTGAAAGGCAATCCCCTGGAACTGGCCGATCTTCTGACCGAAAGCTTCACGTTGGCGGGCATATTCCAGGCTGGCCGCGTAAGCCGCCTCTGCAATCCCCAGCGCTTGCGCGCCGATGCCAATACGTCCTGCATCCAGCACCGTCATGGCAATCTTGAAACCTTCTCCTTCTTCGCCAAGTCGGTCCTCAACACCGGCGCGGTAATCTTCGAATACGATCTCGCTGGTGGCCGAGGCGCGGATGCCCAATTTTGGTTCTTTCTTACTGCGGATGAAACCGGGTTTCCTGGCGTCAATCAAAAAAGCGGTGATACCTCGATGGCCTTTTTCTGGGTCCGTCATAGTGAACAACACGACATAATCCGCCACGGGGCCGCTGGTCACCCAGGATTTCCGTCCATTGATGATATACTCATCGCCCTTGCGCACCGCCCGGCTGCGCATCGTCCCGGCGTCCGAGCCGGACATTGGTTCAGTGAGTGAATAAGCTCCAATGGCCTGCCCAGAAGCCACCGGAAAGAGGTATTTTTGCTTTTGTTCTTCGGTACCGAATTTCAATAAACCATAAGCATACAGCGAATTATTCACCGACATGATTGTGCCGTGAGAAGCGTCGGCTTTGCAGATTTCTTCCAGGGCCAGCACATAAGCCAAAGTATCCATGCCGGCGCCGCCGTATTCCTCCGGCACCTCAATACCCATGAAACCCATCTCGCCCATCTTGCGGATGGTCTTGTACGGAAATTCGCCGCTTTCGTCGAATTCCGCGGCGATGGGAGCGATTTCTTTTTGAGCGAAATCGCGCGCTGTCTGTCGGATCATCTCGTGTTCTTGGGTCAGATAGGGAAAAAGCATGTCCTCACTCATGGTCTCCTCCGGTTTGATGACTCGCCTGATGATTTATGTCCAGTATAACGCAACCCAAGTTTCGCCACAATAGAACAAAATCCATTATACTCAAGCGTATGTCAGAATCAGTCTCTGCAGTCCTTGAACAATTGAAATCTATGGCTAACCCGGATAACGTGGCTGGTATGGCGCGTTTTGGCATTAACCCCCGTCAGACGTTGGGCATCTCCATCTATGACCTGCGCAAGATCGCTAAAAAGATCGGCGTTGACCACAACCTGGCTTTGGAGTTGTGGGATAGCGGCTATCACGAAGCCCGTATTCTGGCTTCCTATATCGCCGATCCTCAAAAAGTCACCGAGGATTTGATGGAAACATGGGTTGCCGATTTCGATTCTTGGGATACCTGTGATCAGGTATGTGGGTTATTCGGCTCAACCCCCTGTGCCTATTCAAAAGCGATCCAATGGGCTGAGCGGTCGGAGGAATTTGTCAAACGCGCTGCTTTCGCCCTGATGGCCGAATTGGCGTGGCATGACAAATCAGCCTCGGATGAGCAACTGGAGCAATTTTTTCCGGTAATTGCGCGCCATGCAACCGATGAACGCAACTTTGTGAAGAAGGCGGTGAATTGGGCATTGCGCAACATTGGAAAGCGCAACCAACGCTTGAATCGCCTGGCTATCGAAACCGCCGAAGCCATCCAGAAAATCCCCTCGAAATCCGCCCGTTGGATCGCCTCGGACGCGCTGCGTGAGTTGAAGAGCGAGAAGGTGCAAAATCGTTTGAGGTAAGATGAACTCTTCTTATTTGTTGATTAATGGCATCCGAATTCATTATCTTCGTTGGGGCAACCACCAGGATGGTGCGCCAATCGTCTTTCATCATGGTCTCGCCTCCAACGCCCGTATCTGGGAATTGACCGCCCCCCTATTGGCGGAAATGGGCTATGTCCTCTATGCGATAGACGCCCGCGGCCACGGTTTGAGCGATAAACCAGATGAAGGGTATGACATCGAAACCATCACCAGCGACTTAGCAGCTTTTATCAATACGTGTAACCTGGAACATCCATTGCTGGTAGGTCATTCATGGGGCGCATACATTTTGCTGAATTACGCCGCCCGATTCGCCGCCGGCGCCTATTCGCCGGGCGGCGTTGTCTTGGTGGATGGCGGCACCTCCCAGCTTTCAGATGCTTTGCCAAACTGGGAAGACGCCCGCCGCTTGCTGACGCCGCCCCCACTAGCCGGCATGCCTTTGAACGAGTTTTTATCACGCTTGCGTCAGTGGAATTCACATTGGAATCCATCTGATCAGGCCATTTCCATCATGCTGGCGAATTTCGAAATCAGCGAAGAGGACCGAATTTACCCGCGGCTCAAATTGGAGCGTCACATGCAAATTGTACGTTCAATTTGGGATTTCCCCACCTTCGAGTATTTCCCTAAAGTACGCTGCCCAGCGTTGGTTATCCCCGCTCGTCCGCCCCAACCGATGGCAGCTACTGATCAGGATTATCTTGCGGCAAAAGAGCGCGGCGTCGCGCAAGCTCAAGCAGTCATGCGTAATTTGACGGTGCAATGGATGGACGATACCATCCACGACATACCCCTGCAACGCCCCCACGAGCTGGCGAAAGCGATCGCTGATTTTGCTACCCGGTTGGGTGTGTAGCCAGTGCAAACTTTTTCCCTTCGACCGGCAGCCGAGGTTGACGCGGCGACGATTAAACGATTGATTCATCAGGTGGGCATTAATCCACTCGGTCTGTACTGGCAAAACTTTATTCTCGCAGTGGATGAACAGGGTCGAATGATCGGCTGCGGACAGATCAAGAAGCACTTCGATGGCTCTCACGAACTGGCTTCGATTGCAGTGACGCCAAACTGGCGTGGGCGTGGCGTTGCCAAAGCCATCATACAAGATTTGATAAGCAGGCAAAACGGTCTGTTGTATCTCACTTGCAGGTCGGGTTTGGTTCCCTTCTACCAAAAATTTGGATTTGAACCTGCGGAATATAAAGAACTGCCCCCTTATTTCCGGCGCATCTATCATCTCAAAGGTTTATTCGAACGATTGCGATTAATGCCCGCTGAGGGCATTGCCATCCTGGTCAAACGCGGCGCGTGATCTTGTTCCAATATTCATCTCTAATCCTGCACTTGGACTGCGGGCAGCTTACGTAAGCGGGCGCCCTCTTTAGGCGGCAGTAGACTCATCGCATATTCCGCCAACGCTGCGATGGTCAAACTGGGGTTGATGCCCGGATTGGCGGGCATAATCGAACCATCGACAACATACAACCCCGGATAATTATGCACCTGGCAATCCAAACCGATCACCCCCTCCTGTGCATTCCTGCCAAATGGACAACCGCCCAGGATATGAGCCGTCATCGGGATATTCAACAGACTCTCGTTGATCGTCCCCGCAGCAATGCCATTGGTCTTTTCAGCAAACCGGCGAGAAACCTGATGTCCAATGGCGATTTTGCCAGGTATCCTGTGCTCAGGATCCGCCTCGGTGACCAAATTCTTTCGAAACAGGGTCCACAAACTGCGGGCGAACTTCATCTGTATTCGATTATCTTTCGTTTGCATCACGAGAAGGATGGTGGTGCGCTGCGCCCATCCGGGTAAAACGTACGTCCTGAGGGAATCCACTGGTCTGCGAAGGATCATTCCGAAGGTGTGTAAAAACCGAGGGACGACGCTCCCCTCCGATTCTAGCAATGGGCCGGATAAAAAGCGCATGAGAGAGGAACCGGCCGGATAGCGTACTGGCTCAATAGCTGTGATTTCGTCTGCATAAACAATTGAAGTGATGGCAATGCCTTCGGAATAGTTAACTTTCCCATCTCGCGCGCAGGAGCCAAGCAAAGACTCACTGTTGGTGCGCACCATGCTGCCCAGTTTGGGGGATAGCTTCTTCAGAGAGCCCGTGGCATCGCGACAGCGAAACAATAGGCGTAAAGTGCCTAAGGAGCCCGCCGCAAAAATCACGCTGCGCGCTCGCACAGCGCGCTCCGGGCGGTAGAAAATGGCTGTGGTAGAACGATAAATCACTTCATACCGCGCGCCGTCAGGTTGATCCCCAGATAGTGGGCGGACATCGCGCGCTTCGCTTTCAGCTAATATTTCTGCCCCCCATTTTTCGGCAAAATACAGATAATTTTTCACCAGTGTGTTTTTTGCGTTATAGCGGCAGCCCACCATACACGCCCCGCACTGAATGCAGCTCCTTCGGCTGGGACCTTCTCCTCCGAAATACGGATCGGGTACTTCTGCGCCTTCTTTACCAGGCTCACCGAAATACACGCCCACCGTCGTAGGACGAAAAGTCTGTTCGGTGCCCAATTCTGCTGCAATTTCCCGTAAGACATCATCGGAGGGCCACAAGCAAGGATTGGTAGTTACGCCTAACATGCGGCGAGCGGAGTCGTAATGGGGCGCGAGCAGGGTTTTCCAATCCGCAAGATCTTTCCAGGCCGGGTTTTCAAAAAGCTCATCGGCGGGCTGCATCAGCACGTTCGCATAACCCAGGCTGCCCCCGCCGACCCCAACGCCGTGCAATACAACCACATCTTTGAATGGACTGATTTGCAAAATGCCGAAACAACGGAAAGCCGGCAGCCAGAGATAGCGAAAGATATTCCAGTTTGATTTGGCAAAATCCTCATCCCGGAAACGTTTCCCCTGCTCCACCACCAGAACTTTATATCCTTTTTCTGCCAAACGCATTGCGGATACGCTGCCGCCAAAGCCAGATCCAATGATGACAAAATCATAATAAGGAGATTTCGCTTTAGCCTTCATGTGTAGTCTCCGCCAAACCCGCCCATCACAAAACTCTATAAGATTGTACGCCTCGCGCCAGCATTCGAACGCTCAATTCTATTCCGTAACGTTTACCAACTTCGCATAACCCCGCTGAATTATACTGGATATTGACGTACTGCGTAATCAAGACTATACTATATTAACAACTGGTCAGACCACTTACCTGGATAAACAAACAATGAACTGGAATACGCTGCCGAAACCTGCCGAATATGCCGAAAATCAAATCATGGATGCTATTCTGGAAGGGCGTTATCCCATCGGAGCAGCTTTGCCAGCAGAGCGCGAATTGGCTGCCCGCCTGGGCGTAACCCGGCCAACGTTGCGCGAAGCCTTACAACGGCTTGCGCGCGAAGGATGGCTTGAAATTCATCAGGGAAAGCCCACCCGAGTACGTAACTACTGGTACGAGGGCAGTCTGGGAGTTTTGAGCGCCATTGCCCAACGACCGTGGGTGGCGCCTGATGACTTCATCGCCAATTTATTGGCGGTGCGAAAGGCATTAGCGCCAGCCTACACCCGCCAGGCGGTGGAGAGGCAAGCATCGGCGGTGGTTGATTTGCTGGAACCCTATCTTTCCCTGCCCCAATCCAAAAAACCCGCGCCGGAGGACAGCGAGGCAGCTCTGAAGTATGCAGAGTTTGACTGGCAGGTGCATCACACCCTGACCATTCTATCGGGTAATCCCATCTATACATTGATCTTCAATGGCTTTCGCGAGTTGTATCCTCCTATGGCCGCGCAGTATTTTCGTTCCACTACTGCCCGCGCCAGTTCTCGCTCGTTCTACGCCAGTCTTTCATCCGCAGCGCAGGCTGCTAACCCCGATATTGCTGAAGCCGTTACGCGCAGAGCAATGACTGTCAGCATCTCTCTGTGGAGGGCGACAATGACCGAATTACGTAACGCAAGCCACACTCCTAAGGAAGGATAAGATGCGCCGTTGGAATGGTTGGGGAGATTTCAATACGGTCTATCCGCTACCTGACTCTGCAATTGAATACCTGGCGCAGACAATTGGAGTGGGTTCGAAAATCTCCGATGCGCAATTGGAAGAGATACTGGCGCAACTCCCTGCCTCGCGCCTGTCGCCCATGCCATTAATCAACCAGGAGGCGATAGAACGGGTATTTCACGCCCGCGGGCAGAGCTTGCCCGACTGGGTCGCCATGCGCTCAGGCAAAATTAACGCCTTCCCAGATGGCGTAGCCTATCCCAATGACGAAGCAGATATTCGCAAATTGCTCGCTTTCGCCAGTAAAAACGAAATCCTTGTGATCCCCTATGGCGGCGGCACCAGCGTGGTCGGTCACATCAATCCATTGCCCTCCGTTGCGCCGACTTTGACCATAGACTTATCGCGTTTGAATCGATTGCTTGACCTGGATGAAACCAGCCGTCTGGCGACATTTGAAGCCGGCGTCAATGGCCCCCGTCTCGAGGCGCAACTGGCAGAGCATGGTTACACCTTAGGGCATTTTCCTCAATCCTTCGAACTTTCAACCCTGGGCGGCTGGATCGCAGCTCGCTCCAGCGGGCAGCAATCCTATTATTACGGGCGTATTGAGGATTTATTTGCTGGCGGTCATATTGAAACGCCTTGCGGAGCGCTCGATCTTCCTGCCCTGCCTGCCAGCGCAGCCGGGCCCGATTTACGCCAGGCGATTCTGGGGTCGGAAGGCCGGCTTGGTATTCTCACCCAGGCAACCGTGCGTATTCAACCGCGCCCGCCCATGGAAGCATTTTATGGCGTTTTCTTCCACGATTGGGAAGCCGGGGTCGAAGCGATGCGTCGCATCGCTCAAGAGCGCACGCCTATTTCCATGGCGCGCCTCTCGAATGCGCAGGAAACCGAAACCACTCTGGCGTTGTCCGGCAAAGAGGCGCTGGTTCAATGGGCAAACCGTGGACTTCGCCTGGTTAGATATGACGCCAAGCGTTGCCTCTTGATCTTCGGCGTCACCGGAACGCCGGCCGCCTGCGCGCAGGCCCGCCGACAAACGCTGCAAATCGCCCACGCCCAAGGGGGTCTGTTCACCGGTCAAGTCATTGGCAAAATCTGGCGTAAATCGCGCTTCCTGACCCCCTACCTGCGGAACACCCTCTGGGAGTTAGGCTACGCGGTGGATACCCTGGAAACAGCGCTGCCCTGGTCGAATATCCTGCGCGCAGCAGAAGAGATCCAGGCAGCTCTGAAGAAAGCCCTGGATTCATTCAACGAACGTTGTTTGGTCATGGCGCATCTATCGCATATTTACTCCGACGGAGCCAGCATCTATGTTACTTTCATCTTTCGCCGCAGCGAGGATCCAGAAGAAACGCTGGAACGCTGGAAAATGATGAAGTCCGCCGCCAGCCAGGCAATCATCCAACACCGCGGCACCATCAGCCATCAGCACGGCGTGGGTGTAGATCACGCCGCCTACCTGGAAGCGGAGAAAAGCGCTTTAGGCATCGCCTTGATCCGACAAATGGCGCACACTGTTGACCCCAAAGGTATCTTGAACCCTGGCAAACTTTTTTCATAGCTTCATCAACTGTTTCACAGATCGTTTTATAAACCCCGTTTCCGAGGCGGCTATGTGGGAAAAGAACTATCGAGAGCAAATCTGGGCGCAATTCAGTCAAGAGTGGGACATCTTGATCATTGGAGGCGGTATCACCGGCGCTGGCATTTTGCGCGAAGCAACCCGCATGGGGTTGCGCGCCTTGCTTCTGGAAGCGCAAGATTTTGCCTCTGGCGCTTCCAGTCGTTCATCCAAGTTGGTGCATGGCGGCTTTCGTTATTTGAGAAATGGGCAGATCAGGCTCACTTATGAATCGGTGCGCGAGCGTGAACGTTTGCTAAAAGAGGGCCGCGGATTGGTGAACAAATTGGGCTTCTTGTTGGTAAATTTTCACGGAGATGCGATACCCGCTTGGATTTTCGGCGCCGGATTAACGCTATACGATTTGCTTGCTTTTCAATGGGGGCATCGGCGTTACGACGCCTACGATATCCATGACCTTTGCCCTTTATTGACAGAGGAAGAACTGATTGGCGGTTTCCGCTATTTTGACGCCCAGACAGACGACGCCCGTCTGACGCTTCGGTTGATCCAGGAGGCCGTTCGAGATGGTGGGGCAGCGATGAATTATACACGAATATCGCAATTTCTGACTACACGCAGCGGCGAGGTTCGCGGCGCGGCCGTTGAAGATGTAACTCCGGAACATATTGGACGCAGCGCGGAAGTGAAAGCCAAAGTCGTAATCAATGCCTCCGGCGCCTGGGCGGATGATCTACGCGCCCATATTGGATGTCGGCCGCGTTTACGACGGCTGCGCGGCAGCCATTTGATATTCCCCTCTACCAGATTGCCGCTGACTCGCTCGGTGAGCTTTCTGCACCCCAGCGATCAAAGGCCAGTTTTCGCTTTCCCCTGGGAGGGCGTAACTTTGCTTGGCACCACCGATGTAGATCTGGGTGAACCAATGCGCACAGATCCTGCCATCAGCCAGGCAGAGACGGAATACCTGTTGCAAGCTGTACAATACGCCTTTCCCTGCCAGGAGTTGAACTACCATGATATTCAAGCGACGTTTGCTGGCGTGCGACCAGTGGTGAATACCGGCAAATCCGATCCATCCAAAGAATCGCGTGAACATGTGCTATGGCATGAAAATGGCCTGCTGACGATCACCGGAGGGAAACTCACAACATTTCGCCTCATGGCGCGCGACGCACTGCATAGAGTGCGCCGGTATCTGCCCGAAACAAAGCCATCTACGCGTAACCATCGCGTCCTGGATGAACCGCCGGTGGATGTGTATCTGCCTGAGCATCTAACCCCAGTCGCAAGAGTACGGCTGCTCGGCCGCTATGGACGGGATGCGCTTGATTTATTGACCGCGGCCCAACAGGATGAATTTACCTCCGTGGCGAATACGCCAGCTTTATGGGCTGAATTGCGTTGGGCGGCGCGCGCGGAAGCAGTGGTGCATTTGGACGATCTGCTCTTGCGACGAGTGCGTCTGGGGCTGTTGTTACCGCGCGGCGGCATGGATTGTATGGAAAGCATTCGCCGGGTTGTGCAGCCTGAACTGGGCTGGGACAACGCTCGTTGGGAAATCGAAGTAAAAACCTATGCAAATTTATGGAATCAGTGTTACTATATCAGTCCGTTAATTTCCTCTTAATCAGACAATTTTGACAACAGATCGTAAAAAAGGGGTTATGCCTCCTACTCGCGACCTCATCTTAGCGCTTGATAATGGCACACAAAGCGTGCGCGCCTTGCTGTTCGACCTGCAAGGCGACTTGTTGGCAAAATCTCAGGTGCCAATCGAACCCTATTTTTCGACCGCGCCAGGGCTGGCTGAGCAGCATCCGGAATATTTTTGGCAGGCGCTATGCCGCGCTTGCCAGGGGCTGTGGTCTTCCATTGCTTATGAAAGCGAGCTTGGCTTGTCGCGCGAACGCCTGGCTGGAGTCGCATTAACCACCCAACGCTCCACCGTGATCAATCTGGATGAAAAAGACCAACCTTTGCGTCCGGCAATTGTCTGGCTGGATCAGCGCCGCGCTGAAGGTCTGCCGCCGTTGGGCGGTTTATGGGGTTTGGCTTTCCGCCTGGCCGGCATGTCTCGAACTGTGGCGTATTTGCAGGCGGAAGCAGAAGCCAACTGGATCGCCCAAAACCAGCCGGAGATTTGGAAGAGAACCCATAAATATGTCTATCTCTCCGGCTATCTGACCCATCGCCTGATTGGCCGCTGGATCGACTCAGTAGGCTGCCAGGTGGGCTACATGCCATTTGACTATAAAAATATGCGCTGGGCGTCAAGTTGGGATTGGAAATGGCAGGTGTTGCCAATTGATCGGTCTATGCTAATTGATCTGGCGCCGCCCGCAACCGTGCTGGGAGAAATTACACCGCAAGCCGCTCAACAAACCGGAATACCTGCGGGATTACCCCTGATCGCTGCTGCATCCGATAAAGCTTGCGAGGTCATTGGCGCAGGCTGTCTATCGCCAAACATTGGCTGCTTAAGTTATGGCACCACCGCCACCATCAACACCACTCATAAAAGCTACATCGAAGTAATCCCTTTGATCCCTCCATACCCTTCAGCGGTTCCCGGCGCTTACAGCCTGGAGGTGCAAATCTATCGCGGTTTCTGGATGGTCACCTGGTTTAAGCAAGAGTTTGGCTTACCTGAACAGCGTCGCGCCAGCGAACTGGGAGTGGCACCCGAGACATTATTCGACGAATTGATTCGCAGCGTCCCCGCCGGATCGCATGGACTGGTGCTGCAACCTTATTGGTCGCCAGGGCTAAAAGTACCCGGCCCGGAAGCGCGTGGGGCGGTGATCGGTTTTGGCGACGTTCACACTCGCGCACATCTCTATCGCGCCATTATCGAGGGCTTAGCCTACGCCCTTCGCGATGGCGCTGAGCGCACTGTCCGGCGGAGCGGCTCGCCGATCACCGAACTGCGCGTGGCTGGCGGCGGCAGCCGCAGCACCGCCGCCCTTCAGCTCACTGCTGATATTTTCGGTTTGCCTGTCGCCCGGCCGCATGTGGACGAAGCTTCGGGATTAGGCGCAGCCATAGACGCCGCGGTTGGCTTAGGCTTACACCGCAATTTTGAGCAGGCGGTGGCTGCAATGACGCGCATTCGAGACACCTTCGAACCAGACTCACAGACGCACCGTTTTTACGACGATTTATATCGAAATGTCTATCGGCGCATGTATCAACAACTCAAGCCATTGTACGAGGAGTTGTACCGTCTCTTTCCAGGTAAAGTTTAGCGTCAGACAATCGCCAGGAGAAAAAATGACAGCGCAGACGCCAGCCAGATTTAATATCACCAAACTTCTATTGCAATTGAACGGGCTGGCGGTCATCGCGGCCGTTATTCATCACGCCATTCACTGGGTGTTGACTGGCATGTTCTTTTGGGCAGACCGTTATAAAGATGTGGTTGCGCCTGATCTCAGTCAACTTGGCAGTCCGCAATATTACCTGATACGATTAATGGATCAGCCGAGCATAGTTGCTGTGCCGGCTTTTTTGTTCGTTTCGGGTTATTTTATCGCCTTTGTTGCCGATCGGAATTCCAACAAGGTCGGGTGGAAGTATATCGTTACGCGGATAAAGTTCCTGATTATCCCCTATTTGATCTGGTGCTGTGTATATCTGGTCTTCAATTTTATTCAGGGCAAGCAAATTGCCTGGTATGAAGCTGTAAGATTAATCATCACCGGCGGCATCTCTGCTCCTTTCTATTATGTAATACTGGTACTCCAGCTCTATATCATCTCTCCATTGATAACCCCTTTAATGAGAAAGCATTGGAGAACTCTCTTGACGATTGCTGTATTGATTCAACTGCCTGGTATTTATTATAAATATTCGTTATTCATCGTTCAGGGCTATCAGGTGCCACCCCTCGCCAGAGCTATATTTCTCGAATGGTATCTACCAGCTTACTTCTTATGGTTTTTGTTAGGAATATTCGCAGGGATGCACATCTCCTTACTCAAAGGGTTTCTGGAGAAATCGAGACGTTGGCTTCCTTACGCCGTGTTCGGCGTTATGATTTTAGGGATAATCGAATGGAACTTGATCCGCCAGGCAAGTGGTCGAACCTGGATCTCCCCACAAGAGACAATTCTCGACCGTGTCTTTACTTTCTTCATGCTGCTCTGGTTTTTCTCTGCACAAGGAATAGAGAACTGGCTGCCAGCGAGGCTACGTTCGTTTGGAATTAAATCATACGGTATCTATTTGATTCATCCATTAGTGCTGGAGATAGCTGCCCGACTGACGTACCATTTCGCGCCAAAACTCATGGCCTATCCACTTTTATTCTTAATGTTCCTCACCATAGTCGGTGTCGGCGCCCCGATCTTACTCATGGCAACGATTGAGCGTTCGCCCGCTCGACGTTTCTACAAGTTATTGTTTGGCGGATAACGCTCGATTCCCTACGTTAGGTTTCCAACACAGCCGTGTAATTCCCCAACACATCACTCTCCTGTGCTGATAATTTCCGATTTATGATCTTATTTTTCGGTTATACTAACTATTGCTAGGCAAGATGACTTAATCCAGCCGCTCCAGCTCCTTCAGGAAGGTCTATATGGACAACCTGGTAGGCCAGACCCTCAACCGCTATAAAATCACCGCCCTGATCGGGGAAGGTGGAATGGGGGCGGTTTTCAAAGCCCATGATGTCACGTTACAACGCGATGTAGCCATCAAAATCATGCATGGCAATTTCGCCCATCAGGAAGACTTCCAGCAGCGTTTCCTTCAAGAGGCGCGCACAGCAGCCCGCTTCGATCACCCAGGCATCATTCAAGTGTACGACTTTGGCTCAGATCGCGGCCGCCTGTATATTGTGATGAAGTTCATCGCTGGCGATAATCTGGAGAAAATGCTGCGCGATCTACGCCAGCAGAACCGCTGGATACCGCTTGTTGAAGCGGTTGGTCTTATCCGCCAGGTCGCTCTGGCGCTGGATTA
This sequence comes from Anaerolineales bacterium, assembly GCA_020060465.1. Taxonomy (GTDB): domain Bacteria; phylum Chloroflexota; class Anaerolineae; order Anaerolineales; family UBA4823; genus RBG-16-57-11. The sequence goes on from JAGVAD010000048.1 coordinate 91,509, forward strand.
CGCTCACCGTCAAGGCGTGTTACATCGCGATGTCAAGCCCGCCAATATCATGATCGAGCCAGAACCGTCTGACGGCTTGCCTTATCGCCCAGTGATCACCGATTTAGGTCTGGCCAAGCTGGTCAAAGGCGGCTTCGCGACGCAAGATCACGCCTCGATGGGCACGCCAGCCTATATGTCGCCAGAGCAGGCGCTTGGTCAGACAACCGACGCACGCAGCGATGTGTACTCTTTAGGTGTACTGCTTTTCGAACTCGCCACGGGGCGATTGCCATTTCCCGCGCGAAGCATATTGGACGCCATCCAATATCATGTTCAAACGCCGCCTCCTGAGCCGCGTTCGCTGCGCCAGGACTTGCCCGAGTCTCTGGAAAAGATCATCCTGCAAGCGATGCAAAAAGAGCCAGCCAGCCGCTTCCAAAATGCTGGCGCTCTGGCGGAAGCGTTAAAATCCATCCTGCCGGAAGCCGCTAAAATTACGGAGGCGCCGGCCGGCGCCCAGGCGACGCTGAGCCTGTTCACCCAGTACCAAAATAGCTTGATTGAACCTCGTGGAGCTTCGATATTCGCCGATTTCGCCGCAGCCGATAAGAAAGAGATGGCTATGTCTGGAGAAAACGATCAAGCTCAGGAGCGCATTCAAATCCTGGCAGCCGACCAAACCACCAAAACGCTTCTGGTGAAGCGCCCCACGATGAGCATCGGGCGGGATCCAGATAACGACATTGCCTTGAATGATCCCAAAGCCTCACGCCAACATGCTCGCCTGGAATTTGACGGCCATCAATATGTTGTGGTTGATCTGAACAGCACCAATGGCACTTACTTGGGTGGGACGCGCCTCATCCCCGGCGTTCCTCGCGTATGGGGAGTCGCGGATACACTGAGGATCGGCGACTCATATCTTCGCTTGCTTCGCCCCGGGGAGTCTGCAGCGGCGACGCTGGCGGCGACAACCGCTGCGGCTCCCCCTGCGACCACAGCCCGCGCCGCGCCGCCCGCTTACATTCCACCAGCAGAACCCACTCGCCAGGCGGCAGCCCAACCATCTGCGCCCAAGTTTTCCAGCGACCTTCAACCGGCGCGCCTGCAGCCAGGGCAGGTTGGCGTCGTAACCATACAAAATCTGAGCGATCAGTCTGACGTTTATACGTTGAGTTGGGATTCACCCTCTGGCGAAGTTGAGTTCACCCCGCCCTATTTGCACGTCAACGCAGCCGCCGGCCAGGAGGTGGTGGTGGAATTTCGCCCAGATTTGAGGCGGGCAAATTTCTTCGGCGGAGAGAAGCGCTACAACTTCAGCGCCATGATCCGCTCCAATAGTGGCGCACAGAAAACCCACCAGGGCGAAGTAATCAGTCGCGCTGCGCTGCCCACCTGGAGTCTGCCATTGATGGCAATCGTCTGCCTGGGTCTGGCGGTTCTATCCATCTTCGCAGCCACGGTTTTGTTTGGCGGCGGCGACCTGCTGTCGGGTTCTGGAGCGCAAACCCAAACTGTTGCCTACACACAGACGCAATTAGCCCTGGCTAACGATCAAACTGCGACCGCTGTGCAAGCCACTACAACGGCTCTGGCGGATGCCAACCTTGCCACACAAACTGCAGCCACTGCCACCGGCGTTGCTAACGCCACCCTGCTGGCTGCCACTCAAACCGGCGTCCAGGAGAGCGCCCAGACTGCAATCGCGCTCACCGCCCAGGCGCAGCAAGCCACTTTCGAGGCGGGCGCTAACCAGACAGCCCAGGCGCTGCAAGCCACCCAGCAGGCGGCAGCCGCTCAGACAGCTAACGCCATTCAACTCACCAATCAAGCTGGGGTTATCCAGACCTCCGCTGCGCTCACCGCCATCTCAGCGCAGCTCACCCATCAGGCGCAATCCGCCACATTGACTGCCGCAGCGCAACGCCGCGTCGCCTATATCTTTTCCAGCGATAACAGCAAAGCCAACGACTATAAATCTTTCCTGCAGTCGCAAGGTTACATTGTGGATCTTATCCCCATTGCGAACGTTTTATCCACCGAGCTCACGCCCTATAAAGCGATTCTGATCGCCCCCGAAACCGGCAACGCCGCCGACTATCAGAACAACCCCTGGGGCGATCCGGCTGAGGTGCAGGCGAATACAGTCGCCGCCTATAACAAGCCCATCATTGGGTTGGGCCGCGGCGGAAGTTTGTTCTTCCAGGCCATAGGATTGTTCATCAACTGGGGACAATCCTGGGTGGGAAGTACAAACGAGATTTATGTCGTCAACCCCAGCGCGACCTTTTGGAACACACCCAACAGCATCGCGATCCCTGGCGACCAGATCATCAAGCTTTACGACAACCCCAGCGGATTTTTAGCTGTCTATTTGCCGGGTCCCATCGCCGGAGTGGTTACGGTTGGACGTCAGTCCAATGACGCCGATCATTATCCACTAATCATCGAAGGTTCACGCTTCTTCCTTTGGGGCTTCGATGACGGCCCATCGAACATGTCCAATAAGGGTCAAAGAGCGTTTCTCAACATTCTATGGAACCTGGCGCCATGATCCAACGTCTCAGTTTGCAGCTAAGAATGCATCTGTCGATTCGGATGATCCAGATGCAATTCTCGTCGGATTCGGGTCCCTTAAGTCAGGAGCATATCTATGCTGGAGTTGATAGGCCAGACAATTGACCGCTACCAAATCGCTACACGCCTGCGCGAAGAAAGATGGGGCGCGATATGGAAAGCCTACGATCCCAAATTTGATCGCACGGTTGCTGTGCACACGTTGTCATCTGAATGGGCGCAACGCGACCGTATGGGCGACTATGTGCTACAATCCGCCCGCGTCATCCTGCGCTTCCGTCACCCAGTTATCGCCCGCATCCTGGATGTAGGCCAATCCGATGATTTGATCTATATTGTCCAGGAATATATCCCCGGTGGGAATCTGGGCGAATTACTATCCTCGATGCGGCAGGAAAACGCCTGGCCTTCCATGGCCGAGGCGACACAGATTGTCATCGAATTGTGCCAGGCGTTGGATTATGCCCATCAACGCAATCTAATCCACGGCGCCTTAACGCCGGCCAGTATCCTGCTAAAAGACGAAGAAGGCGGGACGCTCCCCTATCAACCTGTGCTGGCGCAATTGGGCTTCTTCCACCCGGAGACGGTTGGCAAAGCAACAGAATCTCCCTATGGCGCTCCAGAGTTAGCGCGCGGTTCTCCCGCCAACGCCAGCGCAGACATCTTTTCGGCAGGCGCGATCCTCTACGAACTTCTCACCGCCCAAAAGCCGGAGCGCTATCCTTTTCCGCGACCTTCTACCATACGCCGCGAGATACCGGAGGAGATGGAGGATGCTTTACGGAAAGCGCTCTCGCCGGATCCCAGCCTTCGTTATGCGAACGCTGCACAATTCGCTGCTAACCTCACCGCATTGTTGCCAAAATGCACAGAAATTCAGACGCCGCCGCCCAATCTGGAACGTTCCGAAAGCATCCAGGTTGCGTTAAAACGCAGCCTGGAAGACCCTATATATGCACCGTTGCGCCCCCCCGCCGCGCCGGAGGTCACCGCAGCGCCGGAGACTGAGCTCACTCAAGATTGGTTGCATATCCTGGAACCCGGCCAGGATGTACGTAGCGTCAACCTGAAAACCGGCGCCATGACCATTGGTCGTGGGCAGAATAATGACATCGTTATTGACTTGCCCGGAATCTCGCGTTATCATGCCCGGCTGGAATTTAACGGAAAAGATTATCTCATCACAGATCTGCATAGCACCAACGGCACCTTTATCGAAGAAGATCGTCTTCCACCCGGCGAGCCGCGGGTGTGGTCGCCAGGAGAGAATTTGCGCATCGGAGAGGTGTGGTTGCGCCTCGAACGCGCCGGTCAATCTCAGACGACGCGCGCTTTTGTAGCTGAAAGCACCCGACCGGCAAAAGGTTTGCCCCAAACGATGGCGGTATTCCTGACCGCGGATGGCCATTCTCTGGACGCATCACAAGTGATACTCAGCTCACGCGGATGGGTAGGGGTGCATGTCGAGAACCCCCATTTGGTGGTAACGCCAGGCAGTAGCGTCAGTTTCTCTCTGATGGTTTTCAATCGAGGACCGCAGACTGACACATTTTTTATCGCCTTCGAGGGCCTACCAACCGAATGGCTGGCGAATCCTCCTCAGCCGATCAGTCTCCCCAGCGGCGGAGACCGCGAAGTTACTTTGACCATCCGTCCGCCGCGCACCTCCAGCGGACGCGCTGGCCGCCATCAGCTCATCCTGCGCGTATCCAGCCAAAACGCTCGCGACCAAATGGTTGAGCTACGTATGTCGGTCACCGTCACTGCGTTTTCAGAATTCTTCTCTGAATTGCAGCCCATCCATGTGCGCGCCGGCCAGGTTGGACAGATCTTGATCCACAACCGCGGCAACTTACCAGAGACGTTCACCGTGCTATGGGAGGATCGCACGCATGAACTGGTCTTCGATCCACCGCAAGTGCGGGTCACTGTGCCGCCAGGCAAATCTGCAGCAGTGGAATATCAGCCTGCGTTGCTCAAACCTCGCTGGTTCGGCGGCGAGAGCAACCACACCTTCAAAGTCCATGTGACGGCTCAAACCGGACAATTGCAGACGCACAGCGGGGAATATACTGGTCGGGCGATCATTCCGGCCTGGGCGCCCATCGCCCTTTCTGCCATGTGCGTTGTTCTGGCTTGCTTTCTGTTGCTGTTGGTTAATCAAATTACGACTCCCGCCCGCGCCAGCCGCAACACTGCCGAGGCGGGTCAAACCGCCATTGCTCAGGCGACGCAGATTGCAGTCAACGCCACCCAAACTGCTGAGGCTCTCGGTAGCGCTAATCAAGCCACTCAGCAAGTATTAACAGCCACCGCTGGCTGGGGCTTGTTAGACCCCGACGGGGACGGCCTGACCAACAACCTTGAGCTGCTCGCCGGCACAAAGATTGATAACCCGGACAGCGATGGCGATGGATTGTCGGACGGCGAGGAAGTGAACACCTGGAAGACCAATCCCAACCTGCCCGATAGCGACGGCGACTTGCTGCAAGACGGCGAGGAAGTACGCAAAGGCACCAACCCACTGAAGAAAGACACCGATGGGGATGGAATAGACGATGGCTTTGACCCCGATCCGCTCAATGCCCCTACTGCAACCCCGGTAGTGATCTTCACCTTCACGCCACGCCCGCCTACACTGACCCCCACCTCGCCGATCGTCATCGCCGATCTGAGTGTGAGCATCAGCAATGGTCGTGGCTCGTCCGTTCCAGGTACCGGCGTCTCATACACGATCCAGGTGGTCAACCGCGGGCCTGGAGCAGCCAATAACGTCGCAGTTACTGCCGCCTTTCCCCCCACTCTGACAGGCGTCACCTGGAGTTGCGCCGCTTCTCCTGGCTCGCGTTGCCTCACCCCGAACGGAATTGGAAACGTCAACGCCAGGGTGGACTTAGCAGCCAATGGCAATGCGGCGCTGACGGTTAGCGGCACCGTCGCCGCCACAGCCAGCGGGCAGCTTGCTGTTACCACATCCATCACGCCGCCGCCAGGGGTGGTTGACAGCAATACCATTGACAATCAAGCCACCGATGTGGATACTCTGACGCCTCGGGTCAGCCTGAGCCTGACCAAGACCGATGGGCGAAGTTCCATCAACCCCGGTCAAAATATCACCTATAGCATTGTAGCAACCAATAACGGACCCAGCGCAGTGAATGGTGTCAGCTTGATTGACAATTTCCCCCCTGAGCTGACCAACATCTCGTGGACTTGCACTGCTACCCCCGGTTCAAGTTGTTCGGCCAGCGGCGTTGTTCCCGGCAATGTCAATACGCTGCTTAATCTGGTTCCAGGCGGATCAGCAACAGTGACCGCCAATGCCACTCTAAAGAGCAACGCTACCGGCACCCTCTCGAACACGGCTTCGATCACTTCTCCCATTGACCCATTGGAAAACAATAAATCCGCTACCGATTCTACGATCATCACCCCGTTTGCCGATCTTGCGCTCAGCGTTTCCGCGCCACCCACCACAACGGTCAGCACACCGCTGACCTACACTTTGACGATTACCAACACAGGCCCTTCGGCAGCAACCAATCTCGCTTTGACAGGCCGTTTCCCAACCGATGCTGTCTGGATCACTGCCACTGTGATCGGTCCGCCTTCAACAATCGCCTGCACACCGTCTGCTGAAGCCTCGAACAATTTGGTTGTCTGCAACCTCGGCAATCTCACTGCTGGCGGGGTGCTCCATCTACAATTCGTCCTTCAAACCTCGCCCGCCCCCGGCCTGATGACCACCGTGTTTGACATTCGCGCCCAAGAGATTGACCCGAATGAAATTAATGATCGCGTAGAAATTCAAGTTACGCTCTATTAACAACAAGATGATAGGTATAAAATTCGTTGAAACGAGTGTATTGTTATGGAGAACAAGCTTCCAGCGCGCCTGAAAGAGATTATCGAAGACTTTGCCTTTTGCGAAGGGCGAGAAAAACTGGAGTTATTGCTCCAATATAGCGAACAGATGCCGCCGTTGCCAGAAAGGCTCAAAAACGAGCGCGACCAGATGGAATTCGTACCCGAATGTATGACGCCGGTATATGTCCACGCGGAGACGCACGACGGGCGTATGACTTTTTTCTTTGACGTGCCAGATGAATCGCCCACCGTGCGTGGTTTTGCCAGCGTCATCAGCGAAGGTCTGCGCGGCGCATCGCCGGAAGAAGTGCTGAACATCCCGAATGACTTTTATCAGCAAATGGGGCTTGACCAAACGCTCACCCAGCAGAGACTGAACGGTATGGCGGCCATCCTGGCGCACGTGAAGCGTTTGGCTATTGAAGCGCTGACCACACTATAGTCTCCTCGCATAGGTCAAGATTTTGAAGCTTCGATCGAGTTTTGCCTGCCTGCTGTTCATCAGTCTATGGTTATCTGGCTGCGGCGCATCAAACCAGCCAACCCACCAACCAACGTCAACTCCATCGCCGGAGACGCCGACGCAGGCGCTCAAAACCCACTCTGCGGCGACCCCAACCCCATCGCCATTCATAGCCACAACAGGGGTTATCGTCACGCCCGCATTGAGCGCCTCTCTCGCCCCGAATTATCGGTATGTCTGTCAATTGGACGGCGTGGAAGCGCCCGTTTACACGTATCGTCTGATCCATACGTACCCGCATGATCCCAACGCCTATACTCAGGGGCTTATTTTCCGTCAAAACGCGCTTTACGAGAGCACCGGGCTGCGCGGTCAATCCTCATTGCGACAGACGATCTTGGAAACGGGCGAAATCACTCAACGTATTGAGATACCCCAACCCTATTTTGCCGAAGGGTTAACCGAATTGGGCGGAAAGTTATATCAACTCACCTGGCAGGAACAAACCGGTTATATTTACGACCTAAAATCATTTCAAGAGACAGGAACATTCAGCTATCCAACCGAAGGATGGGGGTTGACCGAGGATGGGCGTCGGTTGATAATGAGCGATGGCTCCGAGCGCCTGTATATACTGGATCCAGCCACTTTGCAAGCCATAGCCAGTTTATCCGTTCAAGATGAACGTGGCCCGGTATATCGAATTAATGAATTAGAGTATATCGAGGGGGAAATTTGGGCCAATATATACCAGACTGCCTGTATTGCCCGAATAGACCCACAGACTGGACAGGTGCTGGGATGGATAGACATCACGGGCTTACACGATCCTGTGGATCATCCGGGCGCTGAGGTGCCTAATGGAATCGCTTACGATCCCATCGGCAAACGCATTTTTGTCACCGGCAAGTGGTGGGATTCTCTATATGAGATTAAGGTTATCCCTCTCGAAAACAGCCACCCATGACGTTCACAAAAGCATCTCCCTTACAGCGGCTGATCCAACACTGGCGCGCAGACCCCAGCGTAGGAGCGAACGTAACCGAATGGCGCTTGATTCCTGCCCAAGCGCCAAAATTTGCGCCCTTCCCTGAGGAGCTGCATCTCGACTTGATCGAAGCGCTCACACGCAGAGGGATCACAGCCTTATATATCCATCAAGTCGGAGCCTTTACCAGGGCGCGGCGCGGCGAACATGTCATGGTGGTGGCTGCCTCCGCCAGCGGCAAAAGTCTGTGTTATCACCTGCCAATACTGGACACCCTGATCAGAGAACCAGGCGCTCGCGCGCTCTACCTGTTTCCCACCAAAGCTCTGGCGCAAGATCAGTTTACCTCTTTAAACAACTTAATCAATGCTTTGCCTGAGCCGCTGATTGCTGAGGGTTTGCCCGTCTCGACTTACGACGGCGATACCCCCCATCGGATACGCCCAACCATCCGCAGCGTGGCGAGGCTTTTGATCACCAACCCAGACATGCTCCACGTGGGCATTCTTCCGCATCACACGGAGTGGAGCAACTTTTTTCGTCATTTGCGCTTTGTGGTGATAGATGAAGCGCACATCTATCGCGGCGTTTTCGGTTCTCATCTGGCGAATGTCCTGCGCCGACTCCAACGCATTGCAGCCTTCTATGGCGCCCGCCCGCAATTTATCTTGACCACCGCCACACTGGCAAATCCACACGAGTTTGCCGCCCGCCTGATCGAAGCCGCGGTCTCTATTGTGGACGAGGATGGTGCAGGACGCGGCCCAAAGCACTTCGTAATTTACAACCCGCCGCTAACGGACGAAAAACTCGGCCTGCGGCGCAGCGCATTACAAGAGAGTGTGCGCCTGGCGGATGACCTGCTGGCTTACGGCATTCAGACGATCCTGTTTGGGCGCTCACGTCGTACGGTGGAATTAATCTTGCGCTACCTGCGAGAATCGTCAGGCATATCCATCTCCATTGAGAACAAAGACGAAGCGATTCGCGGCTATCGCAGCGGATATTTGCCAGCTCATCGTCGGCATATCGAAAGCGGTCTGCGCTCTGGCGTCGTTCGTCTGGTAGCAGCGACCAATGCCCTGGAATTGGGCGTGGACATTGGCGGGCTGGGGGCTTCTGTCTTGGTGGGCTATCCGGGAACAATCTCCGCCACCTGGCAGCAAGCCGGGCGCGCCGGGCGCGGCCAGGAGCCGGCCCTGGCTTTGCTGATCGCTACCTCCGATCCACTGGATCAATTCCTGGCAAACCATCCAGATTATCTCTTTGGGCGTTCGGTCGAACATGCACTGATCAATCCCAATAACTTGCTTATCTTGTTGGATCATATCCGCTGTGCGGCATTTGAATTGCCTTTTCAGCAGAACGAGACGTTTGGCAACCTTCCGGCAGACAAAGTGACAGAGTTTCTGGATTTTTTGGTCAGCGAACGGATATTACACGCTTCGGGCGGGCGCTATTTCTGGATGGCAGATCAATACCCTGCTCAAGCTGTATCATTGCGCAGCGCCTCGGCTGACGCTGTATTGCTGCAAGTATGGGAAGAAGATCATGCAACTACCATTGGACAAATGGATCGTCACAGCGCTTTATGGATGACACACCCCGGGGCGATTTATTTGCACGAAGCGCAGATGTATCTCGTCGAAGAGCTGGATTTATCGAAGAACATCGCCCAATTGCGGCCTGTCGATAGCGATTACTACACCCTGCCGCGCAGCGAAACCACTGTTCAACATCTGGATACATTTGCTGAAGAGCAGCAAAACGGCGTCATCAAGGCACACGGCGAATTGCAAGTCACACGCAAGGTGGTTGGCTATCAAAAAATCCGCTGGTACACCCATGAAATATTGGCAGTGGAACCGCTCGATTTACCGCCGACCGAATTGCTGACCACAGGTTATTGGCTGGCGCTGGAAGACATTATTGTGGACACCTTGCGGCAGGAGGGGCTGTGGCGCAACGACCCCAATGATTACGGTCCGAATTGGGAGGTGCAACGAGAACGCGCCCGCCGCCGGGACAGCTTCCGTTGTCAGATTTGCGGCGCGCCAGAGCAAGGCCGTTCCCATGACGTTCACCATCGGCAGCCCTTTCGGCTGTTTCCATCCTATCTTCAAGCCAACCAGTTAGAAAACCTGGTCACACTATGCCCCAATTGTCACCGCCGCGCCGAAGCTGCGGTCCGCGTGCGCAGCGGTCTGGCTGGGCTGGGATATATCATGGGGCATCTGGCGCCCTTCTTCCTGATGTGCGACCCAACAGATTTGGGAGTCCATATTGACCCTGCATCGCCTCTGGCGACGGGCAAACCTGTAGTTGTCTTGTACGACATGACGCCAGGCGGAATCGGCCTCAGCACGCGTCTGTTTGATCTACAGGACGAATTGCTGGCGCGCGCCGCCGAGCAAGTGGCTGGCTGTCCCTGCGCCGACGGCTGCCCCTCCTGTGTTGGCCCCGGCGGCGCAGGTTTGGCAAACACGCCAACACCCGGCGGAGCTTCTTACGGCGGTAAATTGGAGACACAAGCAATTCTGAGCGCAATTCTCGACGCCATCCATAAATGAGCGCGCCGCCCCGCTCATGGTAGAATCCCGTTCGTGCCTTCATTATCCGATAAGCTGAAGTCTTTAGGAGTCAAGGTCGGCGCGCAGGATTTGAATTCCCCCCGGCCCGAAAAGCACTCCGCTTCGAGTATGGATGCTATCCTCGGCGGAGCGCCGCGACCGACTCCATTTGGCGAGACATACGCCATCGAGAAACGATTTCCTTTGAGCCAGGCGATTGGCCACGCCCGGCTGGCTTTGAACGCTCCGCGCCACGTGATCGCGCGCTGGTCAGGTCACCCAGCGGCAGCCGATCTGGAAACGCAAGCCTTTGCCTTCATTGATACAGAAACCACCGGTCTCTCCCTGGGTGTAGGAACCTACGCCTATTTGGTAAGCATCGGTCGTTTCGACGCCCACGACTTTCACCTGGCGCAATTTTTTCTGCGCGACCCGGCGGAAGAGCCGGCTTTTCTCGCCGCAGTGGAAGCGTTCTTAGCCCCCTGTCAGGCTATCGTTACCTACAATGGAAAAACCTTTGACTTGCCATTGCTGCGCACTCGCTTCACCGCCCACGGCTTGAGCTTCCCCTTACAAAACATCATGCACATAGATCTGTTGCACCTGGCGCGTCGGCTGTGGCGCGATCGCCTGCCAGAGCGATCCTTGAGTTACCTCGAAGCGCATATCCTGGGCATTGAACGCTCCACGCAGGATGTCCCAGGTTGGATGGCGCCGGAGATTTATTTCCAATACCTGCAAACCGGCGATCCAACCGTTCTTTCAGGTATCCTCTACCATAACGCCATGGATGTCCTTTCTTTAGCTGCTCTGCTTGATCACATGTCAGCCTTACTGGCGGATCCACTGGTGGAGGGCAGCCAACATGGCGTGGATCTGATTGCTATGGGGCGTCTATTTGAAGACCTGGGCGATTTAGAAACCGCAACCCGCCTGTATATTCATGGACTGGAGCACAAAGACGCCCTGGAAATGCGCCTGCCTCGCAGCGTGTACCTGCAAGCGCTCCACCGCCTGGCTCTCATTTACAAACGACAGTCGAATTGGGAAGCGGCGATTCAACTCTGGCAAGAAGCCTCACGCCAGCGACATCTGCCTGCGTTTATCGAGCTGGCAAAATGCTACGAGCATGTCTTGAAAGACGCTCAAACCGCTCTGCAATGGACGCAGGCGGCGATGGAGTTCCTTGCCACCACTTCCCTTTCCACCGGCGATGCACCTCCCTTGGGGCTATACGAACGCCGTCAATGGATGGGTCAGCTACAACGGCGCATGGAAAGATTGCAACAAAAACTGGCGGGATACACCGAGGTCGAATTTGACAACGATGAACGCTGATATTCAGAAAAACCTGAAACACAATCTGATCGTGAATTTGCTGGATGGCGGCTTTTTTGGCTTTGCGATGGGTTTTGCCTCTTTCGTCACTGTGTTACCTTTATTTGTCAGCACGATGACCGACTCGGCTTTGCTGATCGGATTAATTCCGGCCATCCATAACGCCGGCTGGCAGTTGCCGCAGCTATTTACCGCCCGCTGGGTGTCCCGTCAATCACGTTTCAAACCACTGGTGATGGGTCTCACAGCATTGGAGCGAGCGCCTTTTTTAGGCCTGGCGTTGGCTGCTTTTCTATCTCCTTCAATCCCCAAGGAGGCAACGCTTGCATTGACCTTTGGGCTGCTCGTCCTGCAAGGGCTGGGAGCAGGGCTCACTGCCAACCCCTGGCAGACGATGATCGGTAAGATCATCCCACGGGAGCGGCGCAGCACGTTTTTTGGCGCGCAAGCAGCAGCGGCGAATTTACTGGCTAGCGTCAGCGCCTTTCTGGCTGGCGTCATTCTCAGCCAAAACAACGCCTCGCAAGGGTTCATGTTCTGCTTTTTGCTTTGCTTCTCTTCTATGATGATTTCCTGGATCTTCTTGGGCCTCACCCGCGAACCAAGCACGCCGCCCGAACCAATTGCCGCCGAAGCGCCCGGTTTCTGGACGAATATGGGCAATATTCTGAAACGCGATCGTAATTTCCGCTGGTTCCTGGTCGCCCGTATGATCTCTCAATTGGCGATCATGGGATTTGCGTTCTACACCGTTTATGCTGTGCGGATACATGGCGCCAGCGAACTCACGGTCGGTGGAATGACCAGCGTGCTGCTAGGCGCTCAGATCGCGGGCAATGTGCTGATGGGTTGGGTGGGCGACCACTGGAGCCGTAAAGGCGTCATGGAGATTGGCTTAGGCGCTGCGGCTTTGAGCGCCTTACTCGCCTGGTGGGCGCCCTCCGTTGGCTGGTTTTACCTGGTCTTCGCCCTGGCTGCTATTGCCAACGTGGCGGTGTGGACAATCGGCATCGCCATGAGTCTGGAGTTTGGCGACGAAGCAGATCGCCCGGCATACATCGGCATGGCTAACACGCTGGTTGCGCCGGCGAATATCCTGGCGCCTTTTTTGGGCGGCTGGCTGGCGGACTTGGCGGGTTATCCGGCTGCCTTCATCGTCAGCGCAGCGGGGGCGCTGGCGGCTTTGTGGGTATTCCAGTCTTTTGTGATGGAAAAGCGCATACAACCTCATTCACCACGCCTGGAGGCGGAGCTAAACACTCCCACCCCACCCCAAGCTCCAGGAACATAGCTTAAAACATATCCTTGACGAAACCCTGCGCCTTTGTTATAGTGCCGACACAACGGTAAGCCCCACTCATTTCAGGAGGAAAACCTATGGCGCAATCGTATTTGGAGAGCTTGCTCAGTGAACGCGAGCATGTCGTTCACACCGCGCGCCAGCATTGGATCATACTGGCCCTCAACATCTCCATCGAAGTCTTTCTGATTCTGCTGTTTTTATCCCTCATTGTCACTGCGGCTGTACTTCAACCATCCTATGCAGTGATCGCGGTGGCAATCGGTTTCGTTCTCATCTTATTGCCAGTCGCTTCGATGACGAGAGATATTCTCAATTACACTCATAACCAGTTTGTGATTACGAACCGACGGGTGATCCATATCACAGGTATTTTGAATAAAAGCGTCACCGACAGTTCATTGGAAAAAGTCAACGATGTCCATATGTCACAAACTGCCTGGGGCAGGTTGTTTGACTACGGCGACATCGAGATTCTGACCGCCAGCGAGCTAGGGGTTAACCAGTTCAAACGCATCCATGATCCGGTGCGTTTTAAGATCGCTATGTTGAACGCCAAGCAGTCTCTGGATGATCGCGAGGGTTTGCCGGGAGCATCAAAGACAGCGGAAGACATCCCCTCATTAATCGCCCAGCTCGGAACGTTGCGCCAGCAAGGCGTGCTATCGGAAGAGGAATTTCAGCAAAAGAAAGCGCAATTGCTTGCCCGCTTGTGAGCGCGCCAGAGGGGTAAAGGGAATATGACTCAATTTTTTCAATACGACGAATTAACCTTTCCAGAAGTCGTCGCCTTGCCCCGCGATTGCCCTCTGATTATTCCGCTCGGAGCAGGTTATGATCTTGAAAAATTAGCCAGCGCCCTGGGGAATCCTCCCCAAGCTGGCTTACTCCCCGCCATCCCTTATGGCTGGGCTGGTAGTGGTTTGGCGCCAGCCGGATCTGTCCTTGGGAAGTTGATCGCCAATTTGCTGGATAGTTTGCGGGAAGACGGTTTTACACAGGTTTATGCGCTCACCCCTCAAGAATTAGATCTCGGATTAGGCGAGCGCCGCATCGCTTTGTTCCACCCCAGCCAGGTCGCCCCTCCCCAATTTATTCCCCCAGATGGCGAGCACGGCAAGGTGGTAGTGATCCCGGTGGGGCATACCGAACAGCACGCCTTTCACCTCCCAATGAGCACAGATACCCTGATCATTGACGCTATCGGGCGCGGCGTTGCCGCCGCAGCCGACGATCAAGCGTTTGCGCTGCCTGTATTTCCATACGGCGTCAGCACACATCGCCAGGCGTTCGCCGGCACGCTAAATTGCGGCGGGCGTGCTTTTGAGGATTTCTTTATCGCCGTCGTGGATGTTCTGGCCGGGCGCGGCTTTGATCGCATCTACTTCATCAACGGCCACGGCGGCAACCATTCTTATCTGGTCAACGTAATCAAATCGTCGGGGGAACGTCATCGGCGGGTCTTCACCGCCACCTCGTGGCTGTATCTATCTGGATCGAATGGCGTTGCTGCCCTGGAACGCCATCGTACTTCTGCCATCGGTGGAATGGGACATGCCGGGGAACTGGAGACTTCTCTGATTTTGCACTTAAGACCCGAACTGGCGCACATGGATCAAGTGGTTGACGAAACCGACTTCATTGCCACTCCCAATTACTATATGGACTGGGTAGAGGGCGGCGCATTGATCGCCAACCCGCCCTGGGATGATGACACCCGCACCGGCGCTTATGGCGCAGGCAGCCTAGCTAACGCGGAAAAAGGCCGCCTCTGGCTTGAAGCCGCCATTGCCGAGAAGGTCGAGCATATTGCAGAGATCCACCAGCAACACACGCGCCGCGAAGCTCGCCGTAACGCAGGCTTTGGCTTATGGGGTTGCAGCTCTAATTAGCCAAACAGGAATAGATCAATCCAGATAATAGGTATGGTATTGATTCGCGCAAGGGTTACCCCAGGCCACATGCATCGCCCGCGCAGTTAAATCCATGATCAGCGCACAGATCGTTTTCTCGCGGTCAAGCGGGTCAACATGCGTCATGGAATGGTTACAGATCGAGTTCGGATAATTTAAGTGATCGCGCTGGATTTGTTGCAGTGACTTTATCGAATGTAGTTCAGTGCGCTTGAGCAAACGTCTGGCGCGAAAATAGCGCAAGCGCGTGCTGATCAGCTCATCCGAGTCATCTTCAATGGCCTGCATTTTTGCATCCAGATAATGGTTTGTATGCACGATTGACCCTTCCTCGCCATAGAGGATGGCAAACCGGCGCGCAGAAACTTCTACCGAATATAACTCACCCGTCTCATGGACCAGCAAATGATTATAGCCCGCGGCGCGTTTCGAAACCAAGGCGGAACGCATCGCATCTGAGAGGGTGCGAGCGCTGAGGACAGCTCGTGAAACGATCACACGCGGGATGCCGATGCGGGAATCGTTCGGATAAACCGAATCGCAACATTGAGCGATGCCGCAGGCGTTAAAGCCAATGTTTGGCAGCAGCCCACCATAGGTCATCGCCAGCCAGGGCGGCTCATCGTCCGGCGCAGCCTGGACGATATAAACGCCCCTTTCATCCTCCGGCAGCCAATCTTCGTTATGCGCCACCAACACATGACCATCGGCGGTGCAATCGCCGTTCACTGCCAGGCTGGTGCACTTGGTCAGGTGCAGCGCGTCCATGGTAACCGCCTCCATGGCGTTCACCACCGCCAGGTCTTCAAAACCCACTCCCGCGCCTTCCGCCATGCCGACCAATTCATCAACATATTGCGGGTAACGCTCTTGAGCGAAGGGGATATACTTGCGCGCCTGAATCTCTGCGCCCTCCCAGGTCAATTCTAATGTGTCGTAGGTCTGATCCAACAAGGCGCGTGCGTTTTGCACGCTGCGTTGAATCTGCTCAGCGAAAGCTTCCCCAATCTGTTGCCCAATTTCACGATGGCTACCCTTCACCTTGATCATGGGGGGCGGCGCGGCATAACGGACTGATTCAAGTACGACTCTTTCTTCATCAATCATAAAACACTTCCATCATGAGGTGTTTAGTTACTGCGCAAGCAAGGCGATCTTCGAGTAATTGTCGCCGGACGATCCAATCATAAAATTCGCGCATGCGCTGGAGAGGTTCCTATCTTCCCTTATCAGCAGTTGAATTATACACGAATAATGGGGGGAACTTATTCATCAGCCCGCCCGTCTAAACTATAATCTTACCCAAAAGGAGCGTTGGATAATGCTATCCAATCGTCAACTGTTATTTTTATGGGTAGCTTTGCTCTTTCTTCCAGGCTGCGCTGCCCCTGGCCAGATTAATCCTCCAACACCTTTGCCTGTAATTACACAGACGCCTGAAATTGTTCCCACCTACCCTATCCTTACACATCCAATACCTACCCACACCTTTGCTGTGATTGAAATACCCACGGAGGAGAATATGAGTACAACGCCCCGCGCCCCCTTGCCTGAGGACCCGTCCGAAGCTGCGCTGGTTCAGAAATCTATCCAGGATCTATCTGCCCGACTGGGCATCCCAATCAACGAAGTCGAATTCATCCTCTTGGAGCATGTCATCTGGCCGGATGGCAGCATGGGCTGCCCGCAGCCCGATATGATGTACATCCAGGTTCAGCGTGAAGGCTACCGTATTCTGCTTCGCTATCAAGGACGTATTTATCATTACCATGGGGGCGAGCAGCGAGCGCCGTTCTTATGCGAAGAGCCAAATTATCCATAAATCTATCTGGCTCAGACATCCAATGAAGGAAGAGGCCATCACTCAACAATGGCCTCTTCCCAACGAAAACTTTCTTTGCTCAGGCAGCGACAGAAATCATTGGACGCTGCCTGGCTGATAGCGCTTTACTACCTGATACGAGCTGCCCGTGTCGGACCAATGACCGAACCGCTGAAGCAGGCGACACTGGTTCCCTGGAACAGATCGCTGGTCATCTCGGCACAATTCGTCCACGAGCCGGGTTTGACGCCCCTGGCCATAAAGGTGATGGTGTGCGTCTCGCCAGGCGCAGCCGGTACAGAGGTGACAACCACTTCAACTCCAGGCCCAACCGGCGTACCGGCGCCGTTGTAATAGAAGTTGGCGCCCGAGTTACCAAAGCGATTCTCCGCCCCCACAGTCAGGAAGCCTCCATCACCGGCGCTGACGGTTCCATAGGTGAAGCTAATGTCTTCATACCCGTTGAGACCAATCCAGATCTGGAAGGAGTTCGGCAACCGGTCTGAGTAGTTGGCCACGTTTTCCCAATCCAACACCAGCCAGTCGTTAACCCCATCGGTCAAGATGCCAATACGCATCGCGCCGCCAAAGGCCGGGTTGAGATCCGTCCAGAACGGCGCCAGGACGTTATTCGGTGGATTGGGATCCGGCAGGTTCTGGTTCACAAACTGCACATCCGCGCCCGTTCCGCCGCCCACCACTGCATAGCCATTGCTGACGAAGCCAATGCGGCTATACGTGTCGCCGGCAAAGACAAAGGG
>JAGVAD010000053.1 GCA_020060465.1 Anaerolineales bacterium
GTCCCTCGGTGACCTCTGTGAACTCGGTTTTGAGCCATAGAGAGCCGGAGAGAATGGAAGGAAATCTTCGCCTATGCTGCGTCTGAGAGGAAAATCGTCTCTCGGTGACCTCTGTGAACTCGGTTTTGAGCCACAGAGAGCAAGAGAGAAGTGAAGGAAATCCCTGCGTATGCTGCGTCTGGAGGAAAACAGTCTCTCTGTGATCTCTGTGAACTCGGTGGCGATATTTTCATCCTTTGGGGCAAGAAACACTCCTTGCAATGACATCGCTCCGTGGAGGAGTAAAACTGTCTGGTGGCTAGAAAAAACATCTAAAGAGATTTCACCATACCCGTTTTAGGCCCACGCCGCCGCGAGCTGAACACGCGTGGCGTACAGGCGTTCAATCGCCGCCTTTGCAGCCTGATAGGTTAGCAGATAAGCCAAGCGGCGGTTTTTCTTGAACATTTCTCGCAGCGCCTGAGCGTTGATTTTGATGATCCGGCTGGGACGTGAAACATAGGCGGTAGATGAGAGAATGTGAGGCTCGATTAACGCCGAGATGCTAAAGGGTTCGCCGCTGTTGATCTCGCCTACCAGGATTCCCTTATCAACGTCCATCGAAGGGGCGCCGCCGGTCGTGAAATAGAGATCAATGCATCCATCTTGAAGGATATAAAAGATGTTCGCAGGTTCCCCTTTATGGAAGAGAGTTTTGCCCGCCTCGACCGTTTCTTCTTCGGCGATCATCGCAATCGCGCGCAAATCCGCATCATTGAGAAAGCGAAAGAAAGGGTATTGACGCAAAATTTCTGGGGAGATCATTTCCGCACCTCCAGACGATGTTGCTCGAAAATACAGCGCAAGGTCATAGATAACCAGGTTCTAGGATCGCACCAATGCACGTGCAATTGCCAACTGCTGTCGGGTGGCCTCGACGCGCTCCATCGTGACCTTGGCAATCTGTCGGATAAATTCATAAGCCAGTTTATCATCTTGGTTGCACAGGGCTATCAAACCCGCCGCCTCGATCATGATGACCTGACTGAGTCTCGAAGCGCGTGCAGAAGAGGTGAGCTGGTACGGTTCAATCAAAGCGGAGATGCCAAATATCTCGCCGGGTCGAACTACCCCAAACTGCAATTCTTTGTTAAGTTCAGGACGGGAGGGGATATTGAGGGTGAAGAACAAGTCAACGCTGCCCTTCACCAGGATGTATAACCAATCTGCGTGCGCGCCCTCGTGGAAAATCATCTCCCCGCTCTCGAAAAACTTCTCTTTAGCCAGACGCGCAACAGCTTTTAATTGAGACTTCTTCAAGAACCTGAAAAAAGGATATTGATAGAGCAACTCGGGAGTAACCATAGATTTAGACCTCCTTAAACTCAGGAAACGACGTTTTGACTCAGATGAGCAAAAATACTCCCATCAGCCTGATAAATGGTCACCTCCAACGGCATCTGACCGATCATCGTGTGGCTGGCGCACCCTAAACAGGGATCATAAGCTCGAAATGCCATCTCGATACGATTAAGCAATCCTTCAGTGATCACACTGCCGCGCCGGATCAGCGATCGGGCCGCCTTGTTGATAGATAAAGCAATCGGCGCATAATTATTGGTGGTGCCAACGATCAAGTTCACCTTGGTTAGGATGCCGTCTTCATCGCTCCAATAATGATGGGTCAATGTACCGCGCGGCGCTTCCACGCAACCTACGCCTTCGTCGGGTATTTGCGTTACGATGGGGCGCGTGTTCGGATCGGTGATTTCCTTGTCCTGGCTCAATTCCAGCATACGCTCAGCCGCATAAAGCAGTTCAATCAAGCGCGCCCAATGCGTGGCGAGACGGTAATGAACGGGTTGGAAACGGCCGTTGATGCGCTGGCTTCCTAAGGTGGTGTACATCTTCTCAAAAGCTTCCTGAGCGCGTGGAGTGGCCATTCCATCGGCGGCGTTGAGGCGGGAAAGCGGGGTAGCACAGTAAATGCCGTTCTCTTTTCCGTCCACAAAACCGTGCCAGCCCACGGCTTTGAGATAGGGGAATTTCAAGTAAGTCCAGGGTTCCACATGCTCAGCTATGTGGCGAGCATAGTGGCGCGCCGGATACTTTACGAACTCATGCCCATCGGGATCAACCACGCGGATCATCCCATCGTAAAAATTGACGCGATTGTTCTCATCCACGGTCCCCATATAATAGGTGCGATGCGTATAAGCATCCGAAAGAATCATCTCCACATAATCCGGGTTGCCCAAGATGAGATCCTCGAAAATTTTCAGGCCGAATAAAGCAAAATCAACATTTTGTCGCGCCGCCAGTTCGATTTCGCGTCGTTCTGCTTCGTTGATGGCTTTGCTCCACCCGCCGGGTAATCCACTAACGGGATGCACGCCTCGCCCGCCAAGCAACCGAATCACATGGTGATTGCGTTGCCGACAGGCGATCACCTGCCCGCCAATTTCCAGGCCAACCTTGTGAATGACGCCCAGAATGTTGCGCTGCGCGACCGGAGCATCCGGCCCCATGATAAAGTCCGGGCTTGCCAATGCATAAAAATGAGTGGTGTGATCTGCGACGTAGAAGGCGGAATAGAACAACTCGCGCAGCTTTTTGACCGCCGAGGAAGGCTCGATATGAAAGAGAGCATCCAGGGCTTTTGTGGATGCCAGGTGGTGTGCTTCGGGGCACACCCCACAGATGCGGTTGGTGATCTGTGGCATTTCTTCCGCCGGGCGACCGACGCAGAATTGCTCAAAGCCGCGCAGTTCTGGCACCTGGAAATAAGTATTTGCCACCTCACCCTGATCGTCCAAAAAGATTTCGATTTTGCCGTGCCCTTCCAGGCGGGTAATCGGATCAATGCTGATACGCTTCATCTGGAGCCTCCGTTTCTGGCTCTGATGAGTAATGAGCCTGCCATTCCAAAGCGATAAAAAGCGCCAGCCGGGTCAACGAGGGTGCCTATAGCCGCGTCAATTTTTCTTTCAATCTCTTGCTCTTCCTCTTTGGGGTCGCCTGCGCTAATTACAGAAGAAAGAGCGGCTAAGATCCGGGCGCCCTGATCATCAACGCCGTCCAGCGGCCCGTAACAACCGCGGCAGCCTATGCCCACTTTGGGACACAATGCCCCACAACCGCCGCGCGTCGCCGGCCCCAGGCACACTAAGCCTTGTTCTAACAGACACAACCCCGGTTCAGGGATTATTTCATAAGGCCGGTAAAAGCGCGCGATCTGTTTCTCGTGCTTCTCTAGAACACATTCCTTGCACACGGCTGTATCCATCGCGCCCAGAACCGCGCCTTTCGGGGGCAGAGGCGTTCCGTTCTGGAGAATTGAAATTACAGACTGCAATACTTGCCAGATTTGATCGGTTTCTGGTGGACAACCTGGTATGACATAGTCTATCTCAACTACCTGTTCCAGTTTCTTCACGGTGGGGTAAAAGGTCGGGATTTGGAGTTCCCCCTCCTGAGCTGAGTAGGTTGGTTCAGGAAGCACCTGATCGGGGTTATCTATAGACGGGTTGTTGAGATAGACGGTCTGGAAAATGGCGGAGCGCGTTGTCAAGTTGGCCAGCGCCGGTATGCCTCCCGCGCTGGCGCAGGAGCCAAAAGCGACCAGAAGCTTCGATTTCTGGCGCAGGAGATGGGCGATCTCCTCGTTCTCAGAGTTGACGATCGCTCCATTGAACAGACATAGGTCAATATACCCGTCGGGGTAGGCGCGCAAATCGCTGTATTTAAAATCGAACGCCACCGGCCAGAAAACAACGTCGAAAGCCGCATCAACCTCCAGCAGCCTTTCGCCGATGTTCAAGACGGAAATTTCGCAACCGCCGCAAGAAGCCGCCCAATACATCGCAAGTTTGAACTTTCGCTCGGCGCCCATCATCAGACCTCCTCTCCTACGGGGTCCCTGACCATCTCTACCGTTTTTGCGGGTTGAAGATCCACTCTTTTGATAACCGTTTCCTGCCAACGCAGTGGGCCAAGCTGCCGCAGTTCTTGGGTCATTCGATTAATTGCATTTGCCAGAGCGCTGCCCTCGGAAGCAGATGCCCAAACCAGTTGTACACGCTCTTTTTCAATTCCAAACTGCGCCAACATGCGCTTTAACAGTTTATATCGCCGCAAAGTTTTCAGATTCCCTTCAAGGTAGTGGCATTCGCCGGGATGACAGCCGGCGATCAAAACGCCATCTGCGCCGTTGCGCAGCGCGGCAAGCACCAGATCGGGTTCAACCCGCCCGCTGCACATGACCCGAATCGGACGCATATTGGTCGAATAATGTAATCGGGCGGTACCGGCTAAATCGGCTGCCCGATAAGAACACCAATTACACAGGAAACCGATAATGATGGGTTCATAGGTAGATTCGCTCATCTTCTCAATCTCCTTCTACGCCCGCCATTTCTGGCATCCTGACATCCCACAACAGACCTTCGATCTGCGCCGCCAGTTGCAGGTGGGTGTAATGCGCTCCAGAGATGGCGGCGCTGGGGCAAGCCGCCACGCAGGTGCCGCACCCCTGACACAGGGTTGCAACCACCTCAGAAACTTTCTGATCTTCGTGATAAACGATGGCTTTGTATGGACACAGGTTATTGCAGATGCGGCAGCCGGAACAATGATCGGCATCAATCTGCGCCTTAATCGGCTCCATCATCACAGTACCTTTCCCAATGTAGCTGATCACCCGCGCCGCCGCAGCCGCCGCCTGGGCAACGGTTTCGGGAATAGCCATCGGACCCTGGCAACCGCCAGCGATGAAGATACCCTCGGCGGTGGTAAGCACCGGATCCAATTTGGGGTGGCGTTCGGTGAAGAAATTGCTTGCATCGCAACCCAGACCAAAAAGCTGAGCCACCTGGCGCGCGTCATGGCGCGCTTCCATCCCAACGCTCAAAATAACCATATCCACCGGGATGCGCCGCTGCGCCCCATATAATGTGTCGTACACTTGAACAATGAGCTTCCCTTCTTCTTCCAGAGCGCGGGCTACATCAGTGACTTCGGCGACCCGGCCGCGGATGAAGTGTGCCCCCTCATCCATCACCCGATGATAGAATTCCTCGTAGCGCTTACCGGCTGCGCGAATATCAATATAAAAGTTATAGACTTCTGCATCTGGCAGGCGCTCGCGCACCAGATGGGCAAACTTCAAAGAATACATGCAACATACCCGTGAGCAATATTCATTGAAGTTTTTGTCGCGTGAGCCGACGCAATGAATAATCGCCACGCTTTTCGGTTCAACGGGCTGGTCGCGCAACAAGATTTTGCCCGCCGTTGGGCCAGAAGCGTTGACCATACGCTCGAATTCCACGCTGGTGAAGACGTTCGCCAATCGTCCATAGCCATATTGTGGAATACGATGGGGATCGAAGGTCTCATATCCAGTAGCCAGAATTACATTTCCAACTTCCACCTGGAGAATCTGGTCTTGCTGTTCGAAATCAATCGCATTGGCCGGACACAGGATCTGGCAGGCTTTGCATTTACCGCGCTGGAAATAGGTGCAGTTCGCCACATCAATCACCGGATATTTTGGCACGGCCTGTGGGAACGGACGGTAGATCACTTTGCGTTTGCTCAAACCAGCCTCGAACACATCATCCACAACTTTTTTAGGGCATTTCTCTTCGCAAATGGCGCAGCCAGTGCATAACTCCTCATTGACGTAGCGCGCCTTTTTGCGAATGGTTACCCGAAAATTGCCCAGGCTGCCTTCCACCGCTTCCACCTCGCTATACGTGAGCAGGGTGATATTGGGATGTTGCCCCACTTCTACCATGCGAGGGGTTAAGATGCAGGCGGCGCAATCCAGGGTGGGAAAAGTTTTATCCCACTGCGCCATGTGTCCGCCAATGGATGGCTCGCGCTCCACCAAATAGACATGGTATCCGCCATTTGCCAGTTCAAGAGCCGCGGTAATGCCAGCAATGCCGCCGCCTAAGATCAACGTGTTGGGATTGATCTGCACGGGGATCAGTTCCAATGGCTGGTGATGAATAACCCGTTGGATGGCGCCCATAATCTGCGCTTTCGCCTTATGGGTAGCGGCCTGGCTATCCTTCGTCGTCCAGGAATTTAGTTCACGAATGTTCGCCATCTCGAACAGGAATGGATTCAATCCCGCCCGCTCACAGGCTGCTCGGAAGGTCTTTTCGTGCATGTTGGGTGAACAAGCCGCCACGACCACATGCGTCAGACCAAACTGTTCAATATCGGCTTCGATGAGGTCTTGCCCCAGGCTGGAACACATAAATTTATAGTCGCGGGCAATGGCAACATCCGGCTGTTCGCTGGCCCAACGCGCGACCTCATCAACGTTGACGACGCCCGCTATGTTGGTCCCGCAATGACAAACATACACGCCCACTCGTTCGCTCATGGTTCATTCTCCTCATATCGCCTCAAGAACCAATTCGCTCAAATCTTTAATAACCAACCGATCTTCATAACCGGCGGTCTTGACAGCATCTTTGAACATCACGAAATCTTTCGGGCAGGCGACGACCATCGCTTGCACCCCAGGCAGCGCCGCAGCTTCTCGGACGCGAATTTCACTGGGGCGCTCTTGAACCCCAGTTTCTTCCATCCAGATCCGCCCGCCGCCCGCGCCGCAGCAAAAGGCCCGTTCGCCGCAGCGAGGCATCTCGATCAATTTACACCCTGTTGAAGCAATGACCCTGCGCGGGGCAGCGTAAATTCCGTTATATCGCCCTAAATAACATGGGTCATGATACGTAACGTAATAATCCAGTTTTCTGGAAAACCTGAGCCGACCAGAAAGGATCAACTGATCCAGCAACTGAGCATAATGTAACACCGGGCGATGATCAAAAGTCTCTAAGGGGTATTCGTTCTTAAGGGTGTTAAAAGTGTGTGGATCGGTGGTGACAACCGCCGAGTAGCTGCAGCGGCTGATGGCGGCCGCATTTTTCTCGACCAGCATTTCAAACAAACCTTCTTCTCCCACGCGGCGGACATCGTTGCCGGAATTGCGCTCCCCTTCATACAAGATTCCGAAATCCAGCCCCGCATATTGAAAGATTTCGGCGGTCTTTTGAGTGAGGGGGATCAGATTGGCGTGGTAAGAGGCGTAATCGCCCACGATCCACAAATATTCGACCGCTTCTTTGCGCGCATCTTTGATCTTTGGTTGAATGGTTTGCGTCCATCGGGCGCGCTGACGCTCCGGCTGACAAAAAGAATTGCCATAGCGAGCCAGGCTGTCGAGGGCGTCCTGAAGCATACGATCCACCTGTCCCTCATTTACCAGGTGACGACGCAGGTCTGTAAAGACAGCAAGGTGATCAATAAAAGCCGGACACAACTGGACGCATGCCCGGCAAGTGGTACACGCCCACAATTCATCTGCACGAATTACATCCCCGTGCAACATCTTGCTGTCATTTCTCTCCCAAAGATAGGCCTCCAGCTTTATCATGACTTCTCGCGGCGAGAGGACGGAACCGCTGGCAAACGCAGGGCAATTTTCCTGGCAACGCCCGCAGCGGATACAAGACTCGAAATCTAATATTTGCTTCCAGGTGAAATCATCGCCAGTTCGAACGCCCAAGCTACCCTCTACGCTCGCTGGCGCTAACGCCCCCGCCGGCTTAAGGGAGCGGAAGAAGATATTCAGGGGTACGCTGGCAATGTGAAAGAGCTTGGTATATGGAATGCTGGCAATAAAGACAAAGGCGATTAAGGTATGAGCCGTCCAGATGGTCAGATGTAAATTGCGGTTGGTGGGATCCCCAAGAGAGGCAAACATGGAGGCCAACACCCGCCCCACCGGCGACCAGGCAGCCCACTCCGGTTGAAGGACCGCAATGCGCAACCCCTCCACCAAATAACCGGTGATGGCGATCAGCGTCAGCATCCCCAAGGCGTAAGCGTCATCCCTGGAGAGCGCACTGTTTGTAAGGTTCTTCAAACGTTGCGGGCGAAGGACATAACGGCGATAAGCCGCCAGGCCCAAACCAACCAGCAACAACAACCCAAAAATGTCCAATACCAGTTCGTAGTATAAATAAACCTCGCCTTGTAGAAACTGAAACCCCCACAACAGCCGAGTGACATCCCAGTCAACGGTTGCCAGGATGGTACCCATCAACAACGCAACTATGCCCCAAAATATAGTGAGATGCATGATTCCCGCATAAGGGTCTTGCGCCAATCGTACCTGCCCAATGGCATGCGTGAACACTGAAAGCAGCCTTGTTCCAAGCCGGTCGTTGCGCTTTTCAGGCCGTCCTTGTCGCCAGCGCTGCACACGTCGGAATACGCCGTAAGCAAAAATGACGAGGGTCAGGAATCCCAGGATATATTGCGCTAACTCAGCCCAATGTGGGATGTTCCAGAACGTCTCACGAACAGGCATCTCGTCTCATCCTAAGCCTTCACTGTGGCTTGCTTCACCGCTTCGGTGAGCGCCGGGACCAGGTCTAACAGATCTACCGTAGCGCCGTATTTTGCCAGATTAAAGATCGGCGCCAGCGGATCTGTGTTGACCGCGATAATAACTTCGCTATCCGTGATTGCCTCCACATGCTCGGTGGCGCCGCTGATCCCCAGAGCAAGATAAACTTTGGGTTTCACCCGTTTGCCAGATTTGCCAACCAGACGGGTCGCTGGCAGCCAGCCCTGGTCAACCACCGGGCGCGAGGCGCATACCACGCCACCCAGGGCGTCTGCCAGTTCCTGGATGATTTCCAGGTTGTCCTTGCTCTGAATGCCGCGCCCGACAGAGATGAGCAACGCTTCCTTCGTAATGTCCACATCGCCGGTTTCCGGCTCGATGTATTGAAGAAACCGCACTGGATGCTTATCCAGTTGGGGAACGGATGCCTGCACCACCACGCCCGGCGTAACGCTTCGGCCTTGCTCGGCTTTATAGGCGCCTGGAATCATGGTCACCAGAGCGGTTGGAGAAGGCAGCTCGCCTTCAGCCATTAATTTCCCGCCGCAAATCTGACTGGTGAATTTAATCTCGTTATTTTCCACCCGCAGGCTTTTGCAATAACTGACCAGGGGCAGATTGAGACGCGCGGACAATGGCCCTGCTACTTCGACGCCAATGGAGGTGTCTCCAAATAGCGCCAGGCGCGGCTTGTTTTCTTCGATCAAACTGCCGATCACGCGCTGATAAGCGCCAGGGGTGAAATGGGCTAAATCTGGATGGTCGAAATACAAAATCCGATCCGCGGCCAGGTCGTTTGCCAAAGCTCGTTGGTTGTGACCCAGCAGCAGAGCGACAACGTTGCCATCTAATTTTTCAGTAATTCCCCGTGCTGCCGCCAGCATAAGATACGAGATATCTGTTACTCGCCCTTGCAGATGTTCAATCAAGACGAAGATTTCTTGCTTCATACGAAAACCTCGCTACAAACTTCCTCAAAGGAGATCTAAATCCGTGAATATATCAACCAGTCTGGCGGCGATTTCATCCACATCGCCGGAGATGATCTCTGCCCTCTCTCCGATCTCTGGCTGAAACAGGCGAGCGATGGCTATTGGTTCTTCAATGAATGGATCTGGAATTTGCCTCTCTTCGAGCTGAACTGTTTTCATTGCCTGGCGGATCCTGCTGAAGGCGATGTAGCGGGGAGGCTGCTCTGCCGCCTGGATGCCCAACACCGCCGGTAAATCAATTTCCATTTCCGCCGCCAGACCGCCGGGATATTCCTTGCGGATTTCGACCTCGCCGTCTTTCATTGTCGCTTTCGCCACATACCCCACGTAGGGAAGATTGAGATATTCCGCCAACAACGGACCCAATGGGCCATCCAAATCGTTGTGAGCTTGCACGCCGGTCAACACCAAACCCGGCTGGAGACTCTTGATCACGGGAGCCAACCATCGCGCCAACGTGTGATTGCTCACCAGGGGCATCGTGTTGCCGGTCAGTTTGATGATCTGATCCGCCCCTTTCGCTGCCGCGGTAAACAGCGCATCCTCCACGCCCTCACCATCCAAAGCAATAACAATCACCCGCCCAGCGCCGCGCTCCTTCAACAGAATAGCCTGTTCAAGAGCGTGCTCGTCGAATTCATTGACTCTCAAGCGCAGGCTCTCGAGATCGAGGAAATTTCCTTCCTCGTTGATCTTAAGCTCTTCAACAAGATCTGGAACAAGCTTGATTGCCACGATGAGATTCATAAGATCACCTTCCTTACTCGCCAATTGATTCGAGTAAAAGTTCAGAAATATCTCGAATGACCAAACGGCTGGCTTTTTGAACCATTTTGACGGCGTCTTCGAAGCGGGGTATTTCGTATGTGCAAGCGACAGCCAGTATATCCGCGCCGATTGCTACCGCTTCGCGCACACGCCATTCGGATAATCTGGCATGAGCCTGTTCCCATTGGTAACCTTCTAACCACATTCCGCCGCCGCCGCCGCCACAACATAAACTATTGACAGCAGAATGCGGCATTTCTACCAGTTCAACACCGGGAATGGCTTGCAACAACTGGCGGGGGGGCTGGTAGATTCCATTGGCGCGCCCCAGATAACAAGGATCATGATAGGTGATGCGCGCTTTAATTTCATGCCTCAACAAAGGTCGAAGAAGATCGAGTTTCGCGGACAGGTATTGGGTGTAGTGTTGAACCGGATAGTTCACCCCCAGTTTGGGATACTCATTTTTTAGCGCATTAAAGGCGTGTGGATCAGCAGTTACGATCTGGTTGAACTGATATTTTTGAAAAGCCTTGCTGTTCTTATCTACCAGCAATTCGAACAATCCGCGCTCGCCCGCCAGACGTTGGGAGTCACCGTCGCTGTTTTCTTCGTGTCCGAGAATCCCAAAATCTACGCCCAGAAGGTTGAAAATCCTGGCTAAAGCCCGGCTGGAAAGCTGAACGCGGGGATGAAATGAAGCATAATCGCCAACAAACCACAAAACATCTATCGGCCGATTGATCTGGCTCATAATTTTCACTGACGGCTCGATGCCTCTGGCCCAGGCAGCGCGTTTGCGTGGCGATTCGCCCATCGGATTACCATAGCGCTGGGTATTTTCCAATGCATCTTGCAATTCAACGGGCACATTGCCAGCCAGAAGCAGTTCTTCCTTCGTACGCGTCATCAAACCAGCGGTTAGCGGAATTTGGGCCGGGCAGGAGTTCGTGCAGGCATAGCAGGATACACACATCCAGACCTTATCCGTTTTCATAACCCTATCAAACATTCCCGCACGCAACGCAGCGATCATCTTGCTGGGTGGATAATCCATCAGATAGCCAAATGGGCAGACCCCACTGCATGTACCGCATTGCAAACAAGCCCGGACTCGCTCGCCATCAGGCAGCTTCTGCAAACTGGTATAGAATATCTCATTGAACGTAGGTCTTTGAGTAACAGGGTTGACTGCCATCCCTTCACCTCCTGGACGAGGCAAACATACACTTGAACTCGTGTGCAACAGCCATGCTCAGGGTATGTATTCTGTGTTGGCAGCCGTTGTTGTCATCTGAGGCGAAAGCGCAATGTCATCTGTTAAATAGCGTTATAAATCCCCCTAGTAAGTACACACCCTGAGGCAAGGGCGCTTAAATTGACTATACAACATTCGAGAACGCTTGTCTGTCAGGAAGATTACGCGATTTATGTAATGAAATTTCTTACAGAGCGGGGCAATCTTGCGCGGCGATCTTAGCGGATGATATGGTGGCGCAGGGCATACTCGACGAGTTCATGCCTGCTGGATAAGCCAAGCTTCACCATGACGCGAGTGCGGTAGGTGTCCACTGTGCGTGGGCTGATATTGAGCTGTTCCCCAATCTCACGACTGGTATATCCCCGGACGGTTTTCTCCAACACCAATCGCTCCCTATCCGAAAGCACTTCTGGCCCGGGTGGTTGCGCGCGATCCGCCGCGGAAGCTCGGTGCTGACGCAAAAGCGTCTCTAATCCCAGGGGGCTGATAAAGGACTCGCCGGCCATAACGGTTTTGATAGCATCCAGAACATCTCGATCGGCGGCGGATTTTCGCACATAACCGGCGCCTCCTGCTTCGAGAAATGGAACCAAATAAACGTCCTCGCTATGCATCGTGAGAGCGAGTATTTTGGCATCTGGCCAGGCGTTATAAATTTGCCGGGTTGCTTCAATGCCGTCCACATCTGGCAAACTGAGATCCATGAGAATAATATCCGGTCGCAGTTCAAGCGCCTTGCTAATTGCGCCCTTGCCATCCGAAGCCTCGCCGACGATTTCTCCCCCATGAGATTTGAGAAGCATTCCCAGGCTGCTTCGCACAACTGTATGATCTTCAACGAGGAGGATGCGCACACCGTTAATCATCGCCTTCTCACCTCTTCAGCGGGATCTCAACGCTGAGATGTGTGCCTGCACCTGGCGCAGCTTCGATCTGCAAACTTCCCCTCAACAATTCCACCCGTTCTCGGATCCCCACCAGGCCCAGGCCGCGATCCAGGGCGGCGGCGTCGAAACCCACCCCATTATCGCTGACGGTTAGCCTCACCAGACTCGAACGTAGATCCCGCTCCAGAAGCACCACAATCTTCTGCGCTTTGCCGTGCCGGATGGCGTTATTCACCCCCTCTTGAGCAACCCGATACAGGGTCAATTCAATCTCTGGAGAAAGACGCTCGTGTCTTTCTGGAGCCAGAAATTGGATGTCGAGACCGGTGCGCTCAGCACATTGTTTGACGTACCAATGCAGGGCCGGAATAATTCCCAGGTTATCCAGCGCGGCAGGGCGTAGATCCATCGCCAACCGGCGCAATTCTTCAATAGTTTGAGAGGTCAAAGCGCGCAGGTCGTTTATTCGCTCGTTGATATGGGGGACGTTGGTTTCCTCTGATAAAGACTTAAGCTGAATCAGGATAGAAGTTAGAGCCTGGCCAATTTCATCATGCAGTTCGCGCGCCAAACGCTTACGCTCTTCTTCTTGAAGTTCGACCGCCCTGCGCAGGGCGCGACGAAGCTCGCCCTCCTTATGTCGCAGTTCAACCAGCAACCGAGCATTGGAGAGACTCGTTCCAACCACATTCCCGATCACTTCTAACAAAACCAAATCGTGAGAGTTGTACTCTCGCGCTTTGTATGCACCCAGATGATAAACCCCGATAACTTCGCCTTCCATTTTGAGAGGCGCGCAAGCCCAAGATATGATGCCTGCTTGCATCAAGAAAGGCGCAAGTTCGGTCAATGGCTGAGGCGATTTGCGCACATCTCCAATAGCAATGGCGCGACCGGTTTCAAGCACGCATTGCAAGGGGTTCCCCGGCTTGCTCAGATTGGCCATGGCTATTTCCAAATCAGGCGAAAAAATCCCTTGAGAGGCTTTCAGCTTGAGAGATTGATCCTCCCCATCTAAAAGATAGATGAATCCCACGTCAGCATCCATAAGCGTTGTGATGCGCGCCAGGGCTGTTGCAATCACCGCCTCGACGCCCTTGCCCAACGTGAGAGCCTCAGCCAATTCATTTACCGCCCGCAACTCACGGTTATGGCGCATCCAGGCGTCCTGAGAATGTTCCGGGTGAGCGGCCATCGGTTTTTTGCCAAAAACCAATATCCTTCATTCTTTCGATCCAAGCAGCGCGCCGGGCGTCCTTGTGCGCGCCCTCGGTCGGCGCGAGGGACTGTTAAATTGATTCTACCTGATATTTAATCAAGCGACCTGACAGTTTCACCTCTCCGCGGAGCGATGTCATGCGAGGAGTGTTTCTTGCCCCGAAGGATGAAAATAATGCCACCGAGTTCACAGAGGTCACCGAGAGACGATTTTCCTCTCAGACGCAGCATACGCAGGGATTTCCTTCCGTTCCCTCTTGCTCTCTGTGGCTCAAAACCGAGTTCACAGAGGTCACCGAGAGACGATTTTCCTCTCAGACACAGCATAGGCGAAGATTTCCTTCCATTCTCTCTGTGCTCTCTGTGCTCTCTGTGGCTCAAATATCAATCCCATTGGTCAGCAACGCCACACAAGGGAGGATCCAATCTTCCCGCAGCCAGAAAACGACTTTGGCAGGGGATTGCTTCAGTCGCTGCGCTCTTTCGCAATGACGTATTGCAAACTGTCAGGTCGTTAGATATTTATTCAATGTTTGGAATGAACAATTGACCACAAGTTTCGAACGCTGCTTCCAGGGGACCTGCCTGGGATTCACTTGCATCGGCACAAACTTTCCAGTTTAGCTTTTCCCCCTCCGTGCAATCCGAGTTAAGTGTCCGTTCTCAGCCTCGGCCGATACTGTAACGCCTCCGCCAGGTGGTTTGGCCCGATCTGCGCTGCACCGGCTAGATCGGCTATCGTGCGCGCCAGCTTCAAGATGCGGTGATAGGCGCGGGCAGTGAGCTGCAACTGGCTCATGGCTGTTTTCATCAAGGCGCGCCCGGTCTCGTCCAATGCGCAATAATTGCGCACTTCGGCGGGCTGCATATCCGCGTTACAGACCAACCCCGTACCGGCGAACCGTTCGCGCTGAACCTGACGGGCGGCTTCCACACGTTGGCGGATGACCTCCGATGGTTCGCCCAGGCGATGGTCGCTCAGCTTCTCATATTCCACCCTGGGCACCTCAACATGAATATCAATGCGATCCAGCAAAGGCCCAGAGATGCGCTTTTGATATTTGGTGACGACCACATTCGAGCAGGTGCAAGGCTTCACCGGATCGCCATAGTAACCGCAGGGACAGGGGTTCATCGCCCCGACAAGCTGAAAATTGGCAGGGAAGGTCAACGTGCCCTGGGCGCGGCTGATGGTCACCACCTTATCCTCAATCGGCTGGCGCAACACCTCCAGGACGCGCATACCAAACTCCGGCAATTCGTCCAGAAAAAGCACGCCGCGATGCGCCAGAGAGATTTCGCCGGGGTGCGGCATATTGCCGCCGCCCACCAACCCGGCGTGGGAAATGGTGTGATGCGGAGCGCGAAAAGGCCGGTTGCGGATTAATGGCACATCTGGCGGAAGTTGGTCGGCCACGGAATAGATGCGCGTCACATCGAGCGCCTCGTCAATGGTCATGCGCGGCAGAATGCCCGGCAACGCCCGCGCCAGCAGAGTCTTCCCGGAACCCGGCGGGCCAACCATCAACAGGTTATGTGAGCCCGCTGCAGCCACTTCCAGGGCGCGCTTGACATGTTCTTGACCTTTAATCTCAGCAAAGTCCGTGGTTGGCGGGATGGGCGCATCATCCGGGGAAATCGTCGGATATGGGGCGATGGGAATAGCGCCCTCCAGATGCGCTACCAGCGCGGTCAGCGATGCCACCGGATAGACTTCCAGACCCGGAACCAGGGCGGCTTCAGCCGCGTCTGCTTCAGGAGTGAAAATGCGCCGAAAGCCCTGCTGGCGCGCCAGGGCCGCCATGGGCAGCACGCCGCGTACATGACGAACGGCGCCATCCAGCGATAACTCGCCAATTACCAGGCTGCCTTCCAGCGCGTCGCAGGAAATTTGCCCACTGGCCATCAACGCACCCAACGCAATGGGCAGATCGTACGCTGGACCCTCCTTGCGCACCGCAGCCGGCGCTAAATTGACAATCATACGTTTGCGGGGGAAATACAACCCGGCGTTGCGGATGGCCGCCTGAACGCGCTCGCGGCTTTCCTGAACGGCTGCATCGGGCAGCCCAACGATGGCTACCGCCGGCAATCCTTCTCCGGTATCCACCTCAACTTCGACGATGACCCCTTCTAATCCGATGACGGCGCAAGAGAAGACCCGGGCAAGCATGGCAGAATGATTTTACAACAACCTGTAAGAAAAACACAGGTTGACTTGCGAGATTGACAGGCGCAGAGATCAAGCAATTGCTTCGCTCTAATTGATCGCCATCAAACGGTAAGTGGACAGGATTTGTTCGTAGGGTTGATCGAATTCGATGGTGCAAAAATAGCCCGGCGGGCGCTCGCCGATCAAGTCTCGTGGGATCCATCCATCCCACGAATAAGCCAGTTGCGGGAAAGCCCCGCGCCCCACCGTGCGAATGGCGGTTACGCCGCACGCGCCGCATTCCGCGGCGAATTGCAGAAACCCATCCTCGAGCGCCTGCCCCGGCTCCCCTATCGCCACACTCAAGGATTGCAGATTCTCTTTGGGGATCATCCGCAGATACCTGCGCGGGATATCCATCCGATGCGCCACCGGGCGAACGACGATCACACGCCCCTGACAATCATTGACCTGCTGGCGGAAAGCGTCTGCCTCCAGCGGGCGGCGATCCAGGATAACCAAAAATTCGTCATCGTAATCCGAAAACACCTTTGCCAGACCCGCGCGCTCCAGGTTTTTATAGCGGTCGAAGCGTTCATGTAATCGCCGAGGCTGCCAGCCGCCCAATGGCAACCAGGTGGATAGCAGACGCAACTGATCAAGCAGGCAATCGGCATACGCCTCGGCGTCCACATCACCCTCAGCACCCTCCTCAACAAAATGCACCCGGGCAGATAGACAGCCGTTTTGATCCCAAAGGATCGAATCCAATGCTGCCAGGCGGGCAGCGATCTCCATTTTCGATTTACCGCTATCTGGGTCGCCTTCTGTGCGGGTCAACATTTCAGCGCCAATGGCAGAGAAACTGACCTTATGACCGTGCGCATGAAACCGAGATGCTTGCCCAGTTGCCGGGCGAGATCGTCGGGCAGCGTCGAACTGCCCGCGCAGGTCGGCGATGGTTTCATCGCTGGCCGCAGCAATAACCAGGTCGGCGCGGCTGAGGAGGTCTTTCTGCAACGCCTGATCCTCAAAGTCCCAGACCAGCAATGCGGTGGTACAAACCAGGTCGGGGTCAGCTTCCTCCATCGCTTGCAAGACCAGCGAGCTGAAGATGGGCTCGTGCCGAGAATTGCGCACGACGATGACCGGCGTGGCAATGGCCAGCGAAACTGCTTGCGTCAGCAGCGCGATCAGCAGCGCCGCCCCAGGCACGTTCCCCGCACCGTATCCAATCACCAACTGAGAAGGCGCAGAACGCTTATAGATAGGTTGTCGCGCCAGGATTGGCGACCACCCATATATCTCGCGCCAGGGTTGCTGCGGATAAAAACGCGCCCGTCCTGGGATGCCCGGCATCGGCTGCCATCTCTCCATTGCCTGCCAGGTGGGAACAAATGATAAAGCCGCCGGTAATTGTTCCAGCGAGAATAAATCCAACGCTCGCAACGCCAGGCGGATCATGGCCGGAGAGTAGCCGGTGTATCCCGGCAAAGTTTGAATAGCCTTTTGATGAAGAGCATCGGATGGGTTAGCAAGGCGGCGTCCGGCGTGATGGAGCGCCGCCTGGAAGCGTCGCCAGAAGTCGCCGCCTTGCGGCGGGCGAGAACGATTGCGCTCCAAAGCCTCCAAAAGTGTTGCCCATTGAGCGCCATTCAAACGCGGCCAGCGAGCAGTCACTGCGCCAGGGGCTTGCGCCGAGGCCGGCTGCCCATTGGCGAAAGTTCGTTCCTCAAATTCGGTTTCGGGCGTCAATAGGTTGGAATGAACCTGCTGTGGCAGCCAGAAACCTTCTATGGGTGGAATACTCATCGCGCACCCGTCTGGCTCAAATTTGTGCGGCGCATCCCGCCTCATCCAGCAAATCCACGCGTTGGATAGAAGCCTGCGCAAGATATGCTCCTGATTCTCCGCAGGGACAATCCAACGCCGGATCATAAGCGGTTGACCCATTGATCAGCCGCGCCTGGTCAGCCGTTTTATAAAAAGCAGGGATCAGATCGCCGCCGCCCAATGGGTCGAAGAAAGCCAGGATTCCGGTCGCATCTGGCGTGGTTTGAAAGCGATCATCTGCGTCCAATACAGCAACGTACACCCAGGGCGGGATGTGATAATTGCCCGCCCGACATTGCATGGCGGCCCAGTTGGCCTCCGCCATGCCATACACATCTCGCACCGGCACCGGCTGCCCATCGGTTGTGCGCACGCTCTGCGCCAGATCGTGGCGGATTTGATCGGGAGCATAGGGATAAAACTCTTTGAAGCCGCCCCCCGTACCCAACAAGCTGCCGGGTGGAAGTTGCAAAACCTTCTTTTGGCTGCGCAGCGCCAAGGCGACGCCGTGCAGATGCACCCATGAGGCAAAGAGCAGGATTTTTACGCCGTCGGCTTCCGCCTGGAGCAGTAAATTCACCGCCCGGCGAACCGCCTGCGGGGAGACAATATGCTCATTCATCCAATTCATGAAGGGGTTGAGCGCACGGCGCTCTATCCAACCCTGCCAGCCAGAACGGTAGGCGCGCCCGCTGCGAACGCGCACCTGATCTGGGTAAGCCGGGAAGGGGATGGTGAAAAAGGTGTTCTCCGGCGGAATGCCAACCTGCCGCAAGCTAAAACCGACCATACGCGCCATGGCGATGCGCGTCTGGCGAGGCATGATGAAGATCGCCCGATGGTCCAACTGCATCCCAAAGTAACGCTGAAAGGACAGATAAAAACTCTCAACGGTGCGTTCGATGGCTTGTTGATCACGCGCCAGAATCGTCGAGCGGCCAGAGGTGCCGCTGGAGGTGATGATCTCAATGCCCAGGTCGGTGTATAGGCATTCGATGTCCCGCAGCAACGCCTCCAACGACGGATAACGCTCTTTCAATTGTCCAATCCGTTCGCCTGGCGCGAGGTCGCCCGTCGTTTGGAGCGAGAGATGATCTATCAGCCAGGCCATGAAACGACGCGGCTGATCCTGTGGGAAGGGCGTCCCCAGGATGTCAATATACGATTTGAAGGTTTGAGAAGTGGGGCGCAAGAGACGAGGTAAATCCTGCGGACTGATTTCCGCACCGACCCGACGCGCAGAAAGGGCATCATGATAAGCCGGATTATGAGTGAAATGCCAGGCATGCGAGGCTTGAATGGCCTGGAACAAGATTTCTGGCCGAGACGGAGGAGGAATTTGCCAAAAATCCGCCAGGCGCATTTGAGCACTCAACCCAACCATTTGCCGTTCAGCAACTTCTTTTCCGATCATCACCTTATCCCTCACCGCTAACCAATAATACCGCCATTCGTATCTACTCTGTCAAGAGGGCGCGGCGCAGATTGGCTTCAGCCTCGCTGATGGGATGTTCCTCTAAAATCATGCCCTGCGCCTGAGAGAGCATTGGATAGCCGGCCCGCCGCTCGGCTTGAAAATCACGCGCAAATTGACCGCTGCGAATTTCATCGAAGATTTGCCGGAATTTCACCGGTAGATCCGAGCTGAGAAACTGCATGGTGCGAATAAAACCGCCATAGAGCGCAGTGGGGCCGTGAGCGTTGGAGGCGCGCAAAAACCCTTCCTGCCGAAACGAGCGCCACACGGTTTCCATCTCTTCCGACATATACATCTCAAACACCATCGCCTCCGCCGGGACGCCAGCCTCTACACCCAAAGCAAAGACGTTCATAATCGCTGCGCCTAGCGCTGCCCCCAGGGTCTGCTCGACCAACAAATCCAGATCGGCTTCCTTGCGGGCATCCAGCTCGAGGGCGCCGGCGCGCAGCACACCCACGCCATCTGCCAAACCCAACAGGCGTTGCATCGCCTTACCGCTGGCATCCTGCTCCGCAGAAATATAGGCGTAAAAGCCGCGGCCATCCAGATACCGCTGGCGGGCATTCTCGCCAGCCATGCGCGGCGCCAGCAACAGCACATCCACGTTGGGCGGCGGGGCGATTAGGCCATAAGCCAGGGTATAACCAGATCCGAAAACGATGGCAGAGCCAGCCGCCAGATAAGGTGCGATCCCGTCTTTAAATACTTCCGGTATCACTTCATCCGGCAACAGGACTAAAACGATGTCGGCGCTCCGCACTGCCTGTTCGGGCGACACAACCAGAAAACCATCCTCACGCGCAGTTTGCGCGTAAGCATCGGCGATATTTCCGACGATTAATGATGTAACACCAGAATCGCGCAAATTCAAAGCAAATGGGCGTCCCAGATGACCATACCCTATCACAGCAATGCGTTCTCCGTTCAGGGCATTGGGAATGGCATCTTTGCTGGTGAAACACCGCATAGCGGCCGGGGTGGATGCTGCCATTGAAGGATCTCCTCTCGGATTGGATTGGAAAAGCAGGAAACTCTGTGTAAAAATCTAATGGACTTGGAACGCAACCAACTTGCACTATTTCAGGCAGTATACCAAATAATATGGGGTAAAATAGGTCAAGGGTGGAAGGTTTTCGGTAATCCGGTTGGCTGCGCTATGATTACCGCAAAACGACATTCCCATCAATCTTTCTCAAAGGAGCGTTTGTTATGGGCGACCTGCATCCCGATTTGGCGCGCGTGTTGATCTCGAAAGATGCGATCGAGAAACGGGTCAAAGAGATGGCCAAGCAGATCCGCGGTGATTTTAAAGACACCCAGCGGCTGTATATTGTGGGCATCCTCAAAGGCGCATTTATTTTTCTGGCCGATCTGACCCGCGAGTTATCCGAACTTTCGATGCCGCATGTGGTGGATTTCATGGCTCTTTCCAGCTATGGCAAGTCCACCGAGTCTGGCGCAGTGCGTATTCTGATGGACCTGCGCGAGCCGATCGAAAATCAACATGTCTTAATCGTTGAAGACATCGTAGATACCGGGCACACGCTGAGCTACCTGTATCACATTCTGGAGGGGCGCAAACCCGCTTCTTTGCATACCTGCGCTCTGGTGCGTAAGCAGCGCGAGCGTTTGAATGTGCCCCTCGATTACATCGGCTTCGACATCCCGGATGTCTGGGTGGTGGGCTATGGGCTGGATTTTGCCGATCAATTCCGCACCCTCCCGTATGTCGCCGAATTGAAGCGCGAGGCGTACACCCGATAAGTTCAAACCATGCTAAAATAAGCTGCGATGAAGAGTCAAAGCCCAGCCATACAGCCGCCGCGCAACCCAATTACCCACCAGCGCCATCGCCGGGAGGTGTTTTGGCAAATCACCATCCCGACCCTTGCGGCTGCTTTGCTGCTGCTGATCTTTGCCATCCTGGCGACCGGCCTGGCCGGGATGCCCATGCGCAAATGGGCGGACATTTCATTGATCTCATTGATCATCCCCGCCGGATTATTTTCGCTCTTGGGCATGGCCTTTACTGCGGCGGGAGCTTACGCAATGGGGCGATTGATCCAGGTGTTGCCAGGTCAATTCTATCGTCTGCACGGCTTGCTGATCTTGATCGGCGCGCGCCTGGGCCGCTTGGGGGACGGGTTCGTGGAACCTGTTCTGCGAATTGAAGCCTGGAACGCCTCTCTGCGGCAATTGTGGAAATCCGTCAAACGGAAGAGGCGATAATAATTGATGGAGAATCGTCCATGAGCGAAGAAACCAAAGCATTGACAGCGACAGATAACTGGAGGTCCCGCGCTTTGATGATCGGCGGCGTGCTGGGGGCGCTGGTTGGCGTCGCGGCCGCCTATTTATATATCCAGCGAGCGCAGGAAGAGCAAAAACTGGAGATTTCCGCCGGCGAAGGCGTAAAGATCGGTGTGCTGGTGTTGGGGCTGTTGCGCAGCATTGCCACGCTTTAGCCTTGGGAGCGATCTGCGATGTCTGAATTGAGCAAGTTTCGATGCGTCCCCTGTCGCGGCGACGAACCACCGCTCAGCGAAGCCGAAATCACCGAGCTGAGACCCGAAGCGCCGGAGTGGAATGTGGTTGAGGTTGACGGAATTTTGCGATTAGAAAGACGTTTCAAATTCAAGAACTTCGTGGAGGCGCTGAAGTTCACCAATCAAGTGGGACAAATCGCCGAAGAAGAAGGCCACCATCCAGCGATTTTGACCGAATGGGGTAAAGTAACCGTCACCTGGTGGACGCACAAAATCCGCGGCTTACACCGCAACGACTTCATCATGGCAGCCAAAACCGACCAGCTCTATATGTCATAACCTCTAAATCGTCCGAATCAGCTACTCAGGTGCGACGTACTTTCGAAAGTACGTCGCACCTGCTGTAGAGGAGGGGAGTTTTGATCTTGACAGGGAAAATTTTGTGTGAGAAAATTTGAACGAACGTTCGTTCATAAAGGAAGTCTGACTCATGACGCAAGAAACGCCTCCTCGTGGGGAAAACACCCGTCTCGAAATTATTCGCGCCGCGCACGATCTGTTTGTGCAGCAAGGGTATCACGGCACTTCGATGCGCCAAATTGCCCAACGCTCAGGCATTGCCCTGGGAAGCCTCTACAATCATTTCAGCAGCAAGGAAGAAGTTTTCCACCAAGTATTTTTTACTTTTCACCCTTATCATTGGGTGATCCCCGCGCTGCTGGAAAGCACAGGAACGACCGTGGAGGAATTTATCCGCGCCTCGGTTTACCGTATATGGGCGGCCATGAAAGACCAGCCGGATTTCCTCAACCTAATGTTCATTGAGATTGTGGAGTTCAAAAGCGCCCATATCGGCGAGCTGTATGAGATCCTTATGCCGCAAGTGATGCAGATCATCCAACAATTGATGCAATCCAGCAGCGGCCAGTTGCGCCCCATTCAACCCATCATGTTGATTCGCCTTTTCATTGGGTCATTTCTGGGCTACTACCTGACAGAAGCGGCTTTTGCGCCTGTCGCCCCGCCGGAATTCAGCGAGGGTGCAATAGACCAATTCATTGATGTCTTGTTGCACGGCATTTTGAATCCCTCAACGGGCTGATAGACTCAGCGGAGACACAATGTTTAACTCAAGGTTAACTTCTCTCATTCGAAAAGAGTTTATCCAGATCCTGCGCGACCCGCGCACCCTGGTGCTGGTGTTGGTCATTCCCGTCATGCAGTTATTCCTGCTGGGCTACGCAGCCACCAACGATGTGCGCAATGTGCCGTTGGCAGTATATGACCAGGACCGAGGCTCAGCCGCGCGCCAATTGTTGGATGCTTATCGGGCGGCGGATTATTTTCGCATTGCTTTCGATGTCGACTCTGAGGAACAGTTGCGCAAGCTGATTGATGCTGGCAAGGCGCGCGTGGGATTGATCATCCCACCGGATTACACCCGTAAAGTCAAGGGCGGCGGAGACGCATCGGTGATGTTTATCCTGGATGGCAGCGATCCCACGGTTGCTTCTACTGCGCTTTCGGCAGCGCAGTTAATCGGTCAGCAACACGCCACCCGCATCCAGGCTGAGCGCATGGTTGGGCGCGCGCAAACAACGCTTCGATTGCCGGTGGAAGTTCACACTCAAGTCTGGTACAACCCAGACCTGGTCAGCGCGTATTATATGATCCCCGGCGTAATCGGGATGATCCTGTTTGCGCTGACCTCGATTCTCACCGCCACGGCGGTAGTGCGCGAGCGAGAGCGCGGCACCATTGAGCAGTTGATTGTCACCCCCATCCGGCCCTGGGAACTGGTGATCGGCAAAATCTTGCCCTATGTGATCCTGGCTTTTTTGAATATGTTGGAGGTGCTGGCGATTGGCCACTGGTGGTTCGGCGTACCGGTGCGAGGCAGCCTGATCCTCATTCTGGCGCTATCCGGTTTATTCCTCCTCACCAGTCTGGGCATTGGTCTGCTGGCTTCCACCTTCGCCAATACACAGCAAGAAGCCATGCTGGTGGTCTGGATGACGCTGCTGCCGGCGCTGTTCTTATCCGGCTTCTTTTTCCCACTGGAGGCGATGCCTAAAGTCTTGCAGTGGGTGTCATTGTTCTTGCCTCTGCGCTATTACCTGGTCATCATCCGCTCGCTCTTGCTGAAAGACATCGGCGTCGCCGAGCTGCGAACAGAGATCATCGCCTTGATGATCTTCGGTTTAGCCCTGATGACCATTGCTTCGTTACGCATTCGCAAACGACTGGATTAATGTCCATCCTATATGGGGAGGTCCCTCATGCACAATCGCAAACGCATCCTGATCCCTGTAATTATCCTGCTTCTGCTGGGCAGCCTGGCGGGTTGGTACTTCACTCGTAACGGCTCACCTGTGCTGGGCGGCGCGCTGCAAGCCTCAGGCACAGTCGAAGCAGTGGAGGTGGCTGTCGCGGCTGAACTCTCCGGGCGCGTGGTTGAGGTGCTGGTAGAAGAAGGCCAGCCAATAAACGCCGGAGACGCCCTGCTGCGGCTGGATGACGCCTTGCTGGTCTCTCAGCGTCAGCGGGCTGAAGCTGCGCTGCGCGCGGCGCAGGAAAATCTTGCGGCGGCGAAAGTGGGAGAAGAGCTGGCAAACGCCGCGCTGAGCCAGGCGGAAGCTGCCCTGGAAACAGCCAACGCTAACGCCCAGGCTGAACTGCTCACCGCTCAACAGGCGTTAGATCAACTCTACGAAAATGCGGCGGTCGCCCGCGCCGAAGCCGAGCGCAACGTGGCGGCTGCCAACCGCCTGCTGCGCGATGCCCAATACTTGTGGGATAACTTCACCATTCCTGCCTCTCAGAAAAACCTCACTGCGATGGAAGCTATTTCAATGACCCAACAAAAGCTCGATCAAGCGCGCGCAGCCTTCGAACCCTATAAGAACGAAAGCAGCGGCAACCCAACTCGTGAGACGCTCAAGGACAGGTTAGATGAAGCTCAGAGCGATTATGACACGGCTGTACGCCGCATGGAGTTGGAGACGGGCGTGCTGCAAGCAAAGCAGCGCCTGGAGAAGGCGCTGCGCGATTTAGAGAAGCTGCAAAACGGCCCCGACCCGGATGAGGTCGCCAAACTGGAGGCGCGCATTGCAGCGATCCAGATAGCGCCCAAACAGGCGCAGGCCGCTGTGGATCAGGCGCGGGTGGCTGTGGAGCAGGCGCGAGTCAAAGTAAGCCAGGCGGAAGCCGCCCTGGCGCAGGCGCAAGCCGAGTTGAACTGGATCAATGTTCAAATCGAGAAACTGACGGTTTACGCTTCTGTCTCCGGCGTGCTGCTTTCCCGTAATGTGGAACCAGGCGAGGTGATTCAAGCCGGCGCGGCGGTGATGACCTTAGGCCAGCTCGACCAATTGAAAATCACCGTCTACATCCCTGAAGACCGTTATGGGCAGATCAAGCTGGGCCAAAAAGCCCAGGTTTCAGTCGATTCCTTTCCCGGCAAAACTTTCCAGGCGGAAGTCGTCCGCATTGCAGACAAAGCCGAATTCACCCCACGCAATGTACAGACTGCTGAAGGACGCAAGACCACCGTATTTGCCGTCCAGTTAGCCATCAGCAACCCAAATGGGCAGTTAAAACCCGGCATGCCAGCAGATGTGCGCTTTTAGAACGGTAAAGAAATGGATCTAATTTCAGCCAAGAAGCTGCGCCGCACCTTTGGCGCAACGGTTGCTGTTGAAGAGGTGAACCTGAGGGTGGGCGCGGGGGAAATCTTCGGTCTGGTTGGTCCAGACGGCGCCGGCAAGACCACTACCCTGCGTCTGTTATGCGGAGCGTATCGCCCAACACCGTTTGATGATGGCTCGTCGGCGGAAATCAACATCGCCGGCTTCGATCTGCTGACTCAGACTGAAGACGCTCGTCTGGTCCTGGGTTATCTGCCGCAGCGCTTCTCGCTCTACGAAGATCTGACCGTCCTGGAAAACATTCGCTTCTTCGCCGAAGTGCGCGGGCTTTCAACCACAGAATGGCTGCCTCGCTGCATGGAGATTCTGACCTTTGTTGGGCTGGACGCATATATCCACCGGCGCGCCGGCCATCTATCCGGCGGAATGAAACAGAAATTAGGGTTA
>JAGVAD010000013.1 GCA_020060465.1 Anaerolineales bacterium
GGACAAGGATGTTCGCGAGGAGATGGACCTGGCGGACAAAGAGGCGCGCGGCTGCCGCTGTATGGGGCTGAATGCGCTGCGTGAAACCTCCTGCAACTTCCCCGGCCTGGGCGAGTTCTACGATCCAGCCATTGATCAGGCTGAGCCAGTCGAACCTGCTTCCATCGGCGACCCGCCAGCAGAACCACAGCTACCGCCTGCGCCGCAATCGCCCACTGATCTGACCGATCAGGCGGCCATGGCTCAGTATTTGCAAAAGCTACAAGAGTATCAGAGGCTAACCAAACAGATCCAGGACAATTATCGGGCTGAGGTCAATGCCTATCAGGAGAAAGCCGACCAATACGCCGAAGCGATGAAGGCCTATCAAGAGGAAAAAGCTAAGTGGGAGATCAGCCGCAACGCGGCGGTTGGCAAAGCAGAAGGCATGATAGACACCTTCCATAAAAACTTTGGCTGGGCGTTTGTCAATCGAGACGACGCGGATGAATATTGGTCGAGAATTTGGTTTGCCTGGGCGATCCAGGGCGTCATCATCGGGCTTTTGTTCGTTTTAATGTTTTTTTTCATCTACAGGAAAGGCAGGGCATAGTGACTGCCAGTTGCAATACTGCCAGGATGAGCCTGGCAGGGGGAAGTCTTGAGGCGGAGGCGATACCATGAGCCGCCCCGAATGGATTGGAAAGACGCTTGGCGCCCGCTATCAAATCCAGGAAATACTTGGGCAGGGCGGGATGTCGGCTGTCTATAAGGCAATAGATCCGAATTTGAAGCGCGTCGTCGC
The DNA here is from genome assembly GCA_020060465.1 of Anaerolineales bacterium. GTDB lineage: Bacteria > Chloroflexota > Anaerolineae > Anaerolineales > UBA4823 > RBG-16-57-11. Next base: position 785 of record JAGVAD010000013.1, read on the forward strand.
CATCAAGTTGATCCACGCTCACCTGTCCGAGGATCCGAAGTTTATCAGTCGTTTTGAGGAGGAAGCGCAGGCAGTTGCCCAGTTGCGCCACCCCAATATCACCCAGATCTACGACTTCAATCACGATGGCGAGGTCTATTACATGGTTCAGGAGTTCCTGGCTGGCGAAACCTTGCAGGAGCGCCTGCGACGTTTGAACAGGAGCGGGCGGCGGATGCCACTTAACGACGCTATCCGCTATACCATAGATATTTGCAGCGCCATAGGCTATGCCCATGAGCGCGGCATGATACACCGTGATATTAAGCCGGCGAACATCATGATTGATCTGCAAGAGCGGGCAATCCTGATGGATTTTGGCATCGTCAAGATCATCGGCGGCTCCAGGCATACCGCCACCGGCGCAGTGGTGGGTACAGCCATGTATATGTCGCCGGATGTAATCCGCGGCGAAGCGCCGGACGCCCGCTCAGATATCTATTCGCTTGGGGCAACCTTGTTCGAAATGATCAGCGGTCGTCCGCCCTTTCAGGCTGACACAGCGATGAGCCTGATGATGATGCACTTAAACGACCCGCCCCCTGATGTGCGTCAACTGCGCCCCGAAACGCCGAGCGATTTGATCGCCATTCTGGAAAAATCGCTGGTGAAGAAGCGCGAAGATCGTTTCAGCTCAGCCGGTGAGATGGCAGCCGCGTTGAAAACCTTGTTAATCCGTATGGGCGGGAAGGTTTCAATGCCGATTGTGCGGGCCTCTCAGCCCTCGGCGCGCTCTTCTGTAGATGAGGCTGCCACTCAAGTTGATGGATCAACCGCCATCAAACCCTCCTCAGCAACTCTGGTAGATCCGTCGGCTACCTTGATTGAGCAGCCGCCTGCCAGACAGAGCCAGGACAAAGCTGCCATCCGCGGCGCCGTTGTGGAAACGCCGTCGGCGCAGAATGCAATGCCGCCTTCTACCTTACTGGATCGCTATCCTGCGCCGCAGGCTGCGTCTAAAGCTGCGGAGCGGCGCGCCGAGATCAATGCGGGCGTCTCGTCAACTGGCGCGGACAGCGGGAGCGCTTCGATTGCGTCGCCCAGCAGAACCACTGATGCGGCGCGTCAGCCCCCAGCCCAACAGAAGATCACAAAGCCGGCGTTGATCGCCGGAGGCGGCGCGGCGCTGCTCCTGGCGGTTTTGTGTTTGCTGATCGGCGGCGCGGGCGGTTTTTTGATGATGAATCGTTCAACCATATTTGCCAGAGCGACGGATACCCTCACACCCACTTTCAGCGCCACACCCACGATCGCCGCCTCTGCAACCGCGCTTCTCGTCGCGGCGACCGAGCAGCCCACCACGGAATTGTTGCCCAGCGAGACGCCTACGCTGCAATTTATCCCCACCGCGACGATACCGCCAGGGGTTCCGTTCGCTCGTATCAACGTGATCGAGATTGATGGGCAAAGGCGTTATATCGTCTTTTTTGAGACGTTCGAACTCACCGAATCTTTCCCCGGCGCGCATGTGCATTTTTTCTTCAATACCACGCCGCCCGACCAGGCTGGAAACCCTGGCAGAGGCCCGTGGATCATGTATGAAGGTTCAAGTCCTTTCAGCGAACTCAAAACCAACGACCGGCCCGAAAACGCCTCTCAGCTATGCGTCTTGATTGCCAACGCGGATCACAGTGTTCGTCCTGACAGCGGCGGATGTTTCCCTTTGCCCGACGTGCCGACTGCTGCCATCAGAGATGATACGGTTTGCCGCGCCGGCCCTGGGGAAAGATACGATCACGTCTCGCCATTGCCTGCTCGCGCGGTCGTGTTGATCAGAGGCCTCTCAGCAGATGAAGGTTGGTGGTACATTCAAAATCCGGAAAATCTGGATGATTCATGCTGGATCCCGATTTCGATTGCCGTGGTTAGCGGGGACATCAGTCAGTTGCAGGTTGTTGAAGCACCGCCCTTGCCCACTTTGCTTTCCATCGGTCATTATCGGGTGGAGATTACCGGCATTACCATAGATAGCCAGAACCGCTATGTGGTCGAATTTACCACGCAAAACTTCACCGCTCAGATACCTGGCGTTCACATTCATTTCTTCTTCGACACCGTCCCTCCCGAGCAGGTGGGGATGGGCAGCAGCGGGAACCGGCTCATGCATAGCGGCCCACCGCCGTTCAGGGGCTTTTCGGTGAGCGACCGTCCCCCGCAAGCGACGCAGATTTGCGCCCTGGTTGCCAACCCGGATCATTCCGTGATCCTGGAGAGCGGCAATTGTTTCAAACTACCCGATACACCATAAAAATGGACAACTATCACGGCAAGTTAATCCTGATCCAACCCGATGGGCCAGAGCAAGAATATGAGCTGTGTAAAGCCACAATTGTTCTGGGCAGAGCAATGACCAATGATATTATCCTGAACGATAGCCGCGTCTCGCGCTCCCATGCGCGTCTGGAATGGGGGAAAGGCGGCTATAAGCTGATTGACCTGGGTTCATCAAATGGAACGCGGGTCAACGGTGCTCCCATCGAGGAAATTGTGCTTCAGCCGGGCGATGCAATCCAGATGGGCGGCGCGGAACTGCGTTACGAAGTTGCCATGCCGACCGAAGCGCTGGATATGACGGTTATTGATTCGGAAGAAGACCTCGAACGCACCATCAACCATGAATTTCTGAGCGTCTCTCTGAATGAAACGCGTATCCCACGGTTGGTGATTTTTACAGACGAGAAAACCTGGGAGATGCCGCTCGAATCCGATAGCTTGAGCATTGGTCGCACCGATGAGAATGATATTGTGTTGGAACATCCGAAAGTATCTCGCCGCCACGCGCAGATCAACCGTAAAGGCAATATCTATGTGTTGCGCGATCTGGGTAGCACCAATGGCACCTGGTTCAAGGAACGAACCGTTGATGAGATGATCCTGCAAGAGGGGGATGAGTTTCGCATTGGCAAGGCGCGCTTGATCTATAAAAGCGGTTTTGAAGAAGAAGCGCTGACTATGGCTGAAGAGGCGCTGCAAAAATTGCCCACCCGCCGTCCGGTGGTGTTTGTCCCCGGCCTGATGGGATCGCAGCTTTGGTTGGGTAGCGAGTGCGTCTGGCCAAATGTCAAGCTCATGTTTAAAAACCCGGAATTATTGACTTATACAGAGGATACCCGCATAGAAGCGCGCGGCATCCTGGATGAAGTGGTTGTAGTGCCAAACCTGATCAAACTCGATCAATACAACCGCCTGGGCGATTACCTGGTGGAGCATCTGGGATATGAACGCGGCAAAGATTTCTTCGAGTTCGCCTATGATTGGCGTCAGGATGTGCGCCGCTCGGCTGCTCAACTTGGACAGTTGATTGAGACTTTAGCCCTTTCGCAACCGGTGATTATCATTGCTCACAGCCTGGGCACACTGGTCAGTCGTTATTACATTGAACGATTGGATGGCAGAAAAAGGGTTGAGCGAGTGATCTTGATGGGTGGGCCGCACATGGGCGTGCCGCGGGCGCTGGCGAACCTGCTTGCGCCGCCCAATATGCTCCCCTTCGGCTTGATGGGTGAGCGATTTCGTCAGGTGGTGGCTACTTTCCGCACCGTCTATCAAATCTTGCCCGTCTATGCTTGCGCCGTGGATCAGAATGGGCGAAAGATAAACTTTCTGGAGGATGAAAGCTGGCTAACAGAGGAACAAATACCTTTCCTGCGCGCCGCGCGTCAGTTTCGTCAGGAGTTGGGCATCCGATCCAGTATTCCCGCGGTTTCAATCTTCGGCTATGGACTGAAGACCATGGTCAATCTCTCGTTATCCAAACCGGAGGTGGGTAAATTGCGGGACATCAACTATCAATATGGGCCATCCGGCGACAGCACCATCCCTGAACAGAGCGCAGTCCTGACCGGTTCGGAAATTCACCCGGTGCAGCAATACCACGGCTCGCTGTTTGTGGATAATGATGTCAAAATGCGTCTGAAGCTGGAGCTGACGCGTCAGTTCGTTCAATAGGTTCATCGCACTGTCAGCGGTAGATAGATGCGATGGGGGATTGAGACCAGGTTCAGCAACAAAGGGTCATGGTCGGAGCTGCGATGCAGGGTCGTCCCGTCGCTGGTCAATGCATAGGGGAAATCGGCGTTGATATGAATAGGGATGATCTCCAACGGGATCAGGTCTGTTTTGGGCAGCCAAAAAGCATAATCCATCACCTGTGATACGCCTTGATAGATATAGCTATAACGATAGGGGCGCGGCGTACGCCAGGTCAGATTTTCCAGCCCCAGATGAAGCAGTTCGGCGATGGGTTGAGAGTCGGGCAAGTCGTTCAAGTCGCCGAGGATCAACAGATTCGGGTTGGGATAAGCGGCATTTATCTCCTCAACCAGCCCGGCTACAAAGCGCGCCTGCTCGATGCGTCGAGGCAGGGTATATTGTACAAAGGGTGTATCCTCGACTTTGGATTTCCAATGATTGACGATGAGCCACAAATCAATCTCAATCCGCTGTTGATCGGAAGAGCTGGGAATATCTGCCCGCACATGCGCCACGATCGGCAGACGGGAGAATAGCCGGTTGCCGTCCAGGATGCCGTCCTGATTCAGATCGCAAGTGAGCGCGTTTTGTGGGTTTACGGGATCACCATTGCCATCCGGTCCCAGCCCATCCACCAGACTGGTGCAGCCCTGGCGCGCCTGGTAGCCCAGAATCAACACCTGGTCTGTGCGATACAGCAGAGCCACATCCAAACCACGGGCATCCGGGCCATTTTGCCAGATAAATCCGTAATCGGCGCGAATGACATCCGGATCCTCGATCAACGCTCGCAACACTTCCTGGTTCTCGACCTCTTGAACAGCGATCAAGGTTGGTTCGCCCAGCGCCTCGTGAATGGCCAGAGCGCGTTTATAGAGCCGGCGCTGATATTCCGCATGAGTAAGAACCTGATCTTCCGTCGTTGGGTCATCCAGCGTGTCGAACAGGTTGGCCAGATTGAATGTGGCAATGGTCAAAACCGGAGGGCTAACCAGCGTTTGTCTCGCAGGACCTGTTCCCGTGATCACCTGGGGTGGGCTGAGCAATTCGACGCAATAAATTCCCAGGCGATAATCTACCACGCCGGTAAAAGAGGTAATCGTATCTCCGACGGTTGCTTCGGGGGCGATTTCGTAAAGCCCGTTGTCATCCACGCAGATCACTTCGCCATTCCCCAACGGGTCATCGGGGAAGACCCGCTCGACGCCCGAATCCAGGCGCGCCAGCCAGGTGCGATCGTCCGAGTCGGTCGGCCCGATCACCCGCCCGCTGCTCAATTGCACGTGCATTCCTTCCAGTGTTTCAAAATAATAACGAGCGGAATTGTCGGCGAACGGCGGCGTCAGCTCTTGAGGCGCGGGCAACGGATGGTTATGAGACAATATCAGGACATTTTGGGGCGCGGCGACGATTTCGGTGCGACCATAGTATTCTTCAACCACGCCATCCACCTGGGCTAAATCGCCGACACTGACGACATCCGTTCGCTCTCCCAAATAGACAAAAATCCCATCCGAGGTGTTGGCGCTATGGTCGCAATTTTCGTGCTGTATATAGAAACCGCGCCGCGAGGTGTCATCCAGGTCGGCGAAAACCACCCCGTAGGCGCGCACACTTTGCCCCGTGTAAGGCGAGCTAAAACTGTAGCCTTGCAACTCGCAGATTTTCAGAGGAGTAAAAGCCTGAGACGGCGGAGATAGATTTGCTCGTCCGAAGAAGAGTGGAAAGGATATGATGAGCAGGAGCAGGTTGCGGTGTTGGCGGCGTGGGAACAAAGTTACACCCCGTGGATATGATGCTCGATATGTCTGCGATGGTATAGATCGGTCGCCGAGGGGCTGGAGAAGATCATCCCTCAGCGAAGCGAAGGATTAAGCCGGTTTAACCATTATTTACAAATTATTATCCTATAGAACTTGCAAATTTGTTAGGTGAAAGATACAATTGCTTCAGCATCGCAGCCAGATCTATCGGCATGTAGCCGGGTGCAGATCGTTCAGGGGCAAAACAGGCCATTCAAGGTGGGGAATTTCGTTGAACTACTTGCCGGCAAAGCGCCGAATCCATCATGTAAACAGTTCGATCTGTTCATCGCCCATGGAATAAGGAGGTTAGCGTGAAAGTTTCCAAAATGTCCACTCGTGTTCTTTCTGTTCTGATCACGCTGGCGTTGTGTTTAAGCTGGCTGCCGGCGAGCGCGGTGTTTGCCGCTACGCCTACAGAACTTTTCTTCTCCGAGTATATCGAGGGCACCAGCAACAACAAAGCCCTGGAGATCTATAATGGTACCGGCGCGGCGATCAACCTGACCGCCGGCGGCTATAACGTTCAGATGTACTTCAATGGCAGCGCTTCCCCTGGTCTGACGATCAACCTGACCGGAACGGTCGCCGATGGCGATGTGTTCGTCCTGGCTCATTCTTCTGCCAGCCCATCTATCTTGGCTCAGGCTGATCAGACCAACGGCGCTGGCTGGTATAACGGCGACGACGCGGTGGTGCTGCGCAAGGGAACTACGGTCATTGATGTAATTGGTCAGATTGGTTTTGACCCAGGCACGGAATGGGGAAGCGGTTTGATCAGCACGGCAGACAATACGTTGCGCCGAAAAGATACGATCTGCGCTGGCGACCCAAACGGCTCGGATGTCTTTGATCCCTCGCTGGAGTGGGAAGGGTTTGCCACCGACACCTTTGGCGGACTGGGGGCGCATTACGTCAACTGCGTTGGCGAGGACGCTGCGCCGGAAGTCACCGACACGTATCCTGCGGATGGCGCGACGAACATCCCGATCAACACCAGTTTGACCGTGACTTTTTCTGAGCCGGTCAGTGTGACCGATCCCTGGTTCACGCTCTCTTGTGCGACGAGTGGAGCGCATACCGCCACGGTCAGCGGCGGCCCGACCGTATTCTCTATTGACCCATTGACGGATTTTATCGGCGGCGAAAGCTGCACTCTGACGATCATCGCCGCGAATGTTTCCGACCAGGATGCCAACGACCCGCCAGATAATATGGTGTTGGACTTCATGGTTGGTTTTTCAACGCTGGATGTTTGCTCCCTCACCTATACGCCGATCTACAGCATTCAAGGCAGCGGCGCAACCGCTGCTATCACCGGAGCAGTGACGACGCAAGGCGTTGTTGTGGGCGATTATGAGGGTCCTTCGCCGACGCTGCGTGGTTTCTTTCTGCAGGATTTGAGCGGCGACGGAGACCCTGCCACCTCAGATGGCATCTTTGTCTTCAATGGGAACAATGACAGCGTGAACCTGGGCGATGTGGTGCGCGTCACAGGCACAGCCGGTGAATTCCAGGGTCAAACCCAGGTCAGTGCTTCCTCAATTGTCAATTGTGGTTCAGGAACGGTGACGCCGGTGGATGTCATGATGCCCTTCTCGGCGGTGGACGAACCTGAGCGCTATGAAGGCATGTTGGTGCGCTTGCCCCAGACGCTATATGTCACCGAACATTTCCAGCTTGGCCGCTTTGGTCAGGTGGTGGTGTCTTCCGGCGGACGGTTGCCACAACCAACCAATGTAACCGCGCCGGGAGCGCCCGCCCTGGCGCTGCAAGCCGCCAATAACCTGAACCGCATCATCATTGATGATGCCTTGAACAACCAGAACCCCGACCCAATCTTGTTCGGGCGCAATGGAATGCCGCTTTCGGCCAGTAATACCTTGCGCGGCGGTGATACCGCTACCGGCATTGTGGGCGTGATGACTTACACCTGGTCGGGCAACGTGGCCAGCGGCAACGCCTATCGTGTGCGCCCAATCCATGCGTTGAACGGCTATGTAAACTTTGAGGCGGCAAACCCGCGCCCATCTTCGGCTCCGCCCCGCACCGGCGCTCTGCGCGTGGCGGGCATGAACCTGCTCAACTTTTTCAACACCTTCGACGGCGCCAGCAGCAATCCGCCTTACGCCTGCACATTAGGGGTCGGTGGTGCGCTCACTGATTGCCGCGGCGCGGACGACCCTTCCGAGTTTGACCGCCAGTGGCCAAAGACGGTGGCTGCCATCCTGGGCACGCAAGCGGATGTGATCGGCGTGATCGAAATTGAGAACGATGGCTATGGAGCAGACAGCGCCATTCAGTTCCTGGTGGATAAGTTGAACGAGGCCAGCGCCCCTGGAACTTACGCCTTCATTGACGTGGACGCTGTCACAGGACAGCTCAATGCGCTGGGTACGGATGCCATCAAAGTTGGTCTGATCTACAAACCTGCCGCGGTTACCCCTATCGGCCAGACGGCAGTGTTGAACTCGGTTGAATTTGTCAACGGCGGAGATAGCGCGCCGCGCAACCGTCCTGCCCTGGCGCAGGCTTTCGAAACGCCTACGGGTGGGCGCTTTGTTGTCAGTGTGAACCACCTGAAGAGCAAGGGCAGCGCTTGCGATGCGCCAGACGCCGGCGATGGACAGGGCAACTGCAACATCGTGCGCACCCATGCAGCCAACCTGCTAGCTGCATGGCTGGCCTCCGACCCAACCGGAGTTGGCGATCCAGATGCGCTGATCCTGGGCGACCTGAACTCCTACGCCAAAGAGGACCCGATCACAGCCATTGAAAGCGCCGGCTTCACTAACTTGATCGAGGCCTTTCAGGGCTCCGACGCCTACTCTTACGTTTTCAATGGGCAATGGGGCTATCTCGATCATGCTCTGGGTACCGGCAGCCTGGTCTCTCAGGTGACCGGTGTGGCGGACTGGCACATCAACAGCGATGAGCCTTCTGTGTTGGATTACAACGTTAACTTCAAGAGCGCTGGGCAGCTCATCAGCCTGTATGCCCCCGATGAGTTCCGCATCTCAGACCACGATCCGGTGCTGGTAGATCTCAACCTGGCGAATTACCCGCCCGAATTGGGCGACATCACGGTTACACCCAATGTAGTGGCGGTTGGCGCCCCGGTGGACGCCAGCGCGCCTTTTACTGATCCGGATATGTTGGATACGCACAGCGTGGTTTGGGATTGGGGAGACGGCGTAACATCGGCTGGCGACATCAGCGAATCGTCCGGTTCTGGCGTGGCGAGTGGTAGTCACATCTACACCACGCCAGGCATCTATACTGTGCAAGCGACGCTGCAAGATAACTTTGGCAACAGCGACCAGACCGCTTACCAATTCGTGGTTGTCTATGATCCGAACGGCGGCTTCGTTACCGGCGGCGGCTGGATCAACTCGCCAGCGGGCGCTTACACGGCTGACCCGAATTTAACCGGAAAAGCCAGCTTCGGTTTCGTCGCCAGGTACAAGAAAGGTGCTCAGCTTCCCGATGGCAACACACAATTCAACTTCTCAGCCGGCGATTTGAACTTCCATAGCACAAGTTACGAATGGTTGGTGGTCACTGGCAAGAAGGCTCAATTCAAGGGCATCGGCGCCATCAATGGTCAGGGTGTGTATCAATTCATGATCACCGCTGTGGATGGCAGCCCAGACACTTTCCGCATCCAGATCTGGTACGTGGATGAGTTCGGCGAACATATCATTTATGATAATGGCGCAGACCAGCCTTTAGGCGGGGGCAGCGTCACGGTTCATAAATAGTTCGCCTGTATTTCAGGTAGAGATAGGTGGGGTGAAACACCCCGCCTATCTTTTTCATTGCATAACCTCGAAAAGCCAAGTATACTATTGGGAGATACTATGTCCGATTACATTGGCTCTGACTTTGACCCCGTCCCGCTGCAAGGCATTCTCGCCCAACTCGCCCCGCAGGGGCGCGCTGCGTTGTTGCCGGCGCTGCAAGCGGCGCAGGCGCTTTACGGCTACCTGCCCGAACCGGCGACGGTTGAGATTGGGCGCGCTTTGAAGGTCCCATTGGCGGATATTCACGGAGTGATCGAATTCTATAGCCTGCTTTACGCCCAACCCAAAGGGAAGACCGTTTTGCACGTATGCACGGATCCCGCTTGCGCGCTGCGGGGCGGCGAGCAAGTGTTGGCGGCGATTTGCCAGCGGCTGGGGGTGCAGCCCGGCGAGACGACGCCTGACCGAGAGTACACGGTCGAACGTGCGCCTTGTTTGGGACTTTGCGATCATGCTCCAGCAGTTTTGAGAGGTCAAGAGGCGATTGGCGCGGTTGATCTACAGAGCGTTGGCGATGTTTTGCAAGGGCGCGGAAACCATCCGGTCACCGCTTGCTATGGAGAGACGAATGATCTGATCGCCGGGTGCGGCAAGGGCAGGGCGACTACCCTGACGGAATACGAGGCTCGGGGCGGTTACGCCGGGCTGCGTCGTGCGTTGTCCATGTCTCCGGCAGAGGTGATCGCCGAGGTGAAGGCTTCCGGTCTGGTTGGGCGCGGCGGCGCAGCTTTTCCCACCGGGGTCAAATGGGAAGGCGCGGCTCAGGCGCCAGGCCAGCCGAAATATGTGGTCTGCAACGCGGATGAGTCTGAACCAGGCACGTTCAAAGATCGTGTGCTGATGGAAGAGGACCCGCACCTTGTCCTGGAAGGTTTGCTCATCGCCGGTTACGCCATAGGCGCGGCGAAGGGCTATCTCTATGTGCGCGGCGAATATCCAGCAGCTTATCAGGCGTTGACGGTTGCTGTGGATGAAGCGCGCCGGGCAGGGTATATTGGCGAGGGCGTGGATATATTGGGTTCAGGATATTCGATTGAGATCGAATTGCGCCTGGGCGCCGGCGCTTACATCTGCGGCGAAGAAACTGCCCTGTTTGAATCAATCGAAGGCAAGCGCGGCTTTCCGCGTCTCAAACCGCCTTTTCCCACCACTCACGGATTATTTGGTAAACCGACGGTTATTAACAATGTAGAAACTTTGGCGAATATCCCGCGCATTGTCACTCAAGGCGCAGCAGTTTATCGCCAATTGGGCACGGAAAAATCGCCAGGCGTTAAATTGTTTTGCCTCTCCGGCGATGTCGTCCGGCCGGGCCTTTACGAAGTCCCCTTTGGCGTCAGCCTGCGCCATTTGCTGTTCGACCTGGCCGGCGGCGTGCGCCAGGGACGCAAACTTCAGGCGGTGTTGTTCGGCGGGGCAGCGGGGGCGTTTGCAACCCCAGACCAATTGGATGTAGAAATGTCGTTCGAAGGGTTGCGCGCTGCTGGTCTGCCGCTCGGCTCTGGCGTGGTCATGGCTTTGGATGAAACCCGTGATCTGCGCAGGATCCTGGCTGGCCTGGCGCATTTCTTTGCACACGAGTCGTGCGGAAAATGTTACCCATGTCAGATCGGCACGCAGCGCCAGTATGAGATCCTGCGCCGCGTGGCGGATGGTAAGGCTTTGCCTGGGGATGCAGAGCGCCTGGCGGATGTGGGCTGGACGATGGCCGACGCTTCCATCTGTGGGCTGGGTCAGACGGCTGCTTCCGCCACGCTGAGCGCGTTGAAACTGTGGCCAGAAATATTTGAGGGCAAAAATGAGAAGCTATAGGATCAGAATTATGACGGATGGGTGGGTTCCGTGCGTGCCTTGTGTTGATCTGAGGAGCTGGGGATGAGCGATGTTACCTTGACAATTGATGGGCAGTTGGTAAGTGTGCCAGCCGGGACGACGATTTTACAGGCGGCGCAATCCATTGGCGTCGAAATTCCCGCCATTTGCTATCACGAGGCATGCACGCCAAATGCCTTGTGCCGTAACTGCGTGGTGGAAGTGGAAGGGGCGCGCGTGTTGGTCGCTTCCTGCGTGGCGCAGGTCGCTGCCAATATGGTGGTGTACACCCGTTCGCCGCGCGTCGAGCGCAGCCGCCGCACGATCCTGGAAATGCTGGCTTCAGCGGTAGACCTCTCCGAAGCGCCAGAGATCCAGCGCATGATGCGGGATTATGCCGCCGACGCGCAGCGTTTCCCCGAAGCGGAACGGCGCGACGTCCCCTTGATAGACGACAATCCCATGTATGTGCGCGATTACGGCAAGTGCATCTTGTGCTGGCGTTGCGTCCAGGTGTGCGCCGATGACGCGCAATATACCTTTGCGATTAACTTTTCCGGCCGCGGTTATGAGACTAGCATTGGCACGTTTTTCGATAAACCCATGCCAGCCACAACCTGTGTGTTTTGTGGACAGTGCGTCGGCGTTTGCCCGACAGGCGCGTTGAAACCGAAGAGCGAATGGCTGTTGGAGCAAGGCTTGAACATAGAACAAGTCTTTGCAGCCACGCGGCAGGAACGTAAGCGGCGACGAGAGCCGACGCAGATGAGCGGCGAAGAAAAAGGAGGCGGCCATGATTGAAGCGGATCGAATTGTAGCTACAGTTTGCCCATACTGCGGCGTGGGTTGTAACCTGCAATTACATCTGAAGAATGATTACATCTACAAAGTCACCGCGCCCTTCGATAGCGTGGTGAATCACGGCAATTTGTGCGTCAAAGGGCGCTTTGGCTATGATTTTATTTATCACCCGCGCCGCGTGACCATACCGCTGATCCGCAAGACGCCCCAACAACCCGGCAGCCGCACGCAGGCGTTCGACCTGGATGAGTGGCGGGTTGTTTCCTGGGATGAGGCGTTGGATTACACCGCCGATCGGCTGGTGGAAATTTATCGCCGCGATGGAGCGCACGCCATGGCGGCTTACCTGTGCGCCAAGGCTACCAATGAGGACAATTACCTGCTGCAAAAGCTATTCCGCGCCTTGTTTCGCACCAACAACGTGGATCACTGCACCCGCCTGTGCCACGCGGGTTCGGTAGTCGCCCTGCAACAGGCGATCGGCTCCTCGGCGATGAGCAACACCGCCGCTGAAGTAATCCAGAACGATGTGTTTATCGTCACCGGTTCCAACACCACTGAGAACCACCCCATCATTGCGCTGCAAATGAAAGCCGCGGTGGAGAGATATGGCGCTAAGATGATCGTGGTGGATCCGCGTCGCCTGGAGCTGGTGGATTTCGCCGAGCTGTGGCTGCCGCTCAAGCCGGGCACCAACGTGCCGCTGTTTACCGCCATGGCGCACGTGATCATTGAAGAAGGTCTGGTGAACGAAAAATTCGTCGCCGAGCGCACCGAAGGCTACGCCGAGTTTGTCCGTTCGGTGGAAGAATTCACCCCCGAATATGCTGAGGCGATCTGTGGCGTGGATCGCGAGTTGATCCGCCGGGCAGCCAGGCTGTACGCTACAGCGGAGCGCGGCGCCATCTATTGGGGTATGGGCATTTCGCAGCTTTCGCACGGCACCGCCAGCGCGCTGTCGTTGATCCACCTGGCCTTTTTGACCGGTCATATTGGTCGGGAAGGCACAGGCCTCAACCCGCTGCGCGGCCAGAACAACGTGCAGGGTGCATCGGATATGGGCGCCATGCCTTTTCATTACCCCGGCTATATGCGCGTGGATAACCCTGAGAACGCCGCCAAATGGGAGCGCGCCTGGAATGTGGAGCCGGGCGGATTGAGCCGCGAACTTGGACTGACCACTACCGAGATCCTTTCGCATGCCCACCCCGGCGGAGTGCGCGCCCTGTATATCATGGGTGAGAACCCGATGATGAGCGAGCCGAATTTGAATTTGACCCGCCAGCACATGCAGCAATTGGAGTTCATCGCCGCGCAAGATTTGTTTATCAACGAGTCGGGGGCGTTTGCGGATGTATTTCTGCCGGCCGTCTCTTGGGCGGAGAAGGACGGCACCTTCACGAACACCGACCGCCGTGTGCAGCGCGTGCGTCAGGCGTTGCCGCCGCGCGGCCAGGCGCGCCCCGATTGGCAGATCATCTGCGACCTGGCGCAGCGCATCGAGGCGCGCCTGGGGCGTCCGCAAAGCGCTGGCTGGCGATACGCTCACCCCAGCGAGATTTTGGCAGAGGTGGGGCGCGTCTCGCCGGAATACGCCGGCGTCGCTTATGATCGCCTGGATGAACAGGGTTTGCAGACCCCGGTATGGGATGCGCAGCACCCCGGCACACCTTACTTGTTCGGCGACCGCTTTCCGCGCGGCAAGGGCAAATTTCACCCCTTAGAATTTGTGCCAGTGGTGGAAATGCCGGATGATGAATATCCCTTCATCCTGACCACCGGACGCGTGCTGGAGCACTGGCACGGCGGCACACTGACCCGTCATTCGCATCTGGACGATCTGTTTCCCGAGGCGCGAGCGCAGATCAACCCGGTGGATGCTGAGATGTTGGGCATTCAGGACGGTATGGCGGTGCGGGTTGCCTCGCGGCGCGGCCAGGTGATCTTGCGCGCTTCGGTGAGCGAGAAAACCAGCGCTGGGTTGGTGTTCATCCCCTTCCATTTTGCCGAAGCCGCCGCCAACCTGTTGACCATTGATGCCCTTGACCCACAAGCCAAGATCCCCGAATACAAAGCCTGCGCGGTGCAGGTCTTTCCGGCGCGCGAGGATGAGTTGGAGAGGCCAGAAGCGCGGATGGAGCGGGGGAGGTATTAATGCAACTGTCCATCATTGAAACCCCTGTAACACGTGACCTGCAGTCGCGCGGCATTCCATTTTGGGTGTTCACACACCCGGGTCCAATCCATTCGTTGGAACAAGCTGCGCAGGAGCGCAATCAACGCCCCGAACAAATCGTGCGCAGCATTGTCTTTCGCCTTGCAGCGGGTGAGTTCATTATGGTGTTGGTCGCCGGACCAGCTCAGATCTCCTGGCCGACGTTGCGTCAATATCTGGGGGTTTCGCGCGTAACAATGGCGAGCCAAGAGGAGGTGCTTGCCTGCACCGGTTATCAGACCGGCGCCGTCTCGCCATTTGGTCTGCCGGCGCCCATGCGCATTCTGATAGACGAAAAGGTGTTTCAGCCGGATGAAATCTCGATCGGATCCGGCGTGAGAAACACCACCATAATCTTGCGCAGCCAGGATCTGCGTCGGGCGCTGCCGGAAGCCGAGGTAGGCTGCTTCGTGGAGTGCAATTGATATGAAAGACGGCGCGGTTCCGGGGGCAGGGGGTTGCGCCGCGGCGGGGACGGCATCCGCCGCGATATTCGGGCGCTGGTAGATGTGCAGGCGACGCTGCTCAGCGAGCGGAGGCGTTTTCCGCCCTATGGATTGGCTGGCGGCGAACCCGGCGCGCGGGGCGAGAACCTGCTGATTCGGGATGGACAAGAGATGAGATTGCCCGGCAAAGGTAGCTTTGAGATGCGCGCCGGGGATGTTCTCAGCATTCGAACGCCCGGCGGCGGGGCTATGGCGCGCCACCCGACAAATAGCGATGCGATTCTCGCCCGAGAAATGGATATAAGCCCAGGAAACGCCGATCAGGTGGCTGGGTTGGGCTGATCGTCTTCTAGCATGGCATACAGCATCACGCCTGCGGCTACTGCCAGGTTCAGCGAGGTGGCGCGCCCGCGCATGGGCAGTCGGACCAATTGTTCGCAGATCGCGGCTTGCTCGACGGATAACCCCTGACGCTCGCTGCCCAACAGCAAAATACAAGGGCGCGGGTAGCCAGCCACCTGGCGATAATCCACTGTTCCATGCGCGGATGTTCCATAGATGTGATAGCCATGGTCTGCAGCCCAGTCGGCGAACTGAGCAAAACTGGCGTGCGCAACAGGGTGCCAGAAGAGGGTTCCCATGCTGGCGCGCACCGCGCTGGGGTGATATATATCCGCGCTGCTTTCCAGCAAGATCATCCCGCTGGCGCCTACCGCGTCCACAGTGCGCAGAATTGTACCCAGGTTGCCGGGGTCTTGTGGAGAGACAAGCGCCACCCCCCACGGGAAATTCAACGGATTTAGATCGGACAATTCATACCGCTGCGCTTCTACCAGCGCCAGGATGCCCTGCGGGTTTTCTTTATCCGCCAGCGTTTCGAACACTTCGGCGGCCACTGCGTGGCATGGCGTCCCTTTGCGGGATTGTTCATCAATCAAGGCGCGGGCGAAGTCGCTACTCAGCAGCTCCGGCGCGTAAAAAATGGCGTTGATCTGCGCGCCGGCTTGCGCCGCTTCGCCAACAGGGCGGATGCCTTCCACCACAAATAAACCGCTCTCTTGCCGGGTCTTACGCTGGCGCAGAGAGCGGGCGAGCTTGATTTTGGGGTTATTACGGCTGGAAATCAGCTCCATGTATTCTATTAAGGCGCATTTTTTCGCCGCGGCACCCATGCCAACACCGTGGTGCCTTGCCCCGGCGCGGAAGTGATTTCGACATCGCCGCCCACCTTGCGGGCGCGCGCCTGCATGTTGGATAGGCCATGACCAAGCGTCGTGTTTGCTTTGCGCGCGTCGAAGCCGCGGCCATCGTCGGAAATCTCCAGCAGGACGCGGTCACGGGTTGTCCATAAATGCACTTCGGCGTGCTGGGCGCGAGCATGGCGGGCGATATTGGCCAGCGCTTCCTGGCAGATGTGGAACAGGGTGGTGGCGTTCTGCGCCGGGAAATCCACCAGCCCATCCTCCGGCGCCATCAAAAGGGCGCGTGTGGAGCAGTTGGCTTGAAACTCGTCCACCAGGCGCTGCAGACCTTGTTTGAGGTCTTCTCCGTGGAACTGACGTGGGCGCAAATCGAGGATATAAGAACGAATGTCGCGGATGGTGGCATTTAGGGCGTTGATCGACTCTTCGATCTTTTGCCGCACCAATTGGGGGTCTTCCTCAATCGCCATGCGGGCATAATCCAGCGACAGTCCGACGCCGTAAATAGACTGGATGATGCCATCGTGCAAGTCCATGCCGATGCGCTCCCGCTCTTCCAGCACAGCAATGCGGCGGGATTGGAGATTGAGGCGGGCGTTTTCAATAGTAATCCCGGCCCAGGTGCCGATGGCGGTGAGCAGGTTCAACTCACGCTCATCCAACTGTCGGTCGCGGCGCGTGGCAGCCGCCATCACACCCACCACCTTGTTGCCGGCGTTGAGCGGGATGCAGGCGATGCAACGAAAACCCGCCTCGATCACCGCCGGGCGCAGAAAGCGCATATCTTCGCGCAAATTGTTGCTCACCAGCGGCTTGCCGGTTGCAGCCACCATGCCAACGTAACCCTGACCAATGTGAAAACGATCCAAATGCGAGAAGGCTTCGTCGAAATCGCCGCGGTGCAGCGCCAGGCGTAGATCGTTTTCGTCGTCTTCGCGCAGGAAGATTTCCCCGGCTTCAACATCCAGATAATTCATCACCAGGTTAAGGGTCTTATCCAGGATTTCTTCAACGTTCAACGAGCTTGTCAATGCCGCAGCCACGTCGTTGAGCAGCTTCAGGTCTTCGTTGCGTTGGCAAAGTTCCTGGTCGCGGGCGATGAGCCGTTCGTAGAGCCGGGCGTTGGTGATTGCTACAGCCGCGTAGGCCGCCAGGGTTTCGATCACCCGTTCATCCTGGCCGGTAAATTCGTGGTAATCGAGCTTGTCGGTCAGATAGAGTTGTCCAAGCAGGCGGTCGCCGGAAAGGATGGGTACGCCCAGGAAGGAGTGCATTTGAGGGTGACCAGGCGGGAAGCCTACGCTGCGCGGATCTTCGCTGATCTCCGGCAGACGCACGGTCTTACGTTCTTTGCGCATGATGCCCAGCAGGCCGCGGCCGATCGGTGGATGGGCGATCTTGCGGATTTCCTCTTCGGTCATCCCGACCGGGATGAAATGTTCTAGCTCCCCGTCTTCATCCACCACACCCAGAGCAGCGTAACGAGCGCCCGCCTGTTCGCGCGCTAACTCTACGATGCGTTCAAGCACCGTCTCCAGCGATAAATCGCTCACCAACTCCAGGCTGGCGCGATGCAAAGCTGCGAGCCGGTCCTCCAATTGTTCCCGCGTTAATAACACCATCTAACTACCTCACCGTGGTCATATTTTACCATTTTTGTGATAGTTTGATAGTTTTTGCCAGCCGCTAGCGCATATAAATGCTGGGGCGCGAGAATTGCATCACCTATTCTACTGCGTCTCCATTGCTGTTGCCGATTGATCGGGAGAGAATCGCCATGACCTTGAGTTCGCGCATCTCTGGTTTCTACAACTTGAGCCTGGAGGAACGGCTGGCCGAGCTGATTCGGCGCGCCGGATTGACCGATGAGGAAGCCAGGGCGTTGAGCGGGGCGGCTGGCCTGGATGCGCCGCAGGCAGACCACATGATTGAAAATGTGATCGGTTTGCACGCTTTGCCGCTGGGCGTGGCGCTGAATTTCCAGGTGAATGGGCGCGACGTGCTGGTTCCGATGGCAATCGAAGAGCCTTCTGTGGTCGCTGGAGCGTCGTTTATGGCGAAATTGGCGCGCAGCGGGGGCGGGTTTCACGCCCACACCAGCGCGCCGGAGATGATTGCCCAGATCCAAATATTAGACGCGCCGGACTTGCCCTCGGCGCGCCTGGCGATCCTGGAGCAAAAAGCCGATTTATTAGCCGAAGCCGCCGAGATTGACCCGGTGCTTAAGAAGCTGGGCGGCGGGCCGCGCGATCTGGAGGTGCGCCTGATCTCCGAATCGCCCATTGGGCCGTTTCTGGTTGTACATCTGATCTATGATGTGCGCGATGCTATGGGCGCCAATGCGCTGAATACCGCCGCCGAGCGCCTGGCTCCGCGCCTGGCTGCTTTGAGCGGTGGACGCGTACACCTGCGTATCCTGTCTAACCTGGCGGATCGGCGGCTGGCGCGCTCTCGCTGTACAATCCCGTTGCAGGAGCTGGCTTTTGATGATTTTAGCGCCGAAGAAGTTCGCGATGGGATCATTGCCGCCTGGGCATTTGCCGCCGCGGACCCCTACCGCGCCGCCACGCATAACAAGGGCATTATGAACGGTGTGGATGCGGTGGTCATTGCCACCGGCAACGACTGGCGCGCGGTGGAGGCCGGCGCGCACGCTTACGCCGCCCGCAACGGACGTTACACCTCATTGAGCGCCTGGGGGCGCGACGCCCAGGGCAATTTGGTGGGCAGCCTGGAAATGCCGCTGGCGGTGGGTACTGTAGGCGGAGCGACGCGCGTGCACCCCACCGCCCGCGCTGCCTTGAAGCTGATGGGCGTTTCCAGCGCCAGCGAGCTGGCGGAGATCATCGTCTCAGTGGGGCTGGCGCAAAACCTGGCGGCGTTGCGCGCCCTGGCGACGGAAGGCATTCAGCGCGGCCATATGACGCTGCACGCTCGCCAGGTGGCTATCGCTGCCGGTGCAGAAGGGGAGTGGATTGAGCGCCTTGCCCGCCGCCTGGTGGAGGAAAAGACAGTGCGTATAGATCGTGCGGTAGAAATTTTAACTGCCTGGAGGTCGGGGGCTGAAACCTGACCCAAAATAATTGAACAATTACTATACAATTACTTGACATAAACTTCTCATTCTGCTAGAATATAGATCAACCCAATGCACAGGATTAATCGTGAAACCATGAACGATGTGAACAACAACCTATTACTGAAACCCGTCAATCCAGTCGGCATCGTGGGCTACGGCGCTTATGTGCCGCGCTACCGTCTGCCAGCCAGCGAGGTGGCGCGCGTCTGGACAAATGGACAGACGGCTTTACCCATTAAGGAAAAATCGGTGCCGGGGTTAGATGAAGACGTGGCGACGATGTCCATTGAAGCCGCTCGCAACGCCATGAGCCGCGCCAACATTTCACCCGCCGAACTGCGCGCCGTGTGGGTTGGCTCAGAGTCGCATCCTTATGCCGTCAAGCCGACCTCCACGCTGGTGGCGGAGGCGATTGGCGCAGTGCCGAATGTGCAGGCTGCCGATTGGCAGTTTGCCTGTAAGGCAGGGACGGAGGCCATGGTGGCGGCGATTGGTTTTGTCGGTTCGGGCATGGCGCGCTACGCCATGGCAATTGGCATGGATACCGCCCAGGGCCGCCCTGGCGATGCCCTGGAATATACCGCCGGCGCCGGCGGGGCAGCGTTTGTGTTGGGCCCGGCCGATGAATCGCTGGCGATCATTGACGCGACGTACTCCTTTGTCACCGATACGCCGGATTTCTGGCGACGGGCATACGCCAAATATCCGGAACACGGTCAGCGTTTTACCGGGGAGCCGGCGTATTTCAAGCACATCATGGAAGCCGCTCAGGCATTGATGGAAGCCACTCATACCAGCGCAGCAGATTATAAGTATGCTGTCTTTCACCAGCCGAACACCAAGTTCCCCCAACGCGTGGCGTCTATGTTGGGCTTCACCAAAGAGCAGATTGCTGCCGGTTTGCTGGTTCCGGTGATCGGCAATACGTACGCTGGCGCGGCGATCATCGGACTGACCGCCATCTTGGACATCGCCGAGCCTGGCGACCGGGTGTTGATGGTCTCGTTTGGTTCCGGCGCCGGTTCGGACGCATTTGCGATCACCGTCGCCGACGCCATCCGCGAGCGGCGTGACCGCGCCCCGCGCACGCAAGATTACATCGCTCGCCGCACGCTGATAGATTACGCCACCTATGCCAGGTACCGCGGCAAGATCACGATGAAATAAGCTGAAAGCCGATTCGCCCCTTGATAGATTTTATTGTCATTGCGTAGGAGCCCAGCGACTGAAGCAATCCCCGATCGGGTGGCTTATTTCGCCGCCAGGAGGCTGCTTCAGGGCAAGGAACGCCCCTCGCAGGGATACAAAGCAAAAATGTCAAGTGGCCGGAAAGCAAAAAGAACATGGAATTTGCCGTTATGCAGAGCTTGTTCCATTCATTCAGGTATAAAGGTCGAGGCAACGCATGATGAGTGAAGTTGTGATTGCAGGCATTGGTCAAACGCCAGTAGAAGAACATTGGGATAAGTCGCTGCGCGAGTTGGGGTTGATGGCGCTCGAAGCCGCCGTGCAAGATAGTGGGGGGCTGCGCCCACAGGCTTTGTATGTGGGCAATATGTTTGCCCCCCAGCTCTCCCGTCAGGCGCATTTGGGCGCGTTGATCGCTGATTTTGCCGGTTTGACGGGCATTGAGGCGGTTACCATTGAGGCAGGCGGCGCTTCAGGTGGGGCAGCATTGCGGGCGGCGTATCTGGCGGTGGCCTCCGGCGCTGTGGATGTAGCCATGGCGCTGGGCGTGGAGAAATTCTCAGACGTGATCGGCGCGGAGGTGGATGCGGCGCTGGCTACCGGCGGCGACAGCGATTACGAGGCAGTGCAAGGCCTGACGCCCACCGCTCAGGCGGCGCTGTTGATGCGCCGTTACCTGTATGAGTATGATGTTCCCCGCCAGGCTTTCGCTGGCTTTCCGATAATTGCTCACGCCAACGGGGTTCATAATCCGAACGCCATGTTTCGCAAGGCGATCAGCGCCGAGGTCTATCAACAGGCCAGCGTTGTGAGCGATCCGCTCAATCTGTTCGATGTTGCGCCGCTTGCAGACGGCGCTGCGGCGGTGTTGCTGACGCGCGCCGATTTGCTGCCGCCCGCTTTCCCACACCGCCTGGCGCGCATCGCCGCTTCCAGTATGGCTACCGACACCCTGGCGCTCCACGATCGGCCGGATCCGCTGGAGTTTCGAGCAGCTCGCCTTTCGGTGGAGCGCGCCTGCGAGAAGGCGCGCATCGTCCCGGCGCAAGTGGATATCTTTGAATTGCATGACGCTTACTCGATCTACGCGGTGCTGTCGTTGGAAGCCGCCGGTTTTGCCGAGCGCGGTCAGGGTTGGAAGCTGGCGCAAAACGGCGCTGAACCAGCCGTGGTCAGCCTGCGCGGCTCGTTGCCCATCAGCGTCTTGGGTGGGTTCAAGGCGCGCGGCAACCCGGGCGGCGCGGCCGGTGTGTATCAGGCGGTGGAGGCGGCGCTGCAACTGCGCGGAGAAGCGAGGGAGAATCAGTCGCCTCATGCACGCCGGGTGATGATCCAAAACCTGGCTGGCCCGGCCTCCAGCGCCGTCACGCATATCCTGGAGGCGTTGGACTGATGGTCGCCGCGCTTTGGACAGCTATCCGGTCAGATTGATAGATCTTGATAGGCATCTTGATCTACACTAGGCTTTGAAAGTGAAGCTTTTATTGAGAAACATCATTGCTGAAGGAGTATGGACGAATGGAAATCTCACGCCATTGGCGCTTACGCAAACAACGTTATGCTCTGGTAGGTGAAGTTTGCCCGCATTGCGAGGCAAAACTCTTCCCGCCGCGCGACATCTGCCCGGAGTGTGGCCAGGAAGCCCGCACGTTATATCAATTCAGCGGTCGTGGCGAGGTGTATTCCTACACCACGGTCTATGAGCCGCCTGCCGGTTATGAAGAAAACGCCCCCTACACAGTGGCGCTGATCAAGCTGGAAGAAGGTCCCATCGTCACTGCTCAGCTCACCGACCTCGGCGACCAACCGGTGGAGATCGGCACGCCGGTGGAGATGGTCACCCGCCGTCTGCGCCAGGACGGCGACGAGCGGGGAATGATCGTTTATGGCTATAAGTTCAGGCCGGCGCTTGCACGGGTAGCCGCCTGAGGCGTATTTTTGTAGATCAAATAGCTCCCTGGCGAAGTCAATCGCCGGGGAGTTTCTTTATTGGCAAACCTTCAAAGGTACATGAAACTGACAGCCAGCATCCCCAGGATGATCCAGATAAGGAGTGGTTTTGGTGGTTTCATGTGTTATGTACGCTGCTTCCTTGCTACAATGACATAGTGATTTGACAAACTCTCCAGCGATTTGTTCAGGTCGGGTGGTGGTATATGCGCCTCTGGCGACAATATTTTGACAAATTCTTCGTGCTCTCGTTGCCTTTGGATGCGCCAAAGCTTGAGTAATTCTCGTTTTTCCGCTTTACGAGTGATATCCTGAGCTTCCAACACTTTGAAACGCCCATGTTCTTCTAACGCCTGCACAGCCTCATTCAGGCTGTACGTCCAGCCCCACAACCAATTATTGAGATCAATGCCATAAGGATCACCGCGCGCATCAGTGCCTCGCTCCCAGCCGTATAAATACAGCAACCCCTCCGGTTTGAGGGCGCGGTGCAAACGATAGATGGCGTGGAAGAAGTCTATTGGATCCAGGTAGAGTACAGAGGAAAAAGAGCATATCCCATCGAAGGTTTCTTCGAAGTCTATTTCGGTAGCAGCGCACTCCACAAATACCGCAGCGGGGAATTGCTCTCGGGCGCGCTGTAACATAGCAGGCGACAGGTCGTTGCCAGTCACGCGAAAACCTTTTGCCAACAGCCGGGCAATCACCGGATCGCCATGACCACAACCAACATCAAGCACCTGTCCGCCAGGAGGCAGTAGAGATATCCAACGATCGAAAGCTCTGCGAAGACGTGGAATTTCGAAATGGTGTTCTTGATGCTCAGAGGCAAGGCTATCGTACACCTGGCGGTTCAGTTGGCGTGCGAAGGGCCAATCGCTGTTGTCGGGCGGCAGATGGGCAGGATCAGGATGTCGCCCCTGCATCACCTGATCAAGTTCCTGAACCCATTGGCGCATGAAATTTAAACCATCTTCTAACTCAAGATATTCGAGGCGGATATCTACCATGCGCTCTCCAGGGTAAGAAACGCCAAAAACCGCTCCCATGTCGAGTGAGATGGTCAGGACATAGTTACAGTACTCTTTCTCCTGCCCATCTTGATCTTTAGATTTAAACCGATCTCTCTTTAGAGAAATTCGGGTCTCAGGAAGTATGTCGCCGAATCCATACGTGTCAAGTTCGCCACGGATAAAGGTTTGTAGACGAGCCTCCTCAGCAGCCAACCCTCCAAAACCGAATACGTGTATGATCGTGCGGGTATAGAACAGCGGCGCGCCTTGCACTGTATAGCGCACCTCAATCCAAACATTGAAATGAGCGTCGAAGTTGTAGCCGCTGCCGATGCAGAATATCTGATCCTGACGTCCGCCTTGCGCCCAGGGACGCACCTCGATGCACTCTTCGCTGGGTTGCTTCGCTCCAAAGCTGTTGTGGACAAATGTTAATTTAGCCATAAAGTACCCCTACCTTCGCTGTGATATTGTGGTGAGTTTAGTCGAAGTCGTTTCTCTCGACAAGAGGAAATATTGTTGGAAGTGCACGAAAAATCCCAGCCACGGGTGTGGGATAACCCAGCCTCAATCCGTGCAAGCTGTTCGGCATTGATTCGGGAGACTCGCCAACCGTTACACCTCAGCTCGCTGGAAGCGAAGCCGGGGCCGGCGTCCATCTCTCCAAAACCAGTCGGCGCCCCTGCCTTTCGGGAGGGGCGCCGCGCTTTCCTTTCAGGGGCCTTTCGGCTTGAAAGACCCCACTATGGCGTGTGCTGCTGAGTTTTGAACCTGCCTTCGCAGGTCAGGTCTCGCCTCATGGGATCCGCCTTGGCCGAAGCCTATCGCGTCACCTGCCGAAGATTGAGACCTTATAAGAGAGTGTTGGCTCAAAACCGGGTTTGCCGCATCACGCTCACAGCAGGGCAATTATTTTATACCATAAAAGCAAGGCCATGAGTAGGCTCGCAAGATTAGAATTCTGGCCGATCAATCCTATGCAAACTTGAGGCCTCGTTTCCAGCTTTGGCGCATCTGATCCTTCCCTCCGCTCATGGGTAGACGCGCTTGATGGTGCGCGGGTAAGCGATGGTCTCGCGGATGTGCTGGATGCCTGTGATCCAGGAAACGGTACGCTCCACACCCAGGCCAAAGCCGGAGTGCGGCACGCTGCCGTACTTGCGCAGGTCGAGGTACCATTGGAAGGCTTCCACCGGCAGATCATGCTCATGCAGGCGCTGCAAGAGCAGCTCATAGCTGGAAATGCGCTCGCTGCCGCCGATGATCTCGCCGTAGCCCTCCGGAGCGAGCAGGTCCACACTCTTACACACCTCCGGGCGGCCAGGCCAGGGCTCCATGTAGAACGCCTTCACCTGCGTGGGATAACCGTACACGAACACCGGCTTGCTGAAACGCTGCGTCAACGCCGTCTCGTGCGGCGAGCCGAAATCCATGCCCCACTCAATAGCCAGCAGCTCTTTCTGCTCTGGGTCCTCGGTCTCGGCGCGGATGTCTTCCAGCATCTTCAATGCCTCATCGTAAGAAATGCGTGGGAAGGGCGGGGCGACCTGTTCTAGCAAGCTGGTATCGCGGCCCAGCGATTTGAGCTCCGCCTGGCACTCGCGCAGGGCAGTCTGCACGATATGGGTAACGAATTGCTCCTCGATCTCCATCAATTGATCCAGGTCGCAGAAAGCCGCCTCCGGCTCCACCATCCAGAATTCGGTCAGATGGCGGCGGGTCTTAGACTTCTCGGCACGGAAGGTCGGCCCAAAACAATATACTTTGCCGAAGGCGAAGATGTTGGCCTCGTTATAAAGCTGACCGCTCTGCGCCAGATAGGCCATGCCCTCGTCAAAGTAAGGCGTCTCAAAGAGCGTTGTGGTGCCTTCGCACGCCGCCGGCGTCAGGATGGGCGTATCCATGTGGGTAAAGCCGTGCGAGTCTAACCACTCGCGGATGGCGCGGATCACTACTGTGCGCACGCGCAAGATTGCCCACTGGCTTGGCATACGGATCCACAGATGGCGATGATCCAGGGCAAAATCCACGCCGTGCTCTTTGAGCGCCATGGGATAGTCCTCGGCGGCTGCCTGCACCACCTGCAAGTCTTTCACGCCCACCTCATAGCCGCCAGGGATGCCGGGGGCGCGTTGGTCGGCGCGCACGCTGCCGGTGATGATCACCGACGATTCCTGCGGCAGGCGCATGACCTGGTCGAATAACTCCACCGGCAGATCGCCCTTGAAGGCTACACACTGGGCGAAGCCATAACCATCTCGCACCAGTAGAAAGACCAGCTTGCCTTTATCGGTGCGATTATAGACCCAACCCTGCAAGGTGACTTCTTGCCCAACGTATTGGGCGATGTCGGAAATGCGGATCACGGGCGGCATACGTCTCTCCTTTGGAAGGTTAATCATCCACTATTTTAATATGCAATTCCTTTAATTGTTGCTCTTCGACCGGCGAAGGCGCGTCCGCCATCACGTCGCGAGCGACCTGGTTTTTGGGGAAGGCGATCACTTCGCGGATGTTCGGCTCATCGGCCAGGATCATGCAGATGCGATCAATGCCGGGGGCAATGCCGCCATGCGGCGGCGTGCCATATTCGAAGGCCTCCAGCATGTGACCGAAGCGCTCTCGGGCTACCTCTGGTTGCAACCCGATCAAGCTAAATACCTTCTCCTGAAGCTGGCGGTCGTGGATACGGATCGAACCGCCGCCCACTTCGTAGTTGTTCAACACCAGGTCGTATTGCTGACCGCGCGCCCGCCCCGGGTCCACATCCAGTAAGGGGATGTCCTCCGGCATGGGCGCGGTGAACAGGTGATGGCTGGGGTCCCAGCGTTTCTCTTCCTCGTTCCAGGTGACGAAGGGGAAATCAACCACCCAGCAGAAGGCCAGCACGTTGGGGTCGGCCAGTTTCAGCCGCTCGGCGAGCAACACGCGCAGGCGAGCCAGCGACTCGAACACCACTGCCGGTCTATCGGCGACAATCAACAGCAAATCGCCGGCTTCGGCTTCCAGGCGCTGTTCGATGGCGCTCACTCGCTCCGGGGTAAGGAAACGAGCAAAGGATGAACGCGCCTCGCCGCCTTCCTTTGGCAAGGCGTGGTAAGCCAGCCCCTTCGCTCCGAACTTCTTGACATATTCCGTCAACTCATCAAGCTGCTTGCGGCTGTAATCGGCGCAGCCCTTGGCATTGATGCCGCGCACATGCCCGCCCTCAGCCAAAACGCTTTCAAAGACCTTGAAACCGCTGCCCATCGCCAGATCGGTCAGATCTTTCAACTCCAGACCATAGCGCAGATCGGGGTTATCTTTGCCAAAACGCGCCATCGCTTCCTGGTAGGTCAGCCGGGGCCAGGGGCTGGCCAGCAGGCGCTTGTGCGGCGTGACCTCCGCCACCAAACGGGTGAACAGGTCTTCTGCCAGGCGCATCACATCTTCGCGCTCCACAAACGACATCTCCAGGTCAAGCTGGGTGAACTCTGGCTGGCGGTCGCCGCGCTGATCCTCGTCGCGGAAGCAGCGTGCAATTTGAAAATAGCGTTCCACCCCGGCCACCATGAGCAACTGTTTGAGTTGCTGCGGCGATTGCGGCAGAGCGTAGAACTGCCCTGGGTGGACGCGCGAGGGCACCAGATAGTCACGCGCCCCTTCCGGCGTGGTCTTGAACAGGATGGGCGTCTCCACCTCGATAAAGCCGCGCTCGCTCAGGTAATCGCGAATGAACTTCACCACTTTATGGCGCAGCTCCAGATTGCGGCGCATACGCTCGCGGCGCAAGTCCAAATAGCGATAACGCAGACGCATGTGCTCGTCGGTTTCTTCCTCTTTGTTGATGAGGAACGGCGGCGTGCGCGCCGGGTTGAGCACCTTGACTTTTTGCGCCAGCACTTCGATCTCGCCAGTGGGCAAATTGGGGTTCTCTGCGCCGGGCAAGCGCGGGCGTACCAGCCCTTCTACTTGAATGACCCATTCCATACGCGTCGCTTCCAGCGTCTGGCGCGCCTCGGCAGGTGTGGAAGGATCGGCGACGACTTGCACCAGGCCGAAGCGATCGCGTAAATCCAGAAAAGCCACACCGCCGTGATCGCGCCGCCGGTGCACCCAGCCAGCCAGTTGGACAATCTGACCGACGTGTTCCCGGCGCAGCTCGCCGCAAGTGTGTGATTTATACATGATGACCTCCGTAAAAAAATCGCCCTACGCGGCTTGCGTGGGGCGATAGATCGGCGAGACCTGGGACTAACGAGGGTCCGGCAGTCCGTCGCTTATCGCCCGGCGCGGGCGATTGTTACCGTTATTATCGGCGTCATTCGCATCCAACGGACTATACCAGATCGAACAAGCCATTGTTCAATGTCTCAAGCAGAAACGAATGCCGCATTATAGCACGTCCAGCGAAAATCGGGGATGGTTTAGATGGCCTCAATTTGGTCATCCAGGTCCATCTCCTCTGCCTGCTCGATCAGCGCGTCCTCCGTCCCCAAGGCGTCGCCCTTCCTGCCAGAGGAAACGTGGAATTCGCTGGGGCGTTCGCTCTGCTGGAAACCTGCCAGAACAATCACCAGTTGCGCCGGCGTGCGGCCTGGGTTGCGCCAGCGATGACGCAACTGCGCCACAAACATCAGGCTATCGCCCGCTTCAAGCGAAAATTTCTGATCTTCGACTTCGTATTCTACCTGCCCGCTCAGGCAAAGGGCGAATTCGCTGCCGGTGTGTAACATGCCAAACGGCCCACTGCCAGCGCCTGGCTCCAAAGTAATGATGAAGGGTTCGACACGCCCGGTGAATTCTTCTCCGCCCAACCCTTCCCACATCCCGTTATGGATGGAGACGCGCTTGCGGTCAGACTTACGGCAGAAGACAATATCCTGGCGCGGCGGCTCCAGGCGGAAGAAGGCAGTGATGGGTACATCCAGCGCTTCGGCCAGCTTGTACAGCGTGCTGACCGAGGGAGAGGTGCGCCCGCGTTCGATCATGCTCAGCGCGTTGGTGGAAAGCCCGCTGGCGCGCGCCAACGAACGCATGGATTGACCGCGTTCGGTGCGTAATTGGCGCAACCGAGCGCCGACGTCAACGGTTAAAATATCATCGCTAAATAGCGCCATGCTTTGCCTCCAGTGGTCAAGCCTTGACAAAGAAACGCACACATTATAACGAAAATGTACAAAATTTGTACCATCTCCTTATTCGGTGTTGATGAACGATAGGAATGATCACTAAGCCGCTGAACGCAAAGAGAAGAGTTAAGAAAATCTCCGTGTACTCCGTGCCTGCTGTGAAAATAGTCTCTCTGTGAGCTCGGTGGCGACATTTTTATCTTTTGGGGTGAATTGTTATTCCTGACAACCCCATGCTGAGATTCAATCACCAACGCATAAGAGGGAGACTATAAAAATTGTGGGCTGGTATAATCCATTTAGGATGAGGGGAGCAGGGCTGCGCGCCGTACAATAACACATTGCAACCAAAAGTCGCTGTCAATCCAACCCCCTCCGAAAATCTGTTCCAAATGGGTTTCCTATCGCCGTTCTGGCAGAAAGGGAGTTGTAAGCATGAGCCAAGAAAACCCCTCTTTGATTGATCCGAACACCGCGGATGCTCAAACTCTAATGAAGATCCCCGGCATTGGCCCCGCTCTGGCGCAACAGATTATTATCAAACGCCCCTTCGCCGATCTGGAAGATTTGCAGCGAGTGAGCGGCGTTGGTCCGCTTCTGCTGGAGCGCATCCAATCGTATGTGACTTTGCCGCGGCGCGCTTTGGACGAAGCAGGTGCTGCCTCTACGCCCGAAGAAAGCGCCCCAGAAGCTGGCCTGGCTGCGGAGGCGGAAACGGTTGCCGAGATGCCAGCGGCAAGCGCGCCGTTGACCGCATTTCTGGACGAGGATAGCGATTTGATTGTCCAGGCGAAAGCGGCGGCGCCGCTGGCTGAGGCCGAAGCGCCCGCAGAGGAAGAGCCCATCGGGGAGACGGAAGTCGCAGCGCCCTTGCCCGAAGCGGCGACGGCTGGTGAAACGAGTGCGGCAATCCCAGCGGGAACACCCCCTTCCGCAACGACGGCGGCTACGCCAGTCGTCACAACTGAACCAGCGTTCATCACCCGCTCTCAGGCGGTCTGGGCGGTTGCGTTGGGTGTCGTTTTAGCGCTCTTCCTCTCCCTGGTGATTACCCTGGGCACCCTGGCCAGCATCAATGATGGGCGATTGCGCTACGCCTCGCCCGCTCAACTCAATGCTTTGGCGCTGCGGGTTGAAGGAGTTGAGCAGCGCATCAGCGATTTGCAGCAGGCGCAGGATGGCTTACGCGCTCGTGTGGATAACCTGGAGGCGCTTTCCGGGCGGGTGAGCGCCCTGGAGCGGGAGAGCCGCTCGCTACGCGCCGAAATGGACGCCGCCAGCGCGGAGTTAAAGAAATTATCTGGCCAGATGGATGCGGTTTCAAAGCAGGTCGGCGAATTGGGTAAACAAATGGACGAATTGCGAGCGCAAACAGATCGCTTTGCCAAGTTTTTCAAAGATCTGCGCGATCTGCTCGATAATCTCTTTCCACAGGAGGGCACCCCATGAGCGTCGAGAGCTCCCCATCATTTTGGCGCCGATTTTGGCGGGTTGTGTTGCGCTTGCTGCTGGCTGTGATTTTGGGCGCGGCATTAGGCGTGGCCCTTTATTGGACGATCCCCATGCTGTATCGGCAATTTATCTTGCCGGTGCAAGAGCATAGCCTGCGTTTGGATGCCCTGGAAGCGCGGCAAAATCAAGCCGATCAGCAAACCTTACAGCGTTTATCTGCGCTCCAGTCTCGCCTGGATGCGTTGGAAATGCAAAACGACCAGAACAAGCAAAACCTGGCGGATTGGGCTGCCCGCCTGGAAACGCTCGAAACTGCGCAGAGCGCCCAGCAAGCGCAGGCCACCCGCGTTCAAGAATTACAAACCGGCCTGGCGGGAATGCAACAAAGTCTAAAGGAAATACAGGATGCGTTTGACCGCTTACAAGTGGCGCAGGCGGCGATCCAGGCCAGCGCGCAGGACGCCAGCGAACAACTCAAAACTGATCTGGAGGAGCTACAATCCGAGCAAGCCGCCATTCAGGCTGATCTGGAGGAACTGCGCCTACAAATCGAAACCTCTTTGCAGGCGGCAAGCGCAGCGGATGCCAGCCGGCAAAGCCTGGAGCAGGATCTCCAGATGTTGATTGGGTTGGAGTTATTGAATCGGGCGCGCGATGCGTTGGCGCAGGGTAATCTGGGGCTGGCTGAGGCGGACATCCAGGCGGCGCGTGACCGCATGGCTGCTTTGCAAACGACCGCCACGCCTGGGCAAGAAGATGCCTTAAGCGCAATGATCGCCTATTTAGACGAGGCGCTGGAATTGCTGCCTCGCTTTCCAACCGCCGCCGCCAATCGCCTGGAAGGCGCGTGGCAATTAATCATTGAAGGGTTGCCAGTAGAGTTTGCCATTACAGCGACCTCCACACCGGCTTCGGTCACGCTCACACCCACGCCCACGCCATGAGCCGCGCCTGGCGCACTAAAGATTAATCAGGACCGCAAAGACGCAGAGTCGTCGAGTTGCAAAGCATAAGGTAGCAATGACTTGGCGTCTTTGCGTTTTTATTAAAGCTGCTGCGCATGATAGGGCATGCAAATGGCGTCTGGCGCACGCTTCGACAGGCTCAGCGCGCCGCTTGGGTCAATAAAGGTAGTCCCTTTTGCCCCTTATCCTGGTTTAAACTCATAGAGATTTACCCAAAACCGGCATGATGCCTGACCAGGAGAATTCATGAGCGTTTCATCACATCAATCTAAAGCCCAGCCGGATGAAGACGCCGGGTTAGTCTTCGCAGCCCAAAAAGACCCGGCTTCGTTCGAGCATCTTTACAATCGCTGGGTAATCCCGATTTATCAATATTTTTACCATCGCACAAGAGAAGTCAGCGCCGCGGAAGACCTGACCTCGCAGCTCTTTCTCGCCGTTTACCAGGCGTTGCCGCGTTATCAGCATCGCGGCCGTTTCGCCGCCTGGCTGTTTACCATTGCTCGCAATCTTTATCGGACGTTTTATCGCAAAGACCAGCGTGAGGCGCCCTTAGAAGTCGGGCTGCACCTGCGCCGCCCGGTGGATTTCGCCGGACAAGATCATGAAGCGGATGAAATCGAACGCCTCATCCGGCTGGTTCGTTCTTTGCCAGAAGAAGAGCAGGAATTGATCCGCCTGCGTTATGTGGCGGACCTCAGTTTCGCCGATATAGCTTTAATCCTGAACAAGCGCGAAGACGCTGTCAAGAAGACTCTTTACCGCTTACAGGCTCGCCTGCAACGGTTGATGGAGGAGATGCATGATTGACCCAATCCGTTCGACCCCCTTTGAAGAGAAACTCCGCGCTGCCATGCGCGCCCCTCAGCCTCGGCCAGAATTTCTAGAATCATTGCACGCACGGCTGATGCAACTGCCGCCCTTGCCCGCTCCAGCTCGGCGCCCCGGCGTCGCCTCCCGGCGGATGAGGTGGGCGGTGTTTGCCCTGGTTCTTCTTGCCCTGGCAGGTGCTCTGATGATCATCGGCCCGCAGCGCGTGTCGGCGGCTTTCCGCCGTTTGTTCGGCTTCGTCCCTGGCGTAGGCATTGTGGAACAGAGCGCGCCCATCCGCGTTCTGGCCGAGCCGGTCAGCCTGACGCGCGACGGCGTGACCGTCTCGGTGAACAGCGCTGTCTTAACTGGAGACCAGACCCGCCTAGATTTTGGCGTGAGTGGTGTTCCGTTGTCTGCTTATCCGCGCGACGAGGTGGTCTCTGGTTGCCTCGATCATGAATATCTGCGCCTGCCAGACGGAACCCAATTAGAGGCTAATGCGCCGATTCCTCCCCATGTAAACGAAGCGACTTTCGTCTTACCTTGTATTTTCAACACCCTGCCAGGGACAACGCCCACAAACTGGGAACTATCCTTGCGCTTTGTTCCCGCCCCGCCCGACCTGACCATCATGCCGGTCATCGAGCTCACCCCTTCTATCCAGGTAAGCCCATTGTCGAGTCAGGCCGTTCCGTTGGTGCAAGAGACCACTCAAGCGTCCACCGAGCAAACACCGGCTGTGGTCATCGAGAAGATGATCGAGACCGAGGATGGCTATATCCTCATCGGCGCTTTTCGTCCGCAAACGCCGCAGGGGAGTTGGGCGCAAGTCACCGGCGTTCCCCAAATCCGGGATGCAAACGGAAAACCAGTTCCATACACACATCCACAGGAGATCGAACTGCCCTTCGACCAGGATTTGGAAAAGAACGGCGGATTTCCGTTTGCTTTCCAGTTCAAAGCTGCCGATTTGACCTATCCCTTGACGATTGAATTTTCAGGGGTGCTCATCTCCGAAGCTGATCCGCAGGCGACTGCCGATTTGACCCTCGACGTCGGGCTTAATCCTCAAGCTGGCCAGGTTTGGACGCTCGATCGGGAAATCCAACTGGCTGGTTATACCCTGAAGTTGGTTTCTGTAACTGCTCTCTCCGATGGCTACTCGTTCGAGTTGGCGACAGGTCCTGAAATAAGTGGCGTGAGCGTTCAAATTGAAGGGCACACAGCCGTCGGCGGCGGTGGGGGAGGCGGCATAGGAACGGGAACTTTGCACACCAGCCTCAGTTATGCTCAACTGCCCATCGGCGAACTGAAGATCATCCTCTCCAATCTTACCGTGGCGAGCGACACTCAAATATGGCGAGGAACATGGCAACCCGCGAGCCCTCGAACCGACTGGCCCTCGCCTACTCCTGCCCCTTATCCGCTCTGTCTGAATGCGGATTCCATTGCGAATTTGCAGCCGCTTCCCGCGGGTCTTTATGGGCGGGCGTTGGTGACTGAACTAAACCCAGACCCGGCAATCGCTTTGGTGAATTTTGACGGCAGTCAAAGACAGACGCTTGCCCCCAACAATTGGCGGGGCGCCCTGTCACCAGAGGGGCAATTTTTGGCTTACGAAGGCGTTGAAGGGATCGTCATCCTGAATCTGGTGGGCGGCAACTTGAATCCTTTGCCCAACACCTCCGGGCGCGATTTGCATTGGTCGCCGGATGGGAAACAAATCGCCTATGTGACCGCTGGCGATATGTATGGCATATTCGTTGCTTCGTTGGGCGACGATCAGCGCCGTCAGCTTTCCAATCTGGGTTACGAAGCCATCGCGGGGTGGTCGTCGGACGGGAAGCTGCTCTATTACGCTATTCCCGATTCGAGCGGAAAGGGTTGGATGCTTCGAGCGGTGGATGTTGCGACCGGCGAAGGGCGCGATCTGTTTGTGTTGGAAAACTCCTCACGCAAAGCGCCTATGCCTGCCATATCGCCCGACGGCAATTGGGTCGCTTACCGCGGCGCGGATAACGGCAGCCTGTACTTGATCCGTATAAACGGTGCCGACGGACATGTAGTGATTGAACAGCCCTCGCCAGGGTACGCCATTAGCGGTATCGTTTGGGGGCCAGATGGAGGTTTATTGGGCGTCAGTATGGTCGCGCCGGAGATTCCGCAAGGCGAAATCATCCTCATGCAAATAGAATCTTGCGAGGCTTACGTGTTGCCCGGCGTGGTTGGCGAGTTGAATGGTCTGCTGATCCCGTAGAGAGTGCGGCTGGACGAAGAGGAGATAAATCAATTTCAATGAATATCAAAAGGGCTGGAGCCACCGCTCCAGTCCTTTTTGTTTGTTTTACTTAATTGATGTACTAATATATTAGTTGTCATTGTTGACTTTACAAATTTAATATACTATAATAATAGTTGAACCCAACCATATTGGAGACTCTTATGCCTGGGACAGATCAGTCTATTTACCCACGTAAACGCCGCCGACGGCGCAGTTTTCTCGAAGCGCTGCAGCAAAGCTCAACAACCGGCGGCATGCCGCTGATAAATGTTGGTCAGCGACTGCGTGAATTACGCATCGAGCGCGGCCTCTCGATTCGCGCCCTGGCTGAAAAGAGCCAATTGAATGTCAACACGCTCAGCATGATTGAGAACGGGAAGACCTCGCCCAGTGTGGCTACTTTACAGTTATTGGCTTTCGCCCTGGAGACGCCTATCACCTCTTTTTTTGAAACTGGCGAGGAGAAAAACAAGATCTCTCACCAGAAAAGCGGTCAGCGTCCTAAAGTAGCTTTTGCTCATGGGACATTAGAAGACCTGGGGGCTGGCATGATCAGCCGCGGTGCCGAACCGTTTCTGGTGACCCTCGAACCACAGGCTGAAAGCGGTCCCGACCCAATTATTCACACCGGGCGTGAGTTTGTCTTTTGCCTGGAAGGGCAACTCGTTTACACCATCGAAGATCAACAGTATCTTCTGGAGCCGGGCGATAGCCTGCTGTTTGAAGCCCATCTGCCGCACCGTTGGCAGAACCTGGGCGCAGTCCCAAGCCGTTCGCTTTTGGTGCTTTGCCCTTCCGATGAAAAGGATCGTCCGACCGAACGGCATTTCATGCCGGAACCGGTCAACACAGTCGCAAAGTAGTGGGTCGCCCTGGCATCTTAGCGAACTGGCAGGCGATAATTTGAGCAAAAATGAATGAGCGGAGGTGCATTATGTCTGGTCGAAGGGTTGTCATCTGGATCATAGCCAATTTATTCATTGTTTTGCTCCTAACGAGAGCCTTACCCGCCCGCGCTCAGGAAATCTCCCCCGAACCCGAAAGCGATGCCAACTGCGTCGCCTGTCATGAACATCAATATTATCTCTATGACAGCGGCAAATGGTTCTGCCTGTGCGACGCACCCATGCATTGTGTCTATTGTCATGGCGGGCGGACAGATTCCATGATCAAAGAGATAGCCCATGAGGGGCTGGTGTTGTACCCCACTCAAGATCACGCCGCCCGCTGCCAAAGCTGCCACAGCGAAGACTATATGTCACGCGTTGTGACTTTTGCCACGGTAGCCGGTATCAGTTCCACACCCCGCGCCCTTGTGACTGCCACGCCGGTTAAGCCCGTAGCAACAATTGGAGAACAACCAGCCCCTATGCTGTTGCGCTTCAGCCAACTCGAACCCTGGCGGCTGGTTGGACTGGGCTTCCTGGCGGTTGTGCTGGTGGGCGTGGTGATCTTCGGTTATCGCTGCTGGAAAGCTGACTGTCTGGCGCGATTGCAATCCTGATTCCAAACCATACTTTACAAGGAGAATTTAGCGTACCATGAAACAAAACGCAAACATCAAAATCGCCGCTATCACGGATGACGGCGAGACGATCAGTCAACATTTTGGACGAGCGACTTATTATCTGGTTGCCACGGTTGAGAATGGGCGGATTGTGAACCGCGAGTTGCGCCCCAAGCTGGGGCATGGTCAATTTGCGCATCAGCCGCACGAAGAAGGTCAGCATGGCTCTCAGCACGGCATGGACCCGGCTTCGCATAACAAACATTTGCAGATGTCTGAAACCATCGCGGATTGCGAGGCGCTGCTATGCCGCGGAATGGGCAGAGGCGCCTATGAGAGCATCCAGTCGCGAGAGATTCGCCCGGTGCTTACCGACATCGCCGCCATAGACGAGGCGGTGATGGCTTATGTTGAAGGCAGGATTGTTGATCAAGTGGAACGGCTGCATTGAGCCAGCAGCCGTTCGGACGAGGAATTTCGGGAGGCGGTTATGGTTGTTCAGGTTGATCAGGAATTATGCGCTGGTTGCGGCGTTTGCTTTAGAAAAGCGTAGTTTGAAGACGCGTTCGCTGAGCAGCAAACACATAAGTATCACGAATGCGCGACAACTAATAATCCGTGATGCCCAGCGCAACGCGCAAGCCTGGGAAGATCAGGAGACGGAACTGGCGCGCCATTTCCGCCGGTGGTAGGGGCATATCCTGCTCTAACCACCAGGTCAGACAAGCCAGAAACGCGCCGACAAAAGTATGCGCCAATACTTCCAGCGAAGTGCGCAGCGCCAGTTCCAATCCGTCTTCTTTTAGCTTAACCTGGAGTAAATCATTGATCGCCTGGGTGACGCTGCGCTGTAGCTGAACGGCGATCTTATCCGCGCCGCCGCCGCGCAAGACCAATCTGTACAGCGCTGCGTTTTCGGCGGCGTGCTGAAAGACACTCAACAAGGGGCGAATTGGAATGGCGTCGGCGATTTCGGCTTCTTCAAAGGCAGCCGGGTGAACACGCAACATGGAGAGCGGAACCTGGGCAAACTGTTGCACCCGGTCGGCAATGATTTCGCTGAAGTAATCCAACAACAGATCGTCTTTATCTTTATAATGCAGATAAAAAGTCGCTCGTCCCAGGTCGGCGCGCGCAGTGATCTCCTCGACGGTGATGGCATCATATTCCTTTTCGCCGATCAGGTCAATCAATGCTTTGCGCAGCCCATTTCGGGTGCGCAGCGTGCGGCGATCCGTCCGTTTCAGCTCCATCTGTTCACCAGCTTGACAATTTTTGCTCAAGGGATATAATAAGAACCGCTTTTATAGACACTGTATAGAATTGTTCGTTGTCTATTATTATTTTACTATAAAATCCACGTAGTTGATCGTTATTTATACAAGATGGATTCTCCTGCGTTGCCTGACCGTCAACCCATTATTCGCGCCCGACAAGTGGTGAAGGTCTATCCCGCTGGCGGACGACCGGTGCAGGCGTTGAAGGGCGTTAATTTGGACGTTTATGCTGGCGAATTTGTAGCCATTCAGGGGAAATCGGGCGCCGGCAAGACCACTCTGGTTCAAATCCTCACCGGGGTGGATCGGCTGACGGGAGGCGAGGTGTGGGTGGATGGCGCAGCGCTGCATCGCTTTGACGAAAACCAGCTCGCGTTTTGGCGCGGGCGTAATGTGGGCGTCATTTTTCAATCTTTCTACCTGATGCCCACCCTGTCAATCCTTGACAATGTTGTGCTGCCCATTGATTTATGCGGCGATTATCACCCACGGCGCAGCCGTGAACTGGCTTTGGAATTACTGCGCCAGGTTGGCCTGGAAGAACATGCCTATAAACTGCCCTCGCAGATCTCCGGCGGACAACAACAACGGGTCGCGATTGCCCGCGCCCTGGCGAATGATCCGCCGTTGATCATTGCTGATGAACCTACAGGCCGGCTGGATTCGGTTAACGCCGAAAATATCTTCCAGATTTTTCAATCGCTGGTGAATGGCGGCAAAACGGTGCTT
This sequence comes from Anaerolineales bacterium, assembly GCA_020060465.1. Taxonomy (GTDB): domain Bacteria; phylum Chloroflexota; class Anaerolineae; order Anaerolineales; family UBA4823; genus RBG-16-57-11. The sequence goes on from JAGVAD010000013.1 coordinate 38,242, forward strand.
ATGGTGACCCATGACGAGGGATTGGCAAGCCGCGCTTCGCGCCGCCTGATTTTGGCAGATGGCGAAATTGTCGCCGATGATTTTGTGCCCATTTCTGTCAGCGAAGCCACCAACAAAACAGATGATTAGATAAGCAGCCGCCAGCAGGTACAACTTTATGCCCAACGTAGCCGATACATTATCGCCACAAAATGTTCCTTCGAATAACCCTTCTGGGCAAATTCCCCTCCGGCAGCCGCTGGTCGAAATGCGCCAGATTTACAAGACGTTCAAGTCACCGGCTGGGGAGTTTACCGCCTTAAAGAACATTAACGCTTGTTTTTACCGCGGCGAGTTTGTCAGCGTCGTAGGGAAGTCCGGCAGCGGCAAATCCACGCTGGTCAATATGATCACCGGCATTGACCGGCCGACCTCTGGCAGCGTGTATGTGGATGGGGTGTGCATCCAGGAGCTTGGCGAAAGCGCCATGTCTGCCTGGCGCGGGCGCAACCTGGGCATTGTGTTCCAGTTTTATCAATTGTTGCCCATGCTCTCGCTCCTTGAAAATGTAGTGCTGCCAATGGATCTGTGCGACCGTTTCCCGCCGACGGAACGCGAAGAACGCGCTCGGGCATTGCTGCGCCTGGTGGGGCTGGAAGATTACGCCGACCAGTTGCCGGCGGAAGTTTCTGGCGGTCAGCAGCAAAGCGCAGCCATTGCCCGCGCTTTGGCTAACGATCCGCCGATCCTGATCGCCGATGAACCCACCGGCAACCTGGATTCGCGCACTGCGGAGGCGGTGTTTGACATCTTTATCGGTTTGAGAGAGCAGGGGAAAACGATTCTCATGGTCACCCATGACCGCAGCCTGGCGCAACGCGCGGACCGCATGCTGGAAATCGCCGATGGCGTGCTGATCTCCGATCGTCTGAATGGCGAAGGATCTCTTTCATAGAAGCATGAACTTCATGGTGCGACCTCGCGTCCGTAAAATTCTGGCTGATTTATGGGGCAACCGCATGCGGTCATTGTTGGTGATCGCCTCGATCACCGTTGGGCTTTTCGCCATCGGCGTCATCGCGACGCTGCACCGGGTGATGACGGAAGATTTACGCCTGGGTTACGCTGCCGCGAATCCGCCCAATATCCGCATTGTTGCTGCGCCGTTCGACCAGGGGCTGGTGGATCACTTGAAAAAGGTCGAGGGCGTGCGTCAGGCGGAAGGTCTGCGCGGTTTTGACGCCCGTCTCGAATCCCGGCCAGGAGAATGGATCGGCATCGAATTCAAAGCCGTCCCGCAAGATGAGACGCGGCAAATCGCCCAGGTTCGCCTGGTTGAAGGCAAATGGCCACCAGGCGACCGTGAAGTGGTTATTGAACAATATAAAATTGCCGATGTCAATGCGCAAATTGGGGAGTGGATCACAATTGAGTTGCCCTCTGGCAAGCGGCGACCGTTAAAGGTGGTGGGCGTGGTAAGCGACCAAACAGTCGGCGCTTTTGCCAGCGGGCCAGGGTTCTTCCTGGCGCCAGTGCAGGGCTATGTTAACCAGGAGACCGTCGAGTGGTTGCAACAAGACCTGCCGTACACGTACAATATGCTCTATATCACTGTGGACGGCGATTCAAATGACGAAACGCGTTTATGGGAAGTTGCCAACCGCGTTCGGGATGAAATGGAACACGCCGGCGGAACGGTGATCAACATCGCGGTACGCGGCTCTTACGATCACCCAAACCGGCGTTATCTCGAAGCGCTCGCCATCGTGTTGGTGTTGTTGGGCTTTTTGATCGTATTTCTGAGCGGCTTCTTGATCACTAACACCATGCAGGCGATCATCCAACAGCAGATTCAGCAAATCGGCATCCTGAAGACGCTGGGTTCGCGCCGATACCAGATCATCCTCTTGTATATGGGGCTGATCCTGGTCTTCGGCGCAATCGCCGCCCTGACTGCGGCGCCGCTGGCTTATCGGGTGGCGTTCCAAAGAGTGGTTCCGCTGGCAAAAACGATCAACATGGCATATCGCGGTCCCCGTTTTCTGCCCCATGTCATTCTGCTCCAGGTGGGCATGGGCTTGCTTGTGCCGCAGTTAGCGGCTCTGGCACCCATTTTACAAGGCTCGCGCATCAGCGTGCGCGAGGCGCTCAGTGGGGTGCGCGAAAGCCAACAGGGGAGGCGCGGTTGGTTCGACCGAATGATCTTGCGCTTGCGCGGTTTTTCGCGCCCCACATTGATCTCTATCCGCAACACCTTTCGGCGTAAGGGTCGTCTGCTTCTGACACTCACCACCCTCTCTCTGGGTGGGGCGATTTTCATCGCCACTTTCAATGTACAGGTTTCAATGGATCGTTATGTGGATATGGTCAGCCGCTACTTCCTGGCGGATGTCAATCTGACCCTTGCCCGCCCAGAACGCGTCTTAGAAATCAACCAGGTTCTCTCCGACCTGCCGGGCGTCGCCTATGTGGAGGCCTGGGGGACAGCGCGCAGCGAGATGATCTTGCCGGATGGCGCAACCGGCGAAAATGTTCAACTGCTGGCTCCGCCCGTTGACAGCCGCCTGGTTGATCCGGTGATGATTGAAGGTCGCTGGGTCAAATCCGGCGATCAGAACGCAATTGTCCTCAATGAACGTTTCATGAGCGATTTTCCCAATCTGCGGGTGGGAGACGTGTTGCGTCTGCGCTTGAATGGCAAAGAGACGGATTGGATCATCGTGGGGTATTTTCAGCTTGCTGGCCGTAGCAGCGGATTATTGGCTTACACCAGCCGAGAAAGTTTGTTGCGAGTCATCAACCAGCCAGATAAAGCCATGACGTATCGCATCGTGGCGGAAGGCAAAGATTTATCGAAAGAAGAACAGGAGGCGCTGGGGAGAGCAATCGAAGCTCGCATGGCAGCGCGCGGCATCCGAGTGCTGGATGTGACCACCGGTAGTTATCTTTCCAGCAGCGCTGCGCAGGGATTTGCCGCCTTGACCGGCTTTTTGCTTTTTCTGGCTTCGCTGACCGCTTTGGTGGGGAGCATCGGGTTAACCGGCGCAATGAGTTTGAACGTCATGGAACGCACGCGTGAGATCGGCATCCTGCGCGCCATTGGTGCCACCAACCGCATCTTGTTGAAGCTGATTTTGACGGAAGGGATGCTGATCGGCTTTCTGAGCTGGATCATTGCTGTCCTGGCTGCTTTTCCTATCAGCAAACTGCTTTCGGATAGCATCAGCCAGGCGTTGTTTGGCAACCCTTCTACATTGGCATATACACCGACGGGATTCCTGCTATGGCTGGGCGCGGTGTTGATCCTATCGGCGTTGGCCAGTATCCTGCCGGCGCGCAATGCAGCGCGCTTGACGATCCGTGAGGTGCTGGCGTATGAATAACGCCTGAATAGGGATGTTCATCCTATGGCAGGGATGCTAATTATCTATTGCAGAGAAGGCAGGTTTGTCAGTATACTAAAGCAAAGCAAAGCAAGAAGCCCTGCGCCGAGAGGCAGAAACTGGAAGCATGCAATGAAGGCCGTCGAAGGCGGCGATTTACGCGCCGATCACGCCCAACGCATCATTGAACTTGAAAAAGCGTTAAGCACCTCCGAGTCAGCGCTCAAAGCTGCGCTGCGCGAGTTGGATGATGTGGCGCGTTTCCTTTCTCACGATCTGCGTGCGCCTTTGCGCGGCATAGATGGTTACAGCCAGGCGCTCCTCGAGGAATACGGGGATAGATTGGACGCCGTAGGCCAGGCTTACCTGGCTTACATTTATGAGTCCGGCAGATTGGCATCTGCCGTGCTGGAGAAACTGATCCATTACATTCGCGCGCCACGCGCTGCTTTGGAAATCGAAACGGTGAACCTCAGCGATTTGGCGCAAGAGTTGATGGAGCGCCTGCAATACGCTCAGCCCACTCGTGCGATAACCTGGGCAATCATGCCAGGCATGATAGCGCAGACGGATTTCACCCAGGTTCGCATTTTGCTCGAGTGTCTGCTGGAAAACGCCTGGAAATTCACCGCCAAACATGCCGGGGCGCGCCTTGAGGTGGGCAAGTTTGAACAAGCAGGTGAAACCGTTTACTTCGTGCGCGATGATGGCGCCGGTTTCAACATGGCATATCAGGATAAGTTGTTCCAGCCATTTCAGCGATTGCACAGCGCCTACGAGTTTGAGGGCGCCGGCATGGGGCTAGCGGTTGCCAGACGGATTGTGGAGCGGCTTGGCGGGCGCATCTGGGCGCAAGGCGAAGTGGAAAAAGGAGCGACCCTCTTTTTCACCCTGGGCAAACAGGCTGTTGAACAAACAGATATCTCAACTTCGTAACGGAATGAAGTTGTATATTCTTTTCACCCTCGAAAAGCGCGGAAAAATTTCGCAAGGAGAATCCTATGACTGAAAACCTGAAACGAACTCATTTATACCAATGGCATGTTGATCATGGCGGGCGGATGGTGCCCTTTGCCGGTTGGGAAATGCCGGTGCAATATCCCAGCGGCCCCATCCAGGAGCATCACACCACACGCCAGATTGCCGGCCTGTTTGATATTGATCACATGGGGCAAGTCGAGGTGCGCGGTCCGCAAGCTGAGGCCTTTGTCAACCAGATGGTCACTTGGGATGTGACCCAGATGAAGATGTTGGAGGCCCATTATGCAATCTTTTGCTACGCAGATGGCGGTTGTGTGGATGACCTCTTTATCTATAAGCTTCCAGATCCCGATGATGGCGTCTATTACTTCCTGGCGATCAACGCCTCCAACCGCCAGAAAGACGTCGCCTGGCTGAAGGCGCACGCTGGCGCATACGATGTGACCGTCAAAGACATTTCAGACGAGACCTACATGCTGGCTTTTCAAGGGCCGCAGGCGCCGGCTATCCTTAACCGGCTGGTGGAAGCGGATCTGAACCAGGCGGCGCGTTTCACCGCTGTGCAAACCACTCTACTGGGCGATATTCCTGTCTTACTGGGACGCACCGGCTACACCGGCGAAGACGGCTTCGAGCTCTTCCTGCCAGCCGAAAAGGCGCTCAAGGCATGGGAAGGTATTCTGAAAGCTGGCGAGGCAGAAGGGGTTAAGCCCATCGGTCTGGCGGCGCGTGACAGCCTGCGCTTTGAGGCTTGTATGCCTCTCTATGGACATGAGATTGACGCGCAAACTTCACCAATCGAGGCCCGACTGGGCTTTGCATTAAACCTGGACAAGGATTTTTACGGGCGCGACGCGCTGCTCAAACAAAAACTGGAAGGTCCAGCGAAGGTGTTGGTAGGCTTCGAGATGGTCGAACGCGGCGTGGCTCGTGAGCATTATCCGGTCTTCAAAGATGGTCAGCAAATTGGTCATGTGACCAGCGGGATGTTCGCTCCCACGCTGGATCGGTATCTGGGTATGGCGTATGTTCCTGCTGAATTTGCCGCCATTGGCAGCGAGATTGATATCCTGATCCGCAACAAACCAATCAAGGCGCGGGTTATCAAACGCCCCTTCTACGTGCCGGCGTACCGCCGATAGGTGCTGACTTCAGCCCGCTTCCCATCAGGTTTAGAACTGATATTTCACTATAAACTCTCCCGCAGGTTTCAAACCTGCGGGAGAGCTCGTAATACGCGGGCGAGCATGGAAGCGCCGCCATTTGAACTGGATGGTTCAGGATGTTGCAGAGATCGGCGTATAAAAGGTGGTCTTAAGCGCAGCGCTGGAGCCTGTACACATGCGCTGCACCACGCTCAGCAGTTCGCCAGCCGAAGCATTCCTTGTCAATGCATAGTGCGCCCCTAAAGACTGAGCCTTTTCGATCAGGCGGAAATCATCCACCAACGCCAGGCGACGGGCAGCCGGCCATTGGCGGGCGGCGCGGGCAAGCGCCTCCTCTCCTGTCCTTCCCAGCGCGCCTAAATCTACCAGCACTACTTCCGGCGTGGGGATATTGCTTAATCCGGGGATGTTTCCATCCGAAAGGAACAATTTCGAACAGCGCAGCGTTTTAAGCAAGGCAGCCAGACTCTGGCGATCCCGCCCAGGGCCGGCGATGATTAGAATAGACGCCGCGCTGTCCATAGCCAGGAGAACCTTAATAAACTTAAAGATCACCCGCCAGCAAATCTTCGACGTGAGCTCGCAGATCCGCTTCGGTAGAGTCGCCCATTTTGATAAAACGGATTACCCCATAGGCGTCAATGTAATAGGTGGTGGGAAGAAACAGGGCTTCATAAGCGTCGGCGAATTGATCGCCATTGTCCAGCAAAACTGGCAAGGTCATAGCCTTTTCGCTGACCATTGCCTGAACTTTGTCCAGGCTGTCCTGCCCGATGGCGTTCACGGTAAGGACCAACAGTCCCTGCGATTGATACTCACGGTAAAGCTGTTCCAGGATGGGAAGTTCCTTCTGGCATGGGATGCACCAGGTAGCCCAATAGCTGATCACAATCGGCCGTCCGACCAATTCGCTCAGGTGGACTGCTTGACCATCCAGGGTTTGCAGCGTGAACTCTGGCGCCCGCGCCCCAACTCGGGGTTGAGTTGGCAACGCCATAGCTGCGGCAGCGGCGGCTGGATCAACAGTCTCTGCGCCTTGCGGAGCGCCATCCGACGGGGCAGGCAAAGCGGGGCTTTCCTGAGGCACCACCGCCTGAGCGGGTAATTCAGGGGCTGCTGGATTTGCCGACTCAGCCAGATTGCCAGTTTTTGCAGCAGCCTTCGGTAACTCCTGAGCGGAGTTGCCTTGTGGCTGCCGCAAGTCAAGAGCTGCGTCTTTGAGGGTTGAATTGTTTGAGGGAGCATTCCCGCCAGAGCAGGCGGTAAGGAAAAGAAGTAAGGTCAGGTTGAGGGTGATAAGGATACGAATCGTATGAGAAGCGTTTTGATGCGCCATTGGTAACGTTTTAAGCTCCATAATCTGGTTGAAAAGATAATCGTTGTAGGTCTTCTTCGTATTTTCGCGCCAACGAATGGCGAGCAATATTGCAATTATAACGGTTAGGTAGTGCTGGGCAAGCGACAAATGTCGTAACTGGAACGATCCAACACAGGGGGTGATTATACTCGGTAATCCATCTCTAACCCGCAGCCGCCGCGCGCAGAGCGGTCAGATTGGCCGCGATGCTGGCTTGCGAATTGAAAATGGCCGTCCCGGCGACCAATATGGTGGCGCCGGCGGCGACGATTTGGGCAGCGTTATGAACGCCGACGCCGCCATCCACTTCGACTTCTACATGCTGCAAACCCCGTTCCGCGAGCAATTCCCGCAGCCGGGCAATGCGCCGGCTGCTGGCTGGGATATATTCCTGACCGCCAAATCCTGGATTGACCGACATAATTAAAACCAAATCCACCTCGTCCAGAATCTCCTCCAGCGTAACCAACGGCGTGGCTGGATTAAGCGTGACGCCTGCCTGCACGCCCAGAGCCTTAATCTGCTGCATGGTGCGGTTCAGGTGGGGGCAGGTTTCGACATGCACCGTAATCGAATCCGCGCCGGCGCGGGCGAAGTCTGGGATCAGCCTTTCCGGCTTTTCAATCATTAAATGAACATCTAAGGTTACACCGGCGGCTGCAGTGAGCGGCTTGACCGCCTCCACCACCAATGGGCCGACGGTTAGATTAGGCACGAAATGCCCGTCCATCACATCTACGTGGATGTATTCTGCTCCGGCGGCGATAGCCTGGCTCACCTGGTCGCCCAGGCGGGAGAAATCCGCTGAGAGAATTGAAGGCGCAATTTTAACCATCATCTGCCTCGTTCCAGCGTACGAACGCCGTCCTGCCCAGCGACGATCACCTGCTGCGCCATATCCAAAAACAGGCCATGTTCAACGATGCCGGGGCGATCTGCCAGCCGGCGCGCCAGAATATAAGGATCAGGAATGCCCCCCTCAAACCAGCAGCGCGCCAGATAATTGCTATTGTCGGTGCGCGCTGGCGAACCGTCCGTCTCCAGCCATAGCTCAGCGCGGCATCCCAGGCTGTTGAGCCAGCGAACATGTGCTTGAGCTTCGAAAGGTACAATCTCTATCGGCAAGGGGCCTTTGCCGCCCAGCCGCGGCGTCAGTTTGCTCTCGTCCACAATGACCACGAATCGTCGGGCGTGAATCTCCACGATTTTCTCGCGCAGCAGGGCGCGGCCCAACCCTTTGATCAGGTTTAGTTGAGCATCTACCTCATCTGCGCCATCCACCGCCAAATCTAACTCATTGACCTCGCTGAGCGAGATTAATGGGATGCCCCAGCGGCGCGCCCGCTCCGCGCTGGCTTCGGAAGTTGGCACGCCGCGCACCTGGCGAAGTTCGCCGGATTTTAAGCGCTCGCCGAGCAGGTCAATAAAGTAACCCGCGGTTGCGCCCGTACCCAAACCGAGTGTCATACCGCTCTTGACCTCTTCGATGGCGCGCTGCGCCGCCTGCAGACGTAAGTCCATGTACGGTCTCTCCAATTGATCTTCAGATAATTTGGTTATAAACATCCCGCAGGTTGTTGCAAGGGTGGATGATTATCCGTCCTTACGTCCAAAGAACCGGTTGGTTTTAGGAAACCAGCGAGGCGTTTTGTCCGATTACAGTCTTTCTTCCGCGTGGAAATTGCAGAGCGCTTCAATTGTAATACTGAAATGGCTTCATTCGATTTCGATCAGCACCTGGCCCAGAGTAACCCGCTGGCCTGGGGCGACGCACAATTCTTTGATCCGACCAGAACGCGGGGCGCGGATCTCGTTTTCCATCTTCATCGCCTCCAACACCAGCAAAGGCTGTCCTAATTCCACCTCATCCCCTTGCGCTGCCAACACCTGAGTGATTTGGCCTGGAATGGGCGCTTTGATACGTCCATCGCTGATCGGCGGTCGGGGCAAGGTTGTTTCCTGATCTTCTATTTCCAGTGAATGGATGCCCCACGACGAACGCACCCATTCCAGGTCGGGATCTACCATCACCTCATAGGGGCGCTCGTTGACAATAAACCACTCCATTTCTTGCATTGGGCTAAGCAAATCGGGGGCATCCACCGTCAGAGCTTCGCCATCCACATAGACGATGATCCGCGTCTGGCCGTTAGCCAGCAGATCCAGCTCGACCTCGTAGGTATATCCATCCACTGTAACAGAAAGTCTGCTCATGCTGAGACGCCTCCCCTCACTGCGGCAGCCGACGGCTTTCTCGATGCCAGCCGCTCATCAAACGCTCCGGGCGCGCCGGCAGAAAGACGCGTTTCTTGCGCAGATAAGTCAGAGCGGCGATGGCTGCCAGATCGCGATAAGCCACCTGCCCCGCTGCGGGTTCTTCCTCGAAAGGACTGGGCAGGAAATCGGTAGTGTACATTCCATCCACAAAATCCGGGTGTTCGACGATGCGCTGCACCAGCGGCAGGTTGGTGGGTGTGCCGGTCAGTTGGCATTCGCGCAGCGCCTGGCGCATACGGCTCAGACAATCCTGGCGATTGGCGCCCCACACCACCAGCTTGGCAATCAGGGGGTCATATTCGGCGGGGATGTAGCAGCCACAGTACACGTAGGTATCCACGCGCACGCCTGGGCCGCCCGGAAGACGCACCATTTGCAGATGGCCAGGGCGCGGCATGAACTGCCGCCAGGGATCTTCGGCGCTGATGCGGCATTGCATCGCCCAACCGTCCAGACGCAGCCGCTCCTGGGTCAATTCCAGCTTTTCCCCTGCGGCCAGGCGCATTTGCAGCGCCAACAAATCCACGCCGGTGAGCATCTCGGTCAACGGATGCTCGATTTGAATGCGCGGCTTGATTTCAGTGAAATAGAACCGACCTTGTTCATCCACCAGAAACTCAACGGTTGCCACATTCTGCAACTCGAACAGGCGCGCTACTTCCAGAGCAGTTTGCCAAAGCTCGCGCCGCTGCTTCGGCGTCAGGCAGGGCGCTGGCGCTTCCTCCACCAATTTCTGGTTGCCGTAACGCAGCGATCCTTCGCGTTCGCCCAGGTGGATCACCCGCCCATCCTGGTCGCCGACGATCTGAACCCCGATCTGATGGGCAGGCAGGATCAACTTTTCTAAATAGATGCTACGGTCGCCATAAATGGCTTGCGCTTCCGCCTGGGCGGCTTGCGTCGCCCGCTCCAGGCGCTCCTGTGACCAGACGATACGCTCGCCGCGACCACGCCCGCCGCGGCTGGATTTGACCACCACCGGATAGCCCAGGCTCTCGGCTTCGGCGGAGATCGCCTCCATTTCGCCGTTGACGAAGGAGAGGCGGGAGCGCGGCGGCGTAGGGAAGCCAGCCGCTTCGGCGCGTTGCAGGGCTTCCAGCTTTTGCCGCGCTGCGCCCACCACCTCTGCCGGTGGGCCGATGAAGGTTACGCCAGCCTGGGCGCAGGCGCGGATAAAATCTTCGCGTTCGGCAAGGAAACCATAACCGGTGTGGACGGCGTCGGCGCCTTTTTCCAGGGCGACGCGCAGCACAGCCTGTTGATCGGTGAAGCCGGACAGGTCATCTATCTGCACACATTCATCCGCCAGACGCACATGCAGCGAGCCACGGTCAGCCGATTGATACAGGACCACGGTCTCCAGCCCAAGCGCGCGACAGGCGCGCAGGATGCGGACGGCGATCTCTCCACGATTGGCAATCAGCACTTTATGAAACATACCACCTCCAAATCTTGCAGAACATCAGCCGCCCCAAGCTCACATCGGAGAGATGCCATGTTTTTTAGGGGCGTGGCGTTCACGTTTGGACAGGCTCAACTCTAAAGCGCGGATCAGCACCCGACGCGTGTCGCGCGGTTCGATCACATCGTCAATCAATCCTCTGGCGGCGGCCACATAAGGGTTGTTGAAGCGCGCTTCGTAATCTTCGACTAACTCTTTGCGACGTTGCGCCGGGTCTGGGGCGTTTTTAAGCTCGGAGCGGAACAGGATGTTCACTGCGCCCTCCGCGCCCATCACGGCGATTTCGGCGTTTGGCCAGGCGTAGAGCAAATCGCCGCGCAGCCCTTTACTGCTCATCACACAATAAGCGCCGCCATAGCTTTTGCGCAGGATGACCATCAACTTCGGTACGGTGGCTTCGCTGTAGGCGTAGATCATGCGCGCCCCGTTGCGGATAATGCCGCCATATTCCTGGTCTTTGCCTGGCAGGAACCCTGGCACATCCTGTAAGGTGACCAAAGGAATGTTATAGGCGTCGCAGACGCGGATAAAGTGAGAAGCTTTCACCGATGCGTTGATGTCAATGCAGCCGGCCAGCACCATCGGCTGGTTGGCAACAATCCCCACCACCCAGCCGTTCAAACGGGCGAAACCAACGACGATGTTTTCCGCCCATAGAGCATGGATCTCAAAGAAGCGACCGTCGTCCACCAGGCTGGCAATCACCTGGCGCACATCGTATGGCTTGTGGCGCGCCACTGGCACAATGCGCTCCAGCTCGGGGCAACGGCGCTGTGGATCGTCGGTGGGCTGCACATAGGGCGGGTCATCCTGGTTGTTGGAGGGCAAATAACTCAACAGCTCCCGCACGCTGTTCAGACAAGAACGATCGTCTGGGGCCAGATAATGGCACACGCCGCTGCGCACGCTATGCACCACGCCGCCGCCCAATTCCTCCTGGCTGACTTCTTCCTGCATCACAGCTTTGACCACATCTGGGCCGGTGATAAACATGTAGCTGTTCTCGGTCATGAAAATGAAGTCGGTCAGAGCAGGCGAATAGACCGCTCCGCCCGCGCACGGCCCCATAATGATCGAAATCTGCGGGATGACCCCAGAGGCTTCGCAATTAGCGTCGAAGATGCGCGCATAGCCAGCCAGGCTATCTACGCCTTCTTGAATGCGAGCGCCGCCCGAGTCGTTGATGGCGATGAAGGGGCATCCGTATTGCAGCGCCATGCGCATAGCTTTTACGATCTTGGCTGCGTGCATCTCGCCCAGCGAGCCGCCCATCACCGCTGCATCCTGAGAGGCAACCACCACATGCCGCCCATGTATGTGACCAAATCCGGTGATCACGCCGTCGCCGTAACGAGAGCGCTTGCCGCCTAGATAGGTCTCCTGACGCGGCAGAGCCAGGGCGTCAATCTCTTCAAATGTCCCCGGGTCGAACAATGCGTGGATGCGCTCACGGGCAGTGAGACGGCCTTTGCTGTGTTGCGCCTCGGCTTCCTGCGGCGTTCCACGTGAAATTTCTTTGCGTTTCCTCAGCTCCGAAATAAACGACTCCATACTTTGCGCCATACCAAACCTCGCCGTTTCGTCATCGCCCAGGATTGCAAACCTTGGGCGTCAGGGTTGGGATAAATTGTATCTATCGTAAACTGACAAAAACTATCATCACCCTACCGATAACACCGTGAGGGGTAAATGGTTCCTTGATTCGAGTGCGTCAGTGAATTGCGCCCGAAAGGGCAGGCGGCGCGGGGAGGTTATTTTTCCAGCCGTTCGATTTCTTGCAGCAAGCGCTTGCGCCCTGAGCTTTGGGCAAAGGCGCGCGCCTCTGCCAGGCGTCGTTGTCCTTCTTCTCTGACTGACGAACGGATCGCCTACAAATACTATATCCTGTCATGGCAACTGGATGAAGCCCAGCGGAAAGGACTGACACGCCCGCAGTTTGTGCGCTACGACCTGATGCGGTTGGGGGTTGATCTATAGCGCATGGCTTTGGACCCCCAAACATCCACACAGGTTAGCCAGTGAGGCCGAGATTCTAGAGCAACTTGCATTTCGAAGCTATTTTATTCCCCGTTTCTTCCTGGCCCCTGACGTTTCCATGAATCGGTGGGCAGCTTCTTTGAATGCAAATCTCTCCGGACGCAATTTCCCAGTAACTTTAGAGTGATCTCTATTTGCGACCAATCCAGCGGTGGACTGTTGCAGTGTACATCCGGTATTCTTCATCGAACTTGGCGGCAAGATAACGTTCCTCCGGTGCTATGAGAATGTATTGACAGGCAATCATGGACGGTATGAGCAGGATGAGACCCCAAGGAAGATTAAAGGCGAGAGAGATTCCTGCCAAAAGGCAAACACCGCCAAGGTAGAGAGGGTTCCTTGAGATAGAGAAGACACCCGTGGAAATGATCTTGCTGGTGGGACGTCCGGGGTCGGTAGGTTGACCATATCGTGCGAGCTCACGACGCGCAAGGACTACAAGACTAACACCTCCAACAATGAGAATCACGCCTGCGAGTACGCGAACTGGCGTGATCAGTCCGTGTGGGAATGAAATAGATAAGACAAATTGCAAGGCTATCGCAACAAGAAAGGGAATACCAAAGACAACTTCGAAGATTTGCCACCAACTCTTATGTGCGACATCATTCGACATTCTGTTTCCAATCTTTCAAATTCCAATTTCTATTCGGAGCAAAGATGCCCAACGATTTGCGCATCAGCCGCCGCGAAGCGCAGCGGAGCGAAGCCGTCAGGTGCAACACTCCCTGGCAGGCTGGAGCCTGCCTTCCAACCGGATGAACGAGCAAGGTGTACGTTCTTAGCAAGCGCGTGTTAGGCGGCCATTGCGGAGTCGTTTCCTGGCTTCACAGGAAATCCTTCCAAGTAAGCAATATAATCTTGTGGCAAGTTGTGTTCACGTGCTCCTGATAGGACTAGCTCCTTATACCAGCTATAAGGCCGGGTATCATTTGTCAATTTTTTAGACACATAAGTAAGAGCTTCAATTATGTTTCCGTCAGGTTGCTGTGCTTGAATATTGACACTTTCATATCCACCTTCTATTTCGTCCAACCTGTTCTTATCTGAAGAATTTATCTCATACAAGACTCCCCACGTTACGTCTCCAGGACTCTCTACCAGATTGGCCTTTCCCGAACCATCCTTACTGCGCTTATTAAACACCATTCTCCAATCTTTCACGAAAGCCGGACCGATAATCTCCGCAGAGGCAATCCGTGAACGAAGATGGTCACTCGACATATTGGAACCATACGCAAAGTAGTTGACTTTCATTGCTGCGACCCTTCAGGTTTACAATTCTCTATGACAGATTTCATCTTCGTTCTCAAATTCTGCCATACCTGGGCATCCCACTTAGAGCGCTTTAGTGCGTCGCAATAAATCTTCAGAGCCTTTTCAAGTTCATTGTGAAACTTGGTTGCATTGATCGTTTTCGTTTTGGGATCGTATAAAGGCCCTTTTCTGCGGATTCGCCAACCATTGGTTGTTTCTGCTTGATGCAATATACCGCATCGGACGCCTATATAAAAGTCATCTGCCAAATCGGTGAAAACACCCAATTCCAATCCTTGATCTGCACATCGTTGGAAGAAGGAGCGAAAAGCTTTTCTACTTCTTTGTCTGGTGTCTGCCCACCCCTGCCAAAAGGACTCCAAAGCTTCTATCATTAAGCAAGAGATAGCCATTGTGCAGAAACCGTGCTTCAAATTGGGGTCGCCACGTAAGGGTCTGATGTAACGTTCAGTAAAGCGCTCCTTCAAGAAATCGGCGATTGCGTCCCGATCCACCTTCGCCTCCGACTGGCGATACTTTGCAATCGTCACTGAAGATGAAAGCACAACATTCTCTATCATTCGCGACTCCATCTTGCGGGTTAACGATAAGCGTTACTGGCATGCGGGGGAATAGGCGGGAAAATGCCAAAGCCAGAACCCGCTTTCGGGGCAGAATCCCTTGGTGAGTGGACACCGCCTCCACTTGTTCAGTGCACGCAATGTTAGCCACCTGCCAGTTTAACGAGACTTGTTTTTGAAACGCTCAATGCGCTTTTGTATATCAGACACAATAATTTTAATTTCTTCAAAATCTGTCTCGCTCACATATTTTGAAATTTCAGCGAGTAAAGCGTTTGTGTCTGGCTGATAGTAATGAAGCAAGGTAACAATATCGTTCTCGAAAATACCGACTCTTGCAAAATTGCCCTGCCGATATAAGGAAGGTAGCGCATATATTTTTAGTAGCAATAGGCCTTCAACGGTTGCCAAAGGAATATTTCTGTCCAGGAATTTTTGAACCTTTGAATACTCCTTGTGAACTTTTTTGAAAAGTGGATTTCGAGTGAGTAAAAGGTCAATTTGCAACTCGCCATAATTTGCACGGGCAAAATATATGTCTTGACTTGTAATTTTGAGTTCGGGCAATTTCTTCAAAGAGGAAACCGCCACAAGCAAGTCTAAATCTTGAGTATTTCTTCCTTCAATGTAATAGAGGATAGCGATTCCCCCAACAAGCACATAATCTATTTTTCTTTCTTCTAAAATAGCGAAAAAGTCTTGGACAGATTGGATTAAAGAATCAGAATTCATCGCGCCACCTGGCCAGTTCTTAACGTTGAATGCAACGGCATGGCGAATAACATCACCGATTTGGACACTACTTTGAATTGTCATTGGAGAAATCCTATGGAAAGTATAGCATAAAACCGATTTTGTTTTGAGAGAGGTGGCTAGCGGTTGGTTTTAGCGGCAGCGGCGGGGCAGGCAAGATACCTTCGCCTACAAACTTCTTCACTGGCTCGCAGCGCATACCCGCAAGCGGCGAAGCCGCTGTCACTTACAGCCAGTGTTAGCTCGTTTCTTGCAATACTTTCTCAATCTCTTGTTTAACGCGCGGCAATCGTTCTGTATTCTCTCTCCAAACCAGGTAGTAATCTATGCCAAAGTAAAAGTGGATTAACTTGTCTCTCATGCCTGCCATTTCTTTCCACGGCACTTGGGGGTGTTTCTGACGTATTTCATCGGGTATTTGTTTTACCACTTCCCCCATGATTTCAAGTTACCGCATGACAGCACTGGCAGTCTTATCGTCTCTCTGAAATGAATCCAGGTCTATTCCAGCAATAAAGTCTTCAATGCTTTCTATGGCTGCCAGAATATCCTTCAAGTAAATGGTGTAGTCTCTCATACGGCAACAGCATCAGGCAGTACTGACCCTCGTAATTCTGCCCGAAGAGCCTGTTTGGGAATAACATCTACGGGTCGCTGGAATATATCTTCCAAATACAATGCCAGACCTATCCAATCAAACAAGTCTGCCTCACTGTCAAACTCTGTGAGAACATCAATATCGCTACTGGAATCTTGTTCTCCACGGACGAAAGAACCAAACAAGCTAATTTCTTTGACCTTATATTGTCTAGCAAGGAGGGGTTTCAACTCTCTCAACTTCGCCAAAATATCTTCCGCATTCATAAGCAACCTCCCTTATCATTTTACCACAGCGGGCTAACGGCACAGATCTCAGCCGCGCGCGAAGCGCGGCGAAGCCGTCAGTTGCATGCGCGTGTTAGGCGGCGACGACGTAGCAACCTGCTCTTTCAGGGTGGTCTTGAACCCATGCGCTCGATGCGACGGACCGCATCGCTCGCAGTACGGCTAGGTCGCCACCAGCC
>JAGVAD010000026.1 GCA_020060465.1 Anaerolineales bacterium
CACGTAGCGCTGCACCCCGTCCAGCCACAACTCCAACACCCCATCGTTCGCCCCTGCCCCCGTCGCCGCTCGGTAGTCTATCATGATCTGATGCGGCTCGTCGCTCAACGTCAGCCACGCCGTCGAGACATAACCTCCCGCATCCGTCATCGCCTGCGCCTGCACCTGATACTCACCCCCAGAGTAGCGCAGCGCCAGCCGCAAGGCAAAGGCGTTGCTCGTGTCATACCCCTGGAAGATAAGGTGATGGTCGTTGTTCGCCATGCTCAGGCTGTTCACATCAAACCAGAAGCTCACCTTGTAGCGCTTCTCCGCCTGCGGACGATCATCGCGCACGTAGATCGGGCGCGTGTCGTCCAGGCGCGCCTGCATCCCGTATGCCCCGAACATCGCCGCCGCCGCGCTGACGCTCAGGTCATCCCCGTCCGTCACCCTGCTTGTCCAGGCCAAAAGATCCCCGCTCTCGAACCCGTCGGCGAAGATGATATTCGCCGCCGGTGTGGGAGTGGGCGTTGGCGTTTCGGTGGGCGTGGGGGTCAGCGTCTCCGTGGGCGTGGGGGTCAGCGTCTCCGTGGGTGGGATTTCCTGGATGATAAAGCTCATCACATCGGTCATGGCACAGTTGGCGGACAGGTCGCAGAACTTCACCCGCCACTGCACCACACTGCCAACGGGCATAGCAGGGTTGCGCCAGGTGAAAGCCGCCGTGGTCTGTCCGGTCGTCCCATGCAGGAAAATTGGCGAGCCATACACGCCGGCGGGCGCATCTTCGTTTGCTCCTAATGTCACACCCAACGGCGCAGCGATGCGAGCCAAAATGGTTTCTGTATCCGCCTGGGTTGCTCCGGTTGCCGTCCACAATGCCAGGCCAGGCGCAGTGGGGATACGGTACTCTGTTCCGCCCAGGTCGGCGCCGTCGTTATCCATGCCATCAATGATGGCGACATCTATCGGGGCAAATGAAGCCACGCGTAACTGATCCGCACCATAAGCATAGGTATGATACACCGTGCTGGGCGTTCCACCCGTGCCAATGCCCAGGCGTGGATAGTAGCCATTCGCGTACCAGAAGTTGTTCATCACACTGGCGCTTGTCCCGTCGCGGCTAAGCGTGTACTGGTAATATGGCGCATGGGCAAAGAAACGGAACGCCATGCGATATATCGCCGCCCCCTTCACATTTTCTATCTTGTACTCCTTGACCAGAGGCCCATTAATGGTGTTCTGTAAAGTCAGTCCGCTGGCTGGGGCAGTTCCACCAACGCATAGGGAGTTCTTACCAGAAATGTTGCCGTCGGTGGATGAACATACCTGATGCCAGCCCCAATACCGGTCGCTTTCTGGCGAGAGCGGTAGATCAACATTGCCGCCCTGCGGCAGGCGCAGGCGAGAAATCACCGCGCTATCGTTGTCCAGGTCAAGATTGAAGTAGCTGGAGCTGACGGTGGTGACGCCTACGCCAGCGCTGCTGGTCAGGTCGGTGTTGTATGTTGGCGGTGTGGCAGAGGGATTGCCGTAGTAAATATAATAGGTGCGACTGCCATTAGCCGGCACGTCTGCCTGGAAGAGCAAATTGCACGCCAACACCCCACCTTCCAAACGCTCGTTATATACCTGGCTGGGGGTTTCTACTTTATTGGCGTCTGCAACTCGTAATTCGTTGGCGCAGCTCGTCAAACCAGGGAAATCATTGGCCGAGATGGCGACCTCCACCGTCTCATACTGCCGCTCCAAGCCGGCGGTCTCATTAACGACCACCGCGCGGCGATGCGCCCAGGCATAGTTCCACCAATCAGAAACTGGCAGATCGAACTCCTGCCAGGCACCGCTTTCATCGGTCATCAAGATCGCCCGTTCCAGGCCGCCCAGGTCCAAACCGTCGGCAGAAAGCAGATTGGCTTCGCCGGGCGGCAGGATCGCGGATTGCTGCGTCTGGTTACTCCACAAAGGCGGTGTTGTATCCACACCCAGGATAGAATATAACGCCGATTCAGAGAAGACGCCCTGGCTGTTGCTGGCGCGCACGCGGTAACTTTGCGCGCCGAGGTGGTCATGAACAAAGCTAGCGCGATACATGTTCGGTTGTCCGGCTACAGGTGCCATGGGGAGATCTACCTGCTGGGGCGAGACGAGGTGCAACACAACCGATTGCACGTCGCCGTCAGGGTTACTCACCACTGCCGTAACCGTCGCCAGGTTGCCCACTTCGACCGGGCCATTGTCCGTTACCGATTCGATGGTTGGGGCAGGCTCCGCCAGGTGGATCGTCACATGGCGCAAAGTATCCAGAGAGGCGTTGAAGATTACATAGCGTGTACCCTCTTCCTGGATCACCGAGTGCGGCGTAACCACACCGTCCACCTCCACGCTCAAAACAGTATCTGTATCCAGAATATGCGCCTTAAGCGTCACGGCGTTGTCGAAAGTGATCGGCAGCAACGGCGCGCCGGCCAGCGTCTGGCGGTTGAAGACCGGCAGGTTGTGCGCCGCGTCGAAGCTAATCGTCCGTCCAACGCGACTGTAATTGCTGAACTGGGCAGCGTCGCGCACCTTGATATAGCGCAGCACCTCGCCCACCGGAGCATTCCACAGCACATCCGAACGCGAACCCATATAGGCGATGCCATCGCACGAGCCATGTGAGGTGATGATCGCCCACTTCTTTTCGGCAATCGCTCGATCTATGAAGGTTTGGTTATAGGAGTTGGCTGTATTCAGGTTCATGAAGTTGACCGGCGTGGCTTCATTGACATCCTGCAGCCAGTACAACAAAGCAACCCAGTCGTAGTAACCGCGTGCACCCAGGTAGTAGTAAGAAGCCGCCTGCATGCGACCGGGGTCAGTGCAGCCGCAAGGCCAGGCCAGTGAGTAAACCGGCTTGCCAGTAGCGCTTTCGATAGCCTGGATGTTGGGATCAAGCTGATACTGTCGGTAGTTGTCAACGTCCGTCTGTGTGTAAGGGCAGGCAGCCAACGACTCGGGCGTACAATTGGGAAAGCAGCAGGGCACGTTGCAGGGATGCCCCACCGTGTGCGAGGCGATCTCATGACCGGCGGCGCTATAAGTTGAAAACCATGACAGACTGCTGCTGCCGTTATAGTAGTATGTGCCGCGCAGTCCAGCAGCCTCTAATTCGGCGCGGCAGGCGCTGTTGCCATCGTCCATCGAGAAGCTAGCTGCGCCGCTCTTGCAGTCCTTCCAGGTGCAAACGTCGGCTTCCCGCGCCTGGGAAGTAAAGCTGCCGTTATAAGTCGCCGTGTTGCCAGAAGTGTCCGTAGCAGTCACAATGAAGGGGATGACGCCCACCGATGTGACCCGCCAGGAGTAGCTGTATTGGCTGCCTTGCTGGCTCATTGGATAGGCGCTTCCATCTAGCGTGACCGTCACTTGTGAAACCTGGCCATTATCTGTGACATTTACCACCACGGTCTGTGTGTTGCGCACCAGGATAGGATCAATTATGCTTACCAGGCTGATTTGCGGCGGCTCACTGTCCACCACCATAGCGACGCGCTCTTCAGAAAGCTTTGCCCGTCCAGTAGAGGCCAGGGCGCGCAAGCGATAATGATATGCTCCGCCCTGCTGCGGCGTGAAGCTTCCCTGCCACACCCCATTGGTGTTGTCGCCAGAAATTAGAGCCATGGGAACATCTACTGTTTCCGGCGAGAGGATTCGCAGCATGACCGCATCTACCGTCCCTTCGCTGGAAGAGACGTTGGCGCTCACCTGCAGCGCTGCACCCAGATTCACCGGCGCGTTATCCTGGATGTTGGTGATCTCCGGCACTGCCAGAATGGTCTCTTCATCTCCAAACGCTGTGGTCGGCTCGCTGCTTAGCGAGTAGCGCATAAAGAGATTATCCATATATATCGGCGGCGTTCCAGGGCTTTGACTCCATAGTTCGCTCTTGATTTTGACGTAAGCAGTATCCGCGCCGGTGACGAAGCGTCCGCTGCGCTGCGACCACTCTGCCCCAATGCCCCATTCGCTTGTCCATAGCCACACCTCAGTCCCACGGATGTAGCCAGACGTGTAGGGGTCAATGCCTACCGGCCCCCAGTTTGTAGATGTAGGGGACTTCGCCCACACACCGATGGCATAGCCCGTGCTGGGTAACACCGGGATATAACCGGAGAAGGCGTCGCCGCCGCTGATCTTGGCCGGGAACTTCTGACTATTCGCGGGCGAGACGAAATCCTCATTAGATATAACTGAGGTGCCCATTGTCCCCGTATTGGCTGGATCCAGCCCGCCAGCGCTCGTCCAATGCACGGCGCCTTGCTCAAAATCCTCATAGAACAGAAAAACGTTCATGCCGTTGGCGGGCGGGTCCGTTGCAGCAGGATTGCCATAATAGAGAGCGTAAGACGCATCCTGCCCGCTGGCGAGGATAGGGCGCTGTAAGGCAAACCAAACCGTCGTCTGACTGGTGTTACAGTCCTCCACCAAGCGATCTATCTCCGCTGGCGTGGAGCCAGAAGCTGATATGATTCGCAAATCGGCGCAATCGGCGCGCATCTGACCGTTGCTCACCAATGCAGCGGTATCTAATGTCATACGAATGGAATAGCGCGCCGGCAATACATCCGCACTGGAGGTATTTGTCACTGTTATAGCCGAGCGATAACCATAGTTACTATCCCACCAGACCAGGCTGCCCCATTGTGGAAAAACGGTCGGCTCCGGTGTGACCAGCTTGCGCGCCTGGATTTCGTCCCAATCGGCATTGGTGACATGTTGATAGAGCGTCAAGCCGATGCCGGAAGCAGTCTGGTAAGTTGCATCCACTGCATTGATCAGCCATGTGCCCGGCTCCGGGTCGCCATCGCGCCAGATGCGCGCCCGCACAGCGTTGCCCTGCGCCTGCAGGCGCAACCAATACCACTGATCAGCAGACATTGTGAAGGCTGGAGACTGTAAGATCGTGTGATTATCGCCGATGATGCGTGCCAGTTTGAATTGCTGAACATCCTTGCTTTGATAGAAGGTCATAAAGTTAGCCGCATCCTGAATGCGATATGCCAGGCCGATCCAGTTGGTGTTGGCGCTGGCACGCATCCTGGAGAGCAGTTCCAAATCGGCCAGACCTGTCTGTGGTACATAGGATAGCGCCCAGTTGTACCCGCCGCCGGAATAACGGTAGAACCAATTTGCACCCTCGGCGACAACGCTCCAAACGCCATCAGCGGGCGTCCAGCCAGTCGCATCGCCGTCCTGAAAGTCGTCGTAGAAGGCGTAAACGTTCCGGGCATCAGCGGGCGGAACGTCGCCCGCTGGGTTTCCGTAATGTAGCCAATAATAGGTATCCAGGCCAGCGACGGGGATAGACGCCTGTGAACGGAAGAGCACAACTGTATTTTCACTGTTGCAATTCTGCACCAACCGATCAAGCTCAACATCGGATCCGCCTGGATCATAGGAGATGCGCAGGTCTGCGCAGTCGCTGCGCAGACGACCCTGACTGATCAGCGACGCTGTGTCGAGCTGCAAGGTCAGGGTGTAATCCTGTGGCAAGGATACGGCAGCGTTATTCTGCACGTGCAGCGGTACAGCATACCCCCAACTACTCCAGTCGGTCGTCGTCTGCGCCGATAGACGCATGGACTGGATGGGCAGAACAAGAAACAGACATACCAACATCAAAAAGAAGATCGGTTTCAGGATATGACGCATTCTGGACATTTTTTCACCCTCCAGCTTCTCAGTTATGTCCTTGACGATGGCGCTCCGTCGCTCTCTTTACAGCGTCCTCGCGCCGCCCCTTTTGGATTAAAAATAAACGCCTCTCTCTGCCAACAATACCAGAGCGAGGCTTTTCGGCAACCAGGCCGCCTCAATCTCGCATTCTCACAATTCGCAGACCAAGGCCCCGGGCTTTACGTCCCCAATTCACATTGGGTTTGTCTTTGTCGAAGCCCACCATTTATTGTCAGAGGTATTCAATTATCCTGCCTGATTATGAATATACAGGAAGCGAAAGGTGATGACACATGCCAAATGTCACTTCCGCTGGGTGACAAATGTCATGAATCACAATGCAAATTGTAAGCCGCAACTTGGATTTCAAGATGTTTATTTTTGGTAGATTTTGATTCACCCAGGCGTTATTTTCTCTATTTTTCGTCCTCCTGAGTTAGAATCGCAACCATTCACAAACCTCACACATCTAAAAAACCATGCTTAACTTCATCCTTGCCCTGTCCCCTATCCTGCTAATCTTGATCCTCATGGTTGGCCTGCGCTGGAGCGCCGCCCGCGCAGGCGCCGCCGGCTATTTATGCGGCTTAATTATCGCCATCCTTTTCTTTGGCGCCACCCCGCAACTTCTCGCCTATGCGCACATGAAAGCCCTGCTATTCAGCCTGGACGTGCTGCTCATCATCTGGGCTGCCTTCTTGCTCTACCGCGTCGCGGATGAAGCCGGCGCCATTCGCATCATCGGTCAGGCTTTGCCGCGCCTGACCACCGACCGTGGCATGCAGACGATGATCATCGGCTGGGTGTTTGCTTCCTTTCTACAAGGTGTGGGGGGTTTTGGCGTGCCGGTAGCGGTTACTTCACCGTTGCTTGTCGGGCTGGGCCTCTCCCCTTTGGCGGCAGTGATTGTCCCTTCCCTTGGCCATGGCTGGGCGGTGACCTTTGGTTCGATGGGTTCTTCCTTTCAGGCGTTGCTCGCCGCCACTGGCCAGCCAACCGAAGCGTTAGCCGCGCCTTCGGCCATTTTTCTGGGCATCTCTTGCCCCGTCATCGGAGTCATGATCGCCCACACATTGGGCGGTTGGAGTGAAGCGCGCCGCTTATTTTTACCGGCGCTGATCTGGGGCAGCGTGATGGCGGCGGTGCAATTCGTGATCGTAGTCGCCGGCGCCTGGAACATCGGCGCCTTCCTGGCCGGCATGGCTGGCCTCCTGATCACCCCACCGCTCACCCGTTGGTTTGCCCGAAGCGCAAATAACTCCACCGTTCAACCTGCCGATCCTACCGCGAATTCATCCCTTCCTCATCTTTCCAATTCCAGCCTGTTCATTGCCCTCTCTGCCTATATTATTCTGATCGTTCTTACCCTGACCGTGCAGCTCATCCCGCC
Organism: Anaerolineales bacterium; assembly: GCA_020060465.1. Taxonomy (GTDB): domain Bacteria; phylum Chloroflexota; class Anaerolineae; order Anaerolineales; family UBA4823; genus RBG-16-57-11. Next base: position 7,088 of record JAGVAD010000026.1, read on the forward strand.
GGTGAAAGAATTTTTCGGGCAGGTTGTGATCCAGGCGCAATTCCCTGAAATCGTCAGCGCCCACGGATTCGTCACCCCGGCTGGCGCCGGGCGGAAAATTAACCTGCTCGTTCACACCGGTTCGCTGCTCTTTTACACCTCCGCACTGGCTTTTCTGGTGTACCGCCGCGCGCGCCTGTATCAGCCAGGCGCCGGACGCCGCATTTTGCATGGCACATTGCAGCGCGTGATGCCCTCCAGCGTCAGCATCCTATCCATGATCGCCATGGCGCTCATCATGGAGCATGTTGGCATGACTGAATTGCTGGCGCGCGGCCTGGCGCAGGGAACCGGCGCGTGGTTTCCCTGGTTCTCGCCGTGGATTGGAGCAATTGGCGCCTTCATGACCGGCAGCAACACCAACTCCAACGTGGTTTTCGGGGCGTTACAACTGCAAACTGCCCGCTTGCTGGGACTTCCCGTCTCGCTCATCCTGGCGGCGCAGACTGCTGGCGCGGCGTTGGCTTCCGTGGCGGCCCCGGCCAAGGTGGTGGTAGGCGCCAGCACCGCTGGCATGGCTGGTAAAGAAGGCGAAGTGATGCGTAAACTGGCGCTGTACACCCTCTTGCTGGTGCTATTAATCAGCTTGCTGGCAGGTGTCAGTATAGGTTGGGGCGATTGACTGTAGATCGGCCGCGATCAACGTCTGGTAAAATTAAAACGGATTGAAGGCCATGGATGGCAACTTGTTCTCTGATCGCTCGCTGGTCAAACGCCTGGGCGCTGAGCGTTACTTGCTGATCAGTCTGGTATCTTTTGCCGCCAGTGTGATCGTCACCCGCCTTTTCCTGGAATTGACCGGCTATCCGCAATTAGGCAACACAACCTTACACATTGCTCATGTGCTGTGGGGTGGACTGCTGCTGTTTATTGGCGGTCTGTTGCCGCTGATTCTGGCAAACGCCTGGATTTACACCGTCAGCGCTATATTGAATGGCATGGGCGTCGGCTTGTTCATTGATGAAGTAGGCAAGTTCATCACCCAAAACAACGATTATTTCTACCCGCCTGCCGCCCCCATTATCTACGCTTTCTTCTTGCTGATTGCCTTGCTATACCTTTACCTGCGCAGACCCGTTCAGCAAACCCCCCGTCAATTGCTCTACCAGGTGATCCACGACCTGGGCGAGGTGCTTGACCACGACCTGCAGCCCGATGAAAAGGCGCACATGCAGCGTCAGTTACAAGAAGTCATCGCTCGCGCTCCTGATTCCAACCTGGAGCTGCTGGCGCGCGAGTTGATGGAATTTTTGGATAGCGAATCGCTGCGTCTCTTCATTCGTCCACCCACCCGACTGGAACAAACTCGCCGCTTTCTGGAGTCTCTCAGAAAAATCATCAGCCAACGTTGGCTCACCCAGCCGCGCTTTCGCCTCTTGTTAGCAAGCTTGCTGGCCATCTCCGGCGGAGCAAGGTTGCTGCGTCTCCTTTGGCTCTATCGGCAGGCTCACCTCGACCGCGCCCTGGCCGACCTGTTTCTGCGCACCATCGAGAGCGGATTAATCCAGACGCCACGCGCCCTGCAATGGGCGATCATTCGCCTGGCGCTGGAAGGTGGTTTCAGTTTGTTGATGGTAGGAGCGGCTTTTTTGCTTGCCCGCCGCAGCGAATTCGCCGGTACGCGCCTGGCCACGATCAGCCTGGTGATGTCGCTCACCACAGTCAACCTGTTGGTCTTTTACTTCGATCAGTTCGGTGCTGTGGTCACCACCCTTTGGCAATTCAGCCTGCTGATGTTTGTTTCCTTATATCGTAGCTGGTTCATGCAAAACGGCGCCTGGCAAACCTGAAACCATTTTGTAGCGCGCTCTGCTACCCTCTTTCGCTTTCTCGCGCTTCTCTTTCACACATCCGCATCCTCATATCTCCCCTTTTTTAAGAATTCTGACGGAACTCCATTTTAAATCTACATTAACACCCTCAACTTTGCAATTCATGTTAAACTTATATGGTTATTCTACGTATATATTCATTGAACCCATAAAGGAGTTCCCATGTCCACCTCCAAACGCGTTGGCATTCTCACCGGCGGCGGCGACGTGCCTGGCCTCAATATGTGTCTGAAAAGCCTGGTCTATCGAACCATCGAGCTAGGCTTCGAGCCAATCGGCGTGCGCAAAGGCTGGGATGGGTTGATCGAATACAACCCTGCCGACCCGACCACATACAGCGATCATTTTATCGAGCTGACCAAGAATATGGTACGGCCTATTGATCGCACCCCTGGCTCTTTTCTGCACTCCTCGCGCATTGACCCGCGCCATTTTCCTACCAGCCAGGCGCCTGAATTCTTGCGCAAGCCTCATGAAGAGACGCTTGATTTGACCGACCACATTTTGCACGTGGTCGAACGCCTGGGTTATCGCGCCCTGATCGTCATCGGCGATGACGATACGCTGCAATACGCCGCCCATCTAAGCCAGCGCGGCGCGCCGATCATCGCCATCCCCAAGACAATCCACAACAACATCCTGGGCACAGATTACACCCTGGGTTTCAGCACCGGTCTGGCGCGGGGTGTAGCCTTCATCCACGAGTTGCGCGCCCTGGCCGGCTCGCGTGAACAGATCGTTGTTGTCGAAACTTTTGCCGCCAAGTCGGGCTATTCCACTCTTTTGATGGCTTTCCTGGCCGGGGTGGACCGCGTGATTATCCCCGAAGCGCCATACGACCCGGACTTGCTGGCTTATGTGCTGCAACTCGACAAGCGACAGACGCCAGCTAATTACGCCGTGCTGCTGGCATGCAACGGGGCGCAGCCCACACCGGAGAAACGTGACAAATACGCCCATCTGATCGCCGCCGAAAGCGCCCTACAACTTTCACCGGCGCAAGGTCTGGAAGGCGGCGATAAGCCGCGGCGCGGCGCGCGCAACGCAGTAGCCAGTGTGCTGGCTGGCGAACGACTGGTTGGCAGCGGTATGGTCGCTGCGCAACTCCTGGCGCACATCACCGGCGAAGAGGTCTTCTTGCAATCACTCACCTACTTGCTGCGCACCGGCACCCCAGATGGGCAAGACTTGCTGGGCGCAGCTAACTTTGCCCTGATTGCCGCACGCTTGCTGCGCGACGGGCATTATGGCCGCATGGCTGCCTTTGTACAAAACAAGATGTGGACGGATGTAGATCTCAATGAGACCACCGCGGGTGTCAAACATGTAGATGTTGACGCATGGTACGACGCTGAAGATTACAAACCGCGCCTTTCGCTGATCTGGTCGGCGGAACACGAATAAGACCCTGCTTAGCCGGCAGACGGCGCTGCAGGGATTCTCCGCAATTCAGGAGAGTGATAGATGAGCAATTCAATCAACAAACCAAATGGCAACGATCCGTTGGTGCGAGTCAAGGAAGTTGTCAAGACCTTTCCAGTAGGCAACGGTGAAATTACCGTATTGAAGGGCATTTCTTTTGATGTGCACGCAGGCGAATTCGTTTCCATTGTGGGTCCATCGGGCAATGGTAAATCCACTCTATTGAACATGATCACTGGCATTGACCGACCTACACGCGGCGAAGTGCTCGTCACCGGGCGGGAAGTGCATCGCATGAGCGAAAATCAGCTCGCTGCCTGGCGCGGCCAGCATGTAGGCATCATATTCCAGTTCTTCCAGATGCTGCCGGCGCTCAGTCTGATGCAGAACGTGATGCTTCCAATGGATTTTGCCCGCAAGTATTCGCCGCGCGAGCGCCGCGAGCGAGCAATGCACCTTCTTGAAACCGTCGGACTCGCCGATCAGGCAGACAAGTTGCCAGGCATGGTCTCTGGTGGGCAGCAGCAGCGTGCCGCCATTGCACGCGCCCTGGCTAATGATCCTGAATTGATCGTAGCCGATGAGCCAACCGGCAACCTGGATACACGCACCGCGCAGGACATCTTTGACCTGTTCACCCGCCTTGTGGAGAGCGGCAAGACCATGGTCATGGTCACTCACGATAAAGAGCTGGCGCGCCGCGTGCCGCGCGTGGTAGAGATCATTGATGGACGCATTACCCGCGACGAGTTCGTGGGCGGCGCAAACTGGACAGGGTATTAATCCGATGGGCGTTCTTAAGTACAAGATTTTGCGCGACATTTGGGCAAATAAGACGCGCACATTGCAAGTCATGCTCATCATCGGCATCAGCGCTGCAGCGATCGGCATGATCCTGGGCACGCGCAATCTGGTTGTGCCGGGAATGCAAGATATTTGGACCAGCCAAAACCCGGCTATGATTAATTTCTTTATCTTCCCTGAAATAGATGAAGATGAATTGTTCCGTCTGAGCCGGGTGGAGGGGGTCGCTGAAATTGAAGCTTATAACAGCACAACCATCGAATGGCGCTTAAGCCCCTCAGAGGACTGGCGGCAAGGCGGGCTGACTGCCCGCGCCGATTATGAAAATCAGGGCATGAACCGGCTGGAACTGATCAAAGGCGAATGGCCGTATGATCGTAAAGCAGTAGCTGGCAATGACGCCGCTTTTCACGGCATCCCGATGGGGACAACCGTCTATCTGCGCGCCAACAACCGCGAGTTTCAAACCGAGATCATCGGCGAACTGTATGACCAGCTCAGCCAGCCGGCTACTTTCGGCGGGTCAGCCCAGTTCTATGTCAATCAGGATTATTACGAATACATGGTCGGCAACCGTAATTTCGGGCGCGTATTAGTGAAAGCCGACCATTGGGATGAAGACTATGTGACCCAAATCGCTGACCGCTTTGATCGCGAGTTAGAGCGCATGGGAAAAGACTCGGGGCGCTTCATCACCAACCCCAACAAGCATTTCTTTCAGGATCAAATGGATGGGCTTTTCTTTCTGCTCGGTGTGCTGGCAATGATCTCGCTGGTGCTGGGCCTGTTATTGGTATACAACACCATTAATTCCATCATCTCAGCCCAAACCGACCAGATTGGGGTGATGAAAGCCGTAGGAGCGCGCACTCGTCAGGTAGTGGGTCTGTATTTCAGCATGATCTTTATCTACGGTCTGCTTTCATTAGCAGTAGCTTTGCCGCTTAGCATTCTAGGAGCGTGGGGCGTCTCAAGTTGGTTGGTGGGTAGCTTCGGCGCCGATCTGGGCGAATTTGACCTGGATCAGCAGGCGATTTTCGTTTCCGCATCGCTGGCGTTGATCGCCCCCTTGATTGCTGCACTTGCGCCAATCTGGAGTGCGGCGCGAGTTACGGTGCGCGAGGCCATCAGCACCTATGGTCTCTCCACCAAAGCAGGCCTGATTGAGAGAATCATCACTCGTCTGCGCTTTCTCTCGCGCATGGCGATGCTCACCATCAGCAACACATTCCGCCACAAATGGCGCGTGGCGCTGCTACAGCTTGCCCTGGTGTTGAGCGGGGTGGTCTTTATGATGGTGGTGGCAGTGCGCGATTCGGTGGTTTATACCTTCGATGACCTGCTCTTTGAAATCTTGAACGCCAATATCACCATGGTCTTCGAAGATCCGCAACGCATTGACTACCTCGAAAATCTGACCATGAAATTCCCCGGCGTCAAAATCGTGGAGATGTGGGGTTTTGGCAGCGGCACCATCCGCAAGCAAGGCCAACCCTATAGCGACGACGACGATTCGCTACAGCTCTTTGGCGTGCCGTTGCCCACTCAAACATACGGTTATCAACTGCGCGCTGGACGTTGGCTCAATCCCAATGACCAATACGCTATTGTACTAAACACCAAACAAGCCAACGATCTGGAAGTACAAGTAGGCGATTGGGTCACAGTGCGCTACAGTGATAAGAAGGAACGCGACTATCAGGTAGTGGGACTGGTGTTCGACCCGCTGCTCACCACAGTGGCGTTGGTAGAGCGCGACCAATTATTGCGCGACTTGGGTATCGTGGATCGCTCAGGAGCAATCTGGATTCAGACCGAACAGGAGGGGCTGGCGGCTGAGGAAAACATGGCGAAAGCCCTGCGTGAGTATTACAAGCAAAATCAGATTACGGTCAGCTCGCAACGCGGCATCTTTGGCCTGGGCGGCGACAGCACAACCGCTACCGCTAACGCCTTGACCAGCCAGTTCAATTTCTTGATCGTCCTCCTGGGCATCATGGCGGTGGTGATTGGCGCGGTAGGCAGTATCGCTCTGAGCGGCGCATTAGCCCTGAGCGTGCTGGAGCGGCGGCGCGAGATTGGCGTGATGCGCGCCGTTGGCGCTTCTTCCTGGTCGGTCTTTCGCCTGTTCATCGGCGAGGGGTTGATCCTGGGCTGGTTAAGCTGGCTGATTGCCCTGCCGCTGTCCATTCCGGCCAGCCAAGCCATGCTGTTCGGCCTGGGCGAGGCCTTTCAGTTTGAAATCATCTATCACTACACGCCGAATGGAGCAATTCTGTGGTTTGTCATCATCACTTTTCTGTCCATCCTGGCCAGCCTGCTGCCCGCCCGTGGGGCGACCAGAGTCAGTGTGCGGGAAAGCCTGGCTTATCAATAAGCGCGGCAGACAGTACGGGCTTGTTCCTGAGTGCATTTAAGTAAGCGACAGTTATTTTGTTGAAATACCATCTAAGGAGAATTTAAGCATGAAAGCAAAGTTCATTGGAATAGTCATCAGCCTGATCGCCCTCGGTATGCTGTCCACCGCCTGCGGCGGCGCAGCCGGCGCGCCAGCAGGAACCACCACGCCGCTGCCCACCGTAATCAGCGAAACCAACATCGTCGCGGAAGCGCGGGTTGTCCCACGCGACGATGTGCAACTCGCCTTTGTGACTAACGGGCAGGTGGAGGAAGTGCTGGTGGAAGAAGGCGATATAGTAAAGAAGGGTGATGTGTTAGCGCGCCTGGGCGACCGCGAGCAGATTGAAGCGGCCATCGCCGGCGCGGAAGCCGAATTGCTTGCCGCTCAGCAGGCGCGCAAGCAACTGGACGACAACCTGGCTCTGGCGCAAGCGCAGGCTGCCGCGGCTATGTCGGCAGCCAACAAAGCCGTCAAGGATGCCCAATACGCCCTGGATAACTTCACCGTACCGCAAAACATGCTCGGCCTCACCCCGCTGGAAGCCATTGCCAAGATGAAAGCCATCCTGGACGAGGCGCGTGAACGTTTCGAACCTTACCGCTATTATCCCTCGGAGAATTCCACCCGCAAGGATCTCAAAGAAAAGCTGGACACGGCGCAGAGCGACTACAATACCGCCGTGCGCTGGCTGCAACTGGAGACCAACCTGAGCGAGGCGCAAACCCGCCTGGATGAAGCCCTCAAGGATTATGAAAACCTCTTGAAAGGACCAGATGCAGACGATGTAGCGGCTGCAGATGCGCGCATCAAAGCCGCAGAAGAAAACCTGAAAGCCGCCAAAGCCAACCTCTCTAACCTGGATCTGGTCGCCACTATTGATGGAACTGTGGTGGACTTAAACCTGGTGGAAGGCCAGCAAGCCACTCCCGGTCAGCCGGTGATTCGCATCGCTGACCTCTCTAAACTGTATGTAGAGACCGACGATCTGACCGAGATCGAGGTGGTGGATGTATCTGTAGGGCAGAAAGTCGCTGTTGTGGCCGACGCGCTGCCGAGTGTGGAAATGACCGGTGTGGTTGAAAAGATCAGCCAGGTGTACGAGGAAAAACGCGGCGACATCACTTACACGGTGCGCATCCTGCTCGATAACCCGGACCCGCGCTTACTGTGGGGCATGACCGTAGTGGTCACATTCCAGAAGTAGGACGACGACTGGCTGGGGCTACAGCAATACAGACTCGTGTAATCCAGGTGCGCGAGGGCGATGAGAAGATCGCCCTCGCGTTACATTTATCCATCGCCAGCGAATGTGGTTTATGATAAGCACAACATTTTCTCAATGGGCAGCCTAATCTTCCTGATCACTGTACAGAAATTCATCCATTCAACGGGCGGAAGCCCTCGCCCAACGCTTCGTGCGCCTGACCGATCACCATAAAGGCATGTGGATCGGCTTCACGAACCAGTGCTTTAATCTGTGCAATCTCCGCCCGGCTGACCACACAATACAATACGGTGCGCTCCTCGCCGGTGTACGCCCCGCGCGCCGAGATCACGGTCACTCCGCGCTCCATCTCGTGCAAAATCCGACCGGCCACCTCATCTGGTTGATGGGTGATGATCAACGCTGTACGCAGCACATTCGAGCCGGCGGTGATCGCCTCTGCCGCCAGCCCGGAAACATACAACATCACCAGCGCATACAGGGCGTTCTCCCAGCTAAAGGCCAGCCCTGCCATAAACATAATAGCCGAATCGGTGAGCAAATAACTCTGCGAGATCGGCACATTGCGCCAATGATTGAGGATGCGCACCAGAATATCGCTGCCGCCGCTGGTACCCTGACCGCGATATACCAGCCCGAAACCCACCCCGCTGATTAGCCCGCCGTATAACGCATTCAACACCAGATCTTTGGTCAATCCATGCTGCGGTAGAATCAACGCCAGAAAATCGGTGAAAAACGAAACCACAACTACCGCCAGGGCGGTGCGCAGGATAAAACGCGGCCCGCCCAGATAGCGCCAACCCAGTAAAAACAGCGGCGCATTGCCCAGTAAAATCATCACCCCAATCGGCCAGCCGGTGTAGTGATTGATGATCTGCGCCAATCCACTCACCCCGCCGCTGGCCAGGTTCGCCGGAATCAAAAACAAGCGCAATGCCAGCGCCTGCAGCAGCGCGCCCAATGCGATCAGGGAAACATCGCGCGCTGCGCCCCAGGAAAACTGCGCTGATTTCAACCAGGTCGTCATGGTTTTTTTACTCCTCTATAGCGCGTCCGGCGCGCCAAAGTCCACATTATACCGTGAACCTTTCCGACACGCTGCGGGTATGACCATTGTGCAATATAATAGCTCAACCGCGGAGAATCGCACGTGCTGACCAAACTGCAAAAGACCTTGCATGAATTTCCGCCCCGCTTTTGGATGTTAGTGGGAGCCAGTTTCATTGACCACGTGGGCGCGAAAATGGTGTTTCCTTTCTTCTCGTTGTATATCACATCGAAGTTCAATGTAGGCATGACCGAGGCCGGGCTGTTGCTTGGCCTGTTCCACATCTCTGGGCTGGCTGGCAGCCTGGTGGGCGGCGCGCTGGCCGACCGATTTGGGCGCAAGCTGATGGTACTTTTCGGCTTGGTGATCAGCGCCAGCAGCGCGGTGATGATGGGTCTGGTGGACCAGTTAGCTGTATTTTACCTGTTGGCGGTGATGGTCGGGTTGCTCTCAGACATCGCTGGTCCCGCCTGGCAGGCGATGGTGGCAGACATCCTGCCCGAAGAGAAACGCACCGAAGGCTTCGGCGTGATGCGCGTGATAGATAATATGGCTTGGATCATCGGCCCATTGATCGGCGGCTTTATCGCCACTCGCTCTTATTTGTTACTGTTCGTGATTGACGCTTTCGCCAGCTTGATCACCGCGGCGTTAATCTTTCGCCTGATCCCTGAAACCAAGCCCGTTGTCGCCTCTGGTCAGGTGCAAGAAACCACCCTGCAAACCTTCGGCGGTTATGGCAAAGTACTTGCCGACCGGTTGTTCATTGCATTTCTCCTGGCAGCCATGGTAATGACTGTAGTGTACCTGCAAATGTACGGGTCGCTTTCCGTGTTCCTGCGAGATGTTCATGGTGTGGCCGAGCAGGGCTTCAGCATGGTCATGGCAACATCTGCCATCACCGTGGTCCTGTTCCAGTTCTGGGTCAGCCGCCAGGCAAAAAACTACCCACCCATGTTAATGATGGCTCTGGGCGCAGCTTTATATATGTTTGGCTTCAGCCTGTACGGCTTTGTCTCCGCTTTCCCGCTTTTCCTGGCAGCCATGGTGGTGATCACCTTCGGCGAAATGCTGGTTGTGCCGGTCAGCCAGACGGTGGCAGCCAATTTTGCCCCTGAAGATATGCGCGGGCGCTACATGGCTATCTTTGGCCTCTCTTGGGCAATCCCCGGGGCGTTCGGACCATTGGCCGCCGGCCTGATCATGGACAACTACGACCCCAACTATGTCTGGTACATTGGCGGCGTGCTGTGTTTCATCTCCGCTTTGGGTTTCCTGGCGTTGCACCGCGCTGCCCGCTCTCGTTTCGCTGCAATGGCCGTCAGGGCTGCTGCTCCGGGCGATTGAATGCGAGCGCAAATAGATCAACGCGGGCGACTTCTAATAGCATTTGCGCCGTCTTCAAGTCGCCTTGTCCGCCGCCTTGAGCTATGAAAGCATCGCCGCCGCCTTTGCCATTGATGCGCGAGGTTAATCGCCGCAAAAGATCGTCGGCGCGCAGCCCGACACCTTCAGCGCAGGCAGTTACCAGTGAAACACGCTCTCCCTGTGCGCCAACCAACACCGCAGTAACGTTTGGCAACAAACGCAGCTCACGCGCCAAAGCGCGCAGATCATTCATCGAACGCCCATCAAAAGCAGCCAGAATAATCCGCAAGTTGCCCAGCCTTTCCGCCGTTTCATACAGACGACGCGCTTCATGAGCCAGTGCTTGGTCTTTCAAGTGGGTCAGTTCCCTTTGCAGGTTCTTAAGTTGATCCGCTTGGCGCTGTACTGCGGCAGGCAGCTCGAGCAAACCCACGCTCATCTGCGCCGCCAGACCGGCGACAATGACGTAACTGGACTGAAACAGTTCAAAGGCTCGGCTGCCAGCAACAAAGTGGATGCGCGTTTTCTCTTTGAGCCGTTCGGCGCGCAGAATCTTGACCACCCCGATTCCGCCGGTGCGAGCGACATGCGTGCCGCCGCAGGCCGAGAAATCCAAACCTTCGATCTCGACAATGCGAATATCCTCGCTCACTTTGGGCGGCTTGCGCAACGGAATTGCGTTCACCTGCTGCGGCGAGACGAAATACGTCTTTACGATAAGGTCAGACCGGATGAGCTGGTTGGCGCGCCTTTCGACCTGCGTCAGTTCAGTCAGTGTCGGCTCGCTGTTGGTTAAGTCGAGCGTCGAGGGCGTATCGCCATTGATGTTGGCGGAAACGGTCTCCAGGCCAAGCAATTCGACAAAGCAATACGAGAGTAAATGCTGGGCAGTGTGATGTTCCATGTGGCGCAGGCGGCGCTCCGCGTCAATGCGCGCCTGAAGGACGCTTTCGGGCAAGCGCCGTTCAACCACATGCACCGTCAGGTGGCGCCCCTCGTCTTTATAAACGTCCACAACTCGCTCTTCATCTAACCAACCCAGGTCATGTTCCTGTCCACCGCCGGTAGGGTAAAAATAGCTGCGCTCCAGGATGACGCCAAAGCGCCCATCCGACAATGGGATTTGCTCGATTAATTGAGCTTCGAATTCAAAACAGTACGGATCCGTGAAATATAGCGTTTGCGTTGACATCCCGTCTTCCAAAAGCGACCAGTCTCGTCTCATTCTACCCAGCGAATTTCTCCGGTATGAGTGGTATCATAACCGCCCAGCTCAGCAATGGCCTGGCGCGCTTCGGCGCTGGCCAGCCACTCCGCCAGGCGACGCACAGATGGCAATTCCCATTTCTCTGCTGGAATGACCAGATCATAGGGTTCAGTCACCAGGGGGATGAAGTCCAGCCCAAACGCATGGGCGGCGGTTTCCAGGCAAAACGTCAGGTCAGCCTGCCCTTCAGCGACGGCGCGCGCCACATCAGAGTGCGTCAATCGCTCATCTTGATAACCCTGGATGCGCGAAATGTCAATCCCCAACCGTCGCAATGCTGCATCCAACCAGACGCGCGTGCCGGAGCCAGGCTGCCGGTTGACAAAACGCAGGCCGGGACGAGCCAGATCGCCCAAACCGCGCACCTCCAGCGGGTTGCCAGGCGGCGTAGCCAACCCCAACCTGCGCTGCGCCAGCGTGAGCAAAACTACACGCTTCCCTGGCAGCAACCGACGCACATAAGGCTCGTTATAACTGTTGCTCTCTTCATCCCACAAATGGCAACCGGCAAGGTCGGCCTGACCTTGCCCCAAAGCAATCAACCCACCCAGACTGCCGGTAAAACCCAATTGCAAGGTGAAACGCGGCATAATCTGTGGGAAATGAGCCGCCAGCCAGGAAAGCGCCAGATCATGACTGCCTGCAAAACGCAATACATCCTCCGTTGCATCCGTCGGCGTATTGGCAATGGCGCGCCATTGATCCAGCGCCAGCCGCAACGCCGATTCAACCTCAGCGGAAGAATAACCCGCAGAGAACGCCTCCAGTAAAAAAGTTTCGGCGCGATGCACCAGCATGGCGCGGCGCAGCGGAGTGTTATCTTGCCTCACAGGAGGTTCTGCTACCCGCGTACCTTGCCCCGGGCGGCTTGTCACCAATCCCTGGCGCGCCAGTTCGGTATAAGCGCGCTGTGCGGTGCCTAAGGTGCAACGCCATTGCTTCGCCATCTCGCGCAGCGAGGGCAACCGATCGCCGGGGCGAAACCGCCCATCAAGCACCTCTTGGCGGATCGCCGCGGCGATCTTTTGATATAAATGCGCTTCTTCCATGCGTCCAAGTATAGCTTCAAGCAACAGGCTTGACAAGCGGATATGGAACAAAATTGGGCGGCAAGAACGCCGCCCAATTCACTATTCAACTTACCGGGATAGCTAAAGCGCGTTTAGCGCGCCAGTTCCGGTCCTAAATAATCAAAAGCCTTATCCGGCTGGAAATTGCCCTTGCTTAGAAGATATATCAATCGTTAATTTCGACCTTAGGCGTAGTCAGCTCAATGCGATCTACCCCCAATAGTTGTTGCTCGGAGCGATCCAACTGTGGCAAATTGGCGAAGAGATCCAATGCGCCATCCTCCCTTTTTCGCAACAGAATAGAATTGGATCCCTCATTCACCTGTCCCCAAGTGAACAACATTGAACGCTTCTGGCGTTGGCTGACAACTGTAAGACGCGTCTCCGCTTTCAATTGGCGAGCGGATACCAGCAGCAGCAACGCGTCGCCCAGAGACCAACCTGAAATTTGCGCAGCGCCATCCGGCGGATCGAATTGCATGGGTGGCAAACGCCCCAAGGCGCTGCTGGTAAAACCACCCACCCATACACCATCTACAAACACTTGAACGACGCCCTTTGTCTGCGCCGCAGTCCGCTCCAAAGAATGCCCCTCGCTTCCGCTCAGACGCTGATCAAAACCGCCGACGCCCAGCAACGCGGCTGCAAGAATAATCGTCAAGATTGCGCTCAGTACAATGCGATATTTCGGCAACATAATTTTCTCCTCAACAACCCCCAATTGTAACACGTAATCTGACTGATTTTATCCAAATTTAGACCGGTTAATCTGGACAGGCTCAGGTTAGGATGGCTGAGCCCGTTATCTATTACTGGATGAGAAGTCCGCGCCTTCGACAAGATCAGGGCGCGCGATTCCATCGTTATTCCCGCATAGATTTGATATAAGAGATTGGGGTTGATAAAGTTACATCCTTTGCGTTGCCAATTTCTTTTAAGGCTGCGGTGTGATGATCCGAGCGTCATGCCAGGGTCGCGAATCGGGAATGAACAATGACTGGCCGAACTCTTCGATACCGAAAGCTCTGATCTTCTCTTGAACCGGAACCGAAATTATCCATTCCACAAATTTCGTTGCTAATTCGATGTGGATAGCTGGATTCTTCTCCGGGTTGACGATGATCACGCCATAGGGGTTGAATAACGCTGCATCGCCTTCTACCAGAATCTTCAAGTTCAAGCCCTGAGCGGCGCGCGCCAGATAAGTGGCGCGGTCGCTCAATGTATAGGCTTGCTGTTCGCTGGCTATGGTAAGCGCCTCGCTCATCCCCTGTCCAATGGAGAGATACCATTCCCCCTTTGGCTCTATACTTGCCTTAGCCCAAATGGATTTTTCTTTGGCGTACGTGCCGGATTCGTCGCCACGCGAAACGAACCTTGCCTGGGCTTCAGCAAGCTGTTTGAAAGCCTCGATTGCGCTGGTCATCCCCAAGATGCCAGCCGGATCATCCGGCGGGCCAACCAGGACGAAGTCATTGTACATCACATCTTCGCGGCGAATGCCATGTTTGGCGGCCATGAACTCATCTTCTTGGGCGCGGGCATGCACCAATAATACATCCGCGTTGCCATCTCTACCGATCTGCAAAGCCTGGCCTGTGCCAACCGCGATTACATCTACTTTGACATTGTACTCCCTCTCGAAGTCGGGTAGCAAATACTGGAGCAATCCAGAGTCGTCGGTAGAAGTCGTCGTGGCAAGAATCAGATGACCTGCCGGCGCTTGCGTTGAGACGAGAATCTCTGCTGTCGCTGCGGGCGTATCTGCCGCTGACTGCGGTATAGCCGCACGGGAGCAACCGCCCCATAGCAGACTCAAAATCAACAAGAGCGACAAACATAGAAAGCCTTTCATGACGCTGTCCACCGCGAGGATCTTTTGCATAGGGTTAATAAACCATCTCGCCGTGAATGAACGCCCGCGTACGAGCATCCTGTGGGGCTTCAAAAAACTGTTCTGTGTCAGCCGTTTCAATGATCTGACCATCCAGTAAAAAGGCAACTCGCTGCGCCAGGCGGCGCGCCTGAAAAACGTTGTGCGTCACCAACACCAGAGTCGTTCCTTGATCGCGATTCAGACGCTGAATGATACCCTCGATCAATCCAACGTTGTATGGATCCAAATTCGCCGTCGGCTCATCCAGCAACAACACTTGTGGATGGATAGCCAGGGCGCGCGCCAGCGCCACTCGCTGCGCCTCACCGCCAGATAAGGTATGCGCCCGCTGATGCGCCAAACCCTGCAAACCAACCAATGCCAACGCTTGCTCCACCCACGCCCTGGCGTCATGCTCACCGCGTAACCTTAATCCATACGCCGTGTTATCCCACACACTCCGATTGAGCAACATCGGACGTTGAAAGACTGTAACTATCCTTCGACGCACATACAGTTCTGGCGATCGAGCGGAGTGATATACCTGGCCTTCAAACTCGATTATCCCTTCGCTGGGCGGCTCCAAAAAGTTGAGCAGGCGCAACAAGGTACTTTTTCCCGAACCGCTTGGTCCCACCAGCGCCACCACTTCACCGCGAAAGACCTCCAGCGCGGCAATACTCAACACGCGCCGCTCGCCATAGATTTTGGTCAAATTTCTCAGGCGATAAACCGCATCCGCACAGCGCGCCTCACTCATCGAACGCCCTCCCTTGCAACCGCAACATGACCAGGTTTGCCAAAAATGTGAGCAGCAATAATACCCCGCCCAACGCCAGGGCCAACTCGAAGTTGCCCTTGCGTGTTTCCAGCACAATGGCGGTAGTCAACACCCGCGTGCGTCCTTCAATGTTGCCACCCACCAACATGACCGCACCCACTTCGGAAATAATCCCCCCAAAGCCAGCCGCGATGGCTACGATCACCCCCAGACGCGCTTCCATCAATACAGTCAACGCCGCCTGACGCGGGGTTGCGCCAAGAGAGACCAGTTGCTGCCGCAATTGAGGATGTACGCCCATCACTGCTGCCATGGTGAAACCCGCCACCAGTGGAAAGGCGATCACCGTCTGCGCCACAACCATCGCCGCCGGGGTAAAAAGTCTCGGTAAAAAGGGCAAATTGAGCGAACCCAAGACTCCATTGCGTGAGAGCAATAAATAGACGAACAGACCGATTACCACCGGGGGAAAGCCCATGCCGGTGTATAACATCGCGGCAATCAGCCGCCGGCCGCGAAAACGTTTCAGTCCTACCCAGGCTCCTAAAGGCACACCAATGACCGAGCTGAACAGCAACGCCTGCCCAGATACCCTTAGAGAGAGCAGAACAATTTCGATAAAATCAGAGGACATATCAAATAGCGACGCGCCCGAAAACTTGTATCTCTTGTATCAAGACAAGTATAATTTGAGCATCGCAAGCTGTCAAGTTGCGGGTCACGTTTTGAATACGCCCCGCTCGGTCAGCGACCGATGTTGCGCTGGAACCCTTCCGGCCAGTTTCAGCGCTTCAACACCAGGCTGAGCAAACCTGTCACCCCCAGCAGCGCGCCAGCTTGAAATAAGTAGGAGCCGGGCGAGACGTACTGCACAATGGCATACAGCGTCATAGGAACGGGTAGAAAAAACAACAATGGGGTGAGAAAGAGGAGCAAGAGCCCAAAAATCGTGAAAGCACTTCCTATCGGACGGTCTTTCTGGGCGGAGGAGAACAAATACCAGAATAAGCCCAATCCCCCCAGCGCCAGCAGTAACTCAAACAGCGGAAAGAGCCATACCAGCAATGGCTCCAAACCGGCGCCTTCTGAATTGCGTATCTGCAATCCCGTCACCGCCAGGTCGAATAAAAAAGCCATCAACAGCAAAGCGATCATTCCACTGAATAACAGCAGTCGTGGCAATAGTTTTGAGTTGGACATTGTCAACTTTCTCCAGAGAAGGGGAATGTAAGTTCGTTGGACATTTAACCTTCATTAAGTCAAAAGAGCCATTGGGCGCAGAAAATGTTTTCCGAGCAACGAATAGAAAATGAAACCCTCTGCATTATACACCGGAGGGAATTATCCGCTTTCCCTCGAAACAGAATAGATGGGGCGCTCAAAAGATATTCCCTCGAAGAAGACCTTGCCAGGGTATTTGTGCTGTATCAGCCAATCGTCATCATGACGCCGGCGTTCATAGTACAATATCCATGTGTCCGCGTTGCCGTTGATGATGCTTCTCGCCGCCGCTGCATTGCACGCTGGCTGGAATCTGCTCCTCAAACAAGTAGAAGAAAAATATATCGTTTCCTGGTGGGCGGCGCTGTTCAACCTGACGCTTCTACCGCCCGCACTACTGCTCTGGGGACCGCCCGTAGCGCGCATCTGGCCCTATCTGCTCGCCAGTGGACTGACAGAGGCGTTCTATATGGCGGCGCTGGCCTCGGCCTATCATTTGAGCGACTTCTCGTTGGTCTATCCGATCGCTCGCGGCGCTGCACCAGCCTTCCTGGCATTGTGGGCAATGCTCTTTCTGGGCGAACGCCTCACCCCTCTGGGCGCAGTCGGGTTAATGTTGGTAATTGGCGGATTGATGATCGTGGGCGTCAGTGGCTTGCTGTATCATCGCAGCGCCGCGCATTCAGCGGCAATCAGCCGCCTGGCAATTGTGCTGGCGCTAGGCGTAGCGCTGTTGATCTCCATTTACTCCACCATAGATGGCGCAGCAGTCAAACTAACCGCCCCCACACCCTACACCCTGATGGCGCTCAGCCTGTCGGGTGTCTTCTTCACACCTTTTGCCCTGCAGCGCGGCGGATGGAAGCGAGTGGCGAACGTCGCTCATGCGCACTGGCGGCGCATCTTAGCCATTGGCGTGATCGGGCTGATCACTTACACTTTGGTGCTGAACGCCTATGCCATCGCTCAGGTCAGCTATAGCGGGGCAATCCGCGAAGTGAGCGTGGTCTTCGCCGCCCTCATGGGCTGGAAACTGCTAGGCGAAGAGATGGGCAGGCTGCGTGTAATTGGCGCAACAGTGATCTTTTGCGGCGTCCTGCTAATCGTGATGGGTTAGCGCGCAACTGCCGTGCGCTCAAAAAACGCCAGCGTATTGTAAATGCCCTCGACCTCGATCACGGGATGCTGATCTCGATCAGCGCCTTATCTACGTACACGTCGCGGTAGTGACAGTCGTAGAGATGATCGCGATCGCACCAATACTGATAGTAATTCCAGTTAGAATAGTCGCCCCAGTCCTCGTTGAAGTAGTTCCAGCCGTAATCATCCCAATGCTTATAAAAATAGGAGGTGTAGCGACACCACCAGATGCGCATCCAGGTTGGCTGCGGCGGGTAGAACTCCACATAATAGCGCGGCTTGATAAAGTTGCCCCCATAAGGTAACTTCGTCCCAATCCAGTAGGTGCGGTTATATAAATTGCGCACCCGCAGAATATAAGGACGGCCATAACTGGAAGGCAGCGTAGCCGTCGGCAGCAATGTGGGTAGAACAAACGGCAAGGAGGTAAAGGTAGGTTCAGGCGTATAAGTGGGGAGTGGCGTATAAGTGGGTAGAGGCGTATAAGTAGGCAATGGGGTATAGGTGGGCTGCTCCGGTTGCGCTTGCGGCGGCTGAGCCGGCGGTTGCTGGACAACTGCAGATTGTGTTGCCGCCAGGATAGCAAGCTGCACAGCAATAGCTGTTTCCATTTGGCCGGAAGGCTGCTGGCTGAACCCTTGAACGAGCGAACACCCGCTCAGGATTGCGATCATCAGACAGCATAGCAGAACGCGCGGTAGGAGTGCGGTCAGCGCGCTGATCTTGCGCTGAGGATCGCCCAAAATGCGACGGATCGGTTGGTGTGTCATGGTAGTTTCCCTGTTCCCGGTCTGTTTTCAAAGGACGTTTGCAGGGCGCTGCCGACCGGCGCGGCAGCCATGCCCCCTGGGACTATCGTGTTACCCGTCCACAACACGGGCGGGACAATCTATTCATATTATATGTCATTTTTACTCGCCAGGAAATAGCCTCACGCTCCGTCGCCTTTGATTATAATCATAGGTATGGTCAAAAAGAGGCGCGCTACACGCACCAGTCCCTTTGGATCGCCGGGCCGTATCAGCCATGACGCTGCCCCGTTTTACGCCAGCAAGCTATACGCCGATTTGCAGACCCCTCTTACGCAGACAGAAGATGTAAGCATAGAAACTCCCCTGCCATCTGAAGCCGCAAACCGCATCTTCTGCGCTTCGGCGGAGGCTATGACCGCGCTGCCAGACGCCTGCATCCACCTGATGGTCACTTCGCCACCCTATAATGTAGGCAAGGATTACGACGCAGACTTGAGCCTGGATGAGTATCGCGCTTTCTTGAAGCGCATCTGGGCAGAGGTACATCGCGTGCTCGTCCCCGGAGGGCGAGCGTGCATCAATCTTGCCAATCTGGGGCGCAAACCTTATATTCCACTACACGCATATCTTATCGGCGACATGCTCGACCTGGGTTTTCTCATGCGCGGCGAAATCATCTGGGATAAAGGCGCCAGCGCAGCCGCTTCCACCGCCTGGGGGAGCTGGCGATCACCGGCTAACCCCACCCTGCGCGACGTACATGAATACATCCTGGTTTTTTGCAAAGGCGCCTTCCGCCGCCCGCCGCCGGATGGACGCGAAAGCACCATCAGCCGCGACCAGTTTCTGGAATATACCAAGAGCGTGTGGACCTTCCCCGCCGCCTCCGCCCGTAAAGTAGGTCACCCTGCTCCCTTCCCAGTGGAGTTGCCTTACCGCCTGATCCAGCTCTACACCTACTCTGGAGAAGTTGTGCTGGATCCGTTTATGGGGAGTGGACAAACTGCATTGGCGGCGCTCCAGGCCGGGCGGCGTTTCGTCGGCTACGAAGTAGATGAAAGTTATGTGCGCCTGGCAGAAGATCGCCTGCGTCGGGCAGAAGGAGGGATGCCATATGACGCCAATTCACCTTTACAGGAGAAATGATGGACAAAAACACTCTGACCGCCTTGTATGATTACACCTGTTGGGCTAACTCCCGTTTATTAGACGCCCTACGGCAAGCTGGCGAGGCAGCTTTCACTGCGCCGAACCCGGCTCTGTATCATGGCAGTCTGCGCGGTGTGTTGACGCACATGCTCAGCGCTGAATGGATCTGGCGCATGCGCTTGCAGGAAGGCATTTCGCCTACCACACTGTTAGACGCACAAGACTTCTCCAATATCGAGGCGCTGGCTGACCGTTGGGCGCAGGAGCAAGCCGCCATGCGAGCGTATCTGGAAAGCCTGAGCGATGCCGATTTGCAACGCGTTGCGCGCTACCGCTCTACTAAGGGCGTGGCTTACGAAAACGTCGTCTGGCATGTGTTGACGCACGTGGTCAACCACAGCACACAACATCGCAGCGAAGCCGCTATGGTTCTGACCCAACTAGGAAGTTCGCCCGGCGACCTGGATTTGATCGTCTATTTTCGTATGTAAGGCGGACCATCGAGCGCCGTAAACCAGGCAGTTTCCGAGGAGGCAAATATGTTTTTTCCACTTTTACGCGCCCTGTTGGGCAGTGTGATGCTGCTGTTTGGACGCCGTTTATTCTGGCTGTTCGCCGGCTTGGTGGGTTTTCTGTTCGGTGTACAATTGGCGGTCGCCTGGGCGGGCAACTGGCCGCTGTGGTTACAGATTCTGGCCGCGGTGGGGCTGGGCGTGCTGATGGCTATCCTGGCGCAAGCCTCCATCCGCATCGCTGGGCTGGTGGTTGGTTTTGCCGCCGGGGCGTTGTTGGTCAGTGCAATGCTTAACTCGCTGAATTTCGCCAGCGGATGGTTGGCAACAGCCCTCGCAATCTTGGGAGGCGTCATCGGCGCTATTTTGGCGGCCTCGATCTTTGACCTAGCGATCATCCTACTCTCTTCCCTGGCCGGCGCCAGCGCGGTTGTCGTTGGTGTGCAACAATTATTCGATCAGCCCGCTGGCGCATGGATGTTGCTACTCGGCGCGATTTTGGCGGCTGTGGGCATCGCTTATCAGTTAAGAGACTCAAATCGCAGTGATTGAACGATGCGACTATTAAAGTCTGACAGACTTCAAATGTTTCTAAAACTACACCATGGCTAAGAAAAAACACCGCATCAAAGACAGCGAACTTGAATGGCCTTCTAAAGTGGGCGTGATCTACAGCGCGGTGCGACGCGAGGATTTCCCCACAGAATCGCAGTATATAACGGAAAGAGAAGCCGAACAAAACGCCTATGTGATCGGCGAATATTTGGGCGCGTTAGGTTTAGATGTTTGTCTTTATCCAGGCGATGAGATGTTGTCGGAGCGCCTGCGACAGGATCA
The DNA here is from genome assembly GCA_020060465.1 of Anaerolineales bacterium. GTDB lineage: Bacteria > Chloroflexota > Anaerolineae > Anaerolineales > UBA4823 > RBG-16-57-11. The sequence continues at coordinate 27,835 of JAGVAD010000026.1, forward strand.
GCCCGAGATGCTTTTCAACCTCGTGGATTCGGTCAAGGGCAAAGAAAGCCTGGCGGCGGCGATTCCAGGTGTGCTGGAACTGCTGGGCATTCCTTACACTGGCGCCGATATGCTGGGCATGGCGTTGGATACAAACAAGTTTTTTATCAAAGAAGTGTTGCAGCGCAATGGTCTGCCCGTTCCCATCTTTCAACTATTCACCTCGCCAGAAGATTATCTGGATCCGACGTTACGTTTTCCATTGATTTCCAAATTGAACGCCATCCATGGTTCAGTGGAGATCACGCGTGAGGCCGTCTCAGATAATGAAAAGCAATTGCGCAAACGATTGCGAAAACTATTCAAGACCTACCGCCAACCGGTGTTGGTGGAGGAATTCGTCGGTCAACGTGAGATCACAGCCATTTTGCTGGAAGGAAATCACAAGAAAGTGTATCTGGCAGAGAAGGTTTTCCGCCACGCGGATGAGCCTTATGTTTTCTTGACCTTTGAAGATCAGTGGCTGACGGAGATGAACGCAGCCTTTTATTACAAGCCCTATCGCGATCCGGTACTGCGAGAGATGGTGCGCAAAGCATTCGACGTGGTGAAGATGAAAGACTACGGCAAGTTCGATATACGTCTGGATGACGCAGGCCGCTATTACTTCATCGACTCGAACTGCAACCCCGCTCTCGGCCCCAAAGAACTGGACATGGCTTTGTCAGTAATCCTGGATATGAATGGGATTTCGTTCTATGAAGTGTTGAAGCGCTTGATTATGAATACCATGCGCGATCAGGTGAAAAAAGCGCAAATGGCTATGCCTTTCGAAGTTATCGAGAGTGAAGAAGAAGTCCAATCATGACTGACCGGAATTGGAGGATGCAAATATAACTACCGACAATTATTTCGCCAATTGTTCAATTAGCTGCACTGCGTAACCAACCCCATCTTCTGCGCGGATGCGAGCAGAGAGAGATTTTGCTGCTGCCTGAAGAGAAGCGCTCTCCGCCTCTGAAAAAGAAGCCAGTACCCTCTCCATGGAGAGCGCTCCTATGGGAATTGGCGCTGGCGCAACTCCCAGGGCGTGGACTCGCCGCCCCCAAAATGGCTGATCAGCGGTGTGGGGCAACACAATTTGAGGTACCCCGGCATGTAAAACAGCGGCGGTCGTCCCTGCCCCGCCATGATGAACGACGAATTTGCAACGTGGAAAAAGCCATTCATGGGGCGCTGAAGGCAGAATCAAAATGCGCTCATTGGCCTCCGACTCTTTCAATAATGATGGATCGTTCCAACCAGCCAGGATGATCACGCGTTCATTTCTCGCCTCAATCGCCTCTAGGAGGGTGTGAAAGATGCGTGGGGCGGCGCGATGAAGCATACTGCCGAAAGTCACGCATAATGGCGTCGCTCCCGCTTCCAGAAAGCGTATCAGCTCCTGCGGCGGTTGATACGTATCCTCATCCAGGAAAAAATAACCCGGCATGTGTACCGTCTGCGGCCATTCGGCAGGGCGCGAGAGAACGCTGGGGCTAACCGCGATTAAGAGTGGAGCAGGGGGATGATTTCGGCTGGCGCGAAACGGCCATGTCAGTTGAGCAGGAAAACTGCCCGGCAATCGAGAGCGTATTCGCATGAACCCGATTTTGCTTCCCCACCAGAACATTTGGTTGGCGAAATGATGACTCAATAAATTGCCGAAACGCCCTAGCGGCGGGAACGCAACGTTTGGAAACTCTCCCGTAGGGATAAACACGGGGAAACCCTGTATAGAAAGCTCTGGCGCGCCCAAACTGCGAGCCAGCGCATGCGCGCCGACGGTAAAAAGAAAGCTGTGGACAATAAAATCCGCCTGGCTACAAATTTCCAGCATTTGGACGACGACCTGTGGGGCGATCTGTTGAGTGTAGCCCTGTAAAACACGGAAAATACGCAGTAAGTTCGCGCCCGAGTCGTTGAGCGCGCGGCTGATCTCTTCAGGTTCGCCTGGCAGGGAAACAAAATCCACATTAAAGCGAGCGGCGAAATTGGAAAAACGTCCAGGCGCCGCCAACAACGGCGAATGACCAGATTGACGTAGTCGCCGTGCAAGGGCGACAAACGGTTGAACGTCGCCGCGTGAACCATAAGTAAGGATGGCAATTTTCATTCGGCTTGGAACAATCCTTTTTACTTCAATGAAACCGTATTGATTTTTAATGATAACATGGAGATCGTAAGTGAAACACAGAAAATTATGTCTCCCAATTTTCGCCCAAATGTTCTATTTTATGGTATAATATATTTACACTATTTATGTCTCTATTGACCAGGAGGACAGGATGAATATTCGAGTGTTCGATCAGATTCGCGATAGCTTGATGGTCAAGCGCGAGAACCTGTCTCAATGGCTGAACAACACCCCGCCCGCCAAGCTCAAAGTCCCATTAGGGCAGCATAGCATTGAAGAAGTGCAACAGCGGCTTGAAGCCCTGGATGAAGCCGTTGAAAAAGCCGCCGCCGGCGCGCTCGGCGTCTGTGAAGTTTGCGAAGATTATGTGGAGACGCGTATGATGGAGATGGATTACACCTGCTGCATCTGCCTGGATCACTACACGGATGCCGAACGCCGCACGCTAGAGTTCGAATTGGAAATGGCGCAAACCGTCCAACGCTCGCTGTTTCCCCAGGAGCCGCCCGATTTCCCAAACACCGAGATCGCCGCCTTCAGCCGCCCGGCGCAGATCATCGGCGGCGACTACTTCGATTTCTTCCGCTTCAAAGACGGCAGCTACGGCCTTGCGATTGCTGACATCGCCGGGCATGGCATCTCTGCCAGCATGCATCTCTCTACGGTGCAGACGTTGTTGCGCGCCTTCGCCCCCGAGAGCATCTCGCCCGCTGAGGTGACCGAACGATTGCATCGTCTGCTGGTGCACAACACCCGCTTCAACACCTTCGTAACCTTGTTTCTGGCCGCTTATCGCCCGCAGACGCGTCAACTGGAATATTGCAACGCCGGCCACAATCCGCCTTTGGTGTTGCGCGCCAATGGACATGAACCCGCATCGCCTGAGGCGATCGAATTGATCCATCCCACCGCGGCTGCTATTGGTCTGGTGGAAGTCGGGCAATTCAATGCTCAATCTGCCTCATTGGGCGCAGGAGACCTGTTATTGATCTATACCGACGGCGTTACCGAAGCCACCAATCTGCAGGGCGAGGAATTCGGCGTCCAACGCCTGGCGCAGGCCGCCTGGCGCGCTCGCTCGCTGCCCGCCAATCAACTATTGCGCAACGTCCGCCAGGAGCTGGAAAGTTTCACGCAAGGCGCGCCTTTACCGGATGACACGACACTGGTTGTTTTCCGCGTCACGGCCTGAAAGGAAGGCGAGATATGAATGAAGAAACGTTGGCTGTTTTAACGCGCTTCAACGACGCCTTCAACCGCCATGACGCGGATGGCATGATGGCGCTGATGAGCAACGATTGTGTCTTTGAGAACACCTACCCACCGCCGGACGGCGAGCGCTTTGAAGGCTGGTCAGCAGTGCGTCAATTCTGGCTGAATTTCTTTCAGCAATCTCAGAATGCACGGCTGGACTTCGAGGAAATCGTTGCCTTCGACGAGCGCGCTTTCCAGCGTTGGGTGTACTCCTGGCAAGACGAAAGCGGCGCTCACGGGCATGTGCGCGGCGTGGATATCTTCCGTCTGCGAGACGGCAAGATCGTTGAAAAGCTGTCCTATGTCAAAGGGTGACCCTCAACGCCACTCCAACAGCGTCAGCCCGCCATCCATATCTGCAACATAAACACGCCCATCAACTGCCGCCAGCCCCCATGCCAGTCCAGGCGTCACTGTGGCGTCTTCCACATACAGGTGCAGTGGATCGCTAATATTCAACGCGATGACGTGGCTGTAAGCCGCGACGAACAGATAGTCGCCAACCATCTCCATATCGTACACTTGAGCGCCTTCCTGCCAAACCGTTGCCACTTGCGGCGAAGTGGGGTCACTCAGCTCCACCACACAGATGCCGTTCTTCTGATCGCCTAGAAAAGCATAGTTACCGGATATTGCGAGGCCAAAAACGATTGGGCATGACTGCGTTATATCCAACACCCCAACCTGGGTAGGAGCAGCAGGGTTGGAGATGTCTATCACATGCAAAGCGGCGCGTTTCCCTTCCGCCGCTTCCTTCATCTCCAATGCATCTGCATAGTATAGATATTTCCCTTGAACAGCGATTGCCTGGGAATTATATTCCATCTTGAGCAGGCCAATCAAACGCGGTTGCGCTGGATTACCGACATCAATGACCCTCAGGCTGCGTAGCGCCTTTGGATCGCCAGGAGGCGGGTTGTGTTCATTGGTGGTAATGTACGCCAGGTTTCCTTGCAACACAACGTTTCTGACCGAACGCGGCTCTTCAATGGCTGCAATTTGCCTGGGTTGCGTCAAATCGGATACGTCCACCACGCGGAAGCCCAGATTAGCGTCTGCCAGGTAAGCATAATCGCCAGAGATCGCTAACTTCCACGAGGTGCGCACTGGCGCGCCATGCACAAAGCTGCTTTCTGAGCCCAAGTAGCGCAGCGCAGAGGGTTGAGAGGCGTCCACCACGCCCAATCCAATGAAGTCACGCGTCACATACGCCATCGTTCCTTGCACGGCGACATCGAAAGCCGCGCCGGATAAGGGAGCGTTGAAGGAATTCCCCCCGGTTTGTACCTGCGGATTGGATGGCGCTGAGATCACTGCCGTCGCCAGCAGCGCTCCTTGAGCCGGCAGCGAAGCAACATCTACAATCACCAATCCCTGATTCTGGTTCGCCAGATAAACCCGTCCTCCTCGCGCAACCAATCGTCGTTGTCCAGGGACTTGTTGGCTAAACAAAGTCAATGGCTGGGCGCCAGCCAAACGTGGTTGGGCAGGTTGAGAAATATCCACCACCAACAGCCCTTGCATCGTATCGGTGAGATAAGCCCGCTCATCCTCGATCGTAATGCCATCTGTCCAGGTAGCTTTAAGAGCGCCAACTTTCTGCATCGCCTTTGGATCAGCGATATCTACCATCCATAGCCCTTCCATGCCAGCGGCAATGGCTGCATAATGCCTATGCAGAGCAACCGCGGCGCTCATTTGTGGAAGCGCGATTTCACCCAGCAAAGTTGGGTTTTCCGGTTGGCGGGCGTCAATCGCCGTCAATGCGCCTTGCATTTGGACGACATACACAACGCCATCGCTAATCGCCAGTCCCGATGCAGGTTGCTTGAGTTTGTAACTGCCCAACAGACGCGGCCTGGAAGGGTCGGATACTTCTGCAATCCATAAACCGCTGGCGTTATCGGCGATGTAGGCGCGCCCCTGATCAACCACCAGCCCCATCGCCCATTGAAAACCAGTCAGTGCGCCAATCTCAACTGGCGCGGCGGGCTGAGAAACATCCAGCACACGCAACCCGCCTTTCCCCGCCGCGACATAGGCGATATTTCCTTGCACAACCACACCGCGCACCACACCGGGCAGCATTTCGCTTTGCCCGACTACCTTTGGCGAGGAAGGAGCGGATAAATCCAAAATCATTAAGCGCGGACCCACCCCCAGATATGCATAGCCATCCTGAACATCCACAGCATAGCTGTTACCGCCAATTTGATCTGAGAGCGAAAGCCGCTGGTTGAATCCGAAGCCGGGTGTCACCGTGGCCCGCAGCCACTTCCCCGGCTCGCCAATGATCTCTTCGCCCGGCAATCGGGTGGGCGACAAAGTAGTTTGAGCAGAAAGGGTGGGTAACACAGTTGCAAGGGTTGTTTCTCTTGCCGACGGTTGGAGGATTTTGCAACTCATTCCAACCAGAACACACAAACCGATTAGAGCCGTTCGGCAAAGGTTGACATTGACGCGATGCATGTTCATGATGAGACACCCCTCCTTACCATGTAGTTTTCTACAGTGATCGTTTATGCAGTCATTCGTCGCTTCTGTGTTATTAGTTACGATACGGGATCATTCGAACTGCACCTGTTTTCCCAATAGACCCAGATGCATATTGAACGTGTCCATCAGTTCATCGAATGGGTAACCGGCCAGCAAGCGCGCCGGCTTGTCTGGGGACTCTGGTGTATAAAGCCGCAGGATGCGGTTATCGCCTTTTCCAACCAGCCGCGCGTCGCTGATTTGCACCCAGTCCAGGCGCCAATTTTGCTCCGGTTTGGGATAACCGCTTTCGGCAATTCCTGTTTCATCCACACTGAGAAGCAGCCCCTGAGCAATCTTATTGGCGCTGCGGGCGGTTAAATAAACCATAATCAAGATCCCGCCCAGTATAGCCAGACCAAAGTTACACATCGAAACGCCAAAATCTGGCGGTCGCGAAGCCCCAGAAAGCGTATTCACCAAACCGATAATGCTAGGCAGCCATAGGATTACGCCCAGCGCCGGCAACAGAAGCATCGCCGGGCTGGATTTGACTGTTCTGCGATAGGTCATACTCTCTGAGTTTTCAGCAGGCTGCATTTGAACGGCACTATCCGCTTCTCCGTTCATGATCTTCCTCCCCAACAAACATCAATCCAAAGCACAAGTGGCTTCAGTCACACCCTGCCCTCCCAGGAAGATGCAACCTGCCCTCACCCTGCGCTTATACAAAGTATTGCATACATTTTCGAGCAAGTCAATCAATCGTTGATCTTCCTCCTGTGTTATTTCGAGTGGATAAGATATACTCTGAGAGAAAAAAACCTCATCGTCTTTGGTTGATGCGAGGAGGTTGTGGTCTATGATAGGCGCACTGCGATTTCTAATCCCCGTCCTGGCTTATCTGCTTGGCTCGATCCCCACTGCTTATATCGTTGCTCAACGGGTGCGCGGTATTGACCTGCGCCGCTATGGCAGCGGAACGGTCAGTGGTTCGATGGTCTACGAGCACGTTGCTCGTTGGCTGGTCATACCCGTAGGTCTATTCGATATGGCGAAAGGGGCGTTGCCAGCTTGGCTGAGTCTTCGATTAAATCTCGGACTGGAAACAGCGGTCATCTCGGGTTTGCTGGCGGTCGCAGGGCATAACTGGCCCATCTTTTTGCGTTTCACTGGCGGGCGTGGTTTGGGGACTTTCATGGGCATGCTGTTAGTCATCTTTCCATGGGGTTTCCCCTGGTTGCTGGCTTTCCTGGCGCTTGGTTTCGCTTTGGGCGATTCCGCGCCCTGGGCGCTCATCAGTCTGCTCAGTATGCCGCTTCTGGCGCGTTGGCTAAATGCCCCACCGATGATTGATGCAGCGATTGCAGGCATGGCGTTGCTCACCCTCATCAAGCGTTTGGAGGCAAATCGCCGCCCCCTCCCGCTGCCAGGATCGAAGAGATGGGCAGTCATCTGGCTGCGGTTGATCTTCGACCGCGACATCCGCGATCATCAAACCTGGATCCGGCGCAAACCCTGATTATCGGCCAGTGAATTGTGTCGCAGGAGGCTCTTTCAACGCTTGGTTAAGAAAGAGGATAATTTGCCCGATCAAGGCATCCAGACCTGGATCACGTACCGAGCGATGATCGGCTCCCTGAATCACCCACATTTGCTTGGGAGGCCGCGCCAGACGAAACAGACGCAGCGCTTGCTCACGGGTGATGCGCCGATCTTCGCTGCCATGAATGATCAACAACGGATGAGGCGCGATGCGCCCAATAGATTGTTCGGCGCGCACCTGCTCGCGCAGGAAACCTTTGCGCCGCTCAACCAGTTTAAAAACCGCCTGGTAGAGCGGTTTAGGGAAAAACGCCGGCCGATTTGTTTCCCAGATTTCATCCACTGAAGTAAAAGGCGAGGCTGCCACCACAGCGCCCAAACGCGGGTTGCGGGCGGCGCTCAAAATGATCGCCACCGCTCCGGCAGAATGCCCAATCGCCCCAATACGATGAATACCGCGTTCATCGTATAAATACTGTACCGCAGCGTCAATATCGAGGCTTTCGCTTGCCCCATAGGTGAAGCCCAATGGATCTCCATCGCTTTCCCCATGGCCGCGATAGCTGAACAATAACACATGGTAACCTGCGTCATGTAAAGGCCGCGCCAAGGATAGCCCGGAAAGCTGGTCATGAGAGGTCGCCGGGGCATAAAGCACAGCCGGACTTTCCACCTGCTCAGCCGGGAAAAACCAGCCCCTCAACACCAGACCGTCCTGCGTTGGAAAAGATACTTCTTCGAATGGAAGCCCCAATTCGCTTGCGCGCCGAACGCTGAATGGCGAGTAGAGGGGCGCAATCGTGGCAATCATCTCTCCTACCAAAGGTCCCCCAATGGTCAAGAAAGATGCGCCAATCAAAATGCCAGATATAAAGATCAACTTATCCAGGTGTGATAACTCCTACTGGTCAGGTCGAGCAACAACGGACAAAGACGTCCATCGTTCCTCTCGATGGTATGAGTTTGGAGTGTATCAGTCTGAGTGAGGCGCGTCAAGCGAGTTTGACAAACTATCAGGGAGTTCTAAAGAATTGACGTCCTTTAGAATGTCTGATATACTCAAGTTGTCAGACAAATCTAATAAAAAGTCAATTCAAAACTTAGTTCACGCAAATACCCAAAACGATATGACCACCCTGCTCGTACGACATGCTGATCTTCTCGTTACGATGGATGACCGCCGCCGGGAGATACCGGATGGCGGTCTATTCATTCGCGATGGCTTTATCGAACAGGTCGGTTCAACCGCCGATCTTCCCCAAAGCGCCGACGAAATCCTGGATCTGAGCAGACATATCGTGCTGCCAGGGTTGATCAACACGCATCACCATTTTTATCAAACTCTGACCCGCGCCGTACCCGCCGCGCAGGATGCCAACCTGTTCAACTGGCTGAAGACGCTTTACCCCATCTGGGCGCGCATGAAGCCGGAGGACATCCGCATCTCAACACAGACTGCCCTGGCTGAATTAGCGCTCTCCGGCTGCACCACTGCTTCAGATCATCTATACCTTTTCCCCAACGGTTCGAAACTGGACGACGAGATTGTGGCAGCGCGCCAGGTTGGCTTGCGCCTGCACGCTTCACGCGGCTCGATGAGCCTGGGCGAAAGCAAGGGCGGCTTGCCGCCGGACAGTGTTGTAGAGGATGAAGATGCGATCCTCAAAGATTCCCAACGCCTGATCGAAACCTACCACGATCCTAACCCAGGCGCAATGACGCGTATTGTGCTTGCGCCCTGCTCGCCGTTCAGCGTCACCGGCGACTTGATGCGCCGCAGCGCCTCGCTGGCGCGCGAATACGGGGTTCATCTGCACACCCATCTGGCTGAGACCCAGGACGAGGAGCAATTCTGTCTGCAAAAATTCGGTTACCGCCCGGTGGACTACATGGAAATCCTGAACTGGTTCGGCGCAGATGTATGGTTCGCCCACTCGGTGTATGTCAATGAGGATGAAATGCGGCGCTTTGGCAAAGCTGGCTGCGGCGTGGCGCATTGCCCCACTTCGAATATGCGTCTGGCCTCGGGCATCGCCCCCATCCTGGACATGCTACGCCATGGCGTGAAAGTCGGCCTGGGAGTGGACGGCTCGGCCAGCAACGATGGCTCGCACCTCCTCGAGGAAGTCCGTCAGGCAATGTTGGTCTCGCGCGTGCGTGCAGGTCTGCTGGGCGCTTCGCTCTCCGGGCAGGATGCTCCGGCGCTGATGACCGCCCGCCAGACGCTCGAACTGGCCACGCGCGGCGGGGCAGCCGTGCTGGGACGCGACGACCTGGGAGCGCTGGAAACCGGTAAATGCGCCGATTTCTTCGCTGTCCGCCTCGACCGTCTGGGGTACGCTGGCGCGTTGCACGATCCGGTTGCAGCGCTGGTTTTTTGCGCCCCAGCCTCAGCGGATTACACAGTGGTGGGCGGTAAGTTCGTTGTCAAGGAAGGTCGGCTCGCCAACCTGGACGCGGCTGCGCTGGCAGCAGAGCATAACCGCGCCGCGCGACGGTTGCTGCGCGGCGAATAGTCTGATGATTGCATCCAACAGGTGCTTTTTGGAGGAAATATGACAGACTCAATAATCGAGCGCACCCGTTTACTGGTAGATGTAGCCATGGGACGCAAACCTGCCGATCTGGTCATTCGCAATGGCCGCTGGGTCAGCGTCCAATCTGGCGAGATCATCCCCAACACCGATGTCGCCATCGTCGGTGAACGCATTGCTTATGTAGGACCCGACGCATCGCACACCTTGGGCGAACACACACGCCTGATTGACGCTGCCGGGCGCTACCTGACCCCCGGCCTTCTGGATGGGCACATGCATATCGAATCGGGCATGCTCACCGTCACCGAATTTACGCGGGCAGTCATCCCACACGGCACCACCGCCATGTTCGTTGACCCGCACGAAATCGCCAACGTGTTCGGGTTGCAGGGCGTGAAGCTGATGGTGGACGAAGCGGCGGCGCAGCCCATCCATGTTTGGGTTCAGGTGCCCTCCTGCGTCCCGTCTGCCCCCGGTTTAGAGACGCCTGGCGCCAGCATTGGCCCGCAGGAAGTCGCCGAAGCCATGACCTGGCCGGGCATCATTGGCCTGGGCGAAGTGATGAACTTCCCCGGCGTCTTTCTGGGCGACGAAAAGATGCACGCCGAAATGACCGCCGCCCGTACGGCAGGCAAGGTAATCGGCGGGCATTACGCCTCGCCGGATCTCGGCCTGCCTTTCCACGGTTACGCCGCAGGCGGGCCGGAGGACGATCATGAAGGTACGCGCATGGAGGACGCTGTCGCTCGTGTGCGCCAGGGGATGAAAGCTATGCTGCGCTTTGGCTCTGCCTGGCACGATGTGGCGGAGGGCGTGCGTGCCATCACCGAGATGAAGCTCGACCCGCGGCGTTTCATTCTATGCACCGACGATTCGCATTCCGAGACGCTGGTCAACGACGGACATGTCAACCGCGCCGTGCGCCAGGCCATTGCCCACGGCATCCCGCCCGTCATTGCCCTCCAGATGGCCACCTTGAATACTGCGGAACATTTCGGCCTCTCCCGCGAAATTGGCATGATTGCTCCTGGCCGCTATGCGGACATCCTGTTGGTGAACGATCTGGCGGAATTTCGCCCCGAATTGGTCATCGCCAGGGGTAAAGTGGTTGCAGAAAACGGCGCTCTGCTCATTGAATTACCGGCCTTCCCCTACCCTGACTGGGCAACGCACTCTGTACATCTTGGCCAGCAATTGACAGCGGCGGATTTCCGCCTGGAAGCATTGCCTGGCGGGCGGCAGATTGCCAATGTTATCGGCGTCATCGAGAATCAGGCGCCCACGCGGCGGTTACAAATGGAGGTTGAGCCGCAGAACGGCGAGATCCGCGTGGATTTGCAGCGCGACCTGGCTAAGATCGCTCTGGTGGAACGGCACAGAGGCACGGGCGGCGTACAGGTGGGGTTAGTGCATGGCTTTGGTTTTAAAGCAGCCTGCGCCATCGCTTCTACTGTCGCGCACGATAGTCATCACATGGTGGTGGTTGGCACAGATGAGACTCATATGGCTTTGGCTGCCAACCGCCTGGCGGAACTGGGCGGCGGGCAAATCGTGGTCAAAGATGGCGAGGTGATCGGCCAGGTGGCTTTGCCCATCGCCGGGCTGATGTCCAATCAACGCGCCGAAGTGGTCGCCCAGCAAGCGGCCTCCGTGCTGGAGGGATTTCGAGCCTGTGGCTGCACTTTGAACAACCCGAATATGCAGCTCAGCTTACTGGCGCTGGTGGTCATCCCTGAACTGCGCATCTCAGATCTTGGCCTTGTGGATGTGACCCGCTTTGAGTTCATCCCCGTTTTGGAGAAAGGATAGACCAGCGAATCCAACCAGGCTGCTATGCAGTCCGCGCTGCCGGAAGTAAATATGTCAAATCAATCCGTTGCACAACGCTTACACGAACAATTATGGAACATCATCGCCGCCACCAAACCCGGACGGCGTCTGCCTTCAGAGCCGAGGCTGGCTGCACAGCTTGGCGTCTCGCGCGCCACGCTGCGCGAGGCGATGCGCGCCTTTGAAACCCAGGGCTACATCCGCCGACGGCAAGGTTCAGGGACGTATGTTAACCAACCGCCGCAGGTGATCCAATCGGGGCTGGAGGTGTTGGAAAGCATCGAAACCCTGGCACAGCGCGAGGGTGTCGCCGTAGATTTCGGCGCCCTATCTATTGAACGGCGCAGCGCCGATTCAACAGACTGCCAGGCGCTTAAATTAGCGCCGGGGGAAGAGGCGCTGTGCATCAGCCGTGTGATTTTTGCCGAAAATCGCAGTGTGGCATATCTGGTGGACATCGTCCCCGAACACCTGATCTCTCCCGAAGAGCTAAGCGCCGGTTTTCATGGCTCGGTGCTGGACTTGTTGTTGCAGCGCGGCGAGCCGCCCTTGATGGCCTCGCGCACCGAAATCAGCGCCGCGACGGCCTCATCGCAAGTTGCTCGCGCTCTGGGTATTCAGCGCGGCGATGTGTTGCTTTGCTTTACCGCTGACCTGTACAGCGCCGATGGACAGGTCGTGGATCATTCCTACAGCTATTTCCTGCCCGGCCACTTTCGTTTCCATGTGGTGCGGCGGGTTGGCAAACAAGAACGCGCTTCTGGCGAGGTTTAGACGCCCGGTCAAAATCCGCAGAGCGCAGAATCCATTCACAAATAGAACAATTAGAAGAAAAGGAGATTTACACGTATGCGTAGCTTTGCTGGACGAGACATCCTCTCGCTGAAAGAATTTGAGAGGAACGAATTCTTCCACGTTTTTGAGGTCGCCAAGCAGATGGAGCCGATCGCCCGCGGTCGGCGCAACAGCAACATGCTGGCCGAAAAAACCCTGGTGACGGCTTTCTATCAGCCCAGCACCCGCACCCGCCTGGCTCACGAAGCAGCCATGCACCGCCTGGGTGGTCACGTGACCGGCTTCGCCGACGCCAAGATGACTCGCGCCGGTGACTTTTACCAGGAGTCGATTAAGGACACCGTCAAAATGCTGGAATTCTACGGCGATGTAATTGTGATGCGCCATTTTCAGCAGGGCGCTCCGCATGAGGCAGCCAGGTGGGCTTCGGTGCCCATCATCAACGGCGGCGACGGCTGGGGCGAGCATCCCACCCAAATCCTGACCGACCTATACACGGTGCTGCGCGAAAAGGGCCGCATTGATGGGCTGAAATGGCTGGCGGTAGGCGATATGCGTATGCGCACCATGCATTCGCTGGGTTATGCCCTGACCCAGTTCGACTGCCCGATCACCTTCGTTGCTCCGCCGGAAATGTCGCTTACTGAGGAGTTCAAAGCCGAATTACGACAGTACAGCCTGAACTTCAAAGAAGCTGAGCACGTCGAGCAGGCCATCGCCGATGCGGACGTGATCCTGGTAGAGCCGGTGGTTCAGCCGGACTACACCAAGTCGCGCGACGAGCGCTCCGGTGATGTCGGCCTGACGCCGGCGAACTACAAGATTACCCGTGACCTGCTGTTCAACAAAGCCAAGTCGGACGCCATCTTGCTGCATTCGTTGCCGCGCATGGACGAGATTCCTACCGATGTGGATATCACCCACTGGTCGCGCTACTGGCAGGAAGCCTTCTTTGGCGTGGTTATGCGCATGGCTTTGCTCGGTCTGGTTTTAGGAGCGATGGAATAATTAGTCGCCAGTCGTTTCGTCTGGGAGTCGGATAATCAGGGAGTCGAGTAATCTGTGGTCTTGAGGCGAATCGGCAGCCAGAGGAAATAGTTAGCCACTTAATCATTTCGTCTGGCAGTTAGATGAAGAGAGTCGAGACATTCGGAATCCCGATGGAGAAGCGGCGACGCGAATATGGCGAGTGTAGAGCGGTTCGAACGAAAAACTCGAACATCCAACGACACAGCTACAAGACTACAAGACGACCAGATCACCGGACTATAAGACTTCATAACCGATAATTGAGGAGATGAACCCATGCAAACTGATTTACGCGGCCGAGATTTGATCGGCGACCTGGATTTTTCGAAAGAGGAAGTTGAAACCGTTCTGGACCTGGCTTTCGACCTGAAGCGCAAGCGCGCCTTGGGCGAGCCACACGCTTACCTGCGAGACAAGGTGCTGGCGATGTTGTTCTTCTTCTCCAGCACACGCACACGCGGCTCCTTTGAAGCCGGTATGGCGCAGTTGGGCGGGCATGCAGCCTTCATCGAAAGCAAGACCACCCAAATCGCCCACGGCGACACACCCAAAGAGATCGGTGAGATCTTTGGGCGCTATTTTGATGGCATCGCCATCCGCCATGTGGATTGGGGCGTGGGCAACGGCTACTTGAATGCAGTGGCGAAAGCCTCGCGCGTTCCCGTCTTGAACATGCAATGCGATATTTATCACCCTTTCCAATGTCTGGCCGACTTGATGACAATCATCGAAAAGAAGGGTCGTGACCTGCGCCGCAAGAAGATGGTCGTTTCCTGGGCGTACGCGGCCTCATATCAGAAACCCATGTCAGTGCCGCAATCGTTGGTGCTGCAAATGCCGCGCTTTGGTCTGGATGTGGTACTGGCGCATCCGCCGGAGTTTCGCCTGATGCCCGAAATCATGGAACAGGCGCAGGAACAGGCGCGCAAATTCGGCGTGGGCTTCGAGGTCATGGACGATATGGAAGCCGCCTTCAAGGACGCAGACATTATCTACGCCAAGTCGTGGGGCGCCATGGTGCACACCCCAGACCCCGAAGAGGGCGCCAGGATCATTAAGAAATACGCCCATTGGATCACCGATGAGCGCAAAATGGCGCTGGCCAAGCCAGACGCCATTTACATGCACCCGCTGCCGGCCGATCGCAACATCGAGGTAACCGATGGCGTAATGGACGGCCCCAACTCCGTCGTGTACGACGAGGCCGAGAACCGCATGCACGCTCAAAAGGCTGTCATGGCCTTGACCATGCGTTAATCCTAAAAGAAGGCCATTCCACTACTCAAGGAGAAATTCGAATGAGCGAATCAACTTCCCGTAAGGTTGCTGTGGTAGCGATTGGCGGCAACTCGCTGATTAAAGACCCTCAACACCAAACGGTCGAAGATCAATATCAGGCAGCGAAAGAGACCACCCACCACATTGCGGATATGATCGAAGCTGGCTGGAATGTAGCTATCGGGCATGGCAACGGACCGCAGGTGGGCTTCATCCTGCGCCGCTCGGAAATTGCCGCCAAGGTCGAAGGCATGCACGAAGTGCCACTGGATGTATGCGGCGCAGATTCGCAAGGCGCGATCGGCTATGCTTTACAGCAGACCCTGCAAAACGAACTGTATCGGCGTAAAATCAAGAAGAACGTAGCCACGGTTATCACGCAGGTGCTGGTGGATAAGAACGACCCGGCCTTCAAGAACCCCACCAAGCCCATTGGCGGCTTTATGGACGAGGCGGAAGCCAAACGCAGGGAAAAAGAGATGGGTTGGAACGTGGTGGAAGACGCCGGACGCGGCTGGCGCCGCGTCGTGGCTTCTCCGCTTCCCAAAGAAGTGGTAGAGCTAGAAACCGTCAATATCTTGATCGAAGCCGGTGTCATCGTCATCACCGTCGGCGGCGGCGGCATTCCGGTGATAGATGTTGGAGATGGCGAGTATCGCGGTACAGCAGCAGTGATTGACAAAGATTACGCCAGCAGCCTGCTTGCCCGCGAGATCAACGCCGATCTGTTCCTGATCTCAACCGCCGTTGAGAAGGTAGCGCTCAACTTTGGCAAACCCGATCAGAAGTGGATTGACCGTATGACCCTGTCCGAAGCCAAGCGATACCTGGCAGAGGGCGTACACTTCGCCAAAGGTTCAATGGCGCCCAAAATCCAGGCCATCATCTGGTATCTGGAGGCGGGCGGCAAGCAAGCCTTGATCACCAACCCGGAGAATATCGGTCGCGCCCTGCGCGGCGAGACCGGCACCTGGATCGTTCCAGATTAGACCACCCGACAAGGCGGCGCAAAGCGCCGCCTTGTCATTGGTCATTTGAAAAATATGAATAAAATGACTATGGACTCCTGTTCAATCTCATTGTATGCTTAAGGGATGAGGCGGGCAGCCTCATTGCTTTGGATCAATGTTTCGAGTTTGAGAAAGGAGGCCAGAAACGCAGATATTTGAGAATGCGGCGCGGTTTTTGCCGGAAATGTTTATCAAAAGTTTTAAATTAATTTCAGGAGGAGCAAGTATGAAACGATACACCCTGTGGCGCTTTATAGCGCTGCTCTCAATCCTAGCGCTGGTGTTGGCGGCGTGCGCCCCCGCGGCCACCCAGACGCCAGCTCAGACCCAGGCTCCGGCGCAAACTGAAGCGCCGGCTGCCACTGAAGCCCCAGTCGAGACTGAGGCACCGGCTGTTACAGAAGCGCCTGCCGCTACCGAAGCCCCCGCCGAGACTGAAGCGCCAGCGGAAAAGCTTATCTTTGGCATGTTGCTGGTTGGTCCCTACAACGATCACGGCTGGAGCCAGGCGCACTATGACGCTGGTCTGTATGTTCAGGAGAAATTCCCCGGCGCAGAGATGATCTACGTGGACAAGGTCAACCCTGCCGATCGTCCCGGCACTACCCCTGCTCAACTGGCCGAAGATTTGGTCGCCAAGGGCGCCAAGCTGGTGATCTTCAACTCGGACGACATGAAGGACAGCGCGCTGGAATTTGCCGCTGCCAACCCGGATATTTACACCATCCACGCCTCCGGCGATTCGGCTTGGAAAGAGGGCAAGGATTTCAAAGGGCTGCCCAACCTGACCAACATCATGGGCCGCATGGAATATGGCAAGATGATGGCTGGCTGCGCCGCCGCCCTGACCACCCAAACCGGCAAGATCGGTTATCTGGGTCCACTGATCAACGACGAAACCCGCCGCCTGGCGGCTTCCGCTTACCTGGGCGCTCGCTATTGCTGGAGCGAATACCTGCAAAAAGACCCTGCCGAGCTTTCCTTCAAGGTCACCTGGATTGGCTTTTGGTTCAATATCCCCGGCGTGACTTCTGACCCAACGCAGGTGGCAGATGACTTCTATAACTCCGGTTTCGACGTGGTCATTTCCGGTATTGACACGACCGAGGCGCTGCAAGAGGCCAAGAAGTTCAACGAGTCCGGCAAAACCGTTTGGGCGATCCCATACGACTACATCGGCGCCTGCAAAGAAGCCGAAAATGTTTGCTTGGGCGTGCCCTACTTTAACTGGGGGCCGGCTTACCTGAAGCAAATCCAGCTCTTCACCGAAGGCAAGCAGCAGCCGGTGTGGGAGTGGAACGGTCCAGACTGGGCAGACATCAACAACCCCGATACAAGCGCAGTCGGCTTTGTCAAAGGCGCAGCGCTGAGCGCCGACGCCGCGGCGAAGTTGGATGAATTCATCGCCGCCCTGGCTGGCGGGCTGAACCTGTGGGTAGGCCCGCTCAATTTGCAGGACGGTACACCGTATCTGGCTGAAGGCGAAACCGCCACCGACCTGCAAGTGTGGTATCTGCCGCAACTGCTGGAAGGTATGGAAGGCCAGAGCGTTCCCAGTAACTAACCCTTTCTGAACCATGCGTGGGGGAAGGCATCGTCTGCCTTCCCCCATTTGCCAGACCCTTGAGAGACGATGAACGTAGAACTGATCGGCATCCGCAAGACCTTTGGGCCTGTGACGGCCAATGATAATATTCATCTACGCATTCTATCTGGAACTATTCAAGGCATCTTAGGGGAAAACGGCGCCGGTAAAAGCACACTCATGAAAGTGCTTTCGGGCTTTATTCAGGCTGATCAAGGTCTCATCTTGCTGGACGGCAAAGAAGTCAAGATCCACTCGCCGGCGGATGCGATCCACTACGGCGTGGGCATGCTGCATCAAGACCCCCTGGATTTCCCGCCCATGAAGGTGATCGAGAACTTCATCGCCGGCAGTCCGGGCAAGATCATTCCCAATGCTAAAGAGGTGATCGCCAGGTTTAATGAATTGCAACGGCAATTCGATTTCACCCTCGACCCGCAGGCGCATGTAGATCGGTTAACCGTCGGCGAGCGACAACAGCTTGAAATTCTGCGGCTGTTATGGTTAGGCGCTCAGGTGCTGATCCTGGATGAACCAACGACGGGCATCAGCGCCCTGCAAAAGCTCAAGTTATTCGAAACACTGCGCAAGCTGGCAGCGCAAGGAAAAACGATCATCTTTGTCTCTCATAAGCTGGAAGATGTTGAACAACTTTGCCACCGTGTGGCAGTGCTGCGCCGCGGCCAGTTGGTAGGCGAAGCGACGCCCCCTTATCGGATAGATGAGCTGGTACAGATGATGTTTGGCAAAGTGGTCAGCTTTGGTGGGCGGGAGAGTTACAAACCTGGCGAGATGGCGCTGGAATTGAAGGATGTCTCCATTGAAGACTATCGAATGCGCATCGGTCCGGTCAGTCTCCAGGCGCGCAAGCGGGAGGTGATTGGTCTGGCGGGTATGGAAGGTAGCGGACAATTACTCTTTTTGCGCGCTTGCACAGGTCTGATCCGGCCTACCGCCGGGAGAATGCTGGTCAACGGGAAAGATCTAACTGGTAAAGGCTATCACACCTTTCTGAAGAATGGCGTGGTGTATATGCCCGCCTCGCGCATGGAAGAAGGTCTGGTGCCGGGTTGCTCTTTGATGGAACATTTTGTGCTGGCGCGCGACCAGGGCGGCTTCTTTGTGGATTGGGAGGGCGCTCAAAAGATCGCCCAGGAGCAAATCGCAGGATATAACATCCACGGACGGCCAGACAGCACCGTAGAATCGCTTTCCGGCGGGAATCAGCAGCGGACACTTTTAGCTCTGATGCGTACGCCAGCCTCGCTGATCCTGATGGAACACCCCACCCGCGGATTGGATATTGAATCCACCCTGTACATCTGGAGTTTGCTTAAAGAACGTTGCAGTAATCAAGGGAGCGCAATTCTGTTCATCTCCTCCGATCTGGACGAGATCTTGCAGTATAGCGACCGCATTCTGGTCTTTTTCGCCGGGCGGGTTTCTCCCCCATTAGACGCCGCTTCGACAACGGTGGATCAATTGGGTCAACTTATTGGCGGGCGAGGTTGGGACGCTTTTTAGCAGCGTCTTAGCGGCAAAAACAGCGGACGACGCTTAGCGCTGCTTGTCAATGCAACAGCGTAAATCGTCAATTACTACGCTTGATGCGGAGCGAGGATGCAGAGAAATAAATTCCAATGGACAAATATCGCCTTCCAACTGGGTGCAGTAGCGCTGGCTTTGGGATTCACCACGCTGGTCCTGATTCTGGCGGACGCGCCGCCGCTGGAAGCGTACAAGAATCTCTTCGTCGGCTCATTTGGCTCCATAAAGAAGTTTACAGATGTGCTTGTCGCCTGGGCGCCGCTGATGCTGGCGACCACTGGGCTGCTGGTAACCTTCACCGCCGGTTTGTGGAACATTGGCATTGAAGGGCAGATTACATTAGGGGCAATCTTCACCACCGGTGTGCTGCGCGTTTTGCAAGATTCAAGCGCCCCCCCGACCTTGATTCTGACCCTGGCGATCTTAAGCGGCATGGTTGGCGGCGCGCTGTGGGCGGCGCTGGTCGGCGCATTGAAGACCTTCGGCGGGGTGAACGAAATTTTCGGCGGATTGGGGATGAACTTCGTCGCTACCGCGTTGACCTTATGGTTGATCTTTGGGCCATGGAAACGACCAGGCATCGGCTCGATGAGCGGCACCGAACCTTTCCCTGAAGCGCTGTGGCTGCCGCAAATCACCAGCCTGCGTTTGAGCATCTGGTCGGTGGTTATTGCTGTCGCGGCGCTCATTTGCATTTATATTCTACTCAAAGGCACTTATTTCGGTTTACGCCTGAAAGCAGTGGGGCGGAACATGCGCTCATCCTTTATTCTTGGCATCCCCACCTGGCAGTATATGATGGCGTCCTTCCTGGTTTGCGGCGCTCTGGCCGGGCTGGCTGGAGCGATCCAGGTGACTGCTGTGTATCACCGATTAATCCCCTCCATTTCCAGTGGTTACGGTTTCTTGGGGTTGTTAGTGGCTATGTTGGTGAACTTTCAAGCTTTATGGACATTGCCCGTGGCGCTTTTCTTTGCCGCGTTGAACATCGGCAGCATCCAGTTGCCAATTGTGTTAAAGCTTGATTCATCGCTCTCCGGCGTCTTACAAGGCGCGCTGGTGTTATCAGTGATCATCATGGAAGGCGTCAGACAACGCTTTCTGAAGGCAGCGAGGGAACGGTCATGAGCTTGGAAACGATCCTCACTGGCCTGGCCGGTGTGCTGGCGGCGGCGGCGCCGGTCATCTTCGCCGCCATCGGCGAAACATTGACCGAGCGCTCAGGCGTCATCAATTTATCCGCCAACGGCAAGATCCTCCTGGCGGCTATGGCCGGCTTTGCAGTAGCGGTCTCCACCAATAACTTGCTGCTTGGTTGCCTGGCTGGAATGTTGATTGGCAGCCTGGTGGCGGCGGTGGTGGCTTTCAGCAGCATTACCTTGCGCCAGTCGCAAGTGGCAGTGGGCTTTGTGCTGGCGCTGATGTGCCGGGATTTGGCGTATTTCTTGGGCAACCCCTATATGGGGCTATCGGGACCGCGTATCCCTTCCCTGCCCATCCCCATCCTCGGAGATTTGCCGGTGATCGGGGTGATCTTCTTCCGCCAGGACATCTTGACCTATTTGAGCTACATCTTGATCTTCGCCGCCTGGATCTGGATTTTCAAGACGCGGCCCGGCCTGATGTTGCAAGGCGTGGGCGAGAGGCCAGCGGCGGCTTTCGTGCGCGGTGCTAACGTCAACCGGATGCGTTACATTTACACGTTGGTGGGCGGAGCGTTGATTGGCCTGGCAGGCCCAACATATTCGCTGAGCGTCAAAGCCGGTTGGAAAGGTACGATCTCTGGGCTGGACGGCATCGGCTGGATTGCGCTGGCGATCACCATCTTCGGTGGATGGAACCCGTTGAGGGCCGCCTTCGGCGCTTACCTTTTCGCTCTGCTGCAATGGCTGGGGTTGGTGTTGCAACCCAGCCTTCCGGGCATCCCATCGCAAGTGTTACAGGTTGCCCCATTCCCACTGATGATCCTGACCCTGTTGCTGGTCAACATTGGCAACACCGAATGGGTCGAGAGGGTACTGGCCAGCTTACCGGAAAGCGCTCGCCATGCGATCGCGCGCTTAATTCGCTCGCTGCGCGCTTCGCCGCCAGCCTCTTTGGGGACGCCTTTCGAACAGGAATGAATTCCGCCGCCCTTTCTTTACTGACACTAAACATCCTGGCGGATTTATCCTGCTGGCAGCAACGGAAAAAGCTTCTGGTCGAAGGGATTGGTCAGCTTGCGCCGGATGTGATTGCCCTGCAAGAGGTTCGTCTGTCGGAAGACCCAACGCAGCCTAATCCGGCTGAATGGCTGGCGAAGCAACTTGGTTATACACAATTGGAGTTATGTCCCAAAACGGGGCGCGCCGCCCAGTTCGAGGGGTTGGCTCTGCTTAGCCGCCTGCCCGTCCTGTCACATTTTTGCCTCGACTTGCAAAGCCAGCAGCGCGTCGCCCAAATTGTAGCCCTTGCCTGGGGCGATCAAAAGCTGGTTCTGGCGAACTGTCACCTGTTTTGGCAGCCTGGCGAATCGCTGGAGCGTGTGCGCCAGGTGGAGCGCCTGTTACAGCATCTCGACGCTATCCCCGGCAATCCTTACCTTTTGGTTTGCGGCGACTTCAATGGCGAGCCGCACACGCAAGCAATCCAGCTCATGCGCCAACGCTTTCTTTCCGCCCATGCTACGGCGCACGGGGCAGAGCCGGTCTATACCTGCCCCACTCCGCTCAAGCGTTCCACCTGGTCTTTACTGCGCACGATGTTCAACTATCTCTCTGTGATGCGCCCAGGCCAGATGCGCTTGAACTGGCGAGGGGTGTTGGATTACATCTTCGTGGATCCAAGACTAAGCGTTATCGAATGCCGCGTGGTTCTCGATCAACCGGCTGTGAACAACCCGCGCATTTACCCCTCTGACCATTTTGGATTGTTCGCTCGCCTGAAAATCCCCTAAAGCCATCTATTTGAAACTGGTTACATCTAATTCACCTTCCTCAGGAGATCTTTTCTGACATGAATAAAATGCTCGGTTATCGTTGTTCTTTGTGTTCACAAGAATATGGACCCAATGAAGTCCAATACACCTGTCCCAAAGATGGTGGCAACCTGGACGTCATCCTGGATACAGAGGCGATCCACAGATCCTTGGGGCCAGCCGGTTTGCCGATGATCGAGGAGCCGTCGCTATGGCGCTATCTGCCGCTGCTGCCGGTGCAAGACCCCGGCGGATTGGATACCCCCCTGCGCGCCGCCGGTTGGACGCCCATCTTTTCACCGCCGCGCCTGAAGCAGGAACTTGGCTTGCCCCACTTGTGGATCAAAGATGAGAGTCGCAATCCCACCGCTTCTTTCAAAGACCGCGCCAGCGCGGTGGTTATCGCTCGGGCGCGCCAGATCGGCGCCGAAGTGGTTGTCACTGCCTCCACCGGCAACGCTGGCGCCGCCCTGGCGGGCATGGCTGCGGCTGTTGGTCAAAAAGCGGTCATCTTTGCGCCGCGCGCTGCCCCGCCAGCCAAAATCGCCCAATTGCTCATCTTCGGCGCGCAGGTCATCCTGGTAGATGGCGTGTATGACGATGCTTTCGATCTGACGATCCAGGCTTCGCAAGAGTTCGGCTGGTATTGCCGCAACACCGGATACAACCCCTTTACCGCCGAAGGCAAAAAGACCGCCGCGCTGGAGATCTGGGAATGGTTCACCTGCCATGTAGCCAGTCTTACCTGCCCGACTTTTAATGATCGCCGGTACGTCGGGCAAGGCGCGGACTTGAGCAAGCTAAATATATTTGTCTCTGTGGGGGATGGAAACATCATCTCTGGCATCCATAAAGGCTTTCGTGATTTGCACGCCCTGGGCTGGATTCAGGGACTGCCACGCATTTACGGCGTGCAAGCGGAAGGTTCGGCGGCCATCGCCAACACCTTTTATACAGGCGACGAGAATATTATCCCGGTGCAAGCCAATACACTGGCAGATAGCATTTCAGTGGATCTGCCACGCGATGGCGTGCGCGCCGTGCGCGCCGCCCGACAAACCGGCGGTAGCTATCTGTTGGTGAGCGACGCCGAAATCTTACAAGCCATCGCCGCGCTGGGGAAAGTTGGCATCTTCGCCGAACCCGCTGGGGCGACCGCCTATGCTGGTCTGCAAAAAGCCGTCGCGCGAGGGCAAATCACCGCCGATGATCTGGTGTTGGTGCTAAACACTGGAAGCGGATTGAAAGATGTGCGCGCCGCCATGCAAGCCGCGCCGGAAGCGCCCGTTATCGAACCCCGTTTAGAGGCGGTAAAAAACTTGTTGGGTCGAAAATAGCGTACATTTCAGGTATTTGTCAGACAAATCACTGACATTAATTTGTTCATTTTAGCCCCGGTTTAACGCCGGGAGTGATACAATTGTTGGTTGGCGAAAATGCCGTCTGTTCCGTCTATTCATTACAAGTGGGCAGAAAGGAGCTGCGTCAGCAAGCTATATGAAACCTGTCTTATCCGTTGTCGCCCCAATCTATAACGAATCCGCCACCTTGCCCGAGTTCTATCGGCGGGTGCGCCAGGTATTGGATGATCTAAACGAAAGCTGGGAACTGGTGCTGGTTGATGACGGCTCAAAGGATGACTCCGCCAACCTGATCCGAGAACTGGCTGCAAAAGACTCGCGCGTGCGCCCGGTGATCTTTGCGCGCAATTTCGGCCATCAGGTGGCGGTCACCGCCGGCCTGGATTTCAGCCGCGGCGATGCCGTAGTGATCATTGACTCAGACTTGCAGGATCCGCCGGAAGTGATCCCCTCACTGGTCGAGAAGTGGCGCCAAGGATACGAAGTGGTTTTCGCCGTGCGCACCGAACGCGAGGGAGAGAGTTGGTTCAAGCTGCTCACCGCTTCGCTCTTTTATCGGCTGATTTATCGCATCACGGATGTGGATATTCCTCTGGATACCGGCGACTTCCGACTGCTCGACCGCAAAGTGGTCAACGTGATGAACCAAATGCGTGAGCGGCATCGCTTTTTGCGCGGCATGTCGGTTTGGGTGGGCTTTCGACAAATTGGCGTGCCATATAAGCGCGCTGCCCGTTTCGCTGGAGAGACCAAATATCCTCTCAAAAAGATGATCCGTTTCGCCAGCGACGCCATCACCGGCTTTTCGTTCTTTCCACTTCAATTAGCCACCTACATTGGTTTTATCTGCGCAGCCATCAGCATCCTGGCCATTCCCGTAGTGATCGCGCTGCGCACCGCTGGCTCGCATGAACTCTCCGGACAGGCGACCACTTTGATCGCTGTACTCTTTCTGGGAGGCGTGCAATTGATTTCACTGGGCATTCTAGGAGAATACATTGGTCGCATCTACGATGAAGCGAAGGGACGCCCGTTGTACATCGTGCGCGAGACGCCCGAAGATTTCGAGCAACCAGCCGCGCAGGCGCAGCCTTTCCCTGCGCAACAGTCTGCGCCTGATAAGCGATGAAACAGAACAGAATAATCGCTTCCAATGAACAAATGCACCCATTCAGTCCATTATTCTAAACTTATTCTCAAAAAGGAGATTTCACCTTGGCTAAGATTGATCTGACCATAGAGCGGGAACGCCGCGCACGCGCCGTCCAACGAGCGCGCGAACGCAATATCATCATTCCCACCTTTGCACAAATGAAAAACCCGACCTTGATCCCGCCGACGATCAAGGAGGAATTGGCAAAAATCGGGTTGTGGGACGTCAATCCGCGCAATCTATTCCGCATCACCTGGAAGAATGAGCCTAAACCCAGCGGCGGCGGATTCGACGGCGTGAATTATTTGGAACTGCCCCCCAGCCTGACCGGCGTACCAGCGCGAATCATCGTACTGGTAGGTAAATGGTTCCCCACGGGCGCACATAAAGTGGGCGCTGCCTTTGGCTGTCTGGTTCCGCGCCTGGTCACCGGGCAGTTTGACCCCACCACGCAAAAAGCGGTCTGGCCTTCAACGGGTAACTTCTGCCGCGGCGGCGCCTATGACTCAGCTCTCTTGGCTTGCACTTCCATTGCGATCCTGCCAGAAGGTATGAGCCGCGAACGCTTTGAGTGGTTATCGAAAATCGCCGGCGAAGTCATTGCCACGCCGGGCAGCGAATCGAACGTCAAAGAAATATTCGATAAATGCTGGGAGCTGCGTCGCTCCGGTGAAGACCTGATGATCTTCAACCAGTTCGAAGAGTTTGGCAATTATCTGTGGCATTATGAGGTGACCGGCCACGCCATGGCAGAGACGCTGGAAAAAGTGATGCGTCCGCAGGATGAGTACCGCGGCATGGTTTCGGCCACCGGTTCCGCCGGCACTATCGCCAGCGGGGATTATATGAAACAACTGTTCCCCTCCAGTAAAATCGTCGCCAGCGAGGCGCTGCAATGCCCCACCCTGCTGGAAAACGGCTTTGGCGCTCACCGCATTGAGGGCATTGGCGATAAACATGTGCCGTGGATTCATAACGTCAAAAATACAGACCTGGTTGTGGCGATTGACGACAACGCAGTGGTAAATCTGTCGCGCCTGTTCAACGAGCCCGCCGGACAGGCTTATCTGTTGCGCAAAGGCGTTCCGCAACAGATCGTCGACTCCTTACATCTGCTCGGTTTCTCTGGCATTTCAAACGTGCTATCGGCGATTAAATTCGCCAAATACTATGAGATGGGCGAAAACGACATCGTATTGACCGTGTTGACCGATTCGATGGAACTGTATGGCAGCCGATTACAAGAAATGCGTCAGGAGTTCGGCGAATATCACGAAACGGACGCCGCAGAGCATTACGCCCGCTACTTACAAGGCGAATCGACCGATAACATGATCGAACTAACCTATACCGATCGGCGACGCGTCCACAACTTGAAGTATTTCACCTGGGTTGAACAGCAAGGCCGCACCTACGAAGAGATCCTGGCGCAATGGTACGACCGCCAATATTGGCGTGGCTTCCAAAGCCAGGCAGATGAGATTGATGCTTTGATTGAAGAATTTAACCGAGATACTGGTTTATTGAAGAATTAAGTTTCGCAAATGCATCTCTTGATCGTCCAGCATGGCGTCAAAAACAACGCTGGACGATCAAGAAGAGCCTTTCTTTGCTTGGAATGTATAAATTAGATCTGGAAACGCTCAATGAGGATCGCCTGCGAAAAGCAGTTGACCCTCAAACCTATCGTCTCGGTCAAGAATTATTTGCCCGAACACAGATACAGACCATCGAAGTCACCGATTTTACCGCCGCGCTCATCGTACCGGACAAACGCAAGTACCGCGTCGAATTCAAAGTCGCTCGCGAACATGTCTTTCTCAAGTGCGGCTGTTCGCACGCCAGCCGGGGATTGGTATGCGAACACGAGGTGGCAGCCTGGTTGAGTCTGCGTCAGCATTTTGTACGCCAGGCGCCCTCTCTTTGGCAAATGCAACTGAGCCAGGCGTTGGATTCAGCATGGATCGCGCAACCGCGCGGTAGATCCAACCCATACTATCTCTTCTTCACTCTGAGTGAAGAAGAATATGAATATTCTTCCCAATGGACGATTGCCCCGTACACTCTTCCGCTCAGCGCGCTGCCCACAGAAATGCGCAAAGGGGTGGCAGAGGGAGATGAAGCAGCAGTGCGCGCTTTGCTCGAAGCTGAGGCGGACGTGCTACGTCGCTTAAAATCACCCTATCATTCCCTGGAGCCGCAGGCCTGCTTGAACTGCCCGCCCGAGGTGGTCAATTTGGCGAATATCATCTTAGAGCGCAATCGGGCGTATCTCTATTCCTACAACGTACGTTTCCCGCTGGAGAACTACCTGTCCCTGCTGCGTAACACACGCAGCCCTTTGTATCTGGGAAAACCCTCCAATCCACTATTCAAATCATTGACCATCCTGCCAGAAATTGCGGAACTGCGTTTGTTCATTGACCATTGTGAAACTGGCATTCGACTGTATCCACAATTGGTTGCCAGCGAACAACCATTGCAGATCAACCTGGATAAAGCCCGCGAGATTCTTTCCGATCCATTGTGGCTGCTGGCAGGCGATTATTTGCTGGAGATTTCAAACCTATCCGCGGCAGCATTGTTAAATGTATTTCAAGACCAAACAGAGGTGGTTATCCCCGCTAATCAGACCGATGCGTTTGCGGAGAAGTACTTGCTGGATCTGGCGCAGCGCTTTTCAATCCACGGCGACGCCATCGCCTGGGAAACTGTCATCGGCGAACCTGCGCCACGCGTATATTTGAACGATAACAACGGTGAACTGCAAGCGCAACTACACTTCGGCTATGGCGAGGTGGAAGTGCACTATGACCCAAATATGCCGACTGAGACAATCCAGCGCAAAAGAGAAGGGCTGGGCTTGCTGCGCGTGATGCGCCAGCCCGAAGCAGAAAGACTGGCTTTCGAGGCGCTTTCCTCGGCTACTTTTGGCCTCAAACGCGCTGCTCAACCAGGTCAGCCGGGTCTCTTCCGTCTGCGGGCGCGGGTGCACCCTGTGGACTTTTTGCTCAACAGTGTACCGCGCCTGGCGCGGGCGGGTTTTGAGGTCTATGGCGAAGAGCAATTAAAAACCGCACGCGTCAATCGCAATACACCAACCATTTCTTTCAAAGTCGCCTCAGGCATTGACTGGTTCGACGTCCACGCGGTAGTCAACTTTGGTGAATTAGAAGTCTCCCTGCAAGACATCCGCCGCGCGCTCCGCAAACATGAACGCTATATCAAGCTGACCGACGGCTCCATTGGCGAGATCCCTGAAGAATGGATTGAACGTTACAAGCATCTGTTCAGCCTGGGCGAAGCAGAGGGTGAAGCCCTGCGCTTTTCGCGTCACCACATCGCTATCATAGAAGACGCCTTGACACAAGCAGACCACGCTCAGGCGGATGAGGAATTTGAGCGGCGACGGAAACGGCTGCGGGCGTTACTACAACAAAATTTTGAGGGCATCCAACCCCGCCCCTTGCCCGAAGGTTTCATCGGCGAATTGCGCCCATATCAAAAGGCGGGTTTTGACTGGCTGCATTTCTTGCGAGAGATGGAATTTGGCGGCTGTTTGGCCGATGATATGGGTCTGGGCAAAACCGTGCAAACTCTGGCTTTTTTACTTTCGCTCTACAGTCAGCCCGAAGCGCAGCGCCCTAAACAGGCCAGCTTGCTCGTCGTGCCGCGTTCATTGTTGGTGAACTGGCAACGCGAGGCCTCCCGCTTTACTCCGGGGCTGCGCATCCTGGAGTTTTTCGATATAGATCGCGTTAAAGATACAACTGCCTTCGATCAGGCGGATTTGATCATCACGACCTATGGCGTGCTGCTGCGAGATATTCAGTTCTTGCACGGCTATACTTTTTATTATGCCATCCTGGATGAATCCCAATCTATCAAAAACCCGCTCTCGCAAACAGCGCGTGCAGCGCATTTACTGCGCGCTCAACACCGCCTGGTGCTGACCGGGACGCCTATTGAAAACTCAACCGCCGAGCTTTGGTCGCAGTTCGCTTTCCTGAACCCCGGCATGTTGGGCAACCTGCAATATTTCAAAACCGAGTTCGGCTTACCGATTGAAAAGAGAAACGACGACAAAGCAGCAAGTAAGCTGCGCAAACTGGTCTATCCCTTCATTCTGCGCCGCACCAAAGATCAAGTTGCGCCAGAGCTGCCGCCGCGCACCGAGAGGATCTTGTATTGCGACATGGAACCCGGTCAGCGCAAGCTGTATAACCGCACTCGCGACTATTATCGTGGAGTGGTTTTGGGGTTGCTGGAGAAAGAAGGATTGAACAACAGCCGCATGAAAATCCTGGAAGGTTTGCTGCGCCTGCGCCAGATTTGTAATCATCCGCTGCTGGTGGACGAGAAATTCCACGGCGACTCGGCAAAATTCGAGTTGCTCATGGATACGCTGGAGACGCTGCGCGCTGAAAACCATAAGACGCTGGTGTTTTCGCAATTTGTCAAGATGCTTTCTCTGGTGCGTAAGGAAATGGAAGCGCGCCTTATTCCCTACACATATCTGGATGGGCAGGTCGTCGCCCGTCAAGAACAGGTAGATTTATTCCAGAACGACCCATCCATTCCATTCTTTCTGATCAGCCTGCGGGCAGGTGGGCTGGGTTTGAACCTCACCGCAGCAGATTATGTCATCCACATTGACCCCTGGTGGAACCCGGCGGTGGAAATGCAAGCCTCGGATCGCACCCACCGCATTGGGCAAGATAAACCGGTGTTCGTGTACAAATTGATCGCACGCGACTCGGTCGAGGAAAAAATCCTGGTGTTGCAGGAGCGTAAACGGAACCTGGTTGATCAAATCGTCGCCCCTGAAACTGCATTCTTCAAATCGCTTACCCTACAAGATATTGAAGAATTGTTCTCGAACTGATCCATTGCAAGCCATCCACAAGGTATAATACACGTTGTTGAAGAGCGCCATGACGAATTGCTGAGGCAACCCATGAACGACCAGCCCATTTCTTCCACTTCACTGGTTCTGGTCGCCATCATGAATAAGCCGCGCGATCTGGAAATCGCTCGTTTGTTGGGCTGGTATCGCATCCCCTTACGCAGCGCGCCCAAAGTGATTGCGGTGGATTATCTGGCTTTTTATCAAACCGCTGCCTTCGGAGATGCAAAATGGCGCATCGAGTATATTGCGCCCGTGCGCGGCCACGAATTGACCACCCGCCTGGAACTGCTGAAAGACGAACCCAACCATCCTCATGCGCGCCGCGAGTACTATAAAGTGGCACTTGGCGCGCTACAGCATTTGCCCCAGCCCATTCTGGCAGCCGGCTGGCGACGGATCACGTTTTTCTACACCACCGGCGAATATCTGCTACGCGCGCACACGATCAACGATCTGGTCGTCGCCAGCCACGAGCGACCGATTCTATGGCAGGCGTTGCGCGAGCGCGCCGGAGAAGCTCAGGCTTACCAAACGCCAGCGCAAACAGATGCCGATTTACCCGATGAAGTCTTCGCTGCGCTCTTCACCCTGCGGAGAGGCGAATAACAATCATGGAAGATCACCAGTCCGCAAAACCCGGCCAGGCAAACTCTTCTGCGACAGACGAGGAAGCTACACAAGATTTTGTGTGGACATTTCGCGGCTATCGCCTTCGAGCCAGCGAGTTCACTACCGCTATGGTGCACTTCTTCCGCGCCGAAGTGCAGCGCGCCAATGTGTGGCGACAACGACTGGATACAACTACCAACTGGGCAGTCGTGACCACCGGCGCGGCGATCTCCATCGCTTTCGCCGAGAC
This sequence comes from Anaerolineales bacterium, assembly GCA_020060465.1. Lineage (GTDB taxonomy): Bacteria > Chloroflexota > Anaerolineae > Anaerolineales > UBA4823 > RBG-16-57-11. The sequence goes on from JAGVAD010000026.1 coordinate 58,114, forward strand.
CGGCAATCACCTGGTCATCCTGATCAATCTGATCTTGGTCACCATATTTTTGATCATCGAAGCGCGCCGATACCGTTATTATGAGTTATGGGCTTATCGAGTGCGCTTGATGGAAACCGATTTCTTCGCTGCCATGCTGGTTCCGCCATTCCACCCATCACCAGATTGGGCTGAAACGCTTTCGGAGAATCTGTTACATCCGCATTTTCCCATCTCTAACCTGGAAGCGATTGGGCGCCGGCTTAGGCGAAATTTCCTGTATATTTATGGGATTGTGTTTGTCGCCTGGCTTTCGCGCTTATGGTTGATTCCCACTCCCACTTCTAGTTGGCAATACTTCGCCCAACGGGCATCGTTGGGGCCTATCTCCGGCGAGTTCATCTTGTTCGGGGTGGGCGCTTTTATGGCCTCGCTTTTGCTGATCAGCCTGTACACAATTACGTTGCACGAAGCCGCGGGAGAGGTGCTGCCGCGCTTTTTCGCCGAAGCGGAAGCGCATCCACATCGGCGGCGAGCCTGGTTCCGCCCCAGTCGGCGTCGCCCGCAGCTATTAACTCTCATTATCACCGATCAGCAGCAGGCGGTAGCCGACCGGATTTTGAAAGATATGCGCCGCGGCGTTACCTCGTTGCCTGGCGTAGGCATGTACACCGGTGCGCCTCACCCAATTCTGATGTGCGCGCTAACCATCACGGAAGTGCCTAAATTAAAAGAGTTGGTAGCCTCAACAGACTCAAAGGCTTTCGTAATCGTCATACCGGCCCAAGAGGTGCTTGGGCGAGGTTTTATACCGCTAGAGGATGAAGATTGATAAAGGTAGCTTTGCATACCAGGAGAATTTAACTTACATGTTAACGCTCATCAAATCAGGTACATTAATCACCGCTTCTGAGACCGTTCAAGCGGATATCTTGATCAAAGGCGAGAAGATTGTAGATGTTGGCACAGAACTGGACGCCCCCGGAGCAAGGATCATCGAGGCGCGCGGTAAGCTGGTCATGCCGGGCGGCATTGACCCACACACCCACTTCGATTTGCCCATGTTTAACACCGTCTCATCCGACGATCACTATACCGGTCATAAAGCAGCCGCGTTTGGCGGCACCACGACCGTGATTGACTTCGTGCCACAGGACGCTGCAACATTGAAAGAATCTATCCAGCTTTGGCGCGCCAAAGCCGACCCCAAAGCTGCAATAGATTTCGGCTTCCACATGAACCTCACCCGGCTGGATGAAACCATCGAAGCGGAAATTCCCCAATTGCCCGATTTAGGCGTCACTACCCTGAAGGTATTTACTGCTTACAATGGACGGCTGCGCTTGCAAGATCATGAAATCTTTCGCGTCCTGCGCATCGCCCGCGACCACGGCTTGCTGACTCTCCTACACGCAGAAAATGGGGATGTGATCGAGGTGCTGACCGCCGAAGCGCTGGCTGCCGGCCATACCACTCCAGAATGGCACGCTCGTACACGCCCAGCATGGGGCGCAGTCGAAGCCAGTTTGCGCGGCGCGGCGTTGGCCGCCCAGGCGCAGGCTCCCTTATACATTGTGCATATGAATGCCGCCGGTGAAGTGGACATGTTGCAATACGCCCGCCAGCATGGCTTGCCTGTGATGGGTGAAACTTGCCCCCAATATCTATTCTTCACCGAGGAGCATCTGCGCCGACCAGATGGCGCAAAATGGATCTGCTCTCCGCCTGTGCGCACTGCGGCGGATAACCAACGCCTGTGGCAAGGTCTGCAAGAGGGGATGTTGCAAGTTGTTGCCACCGATCATTGTCCCTTCTTTTATGATGGAACGCGCCCCATCCTCTATGAAGGGCAGGAAGTGATGATTCCTGGCAAAGAGTTAGGCCGAGAGGACTTCACCAAAATCCCGAATGGACTACCAGCAGTCGGCGACCGTCTGCCCATCCTGTGGACTTACGGCGTCCAGACAGGCAGGATCAGCGCCAATCAATTCGTCGCCCTGACCAGCACCAACCCGGCCAAGATTTTTGGCTTGTATCCACGCAAAGGCAGCCTGCTGCCCGGCGCAGACGCGGACATCGTCATTTGGGACGCGAACCGACGTCTGACCTACGGCGTGAAATACGCCCACCACCGCACAGATTACAACCTCTTTGAGGGCTGGGAATTGACCGGCTTTCCTGAGAAAGTCTTCTTGCGCGGACATTTGATCGTGGATGGCGAAAATTGGCTGGGCAAACCAGGAATGGGAAAATATCTCTATCGGGTGCCTTCGGCGGAGGTGTTATAGGCTATCGAGGCGTCTCTTGCCCATCAACGCCGCGTCCGCCGACAATGTTATAATGCTTTTCAGAAAACTTATGTCGCCTCCACAACGACTGATCAAACGTCGCCTACACTTTCCTCGCAGCCCGCACGCCACGGGCTGCCTTCTTGCCGGCTTATTGCTGCTGCTCTTTTGGCAGATGAGCGGATGTTCCGTTGCAAGTTTAAAGGCAGCTCTGACTGCGCCGAAGCCTGACGCCAGCACATTCCGGGATGATCGCCAGACGATTACCGCGGCTGTGACGCCAAACATTGCGCCAACATGGACGTCGGCTGAATCGCTGTCCATCCTCCTCACCCCAACCGCGAGCGCCGCTGCACTCCCAACCGCCGTCACCCAGCCCACAGCGACCCAAACAGCGCCCATTGCGTCTTTGCCAACAGCCGTGCGCGGCCTGGGACCAGCCAGCATCAGCAGCCTTCTTTACCAGACTGGCGACCGATTGGCGCTTTGGGACCGCGTTAATAACCAGGCCAGGACGCTGATGGAGGGTGTGTTGGATTTCACTTATAGCGCCAACGGACAATCCGTCGTGATACTGCGCCACACACGGGTTGGCGCCACGCTTACCGAACCGCGCTTCAATCTGGATCTCTACCACTTGCAAAGCGGTGAAACATATCCCTTAGTGAGCGAAATCCCCCGACCCAGCATTTTTACGCTCAGCGGCGATGGAAAATGGCTGGCTTATAGCCTGGATAGCGACCCTGCCTTGATCATGACCGTTTCTACTGAAAATCCCAATCAATCCCGTTCACCAGGCGCCTGCCGCAATCCCACCGGCCAATCTTGCTATTCTCTGGCCTGGTCGCCAGATGGGCGCGTCCTGGCATGGAGCGACGAGCGTGGTCTGTGGCTTTCCCCCATAACTGCGGATAGCGCTCAATTGATCCACGACAATCAGGTTGCAGTGGCCGACCCAAAGGGGCAAATCAATGCGTATCAAACGGTGTTTCAAAACCTCGAATGGTCAGCGGATGGGCGTTTCATACTATTAACCGTCACACCGATCGGCTCACAAGCGAGTTGGCAAGCAGTGGTAGATTGCCGCACAGGTTTTTTAGCGAGCGCCGCAGACACTTTTTCGATGAAAGCGGGAGAGGTGTATACACGCTGGCTTTCGACCAACGAGCTGGTTGTAGCCCACGCCAGCCAGGTTTTCACCCAGACGCCGCCCTTTATCCATATCTGGCGCGTCATTCCTACCAACCCCGCGCTACTGGTATCCGCCAAGCAAATGGAGCTATATTCAGATGAATTTCCATTCAGCCGCGCAGCCAGTAAATCTATCCCAATCCATCATTTGGATTGGCTGGCGCCGGCGTCCTCGCCCGATAAAGTGTGGTTGGGTGTGAAGCTGGAGGCTACTGAGGTGCAGCCGGTGTTATTCAGCCTGGACTTGATCACCCAGAAACTGAGCAAATTCCTCGCTCTACCGCCAGATACATCTCAAGTGATTTGGTCCCCAGATGGCAGCGGGGCAATCGTCATCGCCAGTCGCGGCCAGATTTATTTTGTATCTACAAACAATCGCCAGATGATAGACCTGCGTGCGGCGCTGGGCGAAGAAATTCGCCGCGTTTACTGGCTGCCGCCGGTAATTACGAAATAACGACGCCCTCTCAAGGCGACGATATTCAGATGGATGACAGATCTATTGCATGGTAGCAGTCTTTAGTGTCCTCTTGCTGGTCGCCGCCGCCGCTGTTTCGCTGTTGATTCGCTTTCTGCGACCCCGGTTTGCACATCATTGGCTTCTGAGCGCAGCAATCTGTCTGGCTGCCTGGATTCTGGCTCTGCTGGCGCGCTCCCAAATACCGGATAATCTGACCCTCTCCAACTGGCAACCCAGAGTGTTGCTGCCCACCGCGCCTGCTCTGGTGTTAGATCATTTTTCCGCCTCTTATTTGTTGGCGGTGATTACTTTGTCTGTGGCGACTATATTGACCGAGGTCAAACGCCCGCGCGCTGGTGAGCGCCCCGGCGGAAGGTGGTTCGACCTGTTTTGTATCATTGCCCTGACAGGCGTCGCTGGCGTGGCGGTATTGGCCAGCAATTTGGCAGCCGCCGCCCTTCTCTGGACGTTTCTGGATCTGGTCCTGCTGGCTTTCGAGATCCCTCGCGTCCGCAATAAGGAAGAGAGCGAGAGCCTGGTCATTGCGCTTAGTCTGCGCTTGCTGGCCACGATGCTGCTTATCTGGGCTGGGCTGATCTCCGCCGCTCATGGATATTCAACCGCCTTGACCGGTCTGCACCCGAGTATCGCGCCCATCCTCCTCGCCGCCGCCGGGCTGCGCCTGGGATTGCTGCCCCCGCACCGTCCGCTACCCGAAATTCAAGAACTGCCCACAGGTTTACGAGCCTCGCTTCGATTAACACCGGCTGCCTCCGCCCTGGTTATCCTGGCGCGGGCTGCTCAATCGGGCGCGGCCCAAAGCAGCGGCTGGTTGTTATTCTTGACAGCCTTGGCTGCCCTGTACGCTGCTATTTCCTGGCTACAACGCGTCGCCATCCGCGATGGCTTACCTTTTTGGTTGACAGGCGCATCTGCCCTGGCGCTGGCATCTGCGGCGCGCGGGCAGGCAAATGCCAGCCTGTCCTGGGGCGTCGCCGCGCTTCTTTCCGGCGGTTTGCTGATCCTGGCTTCTTCACGACCGCGTTGGATCATCCCACTCCTGCTGATTGGCGCGTTGTGGACGACCACCTTGCCCTTCACCCCTACCTGGCCTGGCGCGGCGCTCTACTCCCTACCCTTCCCACCCATTGGGTTGCTGTTCCTTATCACTCAGGGAATGTTGATGATCGGATACCTCCGCCATGCGCTGCGACGGTCAACCGCTGCCGCCAGCGCCGAACGCTGGGTTTGGCTCATCTATCCCCTGGGGTTGGCGTTGTTACCCATTATTCAGGCAATGATCGCCTGGTGGTCGCGCCCAGGCGCTTCCGGCGGGATGCCCGCCTGGCCTGGATGGGTCGAAAGCAGCATCAGCATCTTTGGCAACGGGCTGACGTTGCTGATCATTTCGTTCTATTTCCACCGCGCCCGCGGATCGCCCCGCCTGATGGAACGAAGCGCTACAGCGCTGGAGTTCAACGGGCTTTATCGCTTATTGTGGAGTGCATATCATCGTTTGAGACAATGGGTGCGCTTTGTTGGCTGGGCGTTGGAAGGGCGCGCTGGTATCCTGTGGGCGCTGCTCATCCTGGCGCTGTTATACTCCCTGCTCATTCAGCTCGGTTTGACGGGATAGGCTATGCTGATCGAATGGCTTTCAATCTTTGCAGCTCTGCTGATCACCCTGTCTGGCGTTTTGATTCTGATGGCGGAAGATTGGCGCGTCAGCATTGGCCTATTGGCGGTGCAATATTTAGGAGTGTTCACGCTGACTGCGGTTGAATGGCCTTTGGGGATGGCGATTACTCGGCTGGTGGCTGGCTGGATTGCCGGGGCTGTGCTGGGGATGGCCATGCTGAGCCTGCCCGAAACCAGCCCCACACAGAGCGATATTGAAGGCGCGACCGTCCCTCTATCTGCGCCACCGCGGCGCTTTCATTTGTCACCCGGCGATGCGCCCAATCCAATATTTCTCATTCTTTCTGCCGCGCTGGTTGGACTGGCGGTTATTTCTCAGACGCCGCGGCTGATGAATTGGATTCCGAATCTGGAGGCAGCGCAAGCCTGGGGAGGACTGATTTTGATTGGTCTGGGATTGTTGAAAATGGGCTTTCACTCCCAACCCCTGCACGTAATTTTAGGTTTGTTGCTGTTTTTCTCTGGGTTCGAATTGCTCTACCTTGCACTGAGCGCTGCGCTACTCACCGCGGCGCTTTCGGCGGCTGTCACCTTGACCATTTCGCTCACCGGCGCCTATCTGTTGCTGGCGCCTCACATGGAGGCCAACGAATGACCGCGCTCATGATTTGGAGCCTCTTTCCTGGCGTCCTGGCATTCATCTTATACTCCCTGCGCCGCTGGGCGCAAGCAGTTTATTTGAGCGGGGTCATCGCCTCTCTACTGCTTGCCTGGCTGGCCTGGCAATTCCCCATCGGCGAGCCGATTCCGATTCGGCTCTGGACGGCGCTACCGGCTTTGCGAATTCAGGCTGTACAGTCTTTTTTCGGCGAGCATTTCACTCTGGACAATTCCATGCGCCCCGCATTGGTTTTGGTATATGCAAGCATTGCCTTCTGGTTAGGGGGAGCGGGCGCGGCCCGTACACATCGCCTGTTTGCTCCACTTGGCTTAGGGATCGCCGCGCTGTTCACCGCAGCGCTGGCATCTGAAACTTTGCCTTCCTCAGCGCTTCTCTTCGCGCTGGCAGCATTTGTCAGCATCCCACTGGTTTCCGCCCCCGGAGAACCGACCCGCCGCGGCGCACTGCGCTTCTTGAGTTATGTGGTCAGCGGAGTCTGCCTGATTATCTTTGCCGACGGATTGATCGCTGCTTTACCGTCAGGCGCAGGCGCAGAGCCGACGACAGGAATACCCGCCCCGATCCTGATGCTGGCTCTAGGCTTTTCATTGGCGCTGGCGGTTGTCCCCTTCCATACCTGGGCGCCAATGCTAGCCGAGGAAAGTAATCCCTACTCCGCAGCATTTATCTTTTACTTACTACCGCTGGCGATGTCTTTTCTTGCGCTGGAGGTCTTGATTCGGTATTCGCTATCCGGCCTGGCGCCGGCGATGTTCATTGTAGTGCGCTACGCTGGCGTTCTAATGGTGCTGGCTGGCGGTGTTGGGGCAGCCTTTGAGCGCCATTTAGGGCGTATTTTGGGGTTCGCCGCCATAGCGCAAATTGGCATGATGTTACTGGCGCTGAGTCTGAACGATCAATTGGGTCGCGCCACGCCGCTGATCGGGGTCTATTTCGCCCAGATGGTCCCGCAAGGGTTAGGATTGGCGCTCTGGGGATTGGCTTTGCGTATCCTGAGTTATTATCAAGCCGATCTGAACTTTCGCAGCCTGCAGGGGATCGCCTATCGCTTGCCGGCAGCCAGCGCCGTTTTGATCCTGGCAAATTTATCCATCGCCGGATTGCCCCTCCTGGCCAGCTTTCCCATAAACGTCGCTCTTTGGAACGCATTGATACAGAAATCGCAATCGGCAGCTTTGCTGTCTCTATTGGGCAATCTGGGGCTGCTGGTTGCTGCGTTGCGCAGTCTGGCAGTGATGCTGCAATCTTCTGAACCCGCCCATTGGCGCTTATCCGAGGACCGCTTGCAGATCGCCCTGCTGGTCATCGGCGGAGTGATGTTGGCGCTGGCAGGAGTTTTTCCTCAGACTTACCTGCCTATGATGACCAATCTGGGCATTATTTTTGCCGGCCCTATCCCCTGATCGGTGGTAAGATATACGCCAAATTACGTTCACCCTGTGAGGAGAACCTGTAGATGGAACTCGAACAGATCAGCAAGCAAGTGGACTGGCTGGATGAAGAGCGGCGCAAAGATAAGCTCAAGATTGGAGCTTTGGAAGAACGCCTGGCTGCTCTGGAGGGGAATCTTCAGCCATTAAACAACCAGATCAAAGAAGCCACCAGCGAGATCACGCGGCTCAACGCCTTGCTCACACGCATTGACAGTCTGGAAGAAAACCTGCTACAGAGCCGCATCGAAGTCAAGCAGCAATTTGAAGAAAAAGAGAAGGCTGAACGCAAACGGAACGAGGAAACCGAAAAGGCGCGTCGCGATGAAATCCGCGCCCTGGAGACATCCCTGGCGGAAATTCGCAAAGAGCTGGAACAAATCGCGGATATCAAGCGCAATCTCAAGATCCGTATTGATGAAGAAAGTCGCCTGGATCGCTCAATTAACGAAGTACGCAATCGAATGGAAACCATGCGGCGCAGCGAAGAGGAGTACACACGCGCCATCCGCTTGATGGAAGATGGCCGTCGCCAGGATACGAAACGATTGACCGATTTGAGCGGCGAGACTGCCGCGATGCGCAAACGCCTGGATGATCAGAGCGGCAGGCTGGAACTGGCTACCGCCACATTAAAGAAGCTGGAAACGCGCTTGAACGAACTGGCGACGGTTGAAGCTGAACGTAGAGAAGCCATTACGAATTTTATAGACAGCCAGGCGCTGCGAGAGGTCGAACGCGAACGCATCTGGAAGGAATGGCAGTCGCGCTTCCAGATTATCGAAAGTCAGACCGTTGACCTGGAAAAGGAATTGCAAAATCTGGATGCTACGCACCGCGCGGTGAAACGGTCGCAGCAGACAATTGATGAGCTCAGCCAAAAAGTAGAACGACGCATCAATGAAATCGCCGAGATCCAGCGCCTGGCAGAGGAACGTTTCCGCCAGGAGTGGGCGACCTTTAAAGCCGATGACCAAAAACGCTGGACAAATTACACGTTGACGATGGAAGAACAACGCAACGAGACGCTGCGCCAGCAGGAAAAACTCGCCGACCGGCTGACCCAACTCGAAGACACCCTACAGGAAATTCAGGACCTGATGCAGCAGATGAATGAGCAGACGGAAAAGAGGCTGCAATCCCTGCTGGCAGTCGTCCATGAGTGGACGACGAGTTTCGAACGCACTATAGGACGCAGCCGCTAGATGCGGCAGGGTTGAAATACAGCGTACATAGAGGAATCATCCATGCGCGTGATTGGCACCGCAGGTCATGTTGACCACGGCAAGTCCACCCTGGTCGAGGCGCTGACAGGCATCCACCCCGATCGCCTTAAAGAGGAACGTGAGCGGGAAATGACCATTGATCTGGGTTTTGCCTGGATGACGCTGCCAGCGTTGGACGAGGGTCAACCCGAAGAGGTGGGCATCGTAGATGTGCCAGGGCACCGCGACTTCATCGAAAATATGCTGGCCGGGGTGGGCGGCATTGACGCGGCGCTTTTTGTAGTGGCCGCCGATGAAGGGGTAATGCCTCAGACGCGCGAACACCTGGCGATTCTAGATTTGTTGCAAATTCAGGGCGGGGTAGTGGCTCTGACGAAGATAGACCTGGTCGGAGAGGATCCCCAGAGTCGCAAAGAGTGGTTAGATCTGGTAGAAGCCGATCTGCGTCAGGTTTTTGCTGGCACAGTTTTAGAAGCGGCGCCCATCGTGCGCGTGTCCGCGCGCAGCGGTGAAGGCATCCAGGAATTAAAGCTTGCGTTGAGCGCCTGCCTGGCAGATAAACCACTGCGACCCGACCGTGGACGGCCGCGCCTGCCGATTGACCGCGTTTTCACCATCGCCGGCTTTGGCACCGTGGTTACCGGCACATTGATTGACGGGCAGCTCAAAATCGGCGATGAGGTGGAAATATTGCCCCGCGGCTTGCGTGGGCGGGTGCGCGGCCTGCAAACACATAAGCAAAAAGAACAGGTCGCTGTGGCGGGCAGCCGCACCGCGGTGAACATCTCCGGCGTGGCGCTGGACGAGATCCGCCGTGGAGATGTGGTCGCCCATCCGGGGGATTACCTTCCAACCCAGCGTTTGGACGTGCGTTTTCGTCTGCTGCCAGACGTGAGCCAGCCGCTGAAGCACAACACGGAAGTCAAACTATTCCTCGGCGCGGCCGAATTGGTAGCCCGCTTGCGATTGCTGGGGATGGAGGAACTGCCTCCGGGTCAGGAGGGCTGGTTGCAGCTGGAATTGAACCAGCCCGTCGTGGCAGTGCGCGGCGACCGCTACATCCTGCGACGTCCTTCCCCTGGTGAGACATTGGGCGGCGGGGAAGTGATTGATCCTCACCCAAAGGGTCGTTACAAGCGGTTTTCCGCCGCGACGCTGGCCGCGCTGGAGGCGTTGGCGCAAGGTTCGCCGAGCGAAGTGGCTTTGCAGGCTCTGTTGGCATTGGGGGCAGCTCCGCTGCGTCAGGTAATGGAGCGCGCCAATCTGGATAGCCCGCGTGCTGCTCAGGCAACACAAGAGTTGATCGCCAGCGGACAAATGCTCGTCCTGGAAGGATCGCCCGCCGATCCAGCAGCAGATGACCTGGTGATCCATCGCGCCCTTTGGGAGCAAATTGTGCAGCGAACCATCCAGGAAAGCGAGGCGTATCACAAGGCTTACCCGCTGCGGCGCGGTATGCCGCGCGAAGAACTCAGAAGTCGCCTGAAAGACCTCACCCGCGCCTCGCCGCGCCTGTCGAACGCTGCTTTGCGCCGTCTGGTTGCTGAGGGGATATTATCGGAGGCTGGCCCGTTAGTCCATCGGCCGGGTCATGCCATCCGTTTCACCCCTGCCCAGCAACAACTGATTCAGCGCTTGAAAGCGCGTTTTGCCGCCAATCCCTATTCCCCGCCGACCATGAAGGAATGTCAGGCCGAGGTCGGTGAAGATGTCATCGCAGCGCTGATTGAGTTGGACGAATTGATCGCCGTTGCGCCGGATGTAGTCTTTCGGCGGGAAGATTATGAACAAATGGTCGCTGATGTGCGCCATCTGATTCAACAGAATGGCACGCTGACCGTGGCGCAAGCACGCGATCATTTCAACACCAGCCGTCGTTATGTGCTGGCTTTTCTGGAGCATCTGGATGCTATCGGCGTTACCGTGCGTCAGGGGGATGAGCGTCGGCTGCGGGCGCCCTAGCGAAAGATCAACGGCAACATCAACCGCAGAGGCTCAACAACTTGCAGGCGGGTGGCTGGATCACCAAACAGGATGTAGGTCTCGATCAGATCGGTGAAGCCAGTGGTGTTTTCATTCAAATACAGCTTCGCTCTCAGGGTTGCCAGCCCCAATTCCGTGGGAAATGGCGCAAAAATCGCCCGAAACAAACCTTGCTCCAGATAGTCATGTCCGTGCGCCACGCCAAACCCGGCGGGCGAGAAACTGGCTACCGCGCCGGCCCCATCCAGGCGCACCACCAGTTCGCCTAGAGATGAATAATCGCCCACCGCTGGTTTCGGCCAGATAAAATACCCATCCAGGCAGGTCATTGGCAACATCAACGGCAGCCGATCAGCGTTGGTCAATTGGGGGAGATAAGCCTTCGAGAATAAAGCTTCTTGCGCCCAATATTGCACCGCCGAATGGCCGACATAGCTGACCAACAGACGCCCCTGGTTAACGCCCTCAGTGATGGCGTTGCGGGCGGAAATCTCGCTGGAATGGGTGACTTTATAATAAATCTTTTCTGGCGTATAGTTCCCAGGCAGCTCAAAATCTGCGATCTGATCTGAGAGGAGAGCGAAATCGCCCGCCGAGTCCGCGTTATCGGCGATGAACATCACCTTGCGGTTCCACTCATCCTGCGGAGGATTTTGCTCATAAGCCAGTATCTTGTTGACCAGGGCCGTCGTCTCGGCAGGAGTGTTGACCGGCAAACGCCCTAAAGCCATATCCGGTAAAAAATCATCGCCGCTAACGCTTACATAACGATTATCCGCCGCCGTCTCACCGATCCAATAATCCACATCCGCCAGATAAGGCGGGATGAATTCCGGGCGTAGATCGCCCAAATAATTCAACGGATCGAAGGTGCCATCGCCCACCAGCAACACAAAGGTCGGGGCGGGAGGTCGCCAGTTATGGTAAGCGTAAGCCAGAAAGTCGCGGATCGCCTGCGGATCGAGCAAGCCGAAATTGAACTCGTCGTACACATCCTGAACCTTGACCATCTTCACGCGCAGACCCCGAGCCGCGCGATCATTCGCCAGCGGTTGGACGGCGGTGTAAAAATCCTGATGGGTGATGATCAGATAATCCGCCCCATTCGCCGGATGAATCAGGTCGGATGGCTGATCCAAAAAGGCTTCATCCACAGAGCGAATTGCGCTCTCCGTCAGGGCAATGAACCGCGCCGACGCCGATGAGCTGTGGGCAAAGCGCGCCCGATAGGTCCCAGTGATGTTTTGCACATCCACACCGGTGAGTTGCACCGGCCGCGTCAATGTGGTGATGTCATATACCTGGATGTCTGGCGAGGTAAAGCCGTCCACTTGAACCTCCCACTCGCCAGGGAGGAGCGAAAAAGTCAGCCGATCCTGCGCCGCTGTCAACGCGCGGGCGTAGTCTATTTCGAGCCAGTTGAGATGAAATGATTCAAACGTGAGCTCGTCCATAGGCAACACGATTCGGATGATATTCGTCCCGCTCGCCAGAAGCGACTGACTGGCGTGCGCTTCAAACGAAAATGCGCCGCGCGCCGGCCAGGAAAAATCATGGATCAATCGCTGGTTCAGATAAATCCTGGTGTGATGCTGCGCCGTCGCCGCGCCGTTCAACGCGCTGATGCCGTAAAACAGCCCGCGCAGCGTCAGGCTGACCGGCTGCGACGTGGGCGCAGTCAGGCTGAAGGGATAGGTATAAGTAAAAATCCTGGTAGAAGTCAGCGGGTCAGAAGCTGCCAGGGTCGCCCAATACCAGCGATCATCGCTTGCGCCGCTGGGTCGGGCGCTGACATAGGAGAGGTTCTTCTCAATATGCGTGGTTTCGGTAAAGCTGAGCGGCGCAGGCAATGGAGCGCCCAATGCGCCGGAGCGCTGAGACATACGCAGACCTGGCTCGCCGCCATAAGTGAGCCAGTACACGCCAACGTTGCTCCATTTGGTATCGGCGGGACGCCCATAGAACAAGAGTTCATCGCCGGGATCAAAAGAAGCGTCTGACTCGCCCGTCACGATCAGCGCGACTTCTACGCCCCTTTCATACAGTCGAAAGGTGCGCGGATCCACATCCTCTACCGGCACACCAATCGCTTGCAGGTCGGCGTAGGTCACACGCTGGATGCCATTCTGCGCGATCAGCAGCTTCACCAGCGAAGCAGAGGCGGAGCGATTCAGATCAGCGTTCTGAGGCGTCGTTACGCGATGGGCAGACGGCGCAACCCGCCAGCGGCGCGCCGGTTCATAGTTGACCAACAGGCTGCTCAAAACCGATTCAAAGCGACCCTCATCCACTGTGGTTCGCGACACGTCTCGCTGCACATTGGCAGAAGGGAAATTTACCTGCACTCGCAGACGAGTGTACAGCCGCGCCTCGCCCGTGACGGGGTTATATTGCAACGGCTGGAAACGCAACTGCGCCAGGCGCTGGCTGCGCACATAACCCGTCCCCGCCAATTCAACCGCAGAAGAAGGCAGGAAGCGATCCTGAGCATAGACCGCGGCGTCCCATTGCGTCTCATATCCGAGAGAGCGCGCGCCCTGTTCATCGAAATCCACGCTCGGCCCGCCTTGCGGACAAAGGACGAAACGCCCCTCCAGAGTTTGTACCTGTTCCTCCAACACAGTCACCGTTGGATCGCCGTCCAGCGGTATGCCCACCCATGCGCCGCGCACAGGCAAGAGCGGCGCGCCTGGCTCGCCCAGCATGGCAAACCCATCTATACGCAATACCTGGCATGGGCGGTCGCCAGCCAAAGTCTGTTCAACCCTGACTTCTGGCGCAGTCAACTCCAATATCACGCTTTGTGCATCCGCATGGATGAAGCGAATGGGGTTATTCTCCGCCGCAGAGGCGTTATCTGGCGTTGCAAGGGGCGCGATGGAGTGCAGCGCGCCAGCCTGCGCGGCTTGAAAGAACAACCACACCAGGCAAAGCGCAGCGATGATTGAAAGAAAGGCCAATTGGAAGAAACGGATGGCTTTCATAAGCGGTTGTCCATGAAAGAACAATGGGTTTCTTGCACCGCCTTCATCTCATCGAATTTACCTAGCCAGCAGGCTGAGGCGCTTCGTGCAAAACGAGCGCCTGAAGAGCAAGCAACTGTTCCAGGAAAGCGCCCACATCCACCCTCGCCTGCGCCACATCTACCTCATATTCTGCGACAATCGTCTGGACGATCTCCTCCACACAATGCGAACCGTCGCTGAGTTGCCAGATGCGTGTGCCTAACTCGTTCAAGACGCTCATATTGCCGCTATCAGCCATCACGATGACTGCCTGCCCCTCCACAATGGCCGTGGCGACCTGAGGGTGCGGCGCGGGGTAATGATGCTCATTCATCCAACACACTCCAAAAAGCGGGATCGCGGCGAAAATGCAAAGATTGCACAGCGACGCGCCGCGTGATTTCATCGCACAATTTCAAAACACGTTGGGCGTTTTGCGGCTGCGACATGACAAAAGGCACACAGGAAGCCAAACGCCCCACTGCTTCGTGCCTTTCCATCTTTTCCAGTTGATGATGATCGTCTTTGACCAGGCTAAAAAGCCCGCACAAGGGCGCGCTGGCGTTGGCGCGCGGCGCTTCCGGCAATTCGCCGCGAAAGGGGACGCCAAAAACGCGCACGGTTGGGCGATCATCGGCGTCCTCGCATTTCAGGATCACCAGATCGTCGCTGAGAATGAGGGCGTCGCTGGAAAGGCGCGCAAGGGTGGTCTTGCCGCTGCCGGAATGGCCAAAGAAGACATATCCGCGTCCATTGCGAATCACCCCGCTGGCGTGGAGCAGCAAAGCCTCTTGCGCCAGGCAACGCCAGGCGTACACCACGCGCAGATAATTCTCCGGGTTGCCATTGGGGCGCAGCGCCAGGAAACCTTGTCCGGCGTTCAGGTCGAACCAGCCTTTTTCCAGGTGCGAGAGAATATCTACTCGCCCAAGCTGGGTAGAGGTTTCAATGCGCCAGGTGGGCGGCTGGAAGGGCAAAAAAGGTTCGCCCGGCTCAACCAACGCCTCCACCAGGGGAGCATCGGCGTGGTTCGGGGAGCAAAATGCCTGGTACATCTCGCTCCAGCGCGATTGCATGAGTGCATCTGCGCCATAAAAGATCAAGCGTATGGGCAATGCCGCGATCTCGAGGCTCAATTCAAAACGGGTAACGGGCATATTCTCAAAGCTCATAAGCCAACTCGGCAAGCCCAACCACCATGCGACGCAAGACGCGCCGCGCCAACCGCCCAAAGCCGCGCCTCGTCTGTAAAGACAGGTGGGCTTCCAACCAGGACAAAGCGGCGATCCAACCGCCCAGCCAGCGCGCTTTAAACGTCGTGAAATCCTTCCATTGAGAATCCCGCTGCGCTGCCTTCGCCACACCCACCCAATCTTCGCCTCGCCAAAGCGGATCGGCGAACAGGCTATGATCGCCCTTGGTCATCATCTGCCATACGCCAGCCGCCTCTCTGCGCCGGTGGATCAAGCGGTGGATAACCCAGTAGTTTTGCTGACGCAACACCACCAGAGAACCAACAGGAACCCGCTGAATCGCTTCGGCTTTGACGATGATTTCGTCGCCGGGTTGCAAGGTGGGAACCATGCTGCTGGTGGCAACGCGAAAACGAACCGACGCCCCGTCTCGAAGACGATCTTCGATCAGATCTGATGTAACTTCTGCCAGAAGACTGGGCGGCTCTGGGATCATCAACCGGACTCTAGCTGTTAACTGTGGTGCAGATTCCACCATCCTTGCCGCCGCCCAATGGATCACATACACCTGCCATGGCCTCTAAGGGCGCCAGATACACGATTGCTGGCTTCATGTAAGGTTTTCGCTTCTGGTCACGCGATGGCTCGGATGGCGGGCTGGTTACACCAGGTTGTTCGATAGTAGGTTTTGATTGCTGCATAGATACTTCTCCATGATCCAATCAATGTATTAAGATTCTGCACCTATATAACACTGAAACTCCACATCCTGTTGCAGATGGACAGGAACGGGAAAATCCGCGGGCAGAGCCTGACGCTCCACCAGCGCCTGGCGGCGCGCCAGCGCCTCGCGGCAGTTGACCCGCGCCGGGCCGCGCAGATCGCCGTCTTCTCTCAACGCCAGCCCGTGGCAGCGCACACACAGGTGGCGCAGCTCGCAATCGCGGCACATCGGCAGTTTGTCCAGGGTGAGCTGATTTAGCTCCTGCCACACCGGCGAAGAAGCCCAAATTTCCCGCAAACTCTGTTGACGCAGGTTGCCCGCCTTGAAACGCGTTTCGATGCAAGGGTACACGTTGCCGTAAGGGTCAACAACCGCCGCCTTAGTAGCGATGCCGCAGGTGCGTTGATCGCCGTTCACCGAGCGGTTGAGCCACAGAGAAGCGTCAATCTGGCGGCCCATCAACCACAGCAGATCCTCATACGTCAGGCGATATTGCAGCGGTTCCATTCCTCCCGCGTCTTTGGACGTAATGGTAATGTCATAGCGAAAACCCGCGCCGAGTTCCTCTGCCAGGCGTTGCAGGTCGTCTATTTCGCGCACATTCTGGCGCATCAGCGGCGTCTTCACAATGGTACGCACGCCGCGTTCACGCAGCAAGCGAATCGCCTGGGTGGTCAGATGCCAGGAATTGCGCCGCCGGGTGATGGTCTCATGCAGCTCTGGCCGGACGCTGTACAGGCTGATCTCAACAGCGTAGGGATGCAGGGCGGCGATGCGGTCGGCGACTTGCGGACGGATTAAGATGCCATTGGTGAACAGGCGCAACAACAACCGCTTCTGGCGGGCATACTGGGCGATCTCGAAGAAATCGCGCCGAACGAGGATCTCGCCGCCAGATAGAGTCAGGTTGAGCGCCCCAGCTTCCGCGATCTGGTCAACCACCTGGAAACACTCGTCGGTGGTCAGCTCGCCGGGGACGGTTTCACGAGGCGCAAAAACTCGCAAATAGCAGTGAGTGCATTTTTCGTTGCACCGATAAGTCAGTTCCCAATGCACGCTGAACAGGCGATGGTGCGCCTCCACCTGGCGCAGTATCGCCGAGTAAGCTGATGAGGGGTTATATTCCAGGGAAGGCCCTTCGACGCTCAATTTGCCTCGATCACGATTGGTGATGAACATCCGGCAGGTTTTTGATCAGGGGGAACCTGCAGGACGTTTTGCGCCGCAGACGAACCGCTCCTGCTGCAACCTCCATCAATTGCCGCAGCTCGTTGGTCCGAAGCGCTGAACAGAGCCATCGTCATGGACTGCTTCCAGCACATACAGGCAGCTCTCGCTTGTCCATTGACGATCCAGGAACTGATAGCTGGCGCCCATCGAAGACCCGCTGGCTTGCGCCGGGATGAGGGTCGCATTGAGCAACGTGAACGACCCATCGTCCGCATGGGCGCGCAGCAGGTTGAAACCGATGACGTGGATTTCCTGTACGGTATCCCAGGCCACCAGCATTCCCTCGTCCGTCGGCGAGGCGGTGAACGCAGCAAGCACAACCGGCGTCGGCGAAGTAGCCAAAGCCACCCATTGATACCCATTCCAGGCGGTCACAAAGTTCACCACCTGCCCATCGGCGCGAACGAAGCTGCCGCCCGCCGCCAGGAATGTGCCAGCCATCATCGCAAGCGTTGAATCGTCCATGCCGCTGCCCATCGGCGACCAGGCGCTGCCGTTCCAACTGGCTACGCGGCTGGCGGGCGCACCGCTGGCTTGTGTGAAGGCACCGCCCACGTACAACACACCATTCTGCCAGGCCAGGGTTTTGACGGTACCGTTCAGCCCCGACCCCAGCGCACGCCAGTACGCGCCATCCCAACGCGCGATCCGGCCAACCGCCAGAGTGTAAGGCACAGGGGATGCGCCGTATGCCAGGGTGAATTTGCCGCCCACATACAGATTACCGACGTTGTCCAATGCAAGCGCTTCTACTGCATCGCTCACTCCCTGGCCGATCGCCTCCCAGCGGCTGTTGACTGCGTTCCACGCCGCCAGATAATTGAGCGTGCGGCTGCCGGTCTGGGTGAAATTGCCGCCAGCGTACAGTTTTCCTCCACCATAAGCCAGGGCGCGCACTTCACCGTTGAATCCGTTGCCCATGGCTGACCAGCTCCCGTTGCTCAGGTTATAGCGAGCAATGCGCCGCGCCGCTAGTGCGCCGATATTGCGAAAAGAACCGCCGACATATAAATTGCCCGCGCCATCCAATTGCAAGGCGTTTACCGCGCCATCTATTGGCTGCGACGGCCCGCTCCACTGGCCAGTGCTGGTATCGTAGATCGCCAGGTTGCTCACCGAGCGCGAGCCGGCGCGGGTGAAACTGCCGCCAACGTACAGCTTCGTCCCCTCTACAGCCAGGGCGAGCGCCGGACCGTTCAAGCCGCCGCCCACCGGCGCCCAGTTAGAACCGTTCCACACCGCCAGGTAATTGGCTGGCAATCCACCGGCGGAGGTGAATACCCCGCCAGCGTAGAGATTGCCTCGACCATCCATGGCGACAGCGTACACCCAGTTATTCACCCCGGCGACGCTGTTTGGGGCGCCAAGCGCTGCCGACGGCGACCAGGCAAACGCGCCCAACAACCCTGTCAAGATCAAACCCAGGCGTAGCCAAGCTTGGAAGATGGCTGGTTTCATTTCCCTTGCTCCTTGTAATGGATTTGTGATGTGCAAGAACCTCGCCAGCGATTAATTTTTTTAGAGCGATGGAAGCCGGAAAATTTCCGGTGCTTAATTTTACCTTAATCATCGCTTAGATACAGTCAGGAACTGTAAAAATTCCTCGAGCTTACGCAATCGTAAGCCGGACATGGGAACCACGCCGCCGTTGGCGGCGTCCACACTCAGGAGGATTTGCGGTTTGTGGAGCGAACGGCGTTGGAACAGCCAGCAGGCTTGCCAACGATGATATAATTTGGCTATGGTGAGAATGTTCGGAAACTATCCTTCTGACCCATCCCCCCTGACCCCCCTTCCCACTGGGAAGGGGTGGGGGGAATTTCCGAACGCATTCATGGTTGATTACACCTGGCAGGAGGCGCGGGTATGAACGCAGGCGAAAATCGTGGGCGCGGCAGGCGCGCCATACTGTTGCCTTTGGGGGCAGTGATGCTGGGCTTCTTGCTGCTGTTGACCTGGATCAACGCCCTGGCGGCTACAATCCAAACTTCCTCAGGTGATGGAAATGCGTCTTTTTCAGACAATTCACTCCAAGCGATATCCAAACCACAAAATGGAGTGATTATTAATGATAAACCACGTTTACTAATACCTTTACAGCAAGAGACAGAGACTCCAACCAATACTCCTACATCAACATCCACCCCTACTCCAACAAATACACCCACCCGCACACCTACCTCGACCGGATTTGATTTTTCTGTTAGTAAAAATAATCGCCCATCTGTATTCCAGGTAGGTTCGCAAAACGTATATGAGATTATAATCTCTGCTTCTGAGTATGAGCCTGGTGAGGCGCAATCCATTTATATCGAGGATCGCCTACCTGAAGGAGTTACCTGGACGCCAATGAATACAAGCAAATGGAACTGTCTACAACTAAGCAATAGCGTATCAGTTAATTGTTTCTATTCGGTTACAACTGATACGATATTTGATCCTTTAAGATTTAACGTAACGATCTCAAGAACTGTTAGCCATGTAATCCAAAATACGGTAAGAATAAATACTATTCCTCAGGATAATATATCAGGTAATAACACTTTCACATTATCCACAACTGTTGATAGCGTGGATCTTGGTCTTCGCAAAACTGTCTCACCGGTAAGTGCACTGATCACTAATACAGTCACATATACCTTAGTCATTACTAATGCAGGTCCCGCGACCGCCACAAGCGTTGTTGTGGCTGACCATATACCCAGCAACCTTATTTATCAAGATCATAATGCTTCACCTGGCACGACCTATAATCCTAATACGCATCAATGGAATATTCCCTCTATTGCCCCTAATGCGGCTCCTTTAACATTAACAATAACTACCAAATTAATTAGCGGGACAAATGGTCAAGTCATTACGAACCGCGCCACCGCCTCCAGCTCTAACGCGTCAGATTGGAATCCAGCCAACAACACCGCCAGCGCTTCAATAATTGTGGGCGATTACACAATACAGAAGTGCTTTACGGGAAATAATTGTCCCAAAAGGAACACTGTTGCCGTAGGGGAGCCGTATCAATACCACATTACCATTCTGAATCCACCCCCTAATAATCTTTCTCCTCTAGTAACTGATCAACTGGCTGTAGGATTAGAATTCCTCGGATCCACTTGTAATAATAATAATAATCCTTCTGCTGTCTATTCATGTTGTACTCGGAGCAGCACGAACGCTCTTAGTTGTAGTATTTATAATAACATTAACATTCGCGTACGCGCCAGTCGGAACATTACCACTACTGAAGTGGTCAATACCGCATCGCTGACCTGGGGGCCATCCGGCAGCCGTACCACCATTCATACCGACCCCGTCACCACGACTCTCAACCACGCTGGCTACTTCGATCTAGCCAAAACCGACGGTATAAGCCGGGTAAAGCCAGGGCAAATCATCACTTATACTATGACCATGACCAATGTGGGCGACTTAAGTATAAATAACATCAGCGTTACAGACATCTTGCAAGGACCTGTGACTGCCCTGCGTATCAATACTAACAATTTGGGAAGCGGGTCTTGCCCAAGTGCACAGTCTTGTGTATTGACGCTTAATGGGATATTAGATCCGGGAGAAAAAGTATCCTTCCAAATAGCTGCTCAGGTTAACTCTAATGCAGCTGGAAACGTTCCAGTGATTAATACATTTACTGCAAATGGTACTGATGAGTTTGGAGCTAGCCGCAGCGGTAGTGCAAGCGATACAGACACAGTGGACGCATTGACCGAATATAATCTCAGCGCCGGCAAGAGCGTCACCCCGGCTCAAGCCAAGGTGGATGAGAGCTTCACCTTCCGCATCCAGTTGCGCAACGAAGGCACGGTAACCATTCCCGACATCGTGGTCAAAGACACCTTCCCCTCGGTGCTTGATCTGACCAGCGTGACCACCAATCGCGGCACCGCCACGCTCAACACCACCACGCGCAGCATCAACGTAGATGTGGGCGATCTGACGCCTGGTCAAGGGGCGCGCATTGATGTGGTCGCCAAGGTCAACAGCACCGCCACAAAAGTGGAAACCTACGAAAACCGCGCCCGCGTGGAGTTCGAAGGCGTGACCATGCACACCAACACCATCCGCTTCCGCGTGCTACCGGCAGCCACATTACCCGGCACAGGCTGGGCGCCCCCCACCGGCGAAGGCGAGGCGGCGTTTGCGGTCTGGCTGAATGCCGCAGTCGGGCAGATGGCGTTGCAATCGCCGCTTTCAGCCACGCAGGCATTGTTGAGCGTTGGCCTGCTGGTGCTGCTGCTGGGGCTGCTCGCCCTGCTGGGCAGCTTCCTCATCCGCCTGCGCCATCCGCTGCGCGGCGGCGGGACGGCGCGCCTGGGTCTGCTGCTGATCCTGTTGGGAGTGGTCTTTTCGGTGGCTGGCTGGGCATTCAATTCTTCCGGCGAAGCGCAGCCACCGCAGCTCTCCATGCTGGCAGGCGCAAAACCCGCCCTGGCAACCCGAATGCCGCCTACAGCAACCCCCACCAACCGCCCGACGGATACGCAAACCGCGGCGGAGCTACAGCCCCCGCCGACAGTCACGGAAGTCCCAGCCCCCATCTTGCCCACGGTGACCATTGACCTTTCTGACCTGGTGGATTTTCACCCCACGCCTACGCCGAATGCTCTGCCGAGTTATCCCATCCCAACGCCAACCGCCTATCCCACCCGAGGACCGGGCGGCGTCGAGCCGGATGCCAGCGCGGCCACGCGCCTGCTGATCCCCAGCATTGGGCTGGACACGGTCATCAAATATGTGCCTTTCAACGGCGACACCTGGTTGATCGGTGGATTGAAGCAGGAGATCGCCTGGATGGGCAACACCTCCTGGCCGGGGCTGGGTGGCAACACCGGCCTAGCCGGTCATGTGGACCTGGCGGATGGCAGCGCCGGCCCCTTCTGGAAACTCAAAGACCTCAAGCCGGGCGATAAGGTGATCGTTTACACCCAGAAAAACATCCTCACCTACACCGTGAGCGAACAACGTGTGGTGGAGGATTACGATCTCAGCGTGGTCGCCCCCAGCGAGCAGCCGCAGATCACCCTGATCACCTGCACCGCCTGGGATAACGAACTGCGCACCTACCTCAAGCGCCTGGTGGTCTTCGCCACCCTGCTGAATGTGCAGCCCCTGGCTGCCGGAGGAAGTTAAGCCTACGCCAGTTCGGGATAAGGAATATATATACGTTACGTCCTTCGCGTGTCATGGCGAGCGAAGCGAAGCCATCTCCCGGTCTACAGGGGATTGCTTCGCCGCCTGTAGCGGTGCCTGAGAAACCATGCCATCTTCTGTCATGGCGAGCGAAGCGAAGCCATCTCCTCCACTGCAAGGATTGCTTCGTTCGCAGAACGCTCGTTCGCAATGACACCTGAAATCTAATCTCGAATTCGGGTTAATTCTGATACACCCACTCGCCATTGACCATCGTGGCCTGCAGGCGCAGGGCGTATAGCTCCTGCGGCGGACACTCAAACGGGTCAACCTCCAATACGAGCAAATCGGCGTAATAGCCTGGCGAAAGCTTACCCAGGCGGTCTTCCCAGCCGGCGGCATACGCCGGCCCCTGGGTATAAGCCAGCAGCGCCTGGTTCAGGTCAAGCCGCTGTTGCGGATACCAGCCCTGCGGCGAGGGGCTGCCATCCTGCCGCTGGCGGGTGAGCGCCGCGTGCAATCCCCAGAAGGGGTTGGGCGATTCCACCGGCGCATCCGAGCCGAAAGCCAGCCTCGCGCCATGCTCCAGTTGCGCCTTCCAGGCGTAAGCCAGCGCCGAACGCGCACCCCAAAAGCGATCCGCCATCAACATATCCGAGGTAGCGTGGATGGGCTGCATGGAAGCGATCACTCCCAGCGCGGCCAGCCGCCCAACATCATCCGGGTGGATCACCTGCACATGTTCGATACGGTGGCGCAGCGGGGCGACAGTTGCGCCGCGGCGCGCCTGTTCAGCTTCCAGTTTGCGCAATTGAGCAAAAGCATCCAGCGCTTCATGATTGGCGCGGTCGCCGATAGCGTGCACTGCCAACGGCAGGCCATTCTCCATCGCCAGGCGGCCATGCTCGAACAATTCCTCCGCGTCCATGAACAACATGCCACGGTTTTGCGGCGCGCCTTCATAAGGTTGCAGCATGGCGGCGGTCTGCGGGCCAAGAGCGCCGTCCATAAAAGCCTTCACCCCGCCGATGCGCAGCCAGTCATCGCCAAAGCCGCTGCGCAGACCGAGTGCAGCAGCCTCGGGCAGGTTTTCCAGCGGGATGCTCTTCAGCACACGCAGGCGCAACTCGTCGCGCTGGCGCAGCAATTGCAAAGCAGCAAAGCAACGCCGCCGGTCGAAATCGTGAGCGCCGGTCACGCCCATCGCCCACAGCACCGGTTGCGCCCGACGGATGGCGGCGGCAACTTCTTCTTCGCCCGGCTCTGGGATCGCCCGCTCCACAACCTGCATGGCGCTTTCGTAAAGCACGCCATCCGGATGGCTCTGCGAGTTGCGCCCGAAGCGCCCACCGGCAGGATCCGGCGTGGAGGCGCTGACGCCAGCCAGGCGCAGGGCGGCGGAGTTCGCCCAGCCAGCGTGCAGCGACTTGGCAGTCAGATACACCGGGTGATGAGGGGCAACGGCGTCCAGGTCGGCCGCGTTGCCGAAGCCTTCCGGCCAGACGTTCTGGTTCCAGCCATGGCCGAGAATCCACTCCCCCGGCGGGGTGGTTTGCGCCCGCTCAGCCACCCGCCGCAAGCACTCTTGACGGGTAGAGGTCTCGCAGTCAACCTTTTGCAAACCCAAAGCGTAATGTTCCAGGTGGATGTGCGCGTCGGTCAGTCCGGGGATGACCGTCTTGCCTTCCAGATGATGCGGGCGAGACTTCAACTCTGGCGGGATGTCATCAGGATCGCCCCAGGCGGCGACGCGCCCGCCCTGGATCGCCAGCGCCCGCACGAGCGGGCGCTTTGGGTCAAGGGTATAGATCTTGCCGTTGTATAGATACATGGAACCAGCCTCATGAAGCAGAGATCAGCCGGAGAGCCGCTCAATCAGCGCCTCCAGTTCTTCATCGGAATAGAAATGAATGACAATCGTGCCGCTACCTTTACGAGTGCGCTTGAGGCGCACCCGCGTACCCAATGAGCTTTGCAATCGCTCCTGAACATCCAGCACATCCGGCGGGGGCTCTGGTCTGGGGCGTGCGGGTGGGCGCTCACCCGTCAGGCGGCGCACCAACGCCTCGGTCTGGCGCACGTTCAATTCATGGGTCAGAATGGTGTGCAATGCAGCAGCTTGCGCCTGCGGCGTGGGCAGCGCCAGCAGAGCGCGGGCGTGACCTTCGCTGATGCGTCCTTCGGTTAGCGCCTGACGCACGCTCTCCGGCAGCTTGAGCAAACGCAGGGTATTGGTCACCGCAACGCGGCTCTTACCCACCCGCGCCGCGATCTGCTCATGAGAAAGATCAAAGTCCTCTGCCAACTGGCGGTAAGCTTCAGCCAGCTCCAATGGCGCCAGGTCGGCGCGCTGCACATTCTCAATCAGCGCCATCTCCAATCGGCTTTGCTCGCTGGCCTCGCGCACCAGCGCCGGAGCGTGGGTCAATCCAGCCTGGCGGGCGGCCAGCAAACGCCGCTCGCCAGCGATCAATGTGTAGCGCCCAGGCGTCTCGTCCTGGGTGACAATCAAGGGCTGCAACATTCCATGCACGCGGATGGATTCGGCCAGCTCAGCCAGTTCTTCAGGGTCAAAGCGCGTTCGCGGCTGACGTGGGTTGGAGACCACTGCGTCTAAAGGGATTTGCTCGATCCCGCTGGCCGGGCGCTCGCCGCCGGGGATCAATGCGTCCAGACCACGTCCCAGGCCGGATCTGCGGCTCACGAGAGCTTCTCCAGAGCGGGGAGGTGAATACCGTCGCCAGCCAGAACCTCCTGCGCCAGCGCGGCGTAGGCATGCGCCCCGCCAGAAGCCGGGGCATACATTGAAATAGGCTGGCCAAATGAAGGCGCTTCCGCCAGACGCACACTGCGCGGCACGATGGCGCGAAAGACCTTATCGCCGAAATAGCGCCGCACTTCCTGCACCACATCGTTCGCCAGGTTGGTGCGGCCGTCGAACATCGTCAGCACCACGCCGCGCACCGTCAATTCAGGAAAGATCGCCTGCCGGATGCGATCCAGGGTATAGGTGAGCTGCCCCAATCCTTCCAGCGCCAGATATTCGCACTGCACCGGGATCAGCACACCATCCCGCGCCGCCACCAGGCCGTTCAACGTCAGCAAGCCCAAAGAAGGCGGGCAGTCAATCAACACATAATCATAGCGCTCGAAGACCGGCTCCAGGCCGCGCTTGAGCCGAGTTTCGCGCGCCAGCTCGTTGACCAGCTCAACCTCGGCGCCAGCCAACGCCGGCGAAGAAGGCAGCAGCGAGAGCTTCAGGCGCGGGTTGTGCATAATCAGGCTGGCGGCCGGCGCCGCGCCGATCAGCACGTCATAAACGCCGCCCTTGACGGTGCGTTTGTCAATTTTCAGGCAGGAAGTGGCGTTGGCTTGGGGATCCAAATCCACCAACAAAACCCGCTGACCATAATACGCCAGATAAGCGCCCAGATTGATGGCAGTGGTGGTTTTGCCCACGCCGCCTTTTTGGTTGGCGATGGTGTAAATGCGCCCCATAGATTGCTAAATGACCTCCACCATGCAGGTTTCGATCTCCTCTTGTGTCGGAACGCCCGCTAATCCGGGACGGGTCACCGAAACGGCGCTGAGCTGGGTAGCAAAACGCGCCGCTTCCCAGGGATCGCGGGTGGTAAACAAGCGGGTGAAAAAGGCGGCAGCGAAAATATCGCCCGCGCCAGTAGCGTCCACTTCTTCCATTTCCGGCGCGCGAAAACGGCGCACATCGCCGTTCCAATACAGGCGGGCTCCGGCTGCGCCTTCGGTCACAGCCAGCACGCGGCAGGAAGCTGCCATCTCGTCAATGCGTTCCTCTTCATTGCCAACATCCTCGCTGCTGATGACCGCCGCGCCGGCGCGCCGAAGCACAAAGTCAGCCTCCGGCCATTCGCCAGGAGATACTTTCCCTTGCGCATCCCAGGAACGCAACCAGCCCTGCGGCGTCAGGCCGATCAACGCGGTCGGAAAATTGCGCACAATCCCCGGATCCACCTCCTGCGCCACCGGCCCCAGGTGGACAATGCTGGCGCTACGCCACGGCTCAGGGATGTGATAATACTCCAGCGAATCAGCTACGTGGCGCAAGTATTGAACGCGCCCGGAAGGCATGATCACATTTTCAAATATGGTGCTTCTCTCAGCCGGAAAACTCAGCACAGGAATATCTTGCAGTTCAGCCAACGAGATTTCTGCTCCCCAGGAAGTAACCACGCCCACCCGCAGCCCCAGCGCCCTGGCCGTCAGGCTGGCGTAAGCCGCCGTACCGCCCAGGCGGTAACCGGTCGGCATAACATCTAAAGTGATGTGTCCAATCACCAGATAATCTATGGGTTTAAGTAATGTGATTTCTAACATGATAAGGAATTATACCGCAAGCGCAGGGTGTGTAGCCCGATGATGGTAGAATCGGGCGCGCCAAAAAGTTCGCCTCCCCGGCATCAGTTAGAAACCGACGTCTCAGGTTACGAAGCCCACCTACGGCGAGCCAGAGTCGGCTGCGCCGACTTCGCGCATTTCCAGGCAGCCACCGGAAGTCGCCGCTGCCTGGCGCGGCAAGGGATAACCTACGAAGGTTATCGCAGAAATACCCAATAGGACGCATTCACCGGGCGAAATCGCGCTTTATTTTGTATATATTCAATTGTCTAGCCAACTATTTTGCATCTTCACGCGACCAATCGCCTATTCAAGGGTTGTAAATCATAGTAGAATTCATTAAGCAAAGATTAATCTAAACCTCCCGCTTCATCGCATCGTTGCCAACATGATTGTAAAATAGAAAGGAGGTGACAATCTGCTGAAGATCGCTCCCTATTTGCTCCCCTGGTTTCGCTTTAGGTATTTCATCTGAGATCGCTGCTCAACAATTCATTTTTCATAATTCTACCTATTATGGAGGCTACCATGTCTGAAATGACGGCTGAGCAAATTTGGACTGTGCAAGCAGGGGAAAAGCGCTCCGTGGGTGTCATTCACATCGTCACCCTGGCGTTACTGATCGGCATCGGTTTCGTAGTGGGCGCGTTTGGCAGCATCAGCTTTCCACTGGGCTTTGGGGTCAACTTCTTCTGGACGGGCATTGCTGTTCAACAGGTTGGCTCGATCTGGTTCGGCATGTGGGGCGTCCTGGCTGGGATCATTTTCCCCTTCTTCTCCAATGCTGTGGCAGGCACCCCCTTCTACGTCTCTGCGGCTTACATCCCGGCCAACTTCGTGCAGGCGTTCTTGCCAGCCTGGGCCTTCCGTTACTTTAAGGCTGATCCACGCCTGAAAAGCGGACGTGATTACCTGATCCTCTTTCTGACAATGATCGTATCCAGCGCCTTTGGCGCGCTATGGTCACCGCTGGTGGTGTTGCGCAGCTTCGGCTTGCTGACCACCGAATCGGTGCCGCTATTCATCTGGGGCTGGTTCGGCGGCAACGTGATTGCGGGGCTGGTCTTCAACTTCATCCTGCTCAAGGCGCTGTCCGCTGTGGTAATTCGCACCACCGCTTTCGTCAAGCAATGGTGGGCTTAGTCGCAAAAACTGAATAATCTTTACGCCGGGGGCTGTCGCAGCGTACGCCCATCTTCCAGCGTAGCCGCGTTGAACAGGCTGTGTTGATAACGAAGGGAACAAGACCGACAGCCCTCGGATTGCGTGTGGAGTGTTATGAATAAAACTTTATTGGGCTATGTGCCTAAAGAATCGCCCATCTATTTCATCCACCCTTTCGTGAAATTGTATTTCTTATTGGTGGTGAGCCTGTTCCCTATGTTCATCACACAGCCGGAAGTGAACCTGTTCATTATGGCAGTGATTTTGCTCTTGATGATATGGAGCCGGGTGGATTTGCGCATTTTGCGTATTTACGTGCCGGTCGCCATTGCCATGGGTTGGATTATCCTGCTCTCCTACACTGTGCTAGGCGGCACGCACCCTGAGTTTGAATTGCTGGCGAAAGTTTTGGGGATCAAAATCTATTGGGAGCGCCTGCGCGACGGCGTGGTGGTATATTGCCGTATCCTGCCGATGATCGCCACAATGGTTTTCTTCCTGACCACATCGCGCGAGCGAGACGTGATTGTGGCCATGCGCAGCGTGCGCATTCCATTTGTAGTAACGTATGTCTTTGCCATGGCCTTGCGCTCTTCCGGTATGGTTCTGGAGGATTTTCAGATCGTGCGCCAGGCTGAGCAGGCGCGCGGTTTTGACACAACCGGCAAGTCGCTGGGCTATAAGATCCGCAAATATGTGATGTACATGATCCCGTTGTTCGCCTTGTCGCTGCGGCGCACGGAGGAATTTACCAACGCGCTGGTGGCGCGCGGCTACGCCTTCACTGGCGAGGCGGCAAAAGTCAAACGAGCAGACTATATCCTGACACATTATTCCTTTAAATTGCATGACGGTATCCTGGTGGCGCTCATCAGTATCCTCTTCATTATCATCCTGACGTTACGATACGGGTATAATGCCTTCAGCCTGGATAGCTCGCTTTTGATCAATTGGCTCTATCAGATACTTCGCTGAACAGATTGGATTAGACGTGGTGCATCTCATCGAAATCGAAAATTACTCCTGGCAATACTTAAACACCCCCCAGGAAGCTTTAAAGAATATCAACCTAAAAATCGAGCAGGGCTCATTCGTGGGCATCATTGGCCCCAATGGCGCCGGAAAAACTACCCTGGCTTATTCCATGGATGGGTTGATCCCCGGTCAATACCGCGGCCTCAAACATGGCGTGGTAAAAATACGCGGTATAGAAGTCGAGGAGTACCCGCGCGGCAGGTTGCAACAGATGGTCGGGATGGTGTTCTCAGACCCAGAAGCACAGTTCACTGCCATGACTGTCGAAGATGAGCTGGTATTTGGCATGGAAAACCTGGGTATGTCGCTGCCAGAAATACGCGAGCGGCTGGAATGGGTGACCGAGCTGACCGAACTCAAACATCTCCTGCTTAAACCGCCTTATGAAATCTCTGGCGGCCAAAAGCAGCGCGTGGCGCTGGCGGCTGTGCTGGCCATGACGCCGGAGGTGCTGATTCTGGATGAGCCTACATCCATGTTGGATCCAGTCAGCCGAAAGCGGGTTTTTGAGGTATTACAAAAACTAAAACAAAGCCAGAACACGGTCATCGTGATTGAACATAGCCTGGAAAACCTGATCCCCCTGGCTGATCGGATGATACTGCTGGCAGATGGCGAAATTGCCCTCGACGCTGAGACCGGCGAGTTTTTCCAACGTCTGGATTTACTGCTGGAGAAAGGCATTTCGCCGCCTGGCGCAATGCGCTTTTTCTATGAACTGACGCAAAAGAATCTATATCACGGTCGGCTGCCCCTCACAGTAGATGAGGCGGCTGCCCTTCTGCGAGGCGCGGCATGAATACCCAAACGCCTTTTATTCGCGTAAGCAATTTAAACTACCAATATCCCGATGGCACGCATGCGCTTTGGGACATTAACCTGGAAATCTACGAAGGCGAGTTTATCGCTTTTATTGGGCAGAACGGTTCTGGCAAGACAACGCTCTCCAAGTGTTTGAATGGCCTGTTCAAACCCACAAGCGGCGATGTGATCGTTGAAGATCTCAATTCCAAGACATCCTCAATTGTGCAGATGGTTCGTCGGGTGGGGTATGTATTCCAAAATCCCGACCATCAACTCTTCAATAACAACTGTTGGGATGAAATCGCTTATGGCCCGCGCAACATTCAGCTCCCCGAAGAGCAAGTGAAAGAGCGTGTGGAAGAAGCAGCTCAAGTGGTCGGCCTGCCAGAAAGATATTTCAGCGAGCACCCTTTCTTCCTCTCCAAAGGCTTGCGTCAGCGCGTGGCGATCGCCTCCATCTTGGCGCTGCGCCCCAAGCTAATCATCGTAGATGAACCTACCACGGGTCAGGATGCGCGCCAGTCTTTCGAAATCATGGATTTCCTGAAAGACCTGAATGAGAACCATGGGCACATCATTGTAATCATCACCCATGATATGCCCATTGTAGCCGCTTACGCCCGACGGGTTGTGGCCATGGGCCAGGGGCGCATCCTGGCCGACGGACCTACAGCGGAAGTTTTCAAGCAAACCGAGCTGCTGGCGCAGACCTTCCTGGAACCGCCACAGATCACTCAACTGGCACAGCGCGTCCAGGATTTAGGCTACGATCCCGGCACGCTGACCGTGGAGAGCATGGTGGCCCAGCATATCGCCTTACATGCCAGCCAAGACAACCCATGAACGCAACCGGATCTGAAAAAGCGCCTGCCGTCAATTTCCGCCAACGCCTGCTCGCTCAAACACCTTCGATTGGAGTCGTCGCTACGCTGGCAGACCCTTCAGTGGTCGAGATTCTTGTACAGGCGGGTTACGACTGGCTGTGGATTGACGCCGAGCACAGCCCGCTGAATCCGACCGACATCCAGAAGATGGCTCAGGCAGCCAGTGGCTGTCCTTGCCTGGTGCGCGTTCCCGGCCTTGAAGAGGGCTGGGTGAAGAAAGTTCTGGATACCGGTGTAGACGGAATCATCTTCCCTTTGATCAATTCCGGCGAGGAAGCCAGGCGAGCAGTTGCATTATGCCGCTATCCACCGCTTGGCCGACGTAGCGTGGGAATAGGAAGGGCGCAGAGATATGGGCCTGGCTTCGAGGAGTATGTGGCACAAGCCAACGAGCAGGTGTGCGTCGTGGTTCAAATCGAACATATCGAAGGCGTGCAGCGAGTGACCGAAATCCTGGATTCGCCAGGGGTTGACGCGCTGCTGATTGGTCCTTACGATCTTTCCAACAGCATGGGCAAACCCGGGCAGGTGGAACACCCACAGGTGCAAGCCGCCATCGAAAGCGTTCGCCATGCATGCCTGGCATTTGATAAACCGCTGGGCGTCTTTACCACCTCAATTGATTACGCCCGCCGGGCGCTGAAAGACGGTTTTACGTTTGTCGCCGTGGGCGTAGATGTCATGTTGCTGGCCAACGCGGCGCGCCAGACCGTGCAACAAGTGAAGAGCGGCGGGGTATAATACAAACCATGATGATTGACCGCGACTATCTGACAAAAACTCTGATTGAACTGGTTTCGATCAACTCCATTAACCCCTCTTTGGTAGCCGACGGCAACGGCGAGGCGGAAATTGGCGCTTATGCCGCGCAGGCGATGCAGGCTTTGGGGCTGGAGGTCTCGCTGGATGATGTTGCTCCGGGGCGTGTCAACGCGGTGGGCGTGCGCCGCGGCGCTGATGCTGGCGCCCCAACGCTGCTGTTGAACGCACATATGGACACTGTAGGGATCAATGGCATGGAGCGACCGTTTTCGCCCGAAATTCGCCAGGGACGGCTCTACGGGCGCGGCAGCCAGGATATGAAAGGCAGCATCGCCGCCATGTTATCTGCGGTGAAGGCACTGAATGAGGCGCATATCACGCTGGGAGGCGATTTAATCATCGCTCTGGTAGCCGATGAGGAATATGGCAGCCTGGGGATGGAGGATGTGGTGCGGCGCTATCGCGCCGATGCCGCCATCGTCACCGAACCCACCGACCTGGAGTTAGCCCTAGCGCATCGCGGTTTTATTGGCTTTGAGGTGGAGACCATCGGGAAAGCCGCGCATGGCAGCCGTTACCAGGAAGGTATAGACGCCATTCTGCACATGGGGCGTTTTCTGCAGGAACTGGCTGGGCTGGAACAAGAACTGCGTCAGCGCGATCCGCACCCGCTGGTGGGAACGCCTTCGTTGCACACCTCCATCATCCGCGGCGGCACAGAGATGAGCACCTACCCAGCGCTGTGCTACTTAATGATTGAACGACGCACCAACCCCGGCGAAACAGTCGCCCAGGCGGAAGGGGAAATTCAGGTGTTGCTGGATCGTTGCGCGAAGGAGGTCCCCGCCTTTCAAGGACGGTTGAGAACCTTCATGCATCGTCCACCCTTTGAGGTGTCATCCCAATCGGCGATTGCCCAGGTTGCGGCGCAGGTAATGCAGAAACATTTGCAACGCCCTATCCAGCCGCGCGGAGCTTCGTTTTGGACCGACGCCGCCATCCTGGCGGAAGCTGGCGTCCCTTCGATCCTGCTGGGACCCATCGGTTACGGATTGCACTCGGCTGAAGAGTGGGTAGAGCTGGATTCCTGCGTCAAACTGGCGCATATCCTGGCCGACATCGCGGTCCAATTCTGCACCGTAGCCTGATCCAATTGGGGAGCATCTGAAATGTTCGACGTGATCGGCCTGGATGCCGACGATACACTGTGGGATAACGAACGGCTGTATATCGAAGCCAAAGAAAAATTCCTGGAGCTGCTATCAGAGTGCAGCGACGCCGAGACCTGCCTGCAGCGCCTGGATGAAATTGAAGCCCAAAACGTGCGCTACTATGGCTATGGCATCAAGAGTTTCATCCTCTCGATGATCGAAGCCGCCTTGCAGCTCACCGAAAGCCGTCTGGCCGCAGAAAAAGTCGCCGCCATTTTGGGGTTTGCGCGCCAAATGCTGGCAGCAGAAGTGCGGTTAATGGACGGCGTCGGCGAGACGCTGGCGGCGCTGCACTCGCGTTACCCGCTGATGCTAATCACCAAAGGCGACCCATCGGAACAGCAGCGCAAGATTGACGATTCCGGTTTGGCGAGGTTTTTCCGCTGGGTAGAAATCGTCCCCGACAAGACCCCGACCACTTATCGCGCCATCCTGGAGCGCTATCAGCTTCGCCCGGAACGCTTTCTGATGGTGGGCAACTCGCTGCGCTCGGACATAATTCCGGTGCTGCAAATCGGCGGTAAAGCGGTGTTAATCCCCTACGCCAATACCTGGGCGCACGAGATGGATGTTAGCGACGACCATGATGGTCAGTATGTGATCCTGCCAGCGCTGAGCCATTTGCCCGCCTATCTCGAAAGAGTAGTGTGAGCAACGCCATCGAATAAGGCTCACTCGCCCACCCTGCTTTGGGAGCACTCAAAGATTGTTACGTGCCGCGATGGCGGCGATTAGAAGTCGCCGCCTGAAGGTACATAAAATCGGCTACACCGACTCCAACCCGCTTCAAGCAGACTTCGTAACCTGAGGCGTCGGTTTCCAACCGATGCTGGGCGAGCTTTTGAGCGCCCACCTTGCTTTCCTCAAGAGCCCGCTTTCGCGAACACAGGGTATAATCTCCACTCATGGAGACAATCGTCGCGCTGGACATCGAAACTACCGGCCTGGATCCCGAAAAAGAAGCCGTGATCGAGATCGGCGCGGTGCGCTTTAAGGGCCACCGTGTGGAATCTGAATATCAAACCCTGCTACATCCCGGTCGGCGCATCCCGCCGTTTATCACCCAGTTGACCGGCATCACCGACCAGATGGTGCTGCAAGCGCCCAGCCTTC
Organism: Anaerolineales bacterium; assembly: GCA_020060465.1. Taxonomy (GTDB): domain Bacteria; phylum Chloroflexota; class Anaerolineae; order Anaerolineales; family UBA4823; genus RBG-16-57-11. Next base: position 91,638 of record JAGVAD010000026.1, read on the forward strand.
AGCAAGTGCTGCCGGACCTGGTGCGGTTCGTGGGCAATGCGCCCATCCTGGGGCAAAACATCCGCTTCGATCTGTCTTTCTTTCGCAAATACGGCGTCTTCAAAAACCATACCACCCTGGATACCTATGAGATGGCGGCAGTGCTGATGCCCAACGCCGGACGTTATAACCTGGGGGCGCTGGCGCAGGCGCTGGGTGCGCCCTATCCGGCGACGCACCGCGCTCTGGATGATGCACGTGCCACACGCGGTGTCTTCCTGCGTTTGTTTGAAGAAGCCCTGTCTTTGCCTTTGCCCCTTTTAGTGGAAATCGTCAATCTGGCAGAGAACGTCGAATGGGGCGGCTATTGGCCCTTCCGCCTGGCGCTGCGCGAACGCTCACAGGAGATCCATTCAGCCCAGGCAGTACGTTTCACCATCCAGGGGCCGTTATTTGATGTCAATGGGCGCGGCCGAGGTGTCCTGCTACAACCCACAGACAAGCCGCGAATGTTGGATGTGGAGGAAACGGCTGCCATTCTCGAACCGGGCGGCGTGTTTGCACATCATTTTCCACAGTTTGAGTACCGCACCCATCAAGTTGCCATGCTGCGCGCGGTGACAGAAGCCTTGAACAAGGGGCGTCACCTGCTTGTCGAGGCTGGCACTGGTACCGGCAAGAGCATGGCTTATTTGATCCCCGCTGCGCTGTGGAGCCTGCAAAACAACCAGCGCGTGGTGATTTCAACCAACACCATCAATCTGCAAGACCAACTGATCCATAAAGACATTCCCGATCTGTGCGAGGCGCTGGGCATTGACCTGCGGGCAGTGGTGCTGAAAGGGCGTTCTAATTACCTGTGCCCGCGACGGCTGGAAAGCTTCCGACGGCGCGGCCCAGAGAACGCTGATGAGATGCGCGTGTTAGGCAAAGTATTGACCTGGCTACAATACACTACCACCGGCGACCGGGCAGAGATCAACCTAAATGGACCGGTTGAGCGGCAAGTTTGGATGCGCATCTCGGCAGAAGACGAAGGCTGTACAACAGAGACCTGCCTCAAACGCACTGGCGGAGCGTGCCCCTTCTATCGCGTGCGGCAAGCGGCGCTTGGCGCACACATCCTGATCGTCAATCATGCATTGTTGCTGGCCGACGTTGCAATGAGCAATCGGGTGTTGCCGGAATATCAGTGCCTCATTGTGGATGAAGCTCATCACCTGGAAGATGCGACCACCAACGCCTTGAGTTTTCACATCAATTATGGGGAAGTCGAACGGTTAATCAAGGCATTGGGCGGCCCCAATACAGGGTTGCTGGGCTGGTTGCTCAACGCCACGCAGAGCGTCTTGCAGCCAGGGGATTACGCCCAACTCAATCTGATCGTGCAGCGGGTGACCGATCTGGCTTTTCGCTTCGAGAATCTCGCCCGCCAGTTCTTTATCAGCATCGAAAACTTCTTACATCAGCAGCGTGAAGGCGGTCCGATCGGGATGTATTCGCACCAGGAACGCATCGTGGACGCCACCCGCGCTCAACCCGCCTGGCAGGAGGTCGAGGCAGCCTGGGAAGAAGCTGAGAGGACATTGAACCCGATGATGGAGCTGATCGGAAAACTGGCTCAGGAGTTGGCTGAAATTCAAGAATTTCTGGCGGAAAGCGACCAGGAATTGTACGGCAGCATGGCGACGCATTATCGCCGCCTGATGGAATTCTCCGATCAGATGGACGCGCTGGTCTTCAAGCCCAGCCAGGATCAAATCTATTGGGCAGAGGCGCAGGCCAATGGCTTTCAGCCGTCTTTGCACGTTGCACCATTGCATATCGGCGCGCTGATGGAACGTTATATCTGGAATGAAAAATCCACGGTTGTTCTGACCTCCGCCACCCTGACCACTGCTGGAGAATTTGATTATTTGCGCGGGCGGTTGAATGCCGCTCACGCCGACGAACTGGCTTTAGGCTCGCCCTTTGATTACGAAACCGCGGCATTGCTCTATCTGGTGAACGACATCCCTGAGCCAGGCGATCGTGCAGGTCATCAGCGCGCAGTGGAGACGGGTCTGATCCGGCTTTGCCGGGCGACCGGAGGGCGAGCAATGGTGTTATTTACTTCTTACGATCAGCTTAAGCGCGTCTCCAGCGCCATCGCCCCCGTGCTGGCGCGGGATGAAATCATGGTGTATGAACAAGGCGAGGGGGCTTCACCGCACACGTTGTTGGAAACCTTCCGCGCCACCGACCGTGCCGTCTTGCTGGGGACGCGCGCTTTTTGGGAGGGCGTGGACATACCGGGGGAGGCGCTCTCTGTGCTGGTCATTGTCAAGTTGCCTTTTGATGTGCCGTCGGATCCAATTGTTGCCGCCCGCGCCGAGACCTTTGAAGACCCCTTCAATCAATACTCGCTGCCCGAGGCCATTCTGCGTTTTCGCCAGGGGTTTGGACGTTTGATCCGCACACAATACGACCGCGGCGTGGTGGCTGTATTCGATAAGCGCATCTTGACCAAAAAATACGGACGCCTGTTCCTGGACTCTCTGCCTGCCTGCACAGTAAAAGTTGGTCCCCTGGCGGATTTACCCCATGCCGCCAGGCAATGGTTGAACCTGTAAGGGAGAAGTAACGTCTCCTCAGGTGTTAACGCGCCTGGATAATCACTGCGCCTACCGCCATGCTCAAATCCAATTCGATTTTTTGCGAAGCCTGGTCATAAGACGGCGAGGTGTATTCCACACCGTCGCCATGATAATCATCCGGCAGGCGCAAGAACGCCAGCCCTCGGTCGCAGCGCAGGCGTATAGCCGCCTGTTTAGGAACGATGATCAGCATTTGCCCCACCGCGCCAGAGATTTTCACCGTAGCGTCCTCTCCAGCAGGCAGTACCACCTTAAACTGCCCTGCCCCAAACTCTGCGTTAAGCGTCTGCAGCGCCAACCCACTGAGGTCCAGATCAACGTTTCCCGCGCCTTGCTGAATGTGCAAGATTAACTCCGGCTGCGCTGGCAAGGCAAACTCCCACAGCCAATTGCCGCTCAAACCTGGAACAGCGACGAAGTTGCCTTGCAAACTCAGGTTATACACAGCCCGTTCGTCTTGCAACGAAAATTCCTCTTGTACCTCGAAGATGCTCGAGCGAGGAATAAAACCGTCAATTTGTGCTTCTGCACTTGACGCGGGGCGCACCCGTAAAGATGCGGCAGGGAGGTTCAGCGTCATCTCCAATTTTTCAGCGTTTGCCAGGTCATGCGCAATCGCCTGCCGCGCGGCTGGATTCAACCCACCGTTCAGGAAGCTCACCGCCATGATGAGCACAGCCAGCGTAACGATCACCCCAATCAGCGAGGTCAGCCAGGTGCGCCGACCGAAGACCCAATCGAAGCCCCAGGCGATTAGCAGAATCGGCCATAATGTGAAGAGTGCCTGCCAGACATCCACCTGAAGATAGCCAAAATTGCTGAGCAGAAAGACAATCCCCAAACCGATCAAAAACGACGGCCCGGCCACCCCGCTGCGATCCAAAATGCCATCCACGCCGAGCAAAATCAACAGGAACGGCCATAGCTTGAGCAGTATAGCGCCCACACTTTCGCCCAACAAGCCCAGATTTTCCAGCAGCAAGACGATACCCAATGCAATCAAGAGGAGCGGGAAAAACAGGCTGCGCGGGGTACGTCTTCGCCCGGGCGATTTTAATTCACTCTGCATCGCTGCCACTCCCTTCCAACTACAGCTTTTATTATTTTTGCCGCGCATTGGTCTGCAGACCGAAAAGCGCGCAATAATTCCAGGCGTTCACCTGCTGCGAAAAGTGCGATAGATCAAGAACAAGCCAGCCAGAATGAGCGCCGCCGGCCAGATATAAGCGAGCATCTCCTCAGCAGCAGCTATAAATAACACGCCCATTGCCAACAGTATCGCCGCGGGTATCCACGCCCAGCGCAGTTCTCCCTGTGGGTTGGGCAACAATGCCACCAGCACGAAAGTAGCGCTAAGGCCGAGGAAGAAAACCCCAGGAGTCTCTAAACCAGGATTGATCTGCTCCAACGCGACCATGCTGGCCAGCGTGAACAGAACGCCAAAGGGGATAACCGCCCACCAATGTTGGCGTTCCACCAGATAGATCAAGGCAAAGCTCAAACCAATGCCGCCCAAGACAAGGGAGCCTCCCCAACGATCCGCCAGGCGCGGCGCAAAGACCCCCAGCCCAATCACCAATGCGATGCTGACCAGAGTCAAACCAGGGATCAATGCCCACCAGTTGGTGCGATTTTGAATGAAAATGGAGAGAAAAATCGCTCCGCCCACTCCAATCAGGACCATCCAGAACAAATTCCCCGCCGGCAGAAGGCCCAAATTCTGAAGCAGGAACAAGACGCCAGCCAATATGAGCAAACTGCCCCACAATATTCTCGATTCAAGCCATCTCATGGAACCCCTCCAGCATTGGATGTAGAACGGATCAATTCCTGCTTGAGTTCCCACAACTTCTGGGTCAGCGAAACATGATAGATGTGCGGATACATGATGCGGCGCACGCCTGGGTCAAGCCGTTCGACATCTTCCTGGCGCAAAGCACGCATCGCTTCAATATCTGGCAGGTCATAGACCAGTTTGCCTTCACGCAGCACTTCCACCAACAAGGGCTCGATTTCCTGCACCTGATCCTTGTGCAACAGACGCGATTTGCTATGATCTGTGGGGTGGCGCAGGTGAATCGTCTCCCATTGACGAGGGTCTTCTCCGTATAACCCAATCAAATCTGCAGTCGCTTTGCCGCGCGCGTCATACAGGCGCCAGACGCGTTTATCGCCTGGGTTAGGCGTTTTGGAGAGCGATTCGGAGATTTTAATCGCCGGTATCCAACGATCTCTCTCCTGCACCGCCACCAGTTTATACACACCGCCCAGGGCAGGCTCGCCCCAAGAGGTAATCAGGCGCGTGCCAACCCCGTATACCAGGCGGCGGATCAATTTATCGGCGTCCACTCCATAGCGCGGCGCTTCCTGGGTGATCTGTGTGATAATCTGCCAGATGACCAATTCATCCAGGTTGTTGGAGAGCACGATGGAGACATTTTCGAAGCCGGCTTCATCCAACATGCGCGCCGCCTGAATGCTCAAATACGCCAGATCGCCCGAGTCCAGGCGCACACCGACCGGTTTGTGCCCTTTTCGGCGCAGTTCTTCAAAGACACGGATCGCGTTGGGAACGCCGCTCTCTAACGTGTTCACCGTGTCCACCAGCAAGGTGCAATCATCTGGATAGATGTCAGCGTAGGCTCGAAAAGCATCCAGTTCGCTCATTCCCAGAGAGATAAACAACTGCACCATACTATGCGCATGAGTGCCTTTCGGTTCATAACCCAATACCGCAGAAACGCCCACATTAGAAGTGAAATCCGCGCCGCCGATCAATGCTGCCCGCGCTCCGGCGTTGGCGCCCTTACCGTGGCCGCGCCGCAGCCCAAACTCCAGCATGATTTGGCCGCGCCCGATCTCACGGATACGAGCAGCTTTCGTGGCGATCAACGTCTGGTGGTTAAGTTGGTTGAGCAAGGCAGTCTCCAATATCTGCGCCATTGCCAGAGGCCCGCGCACCACTGTCAACGGCACATTGGGATGCACCACCCGCCCCTCTGGAATCGCCCACAGGCTCAATCCTGAAAAGTCTCCGTTCTCTGCCAGCCAGGCCAGAAAATCCTCGGCGAACATCTGCTTGCCGGCGCGAGATTTCAAGCTGCGCAGGTATGAGATGTCTTCAGGACGAAAATGCGCCGAACGCATCCAATCCAGCAGCCACTCCAGTCCGGCGTTTATGCAGTAACCGGCTTTGTGGGCCCCGTAATCCGGGTAAGAACGGAAGAAATGATCAAATTGCACCCATTTATCTTGATAGCCCAGGCGGTAATATACCTGCGCCATAGTGATTTGATACATATCTGTGAACAAGATGCCCTCAGCGGTTTGTCGCTCTCGATCATCCATAATAGTCCGAACCTCGCCTTGATGGGTGTATTTTGTCTCAGCAGATCAGCGGCGCCTCTGACGCCAGTATCGCGCGCTTTTCCAGAGCAGGATACCGGCAGTCACGCCCCCGATCAGCAAGAACAGCCGCTCTGCCAGCCACAACCCAGACCATACTGATCTGCGCCAGCCGTCCACCTGAGCGCGACTGGCCTGGGGCAGTAAAAGCGGCGCATCCCAGACAAAATTCTCCAATCGCTCCAAAAAGCCCTGCTGCACGCAGCCTTCCAGGCTGAAAATATACAAATCGCTGCACCAATGCCAGGCCAGCCGCAGATCGCGCGCCAACTCCTCCCAGCTCAGTGGAGCCGGTTTGGGGATGCCGGGCGCTTCCACACCGCCGCCAGTGATGCCCAACGCGATGGCCTGAGCTTCCGGCGCATAACTGGCTAAAATGCCCGCCCCATGCGGGCGGAAGAAGCTGGTATAGATCATCCAGACTTCGCGGTCCACGCGCAAATCTACCAGGCCGGTCAGACGTTGCAGCAGCGTGGTATGCGCATGGCGCTCATCGGCAATAAAGGGGAATTGATAAGCCTCTGCTAAATAACCATCCGCGTGTATGCGGGCGACTAACTGGCAGTATAACTGACGCGCTCGCTGCACTCGACGGTTCCAAAATAAGCGGCCCAGCCATCTCGGAATCTGGCGCGGCCAATTGCGCGCCAACGCAGAGAACTCGCGGATGTCTGGTTCGATATCCAGGCCAACGCCTGCCCATTTCAGACCTTCACTCTCCGTCCATGCCTTGAAGCGATCATAAAAGGCAAGCGCCTGCGGCGCATTGGCGACATTGAACCAATATCCCTGTTCCTTTGGGAGCAGCAACCAGGCAATGACTGGAATGCCAGCCTGGTTTAAACGACGCACACATGCTGCGCGCTGCGGACTGAGATCCAATAGCCCCAAACTGACCGCAGCGTTCAAGGCAGACAGGCGCGCCAAAATCTGTTCCGTTAGAAGCGCTTGCAAAGGTTCTGCTTCCAGCTCGCAAAAAAAGGTCAGTCGCGGCGAGAGCATGGGATTATCTCCGTTCATTTTTTAAACAGGCCTGTGCGATCATCGGGGCAATTCACCCGCTTAAATGATTTTATCACGCTCACACAGGTTTCCTGAATAGCGTCGGTGAGGCTTTTCGGGAATTCCCGTCATATCACGCGTCCAAAGCCTGTCGAAGGGTATGTGCGAACTCTTTATTAACGGGCATGCTTCAACGAGCTCAACACACCAAACAAAGTAATTCCCAATGAACTGTCGGTAAAATTACAGGTAAAATAATATTTATGTTCACTGAACCGACACAAGAAGATCTCAGCACAGCCATCAGCGATTTTCATCGCGCTCGCAATCGGGGGCAATTGAAGGCTTTATTCTCGCGGTTAACCGGCGCATCCGATCGCTTGCTTTCGTATGACGATGTCCGCCAGATGCTGCGGTTGCAGGGTGGCATTGAGCGCGGCGTGCAGGACATTCCTTTAGACGCGATTGTTGGCAGTGTGGGGCGCTACAGCGATTTTACGCGCGATTTTTTGCCGCTGCATGAGGCGACCCAAGAACGTTGGGTGCGGGTGAAGGCTGCCGCTTCCGGGCTGGCTGGTTTGCCGCCAATCGAAGTCTATAAGATTGGCAATGCCTATTTTGTAAAAGACGGCAATCATCGCGTTTCTGTCGCCCGTCAGCTCGGCGCGCACCATATCCAGGCGTATGTCACCGAAGTGCAAAGCCGCGTGCCGCTGGACCCGAATGTTAAACCCGATGACCTGATCTTGATTTCGGAATACAACCAATTTCTCGAACGAACCCATCTGGATCAGTTACGGCCTGATGCAGACCTGCGAGTAACCGCGCCTGGCCAATACCCTGTCTTGCTGGAACACATTGACGTGCACCGTTATTATATGGGGCTGGATTTCCAACGCGATATTTCTTACGAAGAAGCAGTAACGCATTGGTACGACACGGTGTACCTGCCGATTGTCGAATTTATCCGCCAGCAGGGTATCTTGCGTCGTTTCCCTGACCGCACCGAAACCGATCTGTACTTGTGGATCGCCGAGCACCGCGCGGAGTTGGAGGAAGAGTTGGGGCATCCTGTGCGTCCAGAACACGTCGCCGGTCATCTGGTCGAAGAACACAGCCAGGCGCTGGAGAATTTCCTCGGTCGCCTGGGGAACCGTCTATTGGAAATCATTGCACCGGATAAGCTGGAAAGCGGACCACGGGCCGGGCAATGGCGCAGCCGGGCGCTGGCTGGGCGCTCAGATAACCGCTTGTTCCTTGACTTGTTAACGCCTTTGAACGGCAAAGAAGACGGTTGGTGCGCGCTTGAGCAAGCGATTGTGGTTGCCAGGCGCGAGGGATCGAACATTTACGGTTTGCATGTGCGGCGCGATGAGGATGAAGATGATTCAGAGATGCAAGCGATCCGCGCCGAATTTGATCGGCGCTGCGAGAATTCCGGCGTCAACGGGAGAATGGTCTTTTCCACTGGCGAAATCGTCGAAGAGACCTGTTCACATGCCGCGGTGACGGATCTGGTGATCGTGAATCTGAGCTACCCACCCGCAGCGCAACCTCTGGCTCGATTGGCTTCGGGTTTTCACGACCTGATCCAACGCTGCCCGCGCCCTGTGCTGGCAACGCCTCAAACTGTGTCGCCGTTGAACCGCGCCCTCCTGGCTTTTGACGGAAGCCCCAAAGCCCGGGAAGCGCTTTTCCTCGCCACTTATCTGGCCGGGCAATGGCATATTCCGCTGGATGTGATCACCGTCTCGGAAGATGACCGTTCTGGTCAAGAGACCCTGGAAAACGCCCGTCAGTACCTGGAAGAACATAATGTTAAAGCAGGCTATCATCTCAAAACCGGCGTAGTCAGCCAGGCGCTGCTGGAACTGGCGCAAGAATTGAACAGCGATTTGATTGTCATGGGTGGTTATGGACTCAGCCCGGTGTTGGAGGTTGTGCTGGGCAGCACAGTCAATGATGTGCTACGCGAGAGCGAAAAGCCAATTCTGATTTGCCGCTAGCGCCCGTTGTCAGCAGCAATCGAATTCCACCTCTTTAAACCCATAAGCATTGATTACCTGCGTGGCGCCAAGCATACTTTTGGTTGGATGATTCGGGTTGTAAATGTGAATATGTCCATGAAAGTGATACGTCGGTCGAAAGACTACATCCAACCAGCGAAATGCATCCACGCCGCGGTGGGTATAATCATCTCCTTCATGCACACCGGCAGGCGGGGCGTGGGTGACGAAGATGTCCAGGTAGCGACCATACTGCATGCGATTGAGCATCAAGCGCGGGACGAGTTGCAATACATGCTGCCACATTTCCGCCTGCGAATATTGAAACGGCCCGGGGCGATAGCGCGCGCTGCCTTCTACACCGGCGATAAGCAAACCACGATACTGTACTACTCGGCGATGTAGATCAATGCAACCATGCGGAGCAGTGCGCTGCCCGGCGGTGCTATATTCGATCACTGCATCATGGTTGCCGCGCACAAAGAACAATGGAGCATCCAGGGCGTTATAGACATATTCCAGATAGTAATACGCCAGGTCGCCGCATGCCAGAATGAGATCCACCCCATGAAACCGAGCTCGCACTTGCGAGCTATAGATGTAAGTTACCAGGGTGTCGCTCAGGGAGAGAATTCTCATGGGATAATGTTATCGTGGGAAAAAGTAGCAAGCGATCTTTTTCTTTTGAGCAGCAACGGTAGTATAGTGTAGAAGAGAGGGCGAGTCAAGCGAGCCGATGATTGGGACGGCCTTCTCATAGATCCTTGGCAGAATGGCGTGTCTGAGATGCAAGGCTTGACAGTCCATGACGCGGCGTGTTACAATCAATTTTGACGCGGTGCGTTATGAACTTCCTGGGTTCTTCTCTATTTTCTGGAACCATTCGAGCGAACAGGAGAGAATATGATGGTTACGAAAACAAAAGCGAACGAGACCGTTGAACAACCAAATGACAAAGAAGAGCAAAATTACCTTCTTGAGGCGGCACGCAAAGTCTTGCTGGCCGGCATTGGCGCATTTGCTTTAGCGCAAGAAGAGGTGGAGGAGTTTATCAACCGCCTGATCGAGCGCGGCGAAATCGCTGAAAAAGATGGGCGCAAGCTGCTGCGCGAAATTATGGACAAGCGCAAGAAACAAGCCGAGAGAGCGGAGGATGAGCTGACCCGACGTGTGGAGAATGTCCTGGAGCGTATGAGCGTCCCCACCAAAGCCGACATTGAGGCGTTAGGCGAGAAGATCTCTGAGTTAGCCAAGAAGGTGGACGAACTGAAGAAAGCCTGATCAGTGATCATCATTAAGCGTTATCCTAACCGCAAGCTCTATAATACCGAGGCGAAGCAATATATCACACTGGAAGGCATCGCCGATCTGATTCGCCAGGGGATCGAAATCCAGGTGATTGACCATACAAGCGGCGAGGATCTAACCGCTTTGACCCTCACACAAATCATCCTGGAGCAAGAGAAAAGGCAAAGCGGTTTGTTGACTAACTCTTTCCTGATGGGGTTGATTCGCGCCGGCGGCGATCGGTTATCTGCTCTCCACCGAAGCCTGCATTCCCCCCTCCAATTCTGGCGGCAGTTCGATGATGAAATCAAGCGACGCGTTCAGGCGCTGGTGCAGCAGGGCGATCTGTCTGATAAAGAGGGCAAAACCCTGCTAGAAAAGCTCATCCAACAAGGTCTCCGTTCAACACGCGAAAGCCAAATAATTACAGAGGAAGAATTGGAGCGATACCTGAAGCAGCGCCAAGCGCCAACCCAAGAGGATATTCGCAAACTGCACCAACAATTGGATGAACTGAGCATAAAGATTGACCAGATACGCGAAAGAGGTGATCATGAAAAATAACCACGCTGCCTGGATCGTTGTAGTCCTGCTATCGGCGTTTTTCGTCCTCCCTGCTTGTCGGGTGTTTAATCCTGCGCCGCCCGCGTCGTCTGCCTCGCCCAGCGCGCCGCCCGCGCCAACAATCACCATTCCTGCCAGCGTCACCTTACAGCCCCACACTCCCGATACAGATGAGCCGGTTTATATCAGCGGCGAAATCCCCTATACCTCGCCCTTTTTCCTCAGCACCACCGCCGAACCTTTTGTCATGTTGGAAGATCAGGCTGGCTTTGTACGCCGCGACCGCGAATTTCAATTCAGCCTCCCTTCCCAGATCATTGGCCCGGTGCACATTGACAACGATCAAAAGCTGAGTTTTTCTTTGTCGTTGCCGATGATCCCTCAAGCAACATATCTGGATGTGGATAACGACGGCGAAGAAGACACAGGTTTGCAAATCTTCGCCGTAGCGTATTGGTCGAATACCTGGGGCGACCCTTTTCTGGAACGACGCGATGGCACAGGCTGGTCGAATGCCTATGCGTCAACCATCACCGACCCTGAGAATGATTATGAAATCACTGGCGGAACGCTGGTCATCTGGTCGCCGGATGACAAACAAGGTTTTCCGACCGATTTTGGCGAGGACGGCAAACTCTTCACCGCCGATGACCCAACAGCCCTCGTACCCCCTGGTTACAGCCTGGTTGATCTGAACGAAAAGCCCTTCCGCATCTACAAAGAATCACGCCCGGTTCTAACTTTAATAGAAGGCGCTACGGCGGTCAACGACTACTCCGCTATGGATTATGGTCAAGCCTTCAGCGCCCTGTTTGACAAAGCCTCGCAAGAATATCCCTTCACCGATCTGAAACGCATCCAGTGGGCAGAACTACGAGAAAGATACCTTCCCATGGCGGAGAAAGTGCGCAGCCAGCAAGATTTTTACAACCTGCTCCGTCAATTCACACTGGAAATCCCCGATGGTCATGTAGGTCTATCGCTCGAACAGCAAGCTTTCTATAGCGAATACGGCGGCGGCTTTGGGCTGGTTCTGGCAGAACTCAGCGATGGTCGAATCATCGCTAAAGAGGTTTTGCCTGATCTTCCGGCGGCAAGAGCAGGAATTCAAGCCGGGGCGGAGATTCTGACTTGGGCTGGAAAACCCGTGGCTGAAACCCTCCAAAGCGTCGCGCCGGGTTTTGCACCCTATTCCAGCCAACATGCTTTGCGGTTAGCGAAGGTCAACTTCCTGACACGTGTCCAGCCGGGCAGCCGTTACGACGTGCAATTTAAAAACCCTGGCGATACCAGCGTTAAAAGCGTGCAATTGACGGCGGCAAATGAATACGACTCTCTGTTCAAGACCATCCCCAGCTTCAATGAAGACAAAATGAGCTTGCCCATTGAAGCCTATACCCTGCCGGATACGAACCTGGGCTATATTCGCATCAGCACCTTTCAGGACGATCAGAACCTGATGGCGCGTTTGTGGGATCGTTATATCCAAAACATGCTGGAGAATGATGTTCCCGGCGTCATCATTGACATTCGCGCCAACTCCGGTGGTTCGCTGGGCATGGCGATGGATTTTGCCGGCTATTTCTTCAAGGAAGAAATCACGCTCTATCAGAACTATTATTACAACCAAAACAGCGGTCAATTCGAATCGACCGGATACCCCACCCGCATTCGCCCTGCCCCTCATTACTATGGCGGAGTTGTTGCTATCCTTGTGGGTCCCGATTGCGTTAGCGCCTGCGAAGGGTTTGCATACGCCATGCAACATAACGGGCGAGCGACCATTGTGGGGCATTACCCAACTGCGGGCGCGTTTGGCGAAGTTGGCCAGGGGCAGTACAAACTGCCCGGCGATCTCACCATGCAATTCCCCACCGGACGTTCGGTGACGCCCGATGGGGAAATTGTGATCGAAGGCAGCGGCGTAGCGCCGGATATCGTTGTTCCTGTAACAGAAGACAGCGCCCTGGGACGGGTGGACGCTGTTCTTCAGGCGGCTATGGATGCATTGCTAAAAGAACTGCGCTAACTAACAGTGTCTGGCAAAGCTGAATCATGGCGCCCATTCGACATAAACCGGCATGGCGCCGATGGTCAATTCCACCAGCGGCGGCAGCGCATTCCCCAGGGCATCGTAGATCGAAACCGGAACGGAGGGCAGTTGAATCACGCGACTCTGTCCATCCAGCGTGACCAGCAGCCACATCTTCTGACCTTCACGAGTGAACTCGTAGCCCAACACGCTGGGGTATTCTGTAATTTGTCGGCTAAAAACCGCCCCCGACAGGCGCATAGCGGATTGTCGGAATGCCTCGTAAGCAGGGTACGGCTCATGTCGCGGTCCCACCAGGGCGGTGCCGCGCCAGCCTTTCAAGCTATACCAGACGCTGCCGCTCAATCCTTCTGCCAGGGCGGCGGCGTTGGTCAGAGCGACGTAAGCCGCCTTGGTGCGGTGGAAATCTGCTCCCTGGCACATTGCTTCAGCGCCCGTCCGCCCGCATAGCAAGCCAGCCTCCGTGTTGACCAGGAATTTGTCTGGAACGCCGTAAGAAGTCAGCACTGCATGCAGGAAACGCGCTTTGGCGCTCACCACAGGTCCCAACGTATCCGAAGTGCTGTTCCAGTTGGAATTTCCATAGCGGTCAGGTCCGGCGTAGTAATCGTATGCGTGGAAGCTGACGCCGTCAAAAAATTCACCGCCGCCGTTTCGCAGGATGCCTTCCAAATAACGAGAAGGGGTGCAATTTTTACCTGTTGGCGGATTCAAAGGGTCGCAATCCAGCAGAAGCCCACCCACCAGAATCTTTACATTGGGGTTTGCAGCTCGGATGCGCGGCGCTACTTGTTTCAGCATATCGGCGTAGATGCTACCGCCGTACTGCGGATCGCTGGCTACACCCCAACAGCCGAATGGGTTATCTGGAGGCACCAGCGCCGGGTCAACATCGGGTTCATTGCCCAGTTCCCAATACTCGACCTGATAGGGCGGCGCGCTGTAGCGCAACACAGCCTCATAGACAAATTGCGCAAAGGCGGCAAGCTTATCCACCTTCACTGCGCCGCAACGCATCCCAGGTACAGCCTGCGCCCAGGCGGGTGTGGTGCGCACTACGAGGATCGTTTTCGCCCCCCACGCGGCAGCCGTGCGCAGTTGCTGCTCCAGGGCATTCGCCGCCGCCCAGTTACGAGCTCCTTCTGTTGGCTCAATATCTGCCCAATTCAAGGCGTTGACGCGAACCCAGTGCGCGCCAGCTTGCAGAGCGACCTCCAAATCTCGCGTGGACATTACATTTAGTTCCATGCCAGCGTCAAAGGGTGGCAAATCCACTGCGACGCCTGGCAAGGTCGGAGTAGCGATAGGCACGGTCGGCGCTTCAGGTACAGGCGTTTCCTCGCCCTCTGGAGGCTCAACAGAAGCCAGCGCTTCGCCAGTTGGCGTCTCCTCTACCGTTTGGGTGAGGGAGGGCGCTTCGGTTTCATTCTCCGCCGACGATGTAGCCTCTATCAAAGTCGCGAGAGCCCTTTGGGGATTGGTGGTCGGCGTTGCGGGCGATTTCCACACAAGGTTACAACCAACTAATCCGGCTAATAAGAGAACCGATAGTAGGGTTTTTATAACGCGCATGATGAGACCTCCTTACAAACGCTTAAAATATGCTATTTCACGCCAAGCCTCAACGCTGCGAAACGATAAATGACCCGCCCAACACGTACCTAACAGTAAAAGCGCAATGTTTATATTTTGCCATAAAAAACGGCAATGCTAAAGATAGAAAGTACTCCAAGACCTGCCAAAAACGCAAGGATGAGGATGCGACCAATTTTCCATCCCCCGGTTAATCCAAGCCAACCACCGCTGAGGAATAACATCGTAGGAATAATCGCCGGATAGGCATGGCGCGCAGTTGGGAAGTAATAAAAAGGATAATTGAGATAAACCGCCCCACGAGCCAAAGACAACCCCCATGCCAGCCCCATGGACAGAGCGACCAGCGCGATCACGTCCCCTGGCAAACGGCGACGCATTCGCCAGCCGCCGATCAGGCAGCCCAGCAAGCACAACCCGCAAATTCCCGCTAACACCCCATAGACCCATTCCCAGATCAATGGCACATGCCCCCAGCCAAAACGTGCCCAAAAAGTCTGAAAAAGGTGCTGAGCGACGATGCGAAAATAGTACGCGCTCCCTGCCGGGTCGGCAAGCGATGCCAGCATCAGCGAAGGGCGGGCGTTATCTGGCATGACCTGTGTTGCCAGATCGTCCAGACGAGAATTCACCCGCAACGCCGGGGTCTCAAATGAAGCGTTGCGCAGCAGATTCTCAAAGGGTTGGTCGCCCCAGACGCCTGCAGAGGCATCTTCAGCATAGAAAAGCGGCGCAGAATCCACCGGCCTCGAACCAAGAGCCAAAACCAGACCATCATAGAAAAGCTGCGCAGTTCCCACTTCGGCGGCGTCTGTTTGTCCTTCCGAAGAAGGGGTGGGAGGATTTTGCCCCCCGTTTGATTGCACAGTTTCTATATTAAAATCAACCCACAAGCGATCTGAACCTGACGGCGTCCGAATTTGAACTGCGAAAAACTGAGGTCGCGTCGTTACCGTGATAGGGATAGAAAATTCTTGCCGAGCAGTCTTAAAAATTGGGGAGATAACCGTCATGGGTTGACTGCCCCAAGCCCAAAAGCCCAGGGTAACTTCGTGATCATATACTTTGTGAGCGATTGTGGGGGGCAAGACTTGAAATACAACCGTCTGTTTTTGGCGCGCAGGAACCTGCAGCGGCATCTCAATCATCAGGGCATGCGTCCCCAGGGGCGCGTCCGCGGATTGCTGGCGAAACCCTGCTGTTTGCGATGCAACTTGTTTCCAGGCATGGCCGCGATACCAGCCTTGCGCGTCATCCACGGAGAGGCTAAACGCTAACCCTGTCAATAGAGACACGCCCAGGGTCAGCCAGGCGATCCAGCGCAATCTGCGGCGGAAAACCGCCAGCAACAATACAAGCGGCAGCGCGACAATGGCGATCATAGCCGTATTTTTTGTATAGTAAGTCAACCCAGCAGCAGCGACCGTCCAGAGGAAGTTGAGTAAACTCAGCCCATTGCGCAGCAAGCGCAGACTGCCCCATACAAACAACGAAAAACTGGCAATCGCCGCCGCGTCGTTATTCACCGCAGTCATGAGATCCACAAAACCGGGCAACAGCGCCATCATCGCCGGGAGCAGCCAACGCAGCGGGTGCCCTGGCGGCGCCAGGCTTCTCGCCGTTCCCCAGGCAGCGATCACTGTGATCAACAGCAGTGAGAGGGACATCAAACGCGCGACATACAACTGTCGCTCAATGGAAATAGGCGGCAAGAAGCGCAAGGGCAACGCGACGTACAGATAATAAAGCGGCGGTTCGCCCAATTGGGAGTGACCCGGAATTTTCAAATTAGCCGGGAAGTCTGACCCAAGCTCAGGCGCGCCACCAATCCGGTCGTAAAAACCGTTTTCCACCATCGAACGGATTACTTTCCAGCTAAAGCGTGGGTGACGGTCGTTAGCGTCTGGCAAACGATCGCGGTGAGCAACCAGCCAGACATACTCGAAATGGTTAGGTTCATCGTAATGTTGCCAGGGAGGGACGAGAAAAACGTAGATCAAACCATAGATCAAGGTGATCAACAGGATGACGCCAAGCTGCACCAGGTCTTTGATTTGCAGCTCAGGGGTTTTTTCAGGAACCAGCATCTGGCGCATCTGCGGCCAGCTCACGGATTCTTTCATAGCCCTTGGTCAATATTTGCTCGATCTCTCTCGCCGTGTCCTCGTAATCCATCAACGGGCCGCCGATGGGGTCAACGACATCCCCCAGTTTGTTGGCCATCTCCGTTAGTAAGAACACCTTCGAGGCTTGTTGCGGGAAGGCAGCCCGCAAAGCTTCCTTCTGGCCGCGTTCCATGGTCAAAATCAAGTTGAAGCTTTCCACCAGATCGCGGGTAATAGGGCGGGAACGAAAGTCGCCCAATTCGATGCCTCTTTCAGCCAGCACCTGGCGGGTAAAAACAGCCGCCGGCTGCCCGTTTTGCGCCCAAACGCCGGCGGATTCTATTCGCCATTCATTCGCTTCCTGGCTGACCAGGGCGCGCAGTAATCCCATCGCCATGGGTGAACGGCAAATGTTAGCAGTACAAACAAATAGCACCGAGTACATCACGCTCACCTGCGTTCTCTCAAGTCCAACGCTAAATTATATTCACTTCCCGCGCTTGTTTTTCGCACCGATAACCGCCAAAAAGCGGGCAGTCCAAGCGCCAATACTGGCGTATAAACAATAAGATGCAGCAAAACACCATAACCCAACGCTGCTGCAGCGCCAATGCCATAGGTCTGTAACGCCAGCATGCAAGCAT
Source organism: Anaerolineales bacterium (assembly GCA_020060465.1). GTDB lineage: Bacteria > Chloroflexota > Anaerolineae > Anaerolineales > UBA4823 > RBG-16-57-11. The sequence continues at coordinate 108,912 of JAGVAD010000026.1, forward strand.
ATTCGAAAATTCCCACCCGACCCGGCAATGAAGGCGCCGAAATACCTATTTGCAGAGCAATTAATGTCAACACGGAAGTCTGCAACGGCAGGTTTAGCCTTAACGCTGCCTGAGTCAGGTGATTGGTTAACACAGCCATACACCAAATGCAGGCAGTGAGCAACGCCAGCCCAGCCAGCGTGACCGGGTTTTGGATAGACTTTGCGCCCGCAGCAGCCAGCATCAAGTTTCTGCGCAACGCAGCACGCAAATCCGCCCTCATCCAACGCGCAGGCAGCCGTTCAGCGAACCAATCCAGGCGACGAACCAACACAGCACCCACTATAAACAACAAAACTGCGGCGGCCAAAAACAGGAAAACCGAAGGGCGTATCCACTGCGAAGGCAAAGAGAATAACGCCTGGATCAAGAGCAGCGCTCCAAAGGCGATCATATCGTAGAGCTTTTCGAAGAGCAACGTGGTTGCAACAAAGGCATACCCATCGCCGCGTCCAAGAGTCGCCACCCGGCTGATTTCACCCACTCGCAGCGGGAAAAAGTTGTTCAAAAATTGGCCTGCTAAAAACGAGGCCGCAAAAGAGGCATGGTTTCGACCTGGGTTAGCATCCAGCAGCAGCCGCCAGCGGGCTATTTTGAGCAGCATATTAACGATGACGCTAGCAATAGCCCAGGCGATCAATGGCCAATGGGCGCGAGCTATAATGAGACCTGCCTGAGCAAGATCTACGCCAGCCACAGCCAAATAGACAGCGATTCCGCTGACGAACAACCCCAGGGCAATGCGAAATTGCAGCGAAGCCAGAACCTTTTTCAGGCCATCCACGTTTCTCTAAAACAAAATCTTCCCAGCCAGCAAGCGCATCAAACTTCCCATCAACCTTCCATGGAGGGTACTTGATCCTCCCAACGATGCCAGGGCCCATGGTGTGCTTCCAAAATACGTCGCCCTTCGCCAGGCGATTCCAGTCCGATTAATTCCAGATCAGCATCTACCATGATGCGCACCAAGTCCCGGAAGTACACACGCGGCTCCCAGCCCAAAATCTCCCGCGCTCGCGTGGCATCAGCCAACAAAAAATCAACTTCCGTGGGGCGGAAATAGCGCGGGTCAATCTTCACATACTCTTTCCAATCCAGCCCCACATAGCCGAACGCCTCATCCAAAAACTCGCGCACCGAATGCGATTCGCCCGTTCCAATGACAAAATCATCCGGCTGGTCGTGCTGCAAGATCTTCCACATGGCTGCAACATAATCCGGCGCGTAGCCCCAGTCGCGCCGTGCATCCAGGTTGCCCAGATAAAGCGTTTTCTGCTTGCCGGCCAGAATGGCTGCCAGGGCGCGAGTGATTTTACGCGTCACAAACGTCTCGCCTCGACGGGGCGATTCGTGGTTGAACAAAATGCCGTTGCTGGCGAACAACCCGTACCCCTGGCGGTAATTGCGGGTAACCCAATACGCATACACTTTAGCCGCAGCGTATGGGCTTTGCGGCTCAAAAGGCGTCATCTCATTCTGCGGCGGTTTGGCGCTGCCGAACATTTCGCTGGACGAAGCCTGATAGAACCTTGCTTTGATCCCGCTTTTACGGATCGCCTCCAGAATGCGCATGGCGCCTAAGCCGGTGATGTCTCCCGTGTATTCAGGCATGTCGAAGCTCACGCGCACATGGCTTTGCGCTGCCAGGTGATAGACCTCATCAGGTTTGATTTGATAGATCAAATCCACCAGGTTGCCGGTGTTGGACATATCGCCATAGTGCAAATACAGCTTGACCGCTTCCCCATTGTGCGGGTCGCGATACAAGTGGTCTATTCTGCCGGTGTTGAATGTGCTTGCTCGACGGATCAAACCATGAACTTCATAGCCTTTAGAGAGCAATAACTCCGCCAGGTAAGAGCCATCCTGGCCGGTGATGCCGGTGATAAAAGCTGTCTTCATTTTTTCGTTCTATGCTCCCCAATTCAGATTTTATTTCCAATTCGCAGATCTTCTGGACTTTTTTTCAATTTGACTCGCGTCTAAGATAACCGGAATTTGACGATGGTTGCCCAGAAATTCCAATAACACGCGCACCCGTTCGCTGCCCGGCAGCCGAGCGTCGAATATGGCTTCAAAGCCATGAAAAGGCCCCTCGCGAATCCAGACAATATCCCCCGGCTGTAAACCATCAAAAACCTGTCCGCCAGCGGCGTTGATCTCATCCACTCGTTTCTGGATCGCTTGAAGGAGGCTTTCCGGCACCAAGGCCGGTTCTCCGCCAAAGCTGACCAGGCCCAGCGTATGTGGCATCCATTGAAACACCGAAAGCCCAACTTGCTCAATATCGGTCTTCACGAACAGGTAGCCTGGAAAATACGGCTGAAGTTTCTTCGCCCGTGGATTCACTGGATGCACGCGCAAACGAGGATAATAGACTTCAAAACCCAGCGAAAGCGCTTGCCGCCAGACCACATCCTCTTTGCGAGGTTTACTGCGTAAGGCGTACCATTGATCAGACATTGAGTTTCGCGGCTCAATCAAATCGTATTAACCAGCTTACCGATATATGCTCCATGCAAGACTCGGATTATAACACCACTTCCAATCGCAACCACCAGGCGAGGCCGCGCCTCAAAATCCATAGCGGCAAGATCAAAATCAAATGCACGAACAAGCTGACGCCGAACACAATCGTCAACGCTTGCGCTGCTTTCAGCACAGCCGGCGTCAGGTTTTCCCACAACCAGGGACCTGCGCCAGCCCACAATCCCACCGCAAGCAAAGCCCCGCCTGTGAGCGCCAGCGGAAGCCAGGCGCGTCGATCCGATGCGGAGGGCAACATGGTGCTGCTGACCACCAGAGTCAGATAAAACCAGAGCCAAAAATCCGAACGCGCTGCCAATGATGGCGCCCGACCAACAACCGAAAGCAGGGGCTGCGTCTGCGCCGCCGACCATAGCTCTAACAACCCCAGCCGATATAAACCGGCATAGGCAACAAACAAACCTCCGCTGATCAACGGCGCAGCGCCAATCAACGCATCTCTCACCCAGTCAGCCTGCTGAGTTTCGACATATCCCATTTGCAGGCGTCCGTTCGCCATAGGGCGCGGCAGCAGTGAAATCTGACCCGTACGCACACCGAGAAGCTGCGCCGTAAGCCAATGGCTGAGTTCATGCAACAGCACACCAGGGAAGAAGATCACCGAAAAAAGCGCAATGGCAATATCCTTTCGGCGCGTCAGTAGCAGAAAAATGGTTTGCACTTCCCGATGGAGACGACGTTGAACCAAGATTAGCGGCCCCAACTCAATGAAGAGCAAAAGCTGCCAATAAAGAATAAGGTTCGCCGTCACGGCAGCCATTCAGCCGCCTGCGCTATCCAGCGGCAGCTTGCACAATTTGAATAAATTCAGCCGCCTTTAAGCTTGCCCCGCCGACCAGCGCCCCGTCAATTTCCGCTTCAGCGAAAAACTCGGCTGCATTCTTGGCGTTCACCGAGCCGCCATATAGCACACGCACGCCCTGGGCAGTCATGTCGCCAAAAAGTTCAGCCAAAACCGGACGTATAATTTCCCGCACCACTTTGGCTGCTCCCTGTGCGGTAGAAGGACGTCCCGTGCCAATCGCCCAGACCGGTTCATAAGCCACCACAAAGGCGCCTGCCCCCGCTTGCTCAATCACGCCGCTCAAGCCGCTCAAACCCAGGCGCACCTGACGGGCAACGACATCGGCGGTTTGCCCGGCTTCGTTTTCTTCCAGCGTTTCGCCTACACAGACGATGGGCGTCAGGCCTTGCGCCAGGGCAGCCTGCACTTTACGGTTCACCGTATCGTCTGTCTCGCCGAAGTATGTGCGCCGCTCGGAGTGACCGATGATGACATAACGACATAGCTCCGCGATCATTACAGGAGAGATTTCGCCGGTATAGGCGCCGGATAATTCCCAATGCATGTTCTGCGCCCCTAGACCGATGTCCGTGCCTTCGAGCAGCGCCGCCGCCGCCAAAAGCGCGGTAAACGGCGGGCAGAGCACTTTCTCCACCGCATCAATAGCCTGTAGCCCTGGCACCAGCTCTGAAATCAAGTGGCGCGCCTCAGCCACGGTTTTATACATTTTCCAGTTTCCAGCTACAAATGGTTTTCGCATCATGGTTTCCTCTATGGATTAGTTCCTTGTAACAAAGCTTGTGCGGTCCACTGCACCCAGAGAGGGTAAGAAGGGTCCGCGGATAATTTATTCAAAGCGCTTTTTGCTTCTTCTGTTTCACCTTCTTTTAAAGCCGTTTCAGCCTCTAGCAAAGCCGCTTCTCGCAAATTCGGAAAGCTCTTCTTGAGCAATCTTAGAGCATTCCTAGATTCGAGCGGCACGCCATTATAAAAAACATAGCGTGCTCGAAACAATTCAACCAAACCTTCGCCGAAACGGTTCAGAGGCAATCGCCATAGGAGTTCTTTCGATTCGGGCCATTGGGCTGCCAGATAGACCGTTTGCATAGTCAATTGTTCCAATTCGGGGTTTTTCGCCTGCGGTGAACGAGAAGCGGCTTCCAGATAGAAAGTTGCAGCCAGCAACCAGAGCTTGCGCTCTCGCATCAAGTTGCCCACATCCAGTGCCAGGGTTTCAGGAGAATCCGTCAGCTTAAGCGCTTGCTCCATTTCTTTGCGGGCTTCCAAAGGTTTAGAGGCTGCCCAATAGGCAAGCGCAAGATCTACATGCGCCAATGGGTTATCTGGCTGGGTAGAGACGAAATATTGAGCCGTAGCCAATGGAACGGGTGGAGCGCCATAGGCATTCGGAAATAGCGTGGAACGTAGGGGAAAGCCCGCAACAGCCGTCTGGCGAAGTGAAGGTGTGGATGCAGAGATGGAAGCGTTCGGATAAGCACTTGCTTCTGAAAGAGGCATTGTTGGGGCATTCGTGGCGGTGAACGCCAGTTGTGCCTGACGATTGAGGTCTCTGCTACGAACAACCGCTAATCCGCCTCCCAGACAAATACACACGCCCACAATGCCGATCAGTGCCCAAAATCCTATCTTGTTTGTCTTTTTGACTTTTTGTTGTACAGGAGGCGAAGTAACCGCTGCATAACCCTGTCCTTCTTTAGCGATAGCCGGCGCGCTGTCCATCGCCTTGTCCACAGTTACGTCGGCGGGCATCTCTGCACCGCTCAACGCTGCTCGAACCTGAGTTTCACTAATGATCGCAGTGTGCGGGCCTTGCGGGAATTCGCTCAGGTCCGCAGCAGCTTGAACACCAGTATCCTGCTCACTCTTTTGCGGCTTAGAAACCTCCGTGGTACCGGATTGAACGGCCTGCTTCCAAGCTGCGACGAACTCATCAATCGTAGCAAAACGGTCGCTGCGCGCTTTTGCCAATGCCTTGAATAACACCCGTTCAACAGCTTCAGAAACTTGCGGATTTATCTGATGCGGGATTGGCAGCGGCGAGTAGATATGATCGTGGATCACCGAATAGGGTGTATCCGCATTGAACGGTGTACGGCCTACGTATAATTCGTAAAGCACTACGCCAAAAGAATAGATATCTGTAGCCTGATCGAGGTCTTTGGCGCCTAACGCTTGTTCGGGAGAGATATATTGCGGCGTGCCCAGAGTCACATCGGACGAAAGGGTGGATTCGCCCGCATCTGCCATTCGCGCCAGCCCAAAATCCGCCAGGTAAATCCGACCATCGTTCGCCAGCAGAATATTCGAAGGCTTGACATCTCGATGCAACACGCCTTGTTCATGGGCATAGCTCAATGCCGCCCCAACGCTTTCTACGATCCGACCAATTTCACCCTGAGGTAATGCCCCCCTGCTCAGGCGAGCTTTCAAGGTTTCACCCTGAATAAATTTCATCACCAGATAGGGTCGGCCTTCATGTTCTGAGTAATCGTAAATTGGGACAATGTTGGGGTGTTCTAGCCTGGCGACCACCTGCGCCTCGCGGCGGAAACGAGCCAGGAAATTGGGTTCATGCATAAAAGCAGGATGCAACGCCTTGATAGCCACATGGCGATCCAAAGCGGGGTGATAAGCTTTGAACACCGTAGCCATCCCCCCTTGACCGAGTTGCTCTATTAAGCGGTAGGGACCAACATTCTCCCCAACAACAAAAGGCATCGCTACAAACTCCTCATCGCCTGCATTCTGAGCAAGCAATTCTTAGCGCGTGCATTTTACAAGAGGCAAGGGATAGAGGATCAGCCTCTATCCCTTGTCAGAAAACACGGGTTACTTATCTTGCAGCGCAGCCACGCCAGGAAGAGTGAGGCCCTCCAGCATCTCCAACGAAGCGCCGCCGCCGGTGGAGATGTGAGTGATCTTATCGCTCAGGCCAGATTGGTTGAGCGCCGAGACCGAATCGCCGCCGCCGACGATAGACACTGCCTGGCTTTCAGCCACTGCCTGCGCGATCCCAAACGTGCCTTTGGCGAAGTTGGGCATCTCGAACACACCCATCGGGCCATTCCACACCACTGTACCGGCGTCTTTAATGACCTTTGAATACGCAGCAACCGTTTCTGGGCCAATATCCAGAATTGCCCAACCCTCGGGAACCGCGCCGACGTCTATAATTTTCGTATGGGCGTTATTGTCGAATTTATCTGCAATGACCACATCTACAGGCAAGCGCAGGCGAGGACCGGCATCCTGGAGGATTTCCCTGGCGGTTTCCAGCGCTTCGCCATCCACCAGCGACTCGCCCATCGGGTAACCCTGCGCCTTGAAAAAGGTGTTCGCCATCCCGCCGCCGATCAATACCGTATCGGCGATCTTCAACAGGTTGCGGATGACGCCGATCTTATCTACGATCTTTGCGCCGCCCAAAATGGCGACAAACGGCCGTTTGGGGTTTGAAATCGCCTCGCCCAGATATTTGATCTCTTTCTCCATCAAGAAACCCGCCACCGCGGGCAGGTAATGAGCCACGCCCTCCGTGGAAGCATGAGCGCGATGAGCCGAGCCAAAGGCGTCGTTGACGTAAATATCGGCCAGCGCCGCCAATTGCTTTGCCATTTCGGGGTCGTTTTTCGTTTCGCCTTTGTAAAAACGCGTGTTCTCCAAAACCAGCACGTCGCCGGGCTTGAGCGCCTTTGCTGCCGCCTCGGCAACCGGACCCACACATTCATCGCTGAACGCCACCGGCTTACCCAGTAACTTGCTGAGATGTTCCGCAGTGGGGCGCATCGAATATTTCGGATCCGGACCTTCTTTGGGTCGCCCCAGGTGTGAACATAGAATGACCGCCGCGCCATGATCCAGCAAATACTTAATCGTTGGCAGTGCGGCGACAATGCGGGTGTCGTCTTCAACTTTTCCGTCCTTGATTGGAACGTTGAAATCCACGCGCGCCAGCACTCGCTTGCCTTTTACATCAATATCCGTAATCAGTTTTTTATTGAACATGCCAGCCTCCATCGTCAGGGTTAAGCCCCGTAATGCGTAATCCAGACCCAACCTGTCGGCGGAGGATTACGCATTACGGTCTTTCCCGCAGATCTTTTCGATGAACTAGAGATATTTTGCCATCAGCGCAGCCAAATCAGCGGTGCGCACCGAATAACCCCATTCGTTGTCATACCAGGCCACAATCTTGACCAGGGTACCGGCTTCTTTGCCCAACACGGAGGTGAATGGCAAATCTACGATGGAGCTACGCGAATCGCCCTTATAGTCCATGCTCACCAGGGGTTCGTCTTCCGCGCCCAAAATGCCCTTCAAAGCACCGGCAGCAGCGTCGCGGTAATCCTGGCGCAGTTGTTCGGTTGTGGTAGGTGTCGCCAATTCGGCGGTCAGGTCAATCACCGAAACAGTGGGGGTGGGCACACGCAAAGCATAGCCGTCCAGTTTGCCAGCCAGGTCGGGGATTACTAACTTGATAGCCTTGGCCGCGCCCGTGGTAGTGGGAATAATATTCATCGCAGCGGCACGCGCCCGGCGTAAGTCGCTGTGCGGCAGATCCAAGATTTTCTGGTCGTTGGTATACGAGTGAATGGTGGTCATGAAACCACGCAACACCTTATATTTATCATGAATGACCTTGACTGCTGGCGCCAGGCCATTGGTAGTGCAGGAAGCGTTCGACACAACGTGATGTTTGGCTGGGTCATACATTTGGTCATTCACGCCCAGCACAATGGTCAAGTCTTCGCCTTCCGCGGGCGCGGAAATGATGACCTTTTTGGCGCCGCCCTTGGTGATGTGATTTTCGGCGCCCTTCACCATCTTGCCTTTCTTGTTCACACCGTCGCTTTTCACTGTGAAGATGCCGGTGCTTTCAATCACGATCTCAACCCCCAGGTCACCCCAGGGAATGTTGGCCGGGTCGGTCTCTTTGAAAGCCTTGATGGGTTTTCCATCCACGAGCAACACATCATCTTTCACCTCGATTTGACCATCGAAACGGCCATAGTTCGAGTCGTATTTCAGCAAATGCGCCATCGTCTTAAGATCGCCAATATCATTGAAAGCTACCACTTCCAAAGCGCCGGAGTGGAAATCGCGAATCGCCTTCAATACCTGCCGTCCAATGCGGCCAAATCCGTTAATGCCTACTTTGACTGTCATTTTGATCCTCCGTAAAAGGTATTTGAATATGAGCTTTTGATTTTTTACTGCCTGTGCCGTAGAGACACGCAGGCAATTGTGGTTAATCTGACTTATTCTACCAAAGGCCCGGTTCGTTCTTGATATAAATCCATAATAACCTGAGCCAGCTTCTGCGAGTCGTGTCGCCAGGGATAGAGCGAATCGATCAAATCCGCCTGATAGAGGCGGTAATCTTCTGATAAATCCGGCTCGACTCGCACCCATTCCACGCCATTGGGTAACTTGGCGCTGTAATTGGAATTGGCAATAGCAATATCAAAGATGCTTCCTGATACATGGTCTTCGATGACCCGGATGTGGTCGCCGCATTGATAACCATTGGTCTCACCGCGTTCCGTCGCCACATTGCACACAAACAACTTTAGCGCCCGGCTGGCGCGGATCGCTTCACACAAATCCGGCACCAGCAGATTGGGCAGAATACTGGTATAGAGGCTGCCAGGCCCAATGACGATCAGCTCCGCTGCCAGCACAGCCTGGATCGCCTGGGGAAATGCCGAAGGATTGCTCGGCTCCAGCCACACATGACGAACTCTACCATTGCTCTTGGGAATCTGACTTTCTCCTTGAACGCGCACCTCGGCGGCGGCATGCGGCAGCATTACATCTGCTGCGAGATGCACATCATGAAGCGTTGATGGCAGCACGCGTCCGCGCACTGCCAATACCCGACCCGACTCAGCCACCGCGGCTTCAAAACTGCCTGTGATTTCAGCCAGAGCGGTGATAAACAAGTTGCCAAAAGAATGCCCTTCCAGACCGCTCTCGCCTTCTGGAAAACGATATTGAAAGAGCTGGGCGATCAAGGCTTCATTATCGGAAAGAGCCGCCAGACAGTTGCGAATATCACCAGGGGGTAAGATGCCGATCTCGCGCCGCAGCCTTCCCGACGAACCGCCGTCATCGGCTACGGTTACAATCGCCGTGATATTATGGGAATACTCCTTTAAACCACGCAGCAAGCTGGCCAGTCCATGGCCTCCGCCAATGGCTACGATGCGCGGCCCACGCTCGCGCTGGCGATGCTGACGCAGCGTATCTGCCAAACGGTGCCCCGGGCGGATAAACGGGCTGATGATCGAACGGTTCAACTCCCAAATGCCAATCCAGATCAGGCTGACGCCGATCCCGCCGAAGATCAATATCCGCAATGGCCGGGGCAAAAAACGCAAGGAGGCTGCTGAAATCGCCGGCAACCACCAGGTATCTGGCGCATTGCGGTAGAGATCGAGGATCAGAATGCCAAACCCTACCCCCAGTAAAGTAATGCCTAGCAGAATCATCAAATACCAGCGCTTGACCCCCAAACCTGGTTTCAGCCATGCCAGATAATGGCGCAACCTCTCCGCGAGAGAAAGGCGCGCCGCCGACTTATGCGCGTGATTCATGCCAATGATACATGATAGCAGCGAATGAAGGACTCGTCAACCTGAATAACTTCTTAATTCTTGATGGCTTTCGACGATCAGATGTAAATCGCCTCTCTTCTCGACATTGGGCGGAATAGGGAAGACCCTGCGCCAGATAGGTCTAAATTCATACGAAATGGTGGATTGTACCTTGAATAACGAAGCTGCCTAAACTGTGCTATACTTTTCGCAATGCAGCCCTCAACAACCAAAGACTGGCATATCGCCGAACAAATCCCTCCAGACGTAGATCGTGCATTGCAACGGTTTCCACCGTTGCTACGCCAGATTCTGCATAACCGAAGTTACGACAGCGAAGATGAGGCGCTTAAGTATCTGGAAGCGCGCCCACCGCAAGGCAACCAGCCAGAAAATCTGTTGGGACTGGCTGCCGCGGTTGACCGCATACGCCATGCTATTCGGCGTCAGGAACGCATTGCCATCTACGGAGATTACGACGCTGATGGCGTCACCGCCGCAGCCCTACTCACGCAGGCACTGCGCCGTTTAGAAGCGGATGTGCGCCCTTATATCCCTAATCGGTTCGACGAAGGCTATGGGCTCAACAACGAAGCCCTGGACGTGCTGCGCGATGAAGGCGTTCGTTTGGTAATCACAGTAGATTGCGGTATGCGCTCGAATCGTGAGGCTGAGCACGCCAGAGAAATTGGCCTCGACTTAATCATCACCGATCACCACACCCCCGGAGTGGAAGAACTACCCGCCATTGCCGTAATCAACCCCAAACAACCCGGCGATGCTTATCCAGATAAAAATCTTGCCGGGGTGGGTATCGCGTATAAACTCGCCTGCGCCCTGCTTGGAGAGACAGAAGGCGTTGGCGCAGAAGAATTCCTGGATCTGGTCGCCCTGGGAACCGTGACCGATCTGGCGTCGCTAACTGGCGAAAATCGCTTTCTGGTGCGAGAGGGGATAAAATGGTTGCGTCAGCCGCGCCGCCAGGGCGTGTACTCGCTGATTAACGTGGCGCAAGTTGCTTCACAGCAAATCACTGCCGAAGCGATCAGCTTTATCCTGGGTCCCCGGCTCAACGCCGCCGGGCGGCTGGATTCGGCCATGGCAGCGCTGGAATTGCTGCTGGCGACCGAGATCTCGGAAGCCGCCGGTCTGGCGCAAATCCTGGATAACCATAACCGCGAACGCCAGCAGCTTACCCGCCAGATACAGACTCAAGCGGAGCAAATCGCGCTTGAAAAAGATCCGCAAGCCTTGCTGCTCTTTGCAGTGGACGAAAGTTTCAACCCTGGCGTGGTTGGTTTAGCCGCCTCGCGCCTCACCGAGCAATATTATCGTCCGGCGATCGTCGCTCATCGCGGCGACGAATTCACCCGCGGCTCATGCCGCAGCATCCCAGAGTTTCATATTACACAGGCGCTTGATCGCTGCGCCGACCTGCTGGTGCGTCACGGCGGCCATGCGGCGGCTGCCGGCTTCACAGTGCGCAACGAACACCTGGATGAACTGAAACAAAGGTTAGTTGAAATCGCCCAGGAACAATTGGGGCAACAAGACCTGCGACCGCGATTAAAGGCAGACGCCGTCGTGCCTCTTTCTGAGATGCGTCCAGATCTGCTGCCGATGCTCGCCTGGCTACAGCCCACTGGGATCGGCAATCCGCCAGCAGTTTTCGTTTCCCAAAACTTAAAGGTGCTGCGCAGTAAAACTGTAGGCAAAGATGGCGCGCATCTTAAGCTGACTGTCAGCGATGGGCGCATCACCTACGACGCCATTGCCTTCCGTCAAGGACACTGGCAAGTAAACATGCCCGCTTATGTGGACTTGATGTACCAACTGGAAGTCAACGAGTACAACGGTCAAAGAGTATTGCAATTAAACGTGCGCGATCTAAAACCTTCCCAATAAATGATGTCCTAATCCACGACGCGATATTTCACCAGCGTCCACACTGCTTCAAAAGCATCCTTTAGCTTAATCTTTTTGCCCTCGCTGTAGTCTCTGGGATTGAAGGTGATTGGCACCTCAAAGATGCGCACCTTGCGTTTGAGGATTTTTGCAGTAAATTCGGGCTCGAAGTCAAAGCGGCGGGCGTGGATGGTCATGCCATCTACAACGCTGCGCCGGAATACTTTATAGCCGGTTTCCATGTCGGTGAGAATATTGTTATAAAGGATATTGGTCATCAGAGTGAGCATCTTATTGGCGACCATGTGCCAGAACATCACCGGGCGGCGTGGAGCGCCCAGAAATCTTGAGCCATAAACCACATCCGCCAATCCTTCTTCAATTGGCTTGAGCAGCGCCGGGTATTCACGCGGGTCATATTCCAAGTCGGCGTCTTGAATAATAATAACGTCCCCTTTGGCGGCGCGAATGCCGCTGACGACCGCGGCGCCTTTGCCCTGATTGCGCTCATGGAATATGACGCGCGCTTCTCCTTGTTGATCCAATTCCCTCAAGATTTCACGCGTGCCATCCGTAGAGCCGTCGTCCACCACTAAAATCTCTTTTGCCAGCCCAGTCTTTTTCACTCGACGGATAATTTCCTGGATGGTCTGCACTTCGTTATAAGCAGGAATAATGACGGTAATATCCATGTTTTTTGCCGCAGGCGCCCTTTCCGGTTTCGTTGTTGAGTATTTAGATTATAATCCTGAATGTATCGCGCCTGGCAAATCAACGAGCAAGCCAGACCGGGAGATGGAACGATGAATCCTGGAAAAACGACCAAAGGTGTGGAATTAATGAACCCGCGTGAAGCAATGGGGCAGGAGCTTTTTGTACCGCCACCAGTGACCCGCGTGGAAGATACTGGGTTATCCAGCCTGTGGCTGCAAGACCTGGCATTGAAAATCCTGTACTACCAGGGGTATCTGACCGGTTTTAAAATTGCCGACGCCCTGGCGCTGCCATTCACCGGATTAGTAGATCAGATTGTAGAGATCTTGAAGCGCGAAAAACTCGTTGAGGTAAAAACTGCTCAACAAGGAGGATTGGGCGAGGGAGCGTATATTTACGGGCTGACCGGGCTGGGCATCCACCGCGCCCGCGAGGCGCTGGAGCGCAGCCAATACGCCGGTCCGGCGCCAGTGCCTCTCGAAGTATATAACCGCGCTCTGATTGCTCAAGCCCGACAACGCCTGGTCGTAAAAGATATAGATTTACGGCGGGTGTTGTCGCATCTGGTTCTTTCCGATCAAATGTATCAGCGTATTGGCCCGGCGGTGAACTCGGGCACTTCGATCTTTTTCTTTGGCCCTCCAGGAAATGGAAAGACCTCTATCGCCCGCGCCATCGGCAGCCTGACACAAAACCAGACCATGTATATCCCCTACGCGCTCTACATTGACGGTCAGGTGGTCAAACTTTACGATGAAGTAAACCATCGCTGTGTAGCGGACGAATCACCCCACGCTGCTGGCACAGGCAGTCTGGGAACGGGCGGACTGCGCAACGCTCCACGTCGCGATATGCGCTGGGTGCGCATTCATCGCCCGTTTATTGTTGTAGGCGGCGAATTGACGCTGGCTGGTCTGGATCTGGTTTTCGATGATGTGCACAAATTCTATGAGGCTCCCTTCCAGGTGAAAGCCAACGGCGGTATCCTGCTGATAGATGATTTCGGCCGTCAACTGGTGCGTCCGAGGGACCTGTTAAACCGCTGGATCGTTCCGCTGGAAAACCGCATAGATTATCTGACCTTGCACACGGGTCGCAAAATCGAGGTACCCTTCGATGTTCTAGTGGTCTTTTCCACCAACCTGCCGCCGAAAGACCTGGTGGATGAAGCATTTCTGCGCCGACTGCGGCACAAAATCGAAGTTTGCGACCCCAGTTACGATGAATATCGCGCCATTTTTAAGGATGTGGCCATCCAAAAGGGCGTGATCTACAACGACTCCGGACTGGCCTATCTGTTACAAGAATGGTACATCCGTCGCGGGCGCAAACTGCGCGCTTCACACCCGCGCGACTTATGCGACCAAATTCTGGATATCGCCCGTTATTTCAACGTCAGCCCTGAAATGACCACCGATATGATTGACCGCGCTGCCGCAGCATATTTCGTTGATTTATGATTTGCGCTCGGAGCCTGGATCATGAGCTTGAATGACCTGCCAAAACCAGCCATATTCGCCCACCGTGGGGCAAGTTGTTACGCGCCGGAAAACACCCTGGCAGCGTTCAAATTAGCTTTACAACAAGGGGCGGATGGCATCGAATTGGACGCCAAACTCACCTCTGACGGGCATGTCGTGGTCATCCACGATCAAACAGTGGATCGCACCACGCCGCATCATGGCCGGGTGCGCGATTATCGTCTAAACGATCTGCGCAAGATGGACGCCGGCAGCCACTTCGACATCGCTTTCAAGGGCGAACCGATCCCCTCTTTGGATGAAGTCTTCCGCGCCGTGGGCCAGCTAACCTTCATCAACGTCGAGTTAACCAATTACGCCTCGCCGTTGGATGAATTGCCGCAGAAGGTGGCTGAATTGGTGCGTCAATATAAGCTCGGTCAGCGCGTGATGTTTTCATCTTTCAACCCAATCGCTTTGATCAGGATACGCCGCCTGATCCCAGAAGCGCCAATCGGATTGTTAGCATTTCCTGGCCGCAAGGGCGCGCTGGCGCGCTCGCGAATCGGCGGACTGCTCGCCTACCAGAGCCTGCACCCAGAAGCTAACGATGTCAGCCCTGGTCTGGTGAACCGAGTCCAGCGAGGCGGCGGCAAAGTATTTGTGTACACCGTCAATCGAGAGGAAGACATGCTGCGGTTGTTTGAAATGGGCGTAGATGGCATCTTCACCGATGACCCGCTGCTGGGTCAAAAAGCAGCCCAAGAATTTCAACGAAAAACCGCCAACAGCCGAAGAGAAATCAAACAATAAAACTGGAATCGCCCTTTAAAATTCACGCGAAGACCCCGAATGGATATTACCCCGGATGAGATCATGGTGTTTTGTATGGCGCGCCAGGTGAAGGACGGCGAAATCGTCGCCCAAGGTCTGGCGACGCCGTTGGCGACCGCGGCGTATCTTTTGGCGCGCTATACGCACGCGCCTAATCTTTACTTCACATCAGCCATCGGTCAGGGCATCTGCCGCCAGCCTGCACCTCTGGGCCTGACAACCATTGAAAGCTTGTGGTTGGATCGCTCGATGAACAACGTAGGATTCGTACGCGCCGCAGCGGACATGTTACCGCGTCTGCGCCCCAAAGAATTCTTTCGCCCGGCGCAGGTGGACGCGGCAGGCAATTTCAATAACCTTGCTTTTGGCAAAAATTACCGCCGCCCCAGGTTGCGCCTGCCAGGTTCTGGCGGCATCCCCGATGTAACGACTTTCATTGACGATATCTATCTATATGTACCGCGCCATACACGCCTCACCTTCACGCCTCACCTGGATTTTCTTTCCGGCCTGGGTCACCATCCAGCGCGGCGCAGAGGCGCCGGGCCGCGCTACCTGGTCAGCGATCTGGGACAATTCGATTTTTATACTGCCCCATCTGGAGAGAAACGAATGCGCCTCATCAGTTATCATCCAGGTGTGAACGTGGCGCAAATCCAGGCGCATACGGGTTTTGAACTTCTGGTAGCAGCGGACGTTTGCGAAACTCCTATGCCCAGCGCGGAGGAATTGCGCTTGCTACGCGAAGAAATTGACCCGCTTGGCATTCGGCGGTTGGAGGCCCTCAGCGGCGCTGCGCGGCGGGACCTGTTGCGGCAAATCCTTTCCGCTGAAAAGCGGTTCAGCCGACAAGTATCCAATTTTAGCAATGAAAAAATGTAATAAATCTGAACTGTGCTAAACAAAAAGCGATTCACTTTCCACTTCATTCGTCTGAGCCTGGCAATCTGTTTCTGTCTGGCGCAATTGACCGCGGCCAGCGGCCGCGCCCAGTCTCAGCCCGTTCCTCAAACGCCTCAAGAACAAGCAACCGCCTTGCTCAACCAAATGACGCCCGAAGAACGCATTGGTCAACTATTTCTGGTTACTTTTCCAGGCGTCAATGTCGGCGTCTCCACCCAGATCTACGATCTGATTACCACTCACCACATCGGCGGGGTGGTGCTGCTGGCAAAAAATGATAATATCCTCGCCCGCAGCGATAACCCGGTAGCCACACTGGAAGAATTAGACTCCCTCATTCGCCAGCTTCAACAGGATGAGTGGGATTACTCGCAAGGTTTGAAAGAATATCTACGCACCGGCGCCAGCTACCAGCCGATCTACGTCCCTCTGTTGATTGGGGTCTCACAAGAAGGGGATGGTTATCCTTACAGTCAAATTCTGGAAGGCGTGACCATGCTGCCGAACGAAATGGCCCTAGGCGCCACCTGGGCGCCGGAACTGGCGGCAGAAACCGGCCGCGTGTTGGGTAAAGAGCTCGCCGACCTTGGGATCAACCTGCTCTTTGGACCGTTGCTGGATGTGCTCGACTCGCCACAACTGGACGCGACCAACAATCTCTCCACCCGTACTTTTGGCGGCGATCCCTACTGGGTGGGGAAAATGGGGCAGGCTTACATACGCGGCGTTCATCAGGGCAGCGGCGGCAAAGTTGCCGTCATCGCCAGCCATTTCCCTGGGCATGGCAGCGCCGATCGTCTGCCGGAAGAGGAAGTTGCCACCGTGCGCAAATCGCTGGATGAGCTGGTGAATATTGACCTGGCGCCTTTCCTGGCGGTGACCGGCAACGCAACCTCAGCCGAAGAAACCACCGACGCTCTGCTCACTTCTCATATCCGCTATCAGGGCTTACAGGGCAACATACGCGCCACCACACGTCCAGTGAGTTTCGACCCTCAGGCGCTTTCGCTGTTGCTGGAAATCCCCGGTTTGGCTGCCTGGCGCGCCAATGGCGGCGTGATGGTCACCGACGATTTGGGCAATCTGGCAGTACGTCGTTTCTACGATCTCACCAATCAGGCGTTTGACGCCCGTCGTGTGGCGCTCAATGCTTTCCTGGCCGGCAACGATCTACTCTACATCGCCGACTTTTCATCCTCCAACGTCCCCGATTCATACGAAGAGGCCATCCGCACCTTAGACTTTTTTACCCAGAAATTTCGCGAAGATTCGGCTTTTGCTCAGCGCGTGAATGAATCGGTGACGCGTATCCTCACTCTGAAGTATCGGCTTTATCCAAATTTCAATCTGGACGAAGTACACGCTCGCCCAGAGCCGCTCTCAGAGGTCGGCAAGAGCGGCCAGGTCACTTTCTCAGTAGCGCAAGAGGCAGCCACTCTACTCAGCCCATCGCAGGCAGATCTGGACACCACCATTCCAGATCCGCCCAACTTGAATGATCGCATCGTTTTTATCAGTGATACACGCTCTTACCAGCAATGTAAGAATTGCCCAACCCGGTCTATGCTTGGCGAGCGCGCCTTACAAGACGCGGTTATTCGCTTGTATGGACCACAAGCTGGCGGGCAAATCGTCCCCAACAATCTGTCATCTTTCTCTCTGGAAGCACTGGAGGGACTGCTCAACGGCCGCCCCGAGGGTGATTCGCTGTTGCAGAGCTTGCAGCGGGCGAATTGGATCGTCTTCGGCATGTTGAACAACCAGGGCGACCGCCCCGCTTATCAAATCTTGCGCCGGTTTTTAAATGAGAAGCCCAACTTATTCCAGCAGAAGCGCCTGATCGTCTTCGCTTTCAATGCCCCCTATTACCTGGATGCCACCGATATTTCTAAGCTGAGCGCTTATTACGCTTTGTATAGCAAAGCGCCTGGTTTTGTGGATGTGGCAGCTTATCTGCTCTTTGGAGAGTTGCGCGCCACGGGCGCCTCGCCTGTCTCGGTGCCTGGCGTGCGCTACAACTTGAATGAGGCGCTCTTCCCCGATCCCAATCAAACAATTCCGTTGCAGTTTGACCTCCCCGCGCCGACAAATGTGATCACTGGCACCACCACGCCCGAACCTGCTCCACCGCCAGAGTTTCGTCTGGGCGATGTCATCCCCTTGCGCACCGGTGTGATTGTGGACCATAATCGCAACCCCGTCCCTGACGGCACGCCAGTGACCTTTGTGTTTTCCTTCGGTGGAGAAGGCAGCGGCAGTCGGCAGGTGGAATTTACCAAAGGTGGGGTCGCGCGCACCACCTACTCCATCAATGCTCCTGGCGCTTTGGAAATCCGCGCCGAAAGCGAAACCGCCCGTTCGGAAGTCTTGCGAGTAGATATTCCTGCCCCGGGGGCTGGAACAGTCACTACGACTTTAACGGAAGAGCCAACTCCTACACCCACCATCATAACCCTGCCACCGACCCCAATGCCAACCATCGAAAGTACACCTGCCTCGCCTGCTCCAGCAGCGCATCTACGCCTGAGCGATTGGATCATGGCCGTGCTGGTCGCGGCTTTGCTCTCGCTGGCGATCTATCGTCTGGCGGCATTGATTGGCCAGGTGCGGTGGGGAGTGCGGGCGGGCTTTTTAACCTTGATTGGCGGGCTGATTTCGTATTCCTACCTGGCGCTGATGTTATATCAAAACCCACCGCAACAGAGCGATTCGATCTCGCTCAATGTGTTTCTCAGCACGTTGGGCGGAGGCATATTGGGATTGGTCATCGCTTTGGGATGGCGTTTCACGAGCCTGATGGGGCGGGGAAAAACCGCGCTCGAAGAAACTACAAGTGAAGCTTTAGCGCATCAAGGTGACAGCCAGACTGACGAGTAGCAGCCCGGCTGTAATCCAGATCAATGTGCGCTCTACAGGCGAGGAGACCAGATCTGCCAGGGTCGGGGAGGGTAGCGGCGCGCGTGGGCGCGTGATCGGATCCCAGTCGCCAAGTAACGCTCGGCGGAAAGTCTCCACATCTTGCGGACGTTCATCCGGGTGCAGGCTCATCGCCCATAAGATGGCGCGTTCGGTGCGCTGACTGATGTTCGGATTGAGCTGTCTGGGTGGAATCAAACTCTGAGGATCCAAAAACAGTTCGCGCGCTTCCGGCGGCGGGTGATTGGTGAGCAAATGGTACAGCGTCGCGCCAAACGAATAGATATCGCTGCGGGCATCGGTATGGCCTGAATCCCCGCCGTATTGCTCTAGAGGCGTATATAACGCTGTGCCACGCCCCTGCAAAACGGTCACCGTCACTTCATCTGAGGCCAGGATCTTCACCAGCCCAAAATCCACCAGTTTGAGTAAACCTCCTGGTGTCAGCTTCAGGTTACTGGGTTTAATATCGCGGTGAACAATGGTCGGGTTTTGGCCGTGTAAATAGGCAAGCGCATCCGCCAATTGGCTGGCCCAATTCAGCACTTCTCTTTCGGGCAGAAATTGGTTTTTCTGGCGCGCCTCGTTCATCAGGGTGCGCAGGTCTTTCCCAGGGACAAAGTCCATCACCAGATAATCTCGCCCGCCCACCGAGAAGAAGTCTGACACTTTCGGCAAGTTGGGATGATCCAGGCGCGCCAACACAGTGGCCTCACGAAGGAATTGATCGCGCGCCTGCTTCAGCATCTCTGCGGGCAGGCTGCGGTCGTGTTCTACTTCCTTCAAGGCGCATAAGCGGCCCTCCAGGCGCAGATCATCCGCCAGATAGATGCTCCCCATGCCGCCCTGTCCAATGATGCGGATGATGCGGTAACGGCCGCGTAGTACTTCAGTAGCTTTGAGCGGTGTTGGCATTATCAATTCCCATTGATTTATGATATTATACACGTGGAGACGGAGGAAATGGAGAGATACTCTGACGAAGCCGCGCTGTTGGTGGCCCAGACCGGCCCGCTCAATGGCCAGCGATGGTTTCTGCGGAAATCAACGCTCATCGGCAGAGAGAACGGGTGCGACATCGTCGTGCCAGATCGCCAGGTCTCTCGTCATCACGCTCGTTTATCCGTCTTGCCCGAAGGCGTCTATCTGGAGGATCTGGGCAGCAAGAACGGCACCCATTACAACGGGCAGAAGATCACCCAACCTGTTTATTTACAGGACGGCGATGTTATTCAGATCGCCCTGGCGCAAAAATTCGTCTTCCTCAGCTCCGACGCGACCGTTCCACTGGAAGGCAAGGACGAGGCTTTGTATGATTACAAAGCTTCAAACCAGTTTGACGCCCTCAGCGCAGAAGAACGCCGCCGGTTGTTGTTGGACAAACGCTCGCGCCGCGTATTGATAACCGTAACCTTGCCAGACAAAGCGCAACGCGAGGTTGAAATCAACCCGCCGCTCTCCGTATCCCAATTTCGATTGTTAGAGCGCCTGTATGAGAATCAGGGGCAGGTAGTGCCGCGCCAGGAGCTGGTCGTGGCGATTTGGGGCGAAAGTCAGGCGTTCGAAATTTCTGAGCAGGCGCTGGATGCCCTCGTCCGAAGACTGCGCGAGCGCATTGCTCAGGTGGACCCTCATCACGAATATATTATCACTGTGCGCGGTCACGGCTTACGCCTGGAAAACCCGCCTTTGTCGGAATAAATCTCCTGCCAGATGTAGGTCTGGCAGGAGATTCTCATAACACATTTGTTTATACAGCGCCCAAAGACAGCAACGTTCCTCAGGATTCGGCGTTCAGATTGCGTTGCATGGAAAAGCGCAGCGCCTGACGATTGGCGGCCATTACATGGTTGGCAAACTCCTTGTCATCCCCGGACTGCACCTGAACCATAATATTGGCTAACAAGTCCATAAATTCAGGGGTGATCTCCTCAGCGTGCGATTCGAGAAACTGTCGCCTATCCGGGTCGCCTGGGAGATCCAGATATTCCTCCAACAACGCCATTTCTGGCGGAGCGCTGGCCTGTCGCAAAACATCCAGCATTTCTTGCAGCTTGCCAGAGCGATCTAAATCGCCGCGGGTACGTGCTTCGTTCAGCATAGATTGCAATTCTTGGACGAAGGTCTCATCAATCGCTGAAAACACCTGCGACATGGCGCCCTCGATATCTTCAGTTTCCAGGATTGTCTCGATTAACTTACGGGTCTGTTGACGATGCTCTTCCATTTGGCGATCAATCTCTTGCGTCATCTCCAACAGTTGCGCCCGCAATTCAACCAGGCGCGCGCGGCTCTCAGCATCCGCCGCATCAATCCGCTCGCTGAGCATTTGGAAAAATTGATAATCCAGCGCCGGCCGAGCCAGGCTGACCAGAGCGCTCAGCCGAATTTCGTTCGGCGCCTGGATAATCAGATTCAGCAATTGCTCACGATTTAGCTCACGACCCAACGCCCGCAGATCGGAGATGGCGGTTTCTATTTCCTTAGATTGCGCCTGGACCTGACGCCCATAAGTAGTCATAGGCAAAAGCCTCTTCTGCAAATTCGAGAGTTGGTTCGCCGAGTTTCGGTCGCCGTTCATCAAAGCCACTTCCATTAAACGATTGAGCAGGCTGAAGAACTCGGCGTCAATCGAGGCATCCTCCTGACGGGCAATTTCAGCCAGCACGCTTTCGTCGGAGGCGTTCGCCAAACGCTGGAGCAGGTTCAGCTTTTGTTGCTGCGCCTGGATCATTTCTCGCGTGATGCCATCTTTTTCAAGCACGCGCTCCACCAACCCCTGCATCGTCAGGGTGGATTGGGGGCTCAACAAATAACCCTTGCGCTTCTCTTGCGGCAATTTGCTGATCACCTGGTTTATCAGCGCGCCAATCAGCCGCTCCTGTTCGTTGCGCGGCAAGCCCAGTTCGGCCGGCACAAAGGTCAACAATAGCTCTTTCTCCGGGTCATGATAGACGATCGGCGTGGCTACATTACCTTGATACCCGCAATACGGACAGCGAATTAAATTCACCGCGCCCGAAAGCAAGCGCGATTTCGCCGATGGATCAACGTTCACATCAAATAACTGCTCCACATCAACCACAACCGGCTGGCGACAATTCGGACAACTGACTTGAGTTTTTGACATGTTTTAGGACTCCAACAATCGAAGGATCATTATGGCTATGCCGCCTGCAAAAGGCTGCACCCATAAATGGTGATTATTTTTCATCCCTCAGCAGGGAGAAACAAATTCTGGCGCCTTCGCCGGGTTTTGAATCTACCCAAATCCGGCCGCCGTGAGCTTCAACCACGGCGCGCGCCAGGTAAAGGCCCAAACCGGCGCCTTTGGTGCTGCGAGAGGCGTCTTCAGAGCGATAGAAACGCTCAAACACAAATGGTATGTCGCTGGCGGCGATGCCAGAGCCCTGATCGCTAACGCAGATCACCACCTGTTCCGGCAGCGCTTTGCCGTTAATTTGAATCTTTCCGCCATTGGGCGAATACTTGATAGCGTTAGAAATCAAATTCGACAAAACCTGCGCCAAACGTTCTTCGTCGCCCAGGACAATGGGGAAGTTATCGGGAAAGTTCACTTCAATCGTGTGGCGGCTGGTTTGCGTCTTGAAGCGTTCAGCGATGCGCCGCGCCAGCGCCGCAACATCCACATCCGCTGAATTGATCGCCAACACCCCGGCCTGCAATCGAGTGGCATCTAACAGATTTTCGATCAACTCTGTCAGGCGGTCGGCTTCCTCTTCGATCACCGCCAGGCTATCTTGCACAATTTCACGATCCCAAACTGCATCCTCACGGCGCAAAGTGCTGACATAGCCTTTGATCAACGCCACCGGCGTTTTCAGTTCATGGCTGATTACTGAGATAAAAGTGCTTTTCAATTCCTCCGCTTCACGAAAGCGTGTAATATCGCGCACCGAAGCGATCACATTCAACAAAGCGCCATTCGCCGAGACTAACGGGGCATAGGTGATGCCCACCGGCAACGGCGGCAATCCACGGCGCTCCAAATCTCCTTCGACATATAACGTCGCATTGGGGGTCAACGGCCAGCCGCCGGCTTCCGCTTGCTCCAGTGTGATGCCCTCCTTCTGTCGCTTCAGGCGAATAACTTCATCATGCTTCTTGCCGCGGATTTGCTCGCCAGGCGCGCCCAACATGCGCACCAAAGCCGGATTGCAATGTTCGATAGTATGATCTGCCGAGAGAATGAGGATGCCGTCGGCAACTGAATCGAGCAAAGCCGCAGTGCGTTGTTCTTCGTTCCTAAGCCGGGTATATAACAGGGCATTGTTCACAGCAATTGCCGCCTGGTCGGCGAAGCTTTGCAGAAGCATTTTGTCGTTGGCGGTAAAGCTGCCCAAATAATTGCGAAACACGAACAATAAGCCGATCACCTGGCTGCGCGAGAGCAACGGTAACGCCACGCCGGTGAGCAAGCCCAGGCTGGCGGCGCGCGTCAGGCTTTGTAACCGCCGGTTGACCTCCGGCAATTCATACAACGCTGGCTCCTCGTGCTCCGGCACGGTAGCCAAAAGCGGCTCCAATTGGCGTAAAAAAGCAGGGGAGATGCCTTGAGAGACGGCCACCCGCCATCTCCCCTGCTCACGCAACGCAATTAAGCCTGCCTGCCCCGCCAGCATTTCAATCGAAATGGTGAGAATGCGCGCCAGAACCTTATCCAGGTCGAGTTCCTGGGTAATGGCTCGCAATATTTCCAGCAAGTAATCCCGCTGGCGGACGCGCAGATCAGGCAGCAATGGGTTGTACCTCGCCTCTATCTTTACTGCTTGCTTCATCCAGTTCCAAAGATTGCTCTGCAGCCGTCAAGGCGCTTTCAAATATCTCCATTGCCTCGTCTATCTCGCTACGGGTGACGCCCAATGGCGGCGCAAAGCGGATGGTGCTTCTACCGCAGCCCAGCAACAGCAAGCCGCGCACGAATGCGTTTTCAACAATTACATCGCGCAACTTTTCATCCGCCTCTTTTGTCAGGCGATCTTTAACGAATTCTACACCAATCATCAGACCCAGCCCACGTACCTGACCCATCGAGGGATGACGAACCGCCATTTCATCCAAAATGGACATTAGATAATCGCCCATTTGGGTTGCGTTTTCCATGTATTCTTCTTCAATAACTTCTATCGTTGCCAGCGCTGCCGCGCAGGCTAACGGATTACCGCCGAAGGTGTTGCCATGCGCCCCGCGCTTCCAATTCACCAGGTGTTTTCTGGCAAACATCACACCCAACGGCACGCCAGAGGCAATGCCCTTGGCAGCGCAGACGATGTCCGGCTCAACGCCAAAATGCTCAATCGCCCACCATTTCCCTGTCCGCCCCATACCAGATTGGACTTCATCCACGATCAGCAGGATTTTATGTCGGTCGCATAGTTCACGCAAAGCAGGGAAAAAACCAGGCGCCGGCACAATATACCCACCCTCGCCCTGGATTGGTTCAACCAAGACACCGGCGACGTCTTCCGGCGGCAGCAGGTGACCGAGTATCTGTTCTTCGATGTAACGCACAACGGTTGCGCCATACTCTTCACCCGGTAGAGACTCCAGGACTGGCCTATACGGATCTGGGAATGGCACATGCACCACGCCGTTCATTAATGGGTAAAAATCGCGGTGATACAGCGGTTTGCTGGCAGTGAAAGTCACTGCGCCCATTGTGCGACCATGAAATGCCCCCAAAAAGCCGATAAACTCGGTGGCGCGGGTGTAATGACGCGCCAGCTTGATGGCTGCCTCTACGCTCTCGGTGCCTGAATTGGTCATGAAAGAAACCGCATCCTCTTGAAACGGCGCAATTTGGTTGATTTTTTCACCCAGCTCGATCCATTTTTCATGATAAAAGTCTGACGAGATGTGGATAAATTTTTCCGCCTGCTCTTGTATAGCTCTCACAACCCTGGGGTGGCTGTGTCCGGTGGAGACAACAGCAATGCCGGCTGCAAAATCCAGAAACCGGTTGCCGTCCACATCCCAAACTTCAGTCCCTTTACCATGATCCATCACGAAAGGATAACCTCGCGGATAGGATGGAGAGATGACTTCTTGATCGCGCTGGATGAGCGCCTTAGCCTTTGGACCCGGCAGGTTCATGATCTGCATAGACAATTCTCCTGAACTTAGATGGTTGATCCCGATTTGAGGTTAATATATGGAAAAATAATAGCTTGAGAATTATACCGCACACTCCTGAACTACTGCTAGCCCTAACCAAAGAGCTAATCATAGCAAGAAAGACAAGCGCGACCTAAATAGGGATGTGGCTGGCGGCTAAGATTTCGACTTCATTCGCTGCTGAAGCACAGCGCGCTTTGACCCAGCATCCAGGCGAAGTTCCATGCCGGATCCAACGAGCAGAGGCGGTTGAAAACGAGTATAATCTGCCACTATGCAAATCGAGAAATCGGACGCCTTGTTTACATTCCGCATCGAAGCACGCCAGGGACGGGCGCGGGCGGGCGTTTTCACCACACCGCATGGCGATCTGCCAACACCCATCTTTGCCCCGGTTGGAACGCAAGCCACCGTCAAAGCTGTCACGCCTGCCCAATTAAGTGAACTAGGCGCTCATCTCATCCTGGCAAACACCTATCACCTATACCTTCGCCCCGGAGAGAAGCTGGTGGCGGAAATGGGCGGCTTGCACCATTTCATGAACTGGCCCAAACCCATCCTGACCGACTCAGGCGGCTTCCAGGTCTTCTCGCTGGCCGATAACCGTAAAATTGACGAGGACGGCGTCACCTTTAAAAGTCACATTGACGGTTCTCTACACCGTATTACGCCTGAAAAGTCAATCGCTATTCAAGAGGACTTAGGCGCCGACATCATCATGGCCTTTGATGAATGCGCCCCGCCCACGGATCGCGCTTACAATGAACGCGCCCTGGCGCGCACACATGCATGGGCTGAACGTTGCCTGCGCGCCAAAACGCGCCCCGATCAGGCGTTGTTTGGCATTGTTCAAGGGGGCGTTTTCCCCGACTTGCGCCAGCAATCCGCCGAATTCATGGCTTCCTTAGGCTTTCCTGGTCACGCGATTGGCGGCCTGTCGGTAGGTGAAAGCAAAGAGGAAATGCACGCCATGATCGAGGTGGTGGATGCCGTGCTGCCGCAGGAGAAGCCGCGTTATTTGATGGGCGTGGGAACACCGGTGGATGTGGTGCAAGGCGTCTTGCGCGGCGTGGACATTTTCGACTGCGTGCTGCCCACCCGTCTGGCGCGTCATAACGCAGCAATGACCCGCTCTGGACGCCTAAACCTGGTCAACGCTGCCTACGCCCGTGACGCGCGCCCGATTGACGAACAATGCGCCTGTTATACCTGCCAGAATTTCTCGCGCGCCTATCTTCGTCACTTGATTATCAGCCGCGAGATGCTGGCAGCCACGCTGCTTTCGATTCACAATCTATACACCTTACTGCAATTGGTGCGTGAGATCCGCCAGTCAATTCTGGAAGGTCGCTTCGAAAGCTTCGCCGGGCAATTCCTGGAGAAATGGGGACAAGCGGAATTTTCCTCTGTCATGCAAGACGCTTCGTCCTGAACATCATCCCTTCAACGAAAGGTTATCCACAACATTGAGCCTGCTTCAAGCCATTATCCTGGGCATCATCCAGGGACTGACCGAATTTTTACCAATATCCAGTTCAGCCCACCTGACGCTGGCGCCTTATTGGTTCGGCTGGCAACTTCCAACACAAGAAACCTTCATTTTCGATGTGTTGGTGCAAGTTGCTTCATTGATTGCTGTGATCGCCTACTTTTTTCAGGATTTGCTGAATATCCTGCACGCCTGGTTGCAAGGCCTTTGGAAGCGAAAACCGTTCGACGAGCCCCTCGCTCGCCGCGGCTGGCAGCTCATCCTGGCGACGCTGCCTGCCGGGATGATTGGCCTGCTATTCAAAGACCAGGTTGAAGCAGCTTTTTCGAACCCCCAATTGACGGCTGCTTTCTTGTTAGTCACAGCGGGATTTCTATTCTTGGTTGAAAAGATTGGCAAGAAGGAGCGCTCGCTGGAAACCTTACAGTGGAAGGATGCCTTGTTCATTGGACTGGCGCAAGCCGTCGCCATCTTCCCTGGCATTTCTCGCTCCGGGGCAACCATCGCCGGCGGCATGGCGCGCGACCTGGAAAGGCCGGCTGCCACGCGTTTCGCCTTTCTGATGTCGGTCCCCATTATGTTGGCGGCAGGTCTGGCGGCAAGCGTGGACCTGCTCAGTCTACCGAATTTAATGCAATTGTTGCCGGTTTATTTACCCGGACTCCTGGCCTCCGCCATCGTCAGCTATGTTTCAATCCGCTGGCTGATGCGCTATGTAGCCCGCCGCTCGTTGTTAATCTTTTCGTTCTATTGCGCTCTTGTTGGATTGATCACGCTCTTGACATTCTGGGTGTAAAAGATCGCCCTTATGAAACAGATTCAAACCAGTTGACTCCTTATCGGGCGATCTGCGACGGTGGTTATGCCACAACGCCGCCGACCTCCACGCTGCGTACGCCAAACAAGACGATCAGAATGTGCTGGTTCAAGATTTGCAGACCATTGCCCCTTGTCGGGCGCATGATTTGTCCAAAGGTATACCCCCCTATAATCGGCGTGTCCGCCCCAATGACTTCTTGAACCGCCTCCACTTCTGCCCGTGGTTCAAGCTCAAAAAGCGCTCGCCAGGCCTCGTCCACGAAAACCAACGCCAGGCGCGGCATCGTCGGCCCCAAAGCTTCTTTTGCCTGCCGGGCGGCTTGTTGAGCTGCTTGACGGCAACGTTCCGGCGAGCCTACCATCAGCTCCACCACACCATTTGCAGGCAGTTCGCCGTTCATACGCAGGCTTCCATCCGCCTCCATGCGCAACGGCGAATATAAGACCATACCCTCTGCTTCTTGTCGGCCAAACGGATATAACCTCACCAACTCGCTCAGCGGCGGGTGCACCCAGGCGCGTGCTGATTGACCGAATAAGCGGGCGTAGAGTTCACTGACCGGTTTATCATCCAGGGCGCGCAACCAATGATCCTTAACGCTGGTGATGCGAGAGACGACGCCCACCGATTGCCATCCATGCGCCGCCCCCTGTCCAATCACAATATCGCCAGCAAGAACTGCTGCGCCAAGACCGCCACTGCCCGATTGCCTGCCGCCGACCTGATACGTGCGGCCTTTCCAAAGCTCGCCGCCCGCCAGACAGCCCGTAATATCACAATGAAGATGGGTTAGCGATTGACGCAAAGCATCCACATCGCCAGAGACGCCATCCGCCGCCAACAGAAGGATATCGCTATTCTCCGCCTCCAACCGCAGCGAACGCAACATCTGCTCCACGCTGAGGCGCACGTCCTCTGCATAATTGCCCCACCAGCCAGCGCGCGCTTGAAGTTCACCGCCCGTCAGCGCAGCCAAAATCACCGAACGCCGGCTGCGCCCATTAGCAGTCAGCTCTGCCGAAGTGGACACACCCATCAGCGGCACATTCCCCAACACCGCTGAAACGCCGGCCAATACTTCTCCGATTGTATGAATATGAGAGACCATCAGCCAGCCAAAAGCTATAGGTTCTCGCCCGGCTTGCTCAAGCGCCATGCGCGCTGCCATTTCGCCCGCTTCCAGGCTATCCGGATTCTGAGAGACGCCTATCACCGCACGAAATGACATCCTATTCCTTCGCCAACCAGCTCAAAACGTCGCCTCACTGGGCTTCTGCGGCCGGAAGCGTAAAGTGGAATGTGGTGCCCTGACCCAACACGCTTTCAAACCATATCCGGCCGCCTTGCAATTCAACCAGGCTTTTCGTGATCGCCAATCCCAAGCCGGTGCCAGAAGCCATTTCTTTAGCGCCATCGGTGCGAAAATACTGCTGGAAGATCTTCTTTTGATCTTCCTCAGCGATGCCGATCCCATTATCCTCCACCCAGATATGAGCAAAAGTCGCCCCCGCCAGGTTCTCGGCATCGGCAACCATCTGCTCGGCGTAAACGGTGATCGAGCCGCCCTCCGGCGTGTATTTTTGCGCGTTGCTGATCAGGTTGGTTAAGATTTGCGCCAGCCGAGACGCATCCGCCCAAACTGGCGGCAGGTCGTTCGATAGCAAGATGGTCAATTTCTGCCCTTTCTCTTCGATTTGCCGCTGGATTGAACGCGCCACGTCCTCTAACACTTCCGAAATCGAAACCGCGCGAAAGTCCAGGCGCAGGTTGCCCACCTGAATCTTTGTCAGATCGTTCAAATCCGAGACGATGGTATTCATTCGATCCACATTCGAGCGCACTGTGGAGAGGAAGCCTGCCTGCACCTCGTTCACCGGCCCAGCCATGCCAGACGCCACCAGCTCAGTGTAACCCTTAATCGAAGCCATGGGGTTTTTCAACTCATGCGCCACGAACGAAACAAAGCGCGATTTCGCCAGGTTGGCTTCCTTAACTTCTTCATAAAGCTGGGCGTTGGCGATAGCAATGGCGGCATGGTCGCTCAAGCGCGTCAAGAAGCTCAGTCTTTCATCAGGGAGCTTCTCAGCGCGTAAACTTTCCAGCACCAGGACGCCGATTGTAGCGGTTTCGCGCCGAATGGGAATGACGATCTGCTGCCGCGATCCGTTCAAAAACCCGGACGGCTGTCCATCTTCCAGATGATAAGCTAACTGTCCCTTCTCGATCGCTTCTTTCCAAAGGGGTAATTGTACTGGCAGGATCAACCGTTCTTCTTCAGGAGCATCTGATTGATCAAATAATTCATCTGGATAGCCCTGAAAGACCATGACCCGCACGTTAGAGCCATCCACCGCCCCAACAAAGCCAGCGTCGGCGCGGGATTGGCGTAAAGCCCAGTCCAGCGTCAGGCGCATGGCGCGCTGGATATCCAAACTGGCGTTCAACTCGCGGTCAATACGCTGCATGACAGACAACTCTTCCACACGCTCCGCCAGCGCCTGATCGGTCAGGGTGTAGAGACGGGCATTTTCCAGGGCAATGGTCGCCTGGCTGGTAAAAGCGGTGAGCAATTCCTGGTCGGCCTGGGTGAAGGGCGCGCCGTTAACCTTGTTAATCACTTCAATGACGCCAATCACGCGATCCTGGATACGCATGGGAACCACCAGCATATCCTGGGTGTCGAAACCAGTTTGGGCGTCGGTCTTTTCGAACCATTCCTTGCGCCGTTTGGCGTCGTTGGCAATAATCGGTTTGCCAGTCAGAACCGCCTGACCCACCAGACCGGTACCAGGCGGCAGGCGGCGGCCGAGCAAATTCGCAGCCACCGGTCCTAAGACCACTTCGAACACCAGTTCATCCGTTTGAGGGTCAACCAGGAAAAGGCTACCTGCTTCGCAATTTAGAATTTCCGTGGCGCTCGCCAACACCTGATTGAGCAATGGCTTGAGATCCAGGGTTGAGGTCAAACCCAGACCAATTTCGTTCAGCTTGGCGAGCTGCAACGCGCGCCGCTCCGACTCTTCCAAAGACCGCGCTTTGACAATTGCGCCGGATGCCTGATCCGCAATGGCCTGCAAAAGATTACGCTGCTCTTCGGTATAAACCACGGTTGGGTCACGGCTGGCGATGCTAATCGCGCCGATGGTATCTGCGCCGGCGTTGAGTGGAACGCCCATCCAGGCATAGATGCCGGTTGCATCCGGAATTAAACCGCGCTGACGGCACTCCTGCTCGTAATCATTGGCAATGATAGAACGCTGTCCATTGATGACTTCCATCTCCAGCCCTTGTCCCGGGTTCAACGGGCGGTTCTCGCGTTCGTTCAGGCGCTCGTCGTCCTCCAGATAAAAGGCATGGTACATCACCCCGCTATCTTTATCCACCAGGGTGATGCGAAAATCGCGGGCGGGCAAAATCTGGTTCGTTTGCGCCGAAATGAGTTCAAGAATATCATCGAAGGTGACCGTAAAGCTGATGCCTTGCGCAACGCGGGTCAATACATTCATCTCCCGCACGCGGCGCTCCAGATCGGCGACGACTTGAGTGCGTTCGATAGCCAGAGCAGCCTGGTTACTTAACCCTTCGAGGAAGTCCAGGTCGCGATGGGTGTAAGGCTCGCCGGAACGACGCGTCCCCAAAGCCAGCCAGCCGGTCAAGCGGTTTCTGCCCGGCAGAGGCAGATATAAATTGGCTGCAAGCAGACGGACGCGCGCCTGTTCGGGCTGCAAAGCGGGCGGCAATTCCTCGCCATCGGCTACAAATAACGCTTCTCTGCTCTTCGAAAGGGTTTGCACCAGCGCGCTGTTGGGAGAAAAACGCAAGTCGTTGGTAGGCAAGTTCCTTTCATCTTTTGCCGCCGCATACTGCCCGCTGAATGGATCGTAGATAAAAATATGCAAAAAAGTCGGCGCCAGCGCCTGGTCAATATAACGTCGCAGCAAAGCAACAATGGCGGGCAGATCCATGATCTGGGTCAGTTCTTGCCCAAATGCCTGTTGCAGATCGCGATAGGCCGCCTGGCTGCGGAAGAAATAGCGGTCAATGGCTTCTTGCAACCGATTGCGCGCCGGGTTTAAACCCACCGCCAGGAGAAAAACCATTATCCCAATAATATAAGGATTTGCAGGCTGGACTGCGCTGCCCAAGATAAAACTTACCCCGGAAAGAAGCAAGGCATAAGCAGCCAGGGATATTCCGGTCAAAATAGCGTACAACACTGTCTGACTGAGGATGTAATCAATACGCAAATTACGGTAACGAATGATTGCATAGCCAGCGAATACCGGGAAAAGGCCCAGAGGTAGTGAATAAAGGGGCGTGAAGGCCACCGAAGAGTAGATGATGGTAATAACAAACCATAATGCCAGAGGAAATAGAGAAAACATTGCCCCCCAAAAAATCAGGCGCGCCTGTTCGCGAGCCACAGCAGAAATGGCGCCGATCCATCTCACGGCGGTCAGAATCATAAAGAATAACGTCGCCAGGGCTACGAAAATGAAATCCAGCCGCCAGATGCTCAAATAGGCAAGCGGGCGTTCAATGTTATAGAGCGTTGGCCATGCCGCCAGGCCGATGAGGAAGGCAATGCCATAGCCAACCCAGCCAAGATACGGACGGCGCTCGGCAATGGGGAGGCTGACCGGGAATAGAATCGCCAGGTTGATCAGCGCGCCGCCGACCATAGCCAGAGAAAAAGTCCACGCCAGGGTCAAGGCATTTGTAGTGTACAGGTCGAACAACCCCGCCAAGACAACAGCGGTGGAGACGGCAAAGGCTGCAAACGCCCGCCCAGCAGGGTCAAAGCGCCGTACACCGAAAACGTAAAGACCGCTCAGGAGATAGATTAAACCCGTCAGGTAAGGGACGAGGAAATAACTCAGCCGATCCAGCATCGGCAGCGCCATCAAGCGCACAGCAACCAACCGTTCCTGCCCATCCAAGTGGCGCAACGTAAGCGAGATCTCATCGCCGATCTGATGTTGTTGTAGGAGCGAGTATAGTTCCTGGGGGTTTTGCAGGCGAACGCCATCAACGGCAACGAGCTGATAGCCGAAAGGCAACCGGAGTTGTTCTCCCCAGGCGCCTGAATGGCTGGGGTGAGCGGTGTTAATCATCAACGTATGCCCGATGAAGGCGCCTGGAAAGGGAGTGCGAATCGCCCTCAGGTAAAAAATAGGCGCCAGCAAAAACACAACCAGCGCCAGACAAAGATACAGCAGCACGAAAGTGGGCGCCAGGCGGCTGCGCAAAATGATCACCATCCCATTCTTTGAGGGGCTGGTTGCAGATACCATGTGAATAATTTTATGACAAAATCTGAAACTTCGCTAATCCTCGCCCTTACATTTTTGGCAGGCGGTTAATATTTTACAGATAATTAACGAGCGCATTGACGCCTGGGTTACAGATCCATGCGCTGCTGCACCCAGGCTTGCTTGAGATAGTCCTCAACCGCAGCTTGATGACCAACATCTCGCTGAGCGCGCTCTGAAAGATACCATTTATGCTCCAGCACCTGGCAATACAACTCTGCTTCGGTCAGTTCATGACTGACCAAAGCGCGTAATCGGCTCACGACGGGTCTGTAAATATTTTCCAGCCAGTGTTGCGCGGCCACCACTAATGGCGTGTTGCGGTTGTGGATGCTGGCTAGCGTCGCGCGCACCTCCTGGATCTCGTTCATCATCTTTTGCGCCTGCTGCTCTTCAGCATCCAGCCCGGTGAGGCTGTAGAGAGCATCGCGATGGAAATTGCGATCGGTGACCATGACGCGCATGAAAAGCTGGCGCCCAACGCCAGAAGGTGCAAGTTCGACATCGCCGACCGAGAAGCCTAATCGGTTTAAGGCGCGAATGCGCTCTTGAATGCGATAATACTCGTCTGGGCCAAGCACATCTTCACGGGTCACTTCTTCCCAAAGCTCCTGATAACGCAAACGGATATACGCCCCCGTATCTGATACAGGCACGCCAGTGGCTGCAGTAATGGGCACCCCGCTATGAAAAAGCTCAATCAATTCGGCGTTGATATTTTCTTCCATGATTTGCAAATCATGGAAGCGAAGCGTGGGTGGAGTGACCCCGGCGTGATACTCGCCCGTTTCAGCGTCCACCAGATAAGCGCGCAATGCGCCAGCGTCGCGACGGAATAGCGTATTCGATAGCGAGCAATCGCCCCAAAAGAAGCCAGTCAGGTGAATTTGCACCATCAAACTGGCGATAGCATCCAGCAAGTGACGGCGGTATGGGGCAAATCCTTGACGGCTCAAAAGCAAACGGTAAGGCAGGGCGCCCTCCAGAAAGCGCGTGATCAGAATGCTGGCTTTACCAAGTGGTTTTTCAACCATTACATAACCGACCGGTGAAACCGCCGGCAAGCGCAACTCCTCGGCGCGCAGCAACATTTCGTATTCCTGGCGGGCTGTTGCGCCAGGCAATTCCTTCAGGGCGTACAGCCCGCCTTCACGGTTAATAAAGACTACTGGATGACGAGAAACGCCACGTGGCGCATCCTCCAGACAGTTGCAATGCTCCGCCCATTCGGTCAGGCTGAATGACCAGGGCAAGTCGCCCAGATTGAGTTCAGGGGGGTAAAAGGAAACCTGCGCCGTTTCATCCATCATAGCTATTCACCCTGATCTTGCGCCAACGAACGCGATTGCTCCACATACGCCAGGCTTTGGTGGCGGAAATAGGTGTTGTACAAATCAGCGTAGTGCCCGCCTCGCTGAAGTAGAAATTCGTGGTTGCCTTCTTCGATTATTTTACCTTCTTCCAGCACAATAATGCGATGCGCTGCTTTCACCGTGGACAGGCGGTGGGCGATAAGGATGCTGGTGGTGTTGGATAAGATCATATTCAACGCCTGTTGGATCTGCCATTCAGTGAAAGGATCAACACTGGCTGTCGCTTCATCCAGGATGAAGATCGCCGGGTGGTGCAGCAAAACGCGCAAAAGCGCCACAAGTTGGCGCTGCCCCATCGAAAGGCGCGAGCCGCGCTCCCCCACCTGGGTCTCTAATCCTTGCGGCAGACTCTCCAGCCACTCGCCGTCGCCGATTTTATGCGCCAGCCGTTCGATTTCGGCGTAGCGCGACCGATCTGAACAAGCATAACAAATGTTCTCTGCAACACTGCCAGAAAACAAAAAGGGCGTCTGAGATACAATCCCTAAATGGGAACGGTAATCGTGCAGATCGAAGGAACGAATGTCATACCCGTCAATCAAAATACTTCCACGTTGAAACTCATAGAAGCGGGCGATGAGCTTCGCAATCGTGGATTTGCCTGCGCCGGTATGTCCCACCAGCGCCACCGTTTCCCCAGGCTGAATATGCAGATTGAAATCGCATAAAACTGGTTCTTTTTCCGAATATCGAAACCAGACCTGCTCAAAGCGGATTTCGCCTTTTAGCTGTGGGACTGGATGGTGAGCATTTTGCACCACCTGCGACTCGGCGTCAATCAGCGCAAACGCCCGTTCGGCGGCGGAAAGTCCCTGCTGCACCTGCGCCCAAAAAGCCGAGAGGTTCAGCACAGGGAAGAAGAAAATATCCAGGCTTTGCAAGAACAAATACCAGGCGCCGACTGTGACCATGCCCTGAAGCGCGCTCAACCCACCGACATATACCAGAACGGCAATCGCTACGCCGCCCAACGCGTTCAAAATGGGAAAGACCAGCGACAACACAAATCCTCGCCGAACATTGACCTGATACGATTGCAGGTTTGCCTGATCAAATTCGCGGTAAACGCTGGCCTCCTGGCGAAAATTCTTGGCAATGGCGATGCCGCTGACGGTCTCTTTGATGGTGGCGTTGACAGTCGCCATGGCACGCATACCCGCGCGTGTTACCTGGCGGGCTAATCTTCGAAAACCAAGCGAAGCGGCAAATATTATTGGCAAAAAACCCAGCAACAGCAACGCCAATCGCCATTCAATCGCCGCCAGATAGGCGCCCAGAATGATGGACTGGATGATCTGCGAGAACAAATCTGTCACCAGGATCACCATCTGACCAAATTCCTGAGTATCGGATGAGATGCGCGATACCACTTTGCCAGAGGCGTATTCGTCATAGAAGGACAGATCATGCTCTGCGGCAGCCTGGAAGGCATCGGTGCGAATTGTCAGAACAATATCGCCTACGATGCGCACAACAAGTCTGCGCCTCGCCCAGTTCGCCGCCCAGGTGAGCAAGCCGGCTGCGAACACCGCCGCGCTGAGCAGCCAGATCATCGAATCGCCAACGCCGCCCAGGCTGGAGACGGGCTGATCCATAACATCTACAGTACGCGCCACCAAAACGGGCGTCGCTGCGCCAGCCACAGAGATCACCAGCAGCAGAACCGTAGCCCATACCAATTTCGCCCGATGGGGTGCAAAATACCTCCCAATACGCTCAACCAATTGGCGATCCGAATATTGACGATCGTAACCTTCTGAATCTAAACCGACAAAAAAGCCCATAAACGCTGCTCTCTCAGAAATTATTCGCGAAAGATCCTGCGATATACTTCGCTGGTCTGCATCAGCTCTTCGTGCGTCCCTTTAGCCACTAATCTCCCTTTTCGCAGCACCAGGATCAGATTTGCCCAGCGGATTTGCGACAGGCGGTGAGTGATGATGATCGTCGTTCGCCCGCGGGCAGCGGTGTAAATCGCCCGTTGAATGCGATCTTCTGTGGCGCTGTCAATCGCGCTGGTCGAATCGTCCAAGATCAAGATCGGCGGATTGGTCAAGAAAGCTCGCGCCAGGGCTATCCGCTGGCGTTGACCGCCGGAGAGCGTCACCCCGCGTTCGCCAATCACAGTCTGATAGTCCTGATCGAAAGCAGCGATAAACTCCTCCGCCTGAGCGGCTTTTGATGCCAGGCGGATACGTTCCATATCCGCTTGCGGGTCGCCAAAGGCAATATTTTCTTTGATGGTGCGCGAGAATAAGAAAATGTCTTGTTCGATGATTGAAATGTTACGGCGCAGCGCTTCCAGATTCCATTCACGCACATCCAATCCATCTACCAACACCTGGCCGCGCGTAACATCATAGGTGCGATTAATCAATTTCACCAATGTAGTCTTGCCGGAGCCGGTCTGCCCAACAATCGCCACCGTTTGCCCAGCCTCCACTTTGAAGGAAATATCCTCCAATACTGGTTCGCCCTCCACATATTCAAAGGACACGTTGCGAAATTCGATCTCGCCGCGCGCCGACTGGGCATAGCCGCGAGCGTTCTGATCCAGATCATTTTGACGATTAATCAAATCCAGAATACGTTGAGCGCTGGCTAACCCCAAAGAAATCTGCGAATAGGCAAACAATGATGTAAAGGTAGGAAAATTAAACAGTTGAATCAAGCCAAAATAAGCCACCACCTGACCTATATCTAATGCACCCTGCCGGTGCAAGACGAGCGCATGTAACAGGCTACCCGCCTGCGCCAACGCCAGCAAGAGAAGAGGGATGAAGCGCGCCTCCACGTCTCCTTGATGGATAAAAGCTTCACGGTATTTGCGGGCATTTTCACCGAAACGCTCTACTTCAGAGCGTTCTTGAGCCATGCCTTTGACCGTCTCGATGCCGTCAATGGCTTCCGCCAGGCGGCTGTTCAAACGCCCAAAGGAATGGCGTACATCGCTTGTGATGGGTTGTAATTTACGTAGATACTGCCACAACGCCAGGAAATAACCCACCACAAACAAAACAGGCACCAAAGCCAGGGTGGGGTGATAACGCGGCGCGACCAAAATCGGCATCATCAGAAAGATGCCTGCCCCTATCACCAGGTTTAAACCTGGGCTGAACAGAAAATTCACTTCGCGCACATCGTTGGTGGCGCGCGCCATCGTGTCACCCACAGGCTGCAGACTGTGGAAAGTCATGCTTTTGCCCAGCAGGCTGACAAACAGTTCGTGGCGAATATCGCGTTCAATGCGTTGACCCAGCAATTCGGCGCTGAAGTTGCGCGCAAACTGTAAAACGCTGCGTAACACCTGGCTGCCAATGATGATCAGGGCGATGCGCATCAGACCCGTCAGATCAGATGGTTTACCGAGGATAAAATTGAATGCCTGTCCAACCATGATGGGCACAACCGCGGCCAGCGCTGCATTGCTGATCGCTCCAATAACCAGCGATACCACCAGATACCAATAATGCAAGGCATACGAGAGGATCCAGCGCACGGGACCACGGCGATCTGTTGAAAAGCGCGGCGGGATAGTAAATTCGGCGATCAGTGGTGAAGCGGTCATTCAGGTCCAGTTTTATCAGACTATGGTGTCAAGATTAAAGTTGGCTCTCATCCGAAAAAGGCAGTTCGCGAGCGATTTTGTAGGGGCCAAACGCCGGCAGCGAGCGCGCATCCACCCGTCGCATGCGCCCATTGCGCGGGGTGATTTTATACACCTTGCCATTGCGATGCAACAAGGGTATGGCGCGCTTGCGCCGACCGAAGACGCGCCGCATGGTCATCGAATATTGGCGGTAGCCCTCTCGTTCTTGCGGCATACGCTCAAATAACTCATCGAAAGCGGCAAAGAACTGCGCCAGATACTCGGCAGTGACCACGTGCAGGTTGCTGATCACCCAGCAAGCGTATTCATATTCCCAGTAATAGGTCAGGCCTATGAACCAGTCATCGCGAGTGATGTAAGGGAAAAATGGAAAAGCCCGGCAGGTCAGCGAGCGGAACTGACGTTGACAATACTGGCTTCCTTTGCATTCCAACAGCGTCATGCCGTCGGGGGTTTCCTCTTGTAAGCGTCGCCTCTCCGCCGGACTGCGCCCCTGCCAGGGGCGCCACAGGTCGGTATTAGCCTGTAAATACTTCCATTCCTCGTCATAAACAGCCGGCACAGCATGACGGGTATCGCAGCAAAACGGGACGCCGCGTTCGTTGTGCGGCGCACAATGCGCGCCGCAATCGAAATGAGCAATGGGCGCGTCAAAACGACGATACAAACTGGCAAAATCTACAGACTCCATCATTGAACGATGCGACTCCAGTAAAACCGGATCAAGGATACCACAAATTCAGCGCTCGATGTGTTGATGACGACGCACCGTTCAAACAATATTGCAGCCTTTGATCGAGTATAATCTTTAATATGATCCGCGCCCGCTACCGCCGTATCATCCTGTTTTTTGCGCGTATGCTGATCAGCCTGGCTGTGTGGGAGTTAATCCTGCCGCGCATTGGGTTTCGGCGGGCAGCGAGGCGAACTCGCCCTCAGCGGTTGCGCCGTTCTGCGAAAGCTTATCGCACGTTAGCCGTGCAAATGGGCGGTGTGTTGATCAAAGTGGGACAATTTCTCTCCTCACGGGTGGATATCCTGCCGCCAGAATTCACCGATGAACTTAAAGGTCTGCAAGATGAAGTGCCGCCAGCGCCATTCGACGAAATCCGCCGTCTGGCAGAAATCGAATATGGCGCGCCATTGGAACAGGTGTTCACCCGCTTTGAAAAACAACCTTTAGCGGCAGCATCCTTAGGGCAGGTGCATCGCGCGTATTTGCCAGACGCGCTAACCGATCAGACCGCAGACAGGTCATCGGTTGACTTAGATCGGCGCTCCCTGGATGGCTATAACGTAGTCGTCAAAATACTGCGCCCAAATATCGAGCAATTGATCGAAACCGATTTAGCCGCTTTGCGCACCGTGGGCGCATGGTTGCACCGATACCAACCCATTCGTCGCCGCGCGAATGTCCCTGCCCTGTTGGAAGAATTTACCCGCGTCCTGTACGAAGAGATAGACTACTTGGCAGAGGGACGCAACGCTGAAACCTTCGCCGCTAACTTCAAAAACTATCCAGGTGTGCGCGTTCCGCGAGTGATCTGGACGCGTACCACGCGGCGGGCGCTGACGCTTGAAAACGTGCTGGCGATCAAGATCACCGATTATGAAACCATTACCTCAGCCGGTATCTGCCGCTCTGAAGTGGCCTCGCGTTTGCTCAACACCTATCTCAAGCAAATTTTCGAAGACGGCTTTTTCCACGCCGACCCACACCCGGGCAATCTGTTCGTGCGACCGTTGTCGCCCCACCCCACGGAGGAAAATAAGAAAGGCGTGGCCTGGGAACTTACCTTCGTTGATTTTGGCATGGTGGGCCGCGTACCCGACAATTTGCGCGAAGGTTTGCGTGAGTTACTCATTGGGGTAGGGACGCGTGACGCCCACCGCGTTGTCCAGGCGTATCAGAAGATGGATTTGCTGCTGCCCAATGCCGACCTTGCCTTAATCGAACGCGCCGGAGCGCGAGTATTCGAGCGCTATTGGGGCAAGAACATGACCGAGTTGACCTCGGTGAGCTATCAGGAGATGAAAGATCTGGCCGAAGAATTTCGCGAGTTAATCTATCAACTGCCGTTTCAGGTGCCGCAAAATATCGTCTTCCTGGGACGCTGTGTGGGCATCCTCTCCGGTATGTGCACCGGCCTGGATCCACAGTTTAACCTTTGGGATCACCTGGCGCCGTTTGCCCGCAAATTGATCACAGAGGAGGCGCGGGCGGGATGGGAAACCTGGCTGGCAGAGGCGGAAAAACTGGCGCGTACTTTCCTGCTGTTGCCTTTGAAGATAGATGCCACGCTGAACAAAATTGAGCGCGGCGAGGTATCCGTGCAGATGCCCGAAGTCAGCCAGCAGGTACAACGACTGGAACGCACCCTGAGCAATGTCACCATCAGCGTAATTTTCAGCGCTTTTTTACTGAGTGGCGTTGACCTTCTACTGGCAGGCAAAGAGTTGATGGGTGGGGTGTTATTGGGCGCAGCGGGCGTCAGCCTGCTTAGCCTGATCATCCGTTCAAGAAATAGATCCTGACCTATCATTTTTCTAACCAACGTGGTTTGTCTTGATCTCTACTCGATTGCAGAGTCATATTTGTTTTGTGAATTTTGTCACTTGGCAATATTGGGCGAATCCAGTATGATCGGTATGTTACAAAATTCACAATCTTAGGAGATTTAGCTTCTATGACAACCGAAATCCGCATTGACGCTCTTCTCCCCGCTGAAATGGCAAAGCGCGCTGAATACGTGGGCGTGCGCAAGGCTGAGACGCCGGTGATCACCATGTTGGCGTTAGCTGTTCTGGCTGGCGCTTTCATCGGTCTGGGCGCTATTTTTGCGACGACGATCCTTTCAGGCGGCATAACCATCAGCGGCGTGGATGGAGCAGCAGTATATAAAACCGCCCTTCCCTACGGCGTCAACCGGTTGCTTGGCGGGCTGGTATTCTGCCTGGGCCTCATTTTAGTGGTAGTTGGCGGCGCGGAATTGTTCACCGGAAACAACCTGATCGTCATGGCCTGGGCAAGCCGTAAGGTGACCACAGCGGCGTTGCTGCGCAATTGGGTGATTGTGTACATCGGCAACTTCATTGGCTCCATTGGTACGGCTGTTCTGGTGTTTTTGAGCGCGCAATACACCTTTGGCGGCGGCGCAGTTGGCCTGACGGCGCTGAATATCGCCAAATCCAAAGTGGAGCTGGGTTTTGTCCAGGCCATCGCCCTGGGCATCCTGTGCAATGCCCTGGTTTGCCTGGCTGTGTGGATGACCTTCAGCGCCCGCAGCACAATAGATAAAATCGCGGCTATCATCTTTCCCATTACTGCCTTTGTCGCAGCCGGTTTTGAGCACAGCATCGCCAATATGTACTTCATTCCCATTGCTCTTTTTATCAAGGGCTACGCTCCACAAAGTTTCTGGACGGCGATTGGGAAAACCGCATCCGATTTCGCCTCAATCACCTGGAGATCTTTCTTCATTAACAATCTCTTTCCCGTTACAATCGGCAATATCATTGGCGGCGTGGTGCTTGTCGCAGCAATCTATTGGATGGTCTTTCTACGACCAGAAAAACTAAATTCATAATCATCAATCACACGTGAGGAAGCAAAAATGAAAGCTTATGTCCTGATTCATGTACGGCCAGGTTCGGTGCCCGAAGTCGTGCGCAATCTGCGGCGGCTAAAGGGTGTGGTCGAAGCGAACATGACCTTTGGTCCATACGATGTTGTAGCCGTGGTTGAGGTCAATGACTTCAATGCGCTCGGCCCGTTGGTGGCGGCTGAAATTCAGCCCATTCCCGGCGTCATGGATACCCTGACCTGCCTGGTGGTCGAAGCGCAATAATTCACCGCCCAATAGCTCTAATATAAAAACAATCTCTGATCCAGGCGACAGTATTGCGCAACAGGATGCATAGAAAAGGCGCCAGCAAGCAGGAACTGGCGTCTTTTTCATTCTTGCATTCCGAACCTTTCCTCGGATTTGTTATAATGCTGGATGCTCGCCGATCCACCAGCGCGCCAACAAATCATTTCCGATCTCAAACTGCCGAGGTAAAAAATGTATTATTACGATCCTGCCGTACGCGCCGTCAAAGACCTGCTTCCTGGCATTCGTACCCGCACATTCTGGGGCGATCAAATGTTGCTCGGCGTGGTTGATTTAGATGCCAACGCTGTATTGCCCGCCCACAGCCATCCGCATGAACAAATCACCTTCGTACTCGAAGGCGAACTGCACGTGGATATTGCTGGAGAGCAGCGTACCTTGCGTCCCGGCGAGTTGATGGTCATCCCCGGCGGCGTGGAACATTCTTTGGTCGTCGGCTCTCAGCCGGCGCGCGTGATTGACGTCTTTAGCCCAACACGCGAGGATCTGAAATATTGAGCGAGATTTCTGGCGACCATTCAGCGGAGAGAGATACACATCCTGGAACAGATCGTCTCAATCCTGAGTAGGCAGGTAAGGCATCGGCGGACCTTCCACGCCAAGCAATTCCGCCAAAGCAGCCCGCAACGCGGTGCGATCATCCCACGGATATTCAATCTCGCCGAAGCACATGGATTGTTCATGCCCTTTGCCGCAGGCGATCACCAGATCGCCGGGCTGCGCCAGTCGAACGGCCAGGCGCAACGCCTCGCCGCGGTCCGGCACACGCCAGTAAGTGCGCCCCTCGCGCCCGCCGTGGCTTTCCATCCCCTTTGCCATCTCAGACAGAATGTCTGGCAGCGATTCGGTGCGTGGATCCTCGGCGGTTAGCACGGTCAGGTCGGCCAGTTCCGCCGAAGTTTCCGCCATCATACGGCGCTTCTGCCGGTCGCGTAAGCCGGCCGAACCAAACACCGCAATCACCCGCCCGGCAGTCATCTGGCGCGCCGCTTGTAAGGCGCGACGCAAGGCATTAGGGGTATGAGCAAAATCCACCAGAGCCAGAAAATCCTGACCCATCTCAATCGCTTCCATGCGCCCCGGAATGCCCTTTACCGCCGCCACACCCTGCTGAATGGCTGCGTCGGGCAAACGCATCAGCCCGCGCGTCAGGGCGATGGCAGCCAGCAGATTATAACGATTGAAATCGCCAACCAGGCTGCTTCTCACTTCAAAGCGAAATAGGTCGCCCTGTAAATCCTTACCCGCAACGCGCAGCGTAATGCCGTGCGCTGGCGAGGTGTGGGATGGCCTTGCCAGATCTGCAGTTGGTTCTATGTGAATATCACCGTTTTGCAAGCCATAAGACAATACGGGAACTTGTGTTACGCTTTTTAAGTACTCAAAAGAATCATCTTCGCAGTTCAGCGCCGCGCCGCGTGCAGGTTGATGCGCCTTGGGCGGCGTATTAGCCAGCCCGGCGAAGAGCAACCCCTTAGCTGCTCGATAGGCTTCGTAACTACCGTGGTAATCCAGATGTTCGTGGGTAATATTCGTGACCACAGCCAAATCAAAATCGCAGGCGGCTGTCCTCGCCTGCGCCAGGCCATGCGAGGTGGCCTCCAGAACCACATGCGTCATGCCTGCCTCAACCATGCGCCGGAGATAGCTCTGCATTGCCGGGGCGTCAGGGGTGGTCACATGAAAACCAGTGTCCAGTTCCTGGTCACCAATCACCGCACTGACGGTAGAGACCATGCCAGCGCGCAGACCCGCGGCTTTGAGAATCTCGAAGATCAGACTCGAAGTAGTTGTCTTGCCGTCTGTGCCGGTGACGCCAATGACCGTTAACTTACGCGCGGGAAAGTCGAGCAAAGCCGCTGAAAGATACGCCAACATCTGACGGCTATCATCCACACGGAAATAGGGGATAGGCAATCCGCTCAACGGTCGCGTCCCAAATACGGCGACAGCGCCGCGCTGGATGGCGTCGAGAATAAAATGATGACCATCAGTCGTTCCGCCGCTCACGGCGACGAAGACGCAGCCAGGCGAAACCTGGCGTGAATCGGCGCAAACTGCAGTTATCTCCCGGCCGGCGTCGGCAGCAGTGAGCGCCTCTTGCGGCAATGGAATGCCAACTTCAATCAAACGAGCAATCAAATGAGCCAGTTTCATCCTTCATCCATCATTGAGGACAAAGAACGCCTGGGATCTACGCCCAGGCGTTCGATGATTCGGGATGAGGTGGGCGTCAGCTCAAGCTCTGGCGCAAGTTCTCCAGTCGCCCCGCCACCGAGCCATCCAACACTTTATCGCCGACCTTGACCACCAGGCCGCCCAGAATGTTCGGATCAACACGGAAAGCAACCGTTTGCGCGCCGATCTTCGTCGTAATTTGCTGGCGGACGGTCTCCTTCTCCTGGTCGGTGAGCGGCAGGGCGCTGGTGATCTCTGCGGAAGCGCCGTGAACGTCACTTTCCTCCAGAAGCGTCACCTTGCCAGCCTTGACGCCGGAGAAGAACTCATCTATTAAGGCGCGCTGGCGCTTCTCATCCAACGCATCTCCAATCAACTTTTGTGTTGCAGCGATGGAAAGCGCCGCGATCTGACCGCGCACCTCAGAGAGGATGCGCTCGCGGTCCACTTCTGCATCGGCAATTGCCTGCTCTCGCAGTTTAGCAGCCTCTACTTCCGCCTGACGCTTCACATCCGCAGCGGCGGCCTCCGCACGCACCGTCGCTTCTCGAATCTTCTCAGTCGCTTCAGCCTGCGCCTTCGTCAGGATAGCCCGCGCTTCCTCTTCCGCATTGGCGCGCGCTTCCGCGGCGATGCGAGCATCTTCCAGGCTTTGCGCGATCTTCTTCTTGCGATTCTCCAGCCCGTTGACAATTGGTTGATATGCCCAGGCGTATAACAGGA
Organism: Anaerolineales bacterium; assembly: GCA_020060465.1. Taxonomy (GTDB): domain Bacteria; phylum Chloroflexota; class Anaerolineae; order Anaerolineales; family UBA4823; genus RBG-16-57-11. The sequence goes on from JAGVAD010000026.1 coordinate 153,164, forward strand.
TCAACACAATGACAAAGTTAAACACCTGAAACAGAAGAAAACCCAGATTAATTCCCAATGCAGCCATACCGAATCCTCCTCGCCTGGCTAAGAATAGATTATGCAGCGAAGATGATGATCAGGGCGACCGCCAGGGCGTAAATGGCCACCGCTTCCGCAAACGCCATACCCAGGATCATGTTGGTCTGGATGATGTTGGCAGCGTCTGGATTGCGACCCATCGCTTGCACACCGCCCGAGGCGGCGATACCCACGCCGACGCCCGCGCCAATGGCGCCCAACATCGCCAAACCGGCGCCCAAGAGTTTCAAACCCGCTACAAATGCTACTGGATCATTCATTTCTCTAACTCCTCAATCGTTGTGTTGTAATGGTATTCGACCAGAATGATTTGATTAATGATGCTCTTCGCCGTGCCCATCCCCATGATGGCTGACCAAAGCCATGCTGATAAACATGGTTGCCAGGAGGAAGAACACATACGCCTGGATAATGCCGAAGAAGATCTCGAACAAATAGAGCCCCGGCGGGATCACAATTGGCAAGAGCGCGCCGACAATAGATAACAACAGAGTGCCAGCGAAGATATTGCCAAACAACCGGAAACTGAACGAGAGAATCTTGGCGAATTCCAAAATCAGTTCCAAGAAGCCAACGCCAAAGTTAATCAAGCCAAAAATGCCCCCATTAACCAGAGCGCCAAACTGGAAGAATTTACTAAAATAGGAAGGTCCTAACGCCCAAACGCCATACACCTGGGTCATGACGACTGCGATGATCGCCAAAGCAATGGTGAAGTTCAAATCAGTAGCCGAGCCGCGCAAGAACGGCACCACCTCACAGGCATGGCAGGGTTCTGTTTTAGCTTCACCATGCTCGCTTTCAGCGCCTGCAGCAGCGGTCGCTTCTTCACCATGCGCTTCCACCTCGACCGGGCGACCTTTATCAATTGTATAAACCGGCAAACCACCCAGATCAAATAATTTCACCGGGGCGTAAGCGGGCGCCTTATGTGCCTCTTTCATCCAGCCAATGCTCTCAAAGCCAGGAAACAACTTGATCACGTTGGCGAAAAAGATCAACAGGAAAATCGTCGCCACCACAGGGAAAATGCGCTTTGCCCATTTGCCGGTGGCGCCTTCGACAGTGTTCCACAAGAATTCAATGATGGTCTCGAAGAAGTTATATAAACCATTGGGCACCAGATTACCCTGCTTGTGGAAACGATAAGCGCCAAAAGCAAATAAAAGCAGTACCACATCGGCGATTAAAGTCGCCAACATGGTATTCGTAATCGGCGAATTTGGGCTAATCGGCTCAGCCGGAAGCACCACCACCGGGCTGATGGGTCTTAGCATCGTATTCCTGCCGAAGGCGGCGTAACCGCCCACGATGAATAACGCCAGGACGATCCAACGTTTGACGCCATAACGCCATTTTTTGGTTTGCTCACTCACCAGTCTTATCTCCTTCTGTAGGATGAAGATTGCCCTCCGTGTTGGGTGGAGGCGTCACACTGCTAACTGCGCGCTTGGCAATCCAGAAGGTCAATACCAGCGACAGCGGCGCAGAAGCCAGAACCAGTAATACCGTAAGCAGGGGTTTTGTGCCGAACAACCGATCCAGCCACAACCCGCCAAACACCGCCCCAAGAACGATTAACAAGGTCAGACAACCTACTTCGCCGCCCACCACCATAAACTTGGCGCCAACGGTGTAAGGGGCGCGATTCTTGTCGGGCCGGTTGTTGTTCGGGATCATCGCCTGCGAATTGTATCACAAGGATTTTAATTCCGTCAATAAAACCACTTCAAACCAGCGGAGCTTTGGCAAGGTGCAACGCATTTCACAACAAACACACGAAAACCTTTGCGGATGGACGCGTCCCCAGGATGAATGAAATGCATCGTACCTGTCCTTTAGCGGCTTAGAAGAACATCGAACGCGCGGCTACTGACGCCCAATTGAACCAGGGCGAAAACAGAACCCCGATCACAACGATGCCCGCCACCAGGACGCCCAAAGCAAGTTTGAACGAGCCGCTTAGAGGCACGGGTTGGTCATCGTTCTCGGAGCGGTAGAGATACACATATTTCATCACCGTTAGATAGTAGTACAAGCCGATGATCGAATTGAGCACACCCACAACCGCCAGCCAGATTTGCCCCACCCCAACCGCTGCTGCGAAAATGAACACTTTGGCGACAAACCCGGCAAAGGGCGGCATGCCCGCCAAGGAGAGGAACGCCACCAGCATTGCCAACGCCAACCCCGGCGAGCGACGACTGAGGCCATAATAGGCGGTCATATCGTCCGACCCAGCCACGCGACCAAATGCAGAAACGATGCCAAAAGCCGCCAGGTTTGTCATCAAGTAAGCTACCAGGTAATAAACGACGCTGACCATGCCCAGCTCGGAAAAGCCAGAAACCACGCCGATCAAGATGTAGCCGGCGTGAGCAATGGATGAATACGCCAGCAGCCGCTTAATGTTTCGCTGCGCCAGGGCGACCAAGTTGCCCAGCGTCATCGTCGCTACCGAGAGCGCGGCTAACACAATCGCCCATTGGTTGCCCAGGATGGGGAAAACGATGAACAGGATGCGGATCAAAACGGCGAATCCGGCGGCTTTCGAAGCCGTGGATAAAAAGCCTGCCACCGGAGTCGGCGCGCCCTGATATACATCTGGCGCCCAGAAATGGAATGGCACCACCGAAACCTTGAAACTTAAACCAACCAGCACGAGCATCATGCTGGTGAAAGCCAACGGAAGGCTGACCTTGCCTTGCACGATGCCCAGCACGATCTGGTGCAGATCCGTGGTACCCGAAAAACCATATAACAGCGAAAATCCGTACAACAAGATGGCGGAAGTCATCGCGCCGAAGAGCAGATACTTAAAACCCGCTTCGGTCGACTCGTCGCTGCGCACAAAAAAGCCAGCCAGGATATACAAAGGGATAGACACCGTCTCAATAGACAGGTAGAGCATCACCAGATCGCCGGCGGAAGCCATGAACATCATCCCGATCGTGGAAGCGATCAGGAGCAGATAGAACGAGCCGCGCTCGCCCAGCTCCGGGTAATCCATCGCCAGCAAGGCGGTGACCGCCGCGCCGAACAAGAACAACATCCAAAAGGTGTAACTCATCCAATCAAAGCGCACCATCCCGCCCCAAGTTAATTGGAATTGCTCCTGCGGCATGAACGGCAGAATGGCCAGCATGATGACCACCATTCCCACAGCAGCCACCCAGCCCAGATAACGATGCTGTTCGCGCGGCAAAAGAACATCCAGAAACAGGATCACGATGCCCAGCGCGAGCAACAAGATTTGCGGTAAAACGGGGATAAACATGGATGGATTCAGTGACATATCAAGCACCTCCCAACAGGCGCAGCACGTTATCCACGCCCGATTGCACCAATGGGACGATCAGCCTTGGAAAGACGCCGATTGCGATCATAATCGTCGAGAGGAACACCAAAGCGACTTTATCCAAAACGTTGACATCATGGATATGCCCATCGAACTCAGCGGGCGGCTGCCCAAAGAACACCTTACCAATGATGCGGATGATATACGATGCGGTGATGACAATAGATATGGCAGCGATGATCGCCACCCATGTGTAATTTGCCCACAACCAGCTCGGTTTGGCGTTCCATAAGCCCATAAAGATGGGAAATTCCGCCACAAAGCCGGAAAAACCAGGCATACCCATAGATACCAGACCGCCAACAATAAAAGCGACCGCCACCACCGGCATAAACTTACGGAACCCGCCTAACTGCGGAATTTCACGGGTATGCGCCTGGTCATAAACCATGCCGACCACAGCAAAGAAAAGGGCTGTCATCACGCCGTGCGAAAACATTTGGATGCCCGCCCCGAGCATACCTTCTCGGCTGAGGGTGGCAAAACCCATAGCTACCAGTCCCATGTGCGAAACGGAGGAAAAACCAATGACATACTTAAAATCCGTCTGCACGCTGGCGATGAAGGCGCCATAGACAACGTTAACCAGCGTCAGCAAAATGATCCATGGCATGTGAAAGCGCGCCCCCTCCGGCAGCAACATGATGCCCACACGCAACGCTGCGAAAGCGCCCAGCTTCATCAACACACCGGCGTGGAACATAGAAACCGCCGTTGGCGCGGCGACGTGACCGTCTGGGCTCCAGTTGTGGAAGGGGAAAATGCCGCCCAACACTGCGAAACCAAAGAATACAAAGGGGAACACCACCCGTTGGAAGGCAGTGGAAAAGCCTGCCTGCTCCAACGCCAACATATCAAAGGTGCCCAACCCAGAGGTGAAGTACATCGCCAGAGCGCCGACCAACGCAATGACCGAGCCGATGAACAGGTACAAAGTCAGTTTCATGGCGGCGTATTCGCGCGTCACCTTCCAACCCCAGATGGAAATGAGCAGATACATGGGGAACACGGCGATTTCGTAGAAGAAAAACAACATAAACAAATCTAAAGCTACAAAAACGCCAAACACACCGGTCGCCAGGATGAAAAGGAAGGCAAAGAACTCGCGCGGCCGATCGTCAATGCCCCAAGAGATCAGCACGCCGGTGAACATCACCACACCGGTCAACAGCACCAGCGGCGCGTTCATACCGTCTATGCCCACATAATAGGAGATGCCTAACGCCGGCAACCAGTTATAGCGCTCGACAAATTGATACCCCCCGGCAGCCACATCGTAAGCGAAATACGCCCACAGGGAAAGCGCCAGAGCGAAAGCGCCGGCAGCCAGCGCGGCTACGCGGATCTCGGTCTTACGCTCGCCAGGGATCAGCAGGATGAGCAATCCTGCCAGCATAGGGGTAAAAACTATGAAACTCAATAATGGAAATTGCATTGTTCACCTCATCACGTATCACGCGGTTCGCTCGTCCAGGCGTGGGGCGAACGCAACCATCTGCGCATACGCATTAGATCAGATTGAACACCATCGCCACTGCCTTGTTGATGACATCCAGGATCCAGGCTGGCCAGACGCCGATCCACAGCATCAACACCATCAGCGGGGTAATAACGAACAGTTCACGGCGGTTGATCTCGCTGACATGGCCAACCCAATGTTCATTCAATGGGCCATGCAGCACTTGCTTGATGCCTTTGAGGATATACGCGCCGGTGAAGAACAAGCCGATCATCGCCAGGGCGGTGTACAGGGTGAAAATCGGCCACGCGCCCCGCACCACCAGAAACTCAGAGATAAAACCGTTCAAGCCCGGCAAACCCAGCGAAGCCATTGAAGTAAAGATCAAAATGCCGCCATAGACCGGGATGAGCGGGAACAAACCGCCGAAATCGTTCAGGTTACGGGTGTGCGTGCGCTCGTAGATCACGCCCACCAGGAAGAACATGCCAGCCGCCGAAAGGCCATGATTGAACATTTGCAACACCGCGCCGTTCAAAGCGATATTGGCGCTTTGCTTCACTGCCGGGTCGGTCGCTCCATAAGTGAAGGCTGCAGCGGCGATGCCCAGCACCACAAATCCCATGTGATTGACCGAAGAGTAAGCCACCAAACGTTTAAAGTCATCCTGCCCATACGACGCCAGAGCGCCGAAGATGATCGCCATCACCGCCAAAAAGCCCAACGCGCCAGCGTAATATTTGGCCTCTACGGGATACAGCGGCAGCACCAGGCGCAGGAAGCCATACGCGCCCAGCTTGAGCAGCACACCGGCCAGGATCATCGAACCGGCAGTAGGCGCTTCGGTATGCGCGTCTGGCAGCCAGGTGTGAAACGGCCACACCGGCACCTTGATGGCAAAAGCAATGGCAAACGCCCAGAAGGCTATCGCCTTGACCACGCCGATGGGTAAACCGAAAAGCGTCCCATCCAACGAAGTCCAACGCTGGAACAATTCAGGGATATCGAAGGTGCCTGACACGGCGCCAATCATCTGGATCGCCAGCAGCAAACCCAGCGAACCCGCCATCGTGTAGATCATGAATTTGATAGAGGCGTACACCCGCGCCGGGATCACCCGCCCGCGCCACACCTCGCGCTCGCCCTTCTCGCTGCCCCACTGATTGATTAGAAAGTACATTGGCACCAAGCCAAACTCCCAAAACACAAAGAAGAGCAACAGATCGAGCATCACGAACACACCCAACATCCCCATTTCGAGCAGAAAGAACAGCACCATATAGGTTTTCACTCGATCGGTGATGGAAAACGAGGCCAAAATAGCCAGGGGCGTGAGCAAGGTGGTGAGCAGCACCATGGTCAGTGAAATGCCATCTACGCCCACGTGATAGGACGAATTGATGGCGCTATACCAGACCACTTTCTGACTGAACTGGAAGCCAGGCGCGTTCGGATCGAAGTTGAACCACAACACTACAGAAAGGATCAACGGGATGAAGCTAAGCACAAACGCCGTCCACCGCACCAGGTTATCCTGTTCCCGCGGCAGCAAAATCAAGATCACCGCCGCCAGGACAGGGGTGAATAAAATGAGCGTAAGAAGATTATTGAGAATGAAATCCATCACTCGCTCCTGTTACGAAAGTTCTCGCCGCGCCGGGCTAGCGCGCCGTGAGCAGCAGGTAATAGAACAGGGCCGTGAATACGGCAATGCTAAACAACGCCAGGATCATGTATTGCTGAACGCGGCCGGTTTGTATCGGACGGAAGAAAACACCCAACTTTTTGGCGCTCTCTCCCACCCAATCGCCAAAACCGTTGACGATTGGTTTATCAATGGCGTTGCGCAGAAACTCGCCGATGACCCCGGAAATATAAGCAAACCAATGCAGAACGCCGTCAATGACTTTGCGGTCCATCCACAGCGAGGTAAATGTCCCTGCCAGCCAATAAGCAGGCTGAACAAACAGACGGTCATAAGCCTCGTCAAAGTAGTATTTGTTTTTGAGCAAACGGTATAAACCTGCGCCCAGGAAGCTTTCCATCGGATCGCTGGCGCCAGCCCGAATATCGCGATAGACAAACAAACCCAGACCCAGGCCGCCCAATGCTACGACCAACGAGGTAAGCAACGGAACGACATTAAAGGGAAGAGCCTCTGGATGGTTGAGCAATGTTCCACCGACAAACTCATGAAACCAGTTGGGGATGGCGCCGCCAGTCATCCATTCAGGAATACCAACCCAGCCAGCGGCCACCGCAAACACTGCCAGGATCACCAACGGCAAGGTCATCGTCCATTTGGATTCAACTGCGTGCTCCGCTTCTTTGGTGCGCGGCTCGCCGCCAAAAGTGAGGCTGATCTGGCGCATGGTGTAGAAAGCCGTGAGCAGCGCCGCCAGAGCTAACACCACAAACACCAGCGGGGCGTGCGCCCAGGCGTCTGCCAGGATTTCATCCTTCGACCAGAAGCCGGCGGTGACGAAGGGAAAGCCCGACAGCGCCAGCCCGCCAATCAAGAAAGTCCAGTACGTGATGGGCATTTTCTTGCGCAGTCCGCCCATGTTGAACATGTTTTGCGGGTCCACATGGTGGTTGCCGGTGTGCAACACACCATGCTCCATGCCGTGGATCACCGAACCAGAACCCAAGAAGAGCAACGCCTTGAAGAAAGCGTGGGTGATCAGATGAAAAGCAGCAGCCACATACCCACCAATGCCCAGGGCTGCGATCATATAACCCAATTGGGAAATGGTGGAATAAGCCAGCACACGCTTAATGTCATTCTGCGCCAGCGCGATGGTGGCTGCAAACAGGGCGGTGAACGCGCCGATGAAGGCCATGAAGAGCATGGGCTGCGTCAGATGATGAGTTTCCTCATACCCAGCAGCCAACAGCGGAAAGACGCGGATCACCATATAGACGCCTGCAGAGACCATCGTGGCGGCATGGATCATGGCTGAGACTGGCGTGGGACCTTCCATAGCGTCCGGCAGCCACACATGCAAGGGGAACTGCGCCGACTTGCCGATCGCGCCGATGAACAACAAGACGCCGATCAACGCCGCAGCGGAAAAGCCAGCAATATAAGAGGGCATTTCCGCCAGGTGTCGCAACACTTCCTCGTTGTAGAAAATTTCACGGTAATTCAGCGTGCCGGTCAGCGAATACAGGTAGGCGATGCCCAACAGCATGAATACATCGCCGATGCGGGTGGTAATAAAGGCTTTGATCATCGCCGCCCGAGCAGAGGGCTTGCCATACCAAAAACCGATCAGCAGATAAGAGCACAACCCCATGATTTCCCAGCCCACAAACAGGGTCAACAGATTATCGGAAACCACCAGGGTGTACATGCCAAAGGCAAACAAACCAATAAAAGCGAAGAAGCGTGAGTACATCGGCTCGATGGACGGCACATGATGTTCATGGCCGTGCGCGTCGCGCACGGTCGCGCCGTGCGGCGGCAAACCCGGCCGATCGTGATCGCCTTTTGGTTGACCGTAATTGTGATACCCGACACTGTAGATGAAGATCATCAACACCGTCCAGGCGACAAAGAACAGCGTCGCCGCCGAGAGCGGGTCAATTTGTACGCCGATGCGAAAGTAGGTATCGCCCGTCGCCAGCCAGGGGATAGAGGATACGAAAGGATGCTCGCCCAGATGTTCGGTGGAAAGGGCGCGGAAAAAGACCACCATGCTCCCCAGCCAGGACAGAAAAGCCGCTCCAACCGCCAGGCTGTGGCTGAGCGCCCGGTTGCGATTGGTAAACAGCACAATCAGGAAAAACGCCAACACTGGCGGAAGCGGGATGAGCCAGATCAATGTTTCTGTCGTCATAGGTTCACCACTTCATCATATCAATTTCATCCGCAGCTATTGTCTTGCGGCGGCGATAAACCGAGATAAACAACGCCAAACCGACCGCCACTTCAGCGGCGGCGACCGCGAAAACGATCACTGCAAACACCTGGCCGGCCATTATCTCCGGCGTGCGATAACGCCAGAAAGCCACCAGATTGACATTCACCGCGTTCAGCATCAACTCGATGCCCATCAGGATAGCAATGGCGTTCTTACGCGCCAACACGCCATATAATCCAATGCAGAACAGGGCTGCGGCAAAAAACAATAACCACGAAAGCGGGATCATGGCGGCCTCCTATCTTCGATCCCAGGCGATAACCAGCGCGCCGATCAACGCTGCCAGCAACAGCACCGAAGCTACCTCGAAGGCCAGCACGAAACCATCGGGCGAAACCAATGCCAGGCCCAGTTCTCGGACGGTATCGAAGCGCGGGCTAATGGCAGGCGCCTGAGCGGCGATGCCCTCCCAGCCAGAAAGCATCCACGCCAGCGTCCCGAACAAGACCAGGGCGATCACCAGCGCCCAAGACCAGTTCTCGCTGAAACGCGGTCCGCTTTCCGTAGCGATGTTACGCGTCAGCATGATGGCGAAGATCATCAAGATGGCAATCGCGCCAATATAGATGACCACCTGCACCACAGCCAAAAAACCGGCTTGGAGCAAGACGTACACAATCGCCACGCCAAACAATGCCAGGATCAGCCACAACGCGGAATGTACCAGGTTGCGCGCGGTCACCACCATCAAACCGGCGCCCAGCGTCATGGCAGCTACGAGAATGAAGATTATTTGCAAAGGGGTCATAAGCATTTTCCTTAATCGGGATTTCGATCAGGATTTGGCTACTCCAGAATATTCCGGCGAAGCCGCCGGGCGCGGCGCAGCCACCCGCCGCCGTTCAATGCGGGCGTATGAGCGCAGCAGAGAAAGTGTAATCCAACCAATCAACAGGTTAACCGCCAGCATAGACAAACTATAGGACAGGCTGCCTGCGGAAACGCCGAATTCAACCAGCGCCTTATCCGCCAATGCGGTGAGCATTACGACAGCCAGCGCCAAAGGGGTAAGAAATTTCCAGTTGAAGTTCAGCATGTGGTCAATGCGTACGCGCGGCAACGAGTATTTGACCCACATGATGACCCAATAGATAAACATGGCTTTCAGGAACAGGTACAACACCCCCAGGATAGGCGCTTGCTCAACGAACGGGCCGCGCCAGCCGCCCATGAACAGCGAGGCAAACAAAGCGCCCATCGTCAGGGCATGCAGCAACTCACCGGCATAGAACAAACCGAATTTCATGCCGGTGTATTCAATGTGGAAACCAGCCACAATTTCCGATTCAGCTTCAGCCAGGTCAAAAGGTGCACGCCCCAGTTCGGCGATGGCGGAAATCAGAAAGATCGCTGCCGCCAACGGGGCGGCGACGATATACCAGATGGTTTGCATGTTGACGATTTGGTGAATGGACATCGAACGCGCCAGGATGACCGGAACGAGCAATGAAATCACCATCGGCACCTCATAGGCAATGGTCAAGGCCACCGTGCGCATGGCGCCTAATAAAGCATATTTGTTATTCGACGCCCAGCCAGCCATAATGATGCCCAGCGTGCCAACCGCGCCCACTGCCACAATATACAACACACCCACATTTAGATCTGCGCCAAGCATTGTGGGTGCAAAGGGAATGACTGCCCAAAGCATCAGAACCGTGGCCAGCGCCAGGATCGGCGCCAGGTTATACACCACTTTGTCTGCGCCAACCGGGGTAATATCTTCTTTGATCAAAAGCTTGATGATATCCGCCAGCGGCTGGATCAAGCCAAAAGGTCCTAAACGGTTCGGCCCCAAACGGTCCTGGAAGCGCGCCACCACTTTTCGTTCCACCCAAACCAGGAAGATATCCACGATCAGAACGAAAGAGGCAACGACGACCACGCCAAGCAAGGTGAGAATTAAATTCACCAGGCCGGAGGATAATCCCCAACCAGCAAGCAGCTTTGCAAGCCATTGAGCAATCGCGTTAATGGGATCAAACATCACAACGCTCCTGATGGATCGGCATTACCGATGATAATAAGTTGATGAACAAAAAACAGGCGAGCACAGTGAAGATCTCGCCGAGGGAAAAACAGAGAAAAGGCTGAGGGGGTTATCCTTCAGCCTTTCATTTATAAAGATGTAGGTCATCAAGACCATTGGAGAACACCTTTGCGCCAGGCCCACATCAGCCCGGCGACCAAGATGAGGATGAATAAAATACCCTCCACGACGGCAAAGAGCGGCAACTGATCCATAGCCACCGCCCAGGGATATAAAAACACCGTCTCGATATCAAAAATCAGAAAGATCAACGCAAAATTGTAGTATTGCACTCTAAATTGCACCCACGAATCGCCAATCGTTTCCACGCCGCATTCATAAGTTTGCAACTTGATTCGGTTTGGTTTTCTCGGAGCAAGCAGGCGAGGGATCAGTAACGCCGCGGCAGGGAAGACAGGCGCAAGCACCAGAAATACGCCGATGAATAACCAGTCTTGATGCTGCATGAGCTCTCCTCTTTGTGATTGGGTTCACTTACCTACAGAATAACACGAAATGCCCCCAGCAGTTACCGGGCGGCTTGGGAATTTTACCATAGTTTAATCCTTCGATAACATCAAATCCCTTGTCAATCATCTCTGGATAAGGCTATCTTTGCACAAGAACGCCCGTATATGCTGAACCTGAGCGCCCTTGCATTGGTATCCAAGATAACGGCAATATGATATGATCGGTCTATAAGGTGCTGAATCACAATGGGAACCAAAATTCCTGCAAGAATTAACATCTCTCTGCCGCGCGATTTCGACTGGCCGGCGGCCCTGCTTTTGATGGCCGCCATGACAACCGCCGCCACACGGCTGGCTGCCACGCGTTGGACGACAGATTTGATGATCGTTCAAACGGTTACGATCTTGGGCGTGATCGCCGGTCTGGCTTTAGGCGTCAGCCGCTTCTCCGGGCGCGTTGCTTTTTACCTGGCCTTTGCCTATGGCCTGTTTGTCATCCCCTGGCAGATCGGGCTGATCCAGCAATCCGAGGCGCTTTGGTCGCAGCGATTGCTGATGATCGGCAACCGCGTGGGGATTATCCTCTATCAATTGTTCAATAAATTGACCGTTCTGGATTCGTTGCTGTTCCTGGTGTTGATGAGCCTGCTCTTTTGGTCACTGTCGGTATATGCAGGCTATTCCGTCGCCCGCTATGGCGACGCATGGAAAGCGATTGTCCCCACTGGTCTGGCTCTATTTGTTATTCATTATTATGATCCGCTGATTGCCCGCCGCGCTTGGTATCTGGCGTTCTTCATCTTTTTAGGTCTGATGCTCGTCGCCAGGTTGGCTTTCATTAAGGATCAAAAACGCTGGCAAAGCAATCACACAGCTTTGCCACCGCACTTAAGCCTGGACTTCATTCGCTTCACCATCCTGTTTGCCGGGGCGATTGTGCTGCTCGCCTGGACTGTGCCTGCGCTCGCCCAGGCATTGCCGGCCGCCGAACGCCTCTGGCAACCGGTGCGCAACACCTGGAACGATGCAGTGGATGATCTCAATTACGCCTTTGCCTCGCTGCGCTCAACGCGCCCTGTGTTTAGCCCAGTTTATGGCAACAATGCCATCCTTGGCCGCGGCGCGCCATTGGGCAACACTCAAATTTTCACCGTTCGAACGCCGATCAATGCTCCAAGCGGCGTACGCTTCTATTGGCGCGCCCGCGTCTATGATGTCTATGAAAATGGTCAATGGTACAGTTCAATTGACCTGAGTCGAGATTTTGATCCCGAATCCAGTGACCTGATTATTCCAAACGGCATTGGTAGATGGGAAGGTCTCTTCCAGTTCACCAGCGCAGTGCAGATGGGTACTATCTTTACGCCGCCTCAGCCCATTTGGGTGAGCCGCGAAAGCACGTTGCAATATCTGGAGAATCCGGATGGGTCGCTAGACATCTCTTCGTTCGTAGCTCGTTCACCCATCGGCCCAGGTCAAGTATATGAAGCGCGCGCCTCCATTAGCGCGCCAACCGTGCTGCAACTCCAGCAATCTGGCACTGATTACCCGGCTTGGGTAACGAGCCGTTACCTCCAATTGCCGCCGGAAATCACTCCCCGCACGCGTCAGCTCGCTGAAGAGATCACCGCTGGCCTGGAAACACCCTACGACAAAGCCACGGCCATTACCAAGTACTTACGCGAAAATATCACCTATGTTGAAACCATCGAGGGCAACCCCGCGCCGGGGCAGGAAAGCATAGACTGGTTCTTGTTCGACCTGAAGCAAGGCTTTTGCAACTATTACGCCACAGCAGAGGTGATCTTATTGCGTGCAGTGGGCATACCCGCGCGCTGGGCGATTGGCTATGCGCAAGGTCAGCTGATTGAATATGAGGCTCAGCGCGAGCTAACCGCTGAAGAACTCACTTACATCGTCCGCCATAAGGACGCCCATTCTTGGCCGGAAGTCTATTTTTCTGGCATCGGTTGGGTAGAATTTGAACCCACCGTCTCGCAACCAGACATCCAGCGCCCTTCAGGCGACCTCAATCCACTGGACAGTGCTAACTTAATTGACCCAGATCGCGAAGGTCTGGAAGAACTGCGCAACCGCAACCAGGAAAGAGAATCCCCAATAGATAGCTCAGCGCCATCCACAAACCAAACGAAAATGGTATACTGGATTGCAGGCGTTTTAGCGCTGGTGTGCTTGCTATCGGCATTTGGCTTGCGTTTCTTGCCCATCTTTGGGTTCGCGCCAGCGCCGATCCTGTTTGAAAGAATGCTGCTGCGCTTTGGCATACAACCTCCTGAAATCATCCAACGCTGGGCTGATCAGGCGACTAGCGCTGCCCCTCCCGCCCGCGTGATACAACTCTCATTACTACCCGTGATGATCGAAAACGCCCTGCTCAAAATCGGCTTTCAACCGCCAAAATTTATCCGCTATTGGGCGCGCTACGCACAGTTGCCATCGCTGGCCAAAGCCTATAATGAAATCAACCGCGCGCTTGCCCGCCTGGGCGAACAGCCAGGTAAAAATGCCACGCCAACCGAACGCGCCGCGCGTCTGAGCAGCGTCGTTCCGCCTGCAGCGCAACCCGCCCAGACATTGTTACACGAATACCAGATCGGGACTTTCAGCCAAAAACCTGCTAATCTGGAATTGGCCGCTCAATCGGCTAAAACCATCCGCCGTCTCTCTTATAGGATAATCTTAAAACGATTGCTGACGCGCCTGCAAAGACCTGAAGAAGACAAACTGATGAGTCTGCGTAAGAGGAAATAATTGATGGCTATCACCACCGAGCGACAAACCGCCCTCACCGACATCATCCAGGCGATCAACTCTACGCTGGACACAGACGAAATTCTGCGTATTGTGATGGACAACATCATTCGCCTGGTCAAAGCTGAACGCGGCTTTCTCATGTTGCGCAACAAACAAGGGGAATTCACCACTCGGATTGCCCGCAACTGGGAACAAGAATCGCTTGATCCATCCGAATTTGCCGTCAGCCGCTCTGTCATCCATCGCGTGGTGGCCGAAGGGAGACCGGTGCTTACCACCAACGCCAAAGAAGATCCGCGTTTTGGCGCGCAGGAGAGCATCATCATTTACAACCTGCGTTCGATCCTGTGCGTCCCGCTGAAAGTGAAGGGCGAGCTAACCGGTGTGATCTATGTGGATAACCGAATCCACGAAGGCATCTTCACTGAAAACGAACTGGATTTGCTGCTGACCTTCGCCAATCACGCCGCCGTTGCACTGGAAAACGCGCGCCTCTTCGACTCGGTTCGCCGCACCCTGGCTGAAGTGACCGAGTTGAAGAACTTAATGGACAATGTCTTCGCCTCCATCGCCAGCGGCGTGATCACCACCGATAACCACCATAAAATCCTGCTCTGCAATCGCGCCGCAAAAGACATTTTAGGGCAGAATGGACAAAACGTGATTGGTCTCTGCCTGGATGATATGTTGATGCCCGCGGTGGGCGTCAACAACGCCGAGGAAATTTCGCGCGAGATTGATCTGGTGCGCACCACCAATCGTTCCATCGTGGGGCGCGAATATACCTTTAACCGTCCCCTTCGCGGCCCAGTATCTTTAAGCCTGAATCTCTCGCCGCTCAAAGACGCCCAATCAACCACCCAGGGTGTGGCGATTGTAGTAGATGACCTGACCGAGAAAAAACGGCTGGAAGCCGAACGGCGTTTATTCGAGCGTATGGTCTCGCCAGCAGTCATCCGCCAGCTCGACCCGGATCAACTTCAATTGGGCGGCAAACGCAGCCAAATCACCGTCCTCTTTGCCGACATTCGCGGTTTTACTCAATTCAGCGAGCAGGTAGAGCCGGAAACTTTGGTCTCGGTGCTTAATCGTTATTTGGCTGCCGCGGCCGAGGCGGTTTTGGCGCAAGAAGGCACAATTGACAAGTTTATGGGTGACGCGGTGATGGCCTGGTTCAACGCTCCCATTCCACAGGAAGACCACACGCTGCGAGCAGTGCGCGCAGCATTGGGCATTCGCGCTGCTGTGCAGCGACTCACCTACGAGCTGCCGCCGGAATTTCATCTGCATTTTGGCGCCGGCATCCATTTGGGAGATGCTGTGCTTGGCCTGGTGGGCACAGAAAAACGCATGGAATACACCGCTATTGGCGATAGCGTAAATGTCGCCAAGCGCATCCAGGAAAACGCCGCTGCCAACCAGATTCTGGTCAGCGAAGCCGCTTACCGTTTGGTCGCCAATCGCGTGGAAACTCGCCCTAGCGAACCCATTCAGGCTAAGGGCAAGCGCGATCCTATCCCTGTCTATGAAGTGATCGGCCTCAAACCCTGAAAGCTACAGCAATCGTTGATAGGTATCCGCGAATAATGCTGGAATTCCGCCGGTGTGCCAAAATAGCACAGTATCCTGGCGGCTAAAAAAGCCCTTGCGAATTAGATCAATCATGCCAGCCGCCGCTCGCCCAGTGTACACCGGATCAAGCAGAATGCCTTCATAGCGGGCAAACAGATGCAGCGCTTCCGCCTCAGCTTCTCCCATCACGCCGTAGCCGCCGCCTAAATAATCAGCGTTCACCAGGATGTCGCCGGGTTCAAATTGGCATGGCTCTCCCAGCACATCAGCGCTCTGGTTTGCCAGGTGAGCAACCCGCGCCTGCAATTTCTCTTGCGCTTCATCCACGCTAATCCCCAAGACCTTGCCGCCAAAGCCAAACAGACGTGCGCCTAACGCCAGACCAGCCTGTGTTCCTCCAGAAGAGGACGGGAAAACAATCCAGTCCGGGCGCGCCTCCTGTTGCATTAATTCCTGCATCGCCAGTGCGTAAGCTGCTGCGCCGGTTGGGTTTGAGCCTCCGTAGGGGATCAAATAGGGACGCCGACCCTGCTCCCAGGCGTTTTGAAAAGTTTGTTGCAACGCCTGCTCGCGCTCGGAGCGGCGCGCCCAAACAATCTCTGCGCCCAGCAAACGGTCGAGCAACAGGTTGCCAGATGGCGTCTCTTCGCCTGGCAGCGCCTCTGGTTGAAAAGGCGAATACAACACCAGGATACAATGGAAACCGTAGCGGGCGGCCGCGGCGGCGGTCTGGCGGCAATGATTGGATTGAATAGCGCCAGCGGTGATTAAGGTTTTCGCCCCATTGGCCTGGGCCTCGGCGACCAGCAACTCCAATTTGCGGGTTTTGTTTCCGCCCATCGCCAGGCCAGTCTGATCATCGCGTTTGATCAGAAGGCGTGGCCCACCCAATACGTTCGAGAGGCGCGGCATCGGCTCCACGCTGGTGGGCAAATGAGCAATTCGCAGACGAGGCAGTGTTTTCATGACAATTCCTCCAAAAAGTTTGGTTATGCGACCATCTGGCGGGTGCGCTGTTTACCCCGCCGCCGCATCCGGTCGAGGATGCGCGGCAAGATTTGCGTGTAAAGGCGGTAACCAAGCGGCCAGCTCGGAAAATCCCAGGCGCCCACGGTGCGGATCACCCGCCCGCCCAACCCCTCCTTAAAGCGGTACACGCCCCAAAGCGGGTCGCTCTCATCAAAAGTATCTGGCGCACCCCACAGATCATAAACTGTACACCCCAATTCTTTCGCCCGTTGAATCGCTTCCCATTGCAAGAGGTGATTAGGCATCTTCTCGCGATGCAGCGGGCGCGACATACCTTGCATATACCAGGCTTTTGCGCCAAAGTGAAATAATACCAGCGCAGCTATCGCTTCGCCTTGCACTTCAGCGATCAACGCCTCGGCAAAACCAGCCGCAAACATAACCGTCCACAGAGCGCGGTAATAGCTGTCGTCCCGAATGACGAAATCATCTCTGGCGGCAGTCTCTGCATACATTCGATACAGCAAATCTATATCGCTTACTCCGCCGCGTCGTACGCTTACCCCCTTGCGCTGCGCCAGGCGGATGTTATAGCGCGCTTTTTGTTTCATATTCGCCAGCAGCTCATCCACGCTGGGCGAAAGATCAATCATCACTGTATTGCGGAACTGCACCTGCTCCTCGGAAAAACGCCACCCGCCAGAGCGCAAATCTTCGATCAATACCTGTCCAAGCGGATCGTCCACCACATCAACTGCCCCTGGCAATCCGCTGCCTAATGAAACCTCTGGATCTATCTTGATGAACAGCGCCCGTCGGCTGCGCGCCAGCGACGCCAAATCTTCCAAAACCTGTTGGCGTGCGGCTTGATCCTCCCAGAAAAGCAGAGGGCCGCGCGGCGCATAGAGCAAGCGCAAGCGCCTGCCGAGCAATGGCAAAGCCGCGCTTCGCTCCAGCACCAACGCCGCGGCGCGGATAGACACCTCTCCCGAATCTTCCCAGGTGCAATACAGCGGTCGCCAGCCAAATTGAGACTTGACTTCTCCCCATTGCCAGGATTGTAAAATATGCGCCCCTGGGAAGGAAGCAATCAGCCGATTCCAGTTTGGCGCGTCCCAGGGCTGCGAGGCCAGGCGAAATTGCATCGAAGCTCACTCCTGAGGCCGTCTGAAAGCAATCCAGCGGCAATACAACGCATACAGCCAGGGGTTATAGACTCGATCCCACGGACCTTGCGCTCGGCGAAGCTGGCCGCCAAAGCCGCGCTTAAACCGATAGACGCCCCATAAACCATCCGAGCGGCTGGTAAAATGGGCCTCCAGGGTCTGCTCATCCACATCTGGCACACCCCACAGATCATAGGTCGTACAGCCGTGAGCGCGCGCCCAACGCATTGCCTCCCATTGCAACAGATATGAAGGCATCTTCTCTCGGTGAGCCTCCGATGAAGCGCCATAGAAATACCAGGCGCGGCTGCCGCGGGCGAAAACCATCAAACCGGCTAACGGTTGCCCTTCGAATTCAGCCAAGAACAGTTCGCATTCGGCGCGTGGGTAAAACAACTCATACGCTTTGCGGTAATATTCCAGGCTGTGAACGCCAAAATCTTCGCGCTGACCTGTCTGCATCAACAGACGATGAAAGGCAATAAAATCTGCGCTGGGAGAGACGAGCACACCCTTTTTTAACGCCAGGCGGATGTTATAGCGCGTCTTCTGCTTCATGCGAGCCAGCACCGCCTCCTCATCGCCGGTCAAATCCACCAGCAGAGTGCGAGGCGGTTGAATATCCTGCCGCCCCAGGCGAAAACCAGCCGGCGCGGCGCGACGATCCAGGTTTTGATCCGGGCGCTCCCAAATATCCGGCTCTACCTTTAGAAAGATCGCCCGCCTGGCGCGGCAGAGTTCATCCACTTCGTGCCACAACGGCGACCAGAATGACGAGCCTAGATCCGGCTGACCCTCGCCTATCGGACCTTTTGGCAGATACGCAAGGCTCAACCCAAATGGCAAGGGGCGAAAAAGAACTTGCGCCCCTATACGCCCGCCTTGAGGGAGATGGCTGATCAAACGCACCGGCTGCCAGCCGAACGCCGTTTTAAGCTCTCCCCAGGCGGTTGTCTGTAATACATGCGCATCAGGGAAACAGGACAGAAAACCATCCCATTCTGGCGCGGAAACTTCAGGCATAGATCCTCAATTCAAATGGCAGCATCCAAACAGGCACGCCCATTCAGGCGTTCCAATGTTTGCGCTATAAGAGAGATGTAATATCTGGAGGCGGCTGGCTGCGTACCGCAGCCTGTGGGATACATTCATCCAATACGCGGATAATTGAAGCCGCATCGCCTTCACGTGCCAGATGAACCAGTTCGTTCACAATACGATGCAGCGCATCACCAGTGAGTACATCTTCATCGGCCAACAGAACAATATCGGGATGCTGCGTTGGCTCATAACGCGCCCAGCGATCCCAGAGTTCTTCGCTCAGCTTTTCTCCTGGGCGGATGCCGGTAAACACGATATCAATATCTTTATAGGGTTCTAATCCTGAAAGGCGGATCAGATCCTCCGCCAGATCCAGGATACGCACCTGCTCGCCCATATTCAGCACAAATACCTCCCCGCCTTGCCCCATCGAGAAGGCTTGCAGCACCAGATGCACCGCTTCAGGAATGGTCATAAAGTATCGCTTCATATCCGGGTGGGTCACGGTGACCGGCCCGCCGTGGGCGATCTGACGCTTGAACAACGGCACCACGCTGCCCCGGCTGCCCAACACATTACCGAATCGCACTACCGAATAAGGCAGCCCAGAACGGTTGGCTGCATCCAACACCAGCAATTCCGCCAGGCGTTTGGTAGCGCCGTACACGCTGGAAGGGCGTATGGCTTTATCGGTGGAGATCATCACCAGCCGTTCGACGCCAAAGTTCAACGCGGCCTCAACCACATTGCGCGTACCAATGACATTATTGGTGATCGCCTCTTCTACATTCACTTCCATCAGCGGCACGTGTTTATGCGCCGCGGTGTGAAATACCACTTGCGGGCGCAATTCATCGAAAATAATGTTCAAGCGATCCAGGTCGCGAATATCAGCGATAATTGGAATGATCGGCAGAGAAGGAAAATTCTCCTCAATCTCCAATAAGGTTTCAAAAATGCTGTTTTCACCATGTCCTAGCAGAAGAAGCGAAGCCGGCATCCAGCGGGCAATCTGACGGCAAAGCTCCGAGCCAATTGAGCCGCCTGCGCCGGTGACCAATACACGCCGCCCACTCAAATTTACGCCGATCTTAGAGTCATCTATGCGCGCCGGCTCGCGGCGCAACAGGTCAGTGATCTCCACTTCGCGCAGGCGGCTGACGTTCACTTTCCCACCGATCAGTTCGTAGATGCCGGGCATAGTGCGGAAGGGGATGCCGCGCTGACGGCAGGTCTCCGCCACCTGGCGGATGACGCGGCCTGGCGCGCTGGGAATGGCGATAATCACCTCATGGATACGCCGAGTGACCACTGTTCGAGGCAAATCTTCTAATGTCCCCACCACCGGCACGCCATGAATTTGTTGTTTTTGTTTATCCGGGTCGTCATCCAGAAAGCAAACCGGTTGCAGGCGTAATTGAGCATTCTTTTGCATTTCCCGCACCACCAGCGCGCCAGCGTCGCCGGCGCCCACCACCAGCACCCGACGCGCGCCAGCAGACGTATCATGGGCGCTGGACAGGCTTTCAGAAAGCACACGCAGTGAGAAGCGTGCGCCGCCGATCAGGATCATTAAGAGCAGCCATTCGATAGGCAGCGTGCTGCGTGGGAAATATGGCAGCTTTTGAACCGCGCGCAGTAAGACGATGATCAAAGAAATGATCACGGATGAAGTAGTCACTGCAACCACGACTAACTTCAGCTCATGTATGCTGGCGTACACCCATAGACGCCGGTAGAGGCCAAAGAGATGAAAAACGATAGGTGCAACCACCAGTGATACGCCGATCAACCAGTAAGCCTGGGGCAGGTAATAATTAAACAACGGTCCCAAGTCGGTTCGCAAAGCAAAACTGCCCAGGGCGGCGATTACGATCAGTATCAGGTCTACAAGGAAAAGTACCCGGCTGCGAGCCAGGATTCTGGGTGGCTTCATGGCTACCTTCCTCGAAACCCAAACATGGTGGCAGGGGTGCGCAGCAGAATGACCAAATCCATCAGAATCGAGCGGTGCTTGATGTAGTACAGGTCATATTCCAATTTGGTAACTGTCTCTTCAATCGTGGAGGCGTAACCGAAGTTGACTTGCGCCCAACCGGTGATGCCAGGTTTAACCAACAGGCGCGCCCGATAGAAAGGAATGTGTTGTTGAAACAGCTCAACCAGCTCCGGGCGTTCAGCGCGCGGCCCCACCAGGCTCATCTCGCCGCGTAAGACGTTCAGAAACTGTGGAAGTTCGTCCAGATGGGTCTTACGCAGGATTTTGCCCACTCGTGTGGCGCGTTCGTCGTCTTCGCGCGCCCAACGCGGGCGCCCATCCGCCTCTGCATCGCGGCGCATGGTGCGGAATTTGATGATTTTATACGTTTGTCCGCCCCGTCCCAGGCGCGTTTGAGAATAAAAAATCGGCAAACCATCATCCAATAGAGTGGCGATGGAAATGAATGGGAAAAAGATCAACATGATCAAAGCGCCGGTCAGACCACCGAGAATGTCGAGCAAACGCTTACCGAGCAGATAAAAGCCGCTGACGCGCGCCTCGTCAACAAACGAGCGTAAGATCCAGTTCGCTTCCAGAGAAAGGATCGGAACACGTCCAAGCAGCTCTTCATAGGCAGTGGGCATGCGGATGATTTCTACTCCCATCTCTTGGGCATCTAGCAAAGCTTGAAAAAGCTGACCCTGCATTTCGCCTGTGATCGCCACAATAATATCGGAAATATCCTGCTCAGCGACCAACTGCAGAAGATGATCACTGGCGGCGATCACACGGTGACCTTCAATGGTCGTTCCGAGTTTGCCCGGATCATCATCTATAACGCCCACCAGGATAAACGGCTTAACCCGCAAGTCATTGATCACGCGCAGGATTTGCTGGCCGCTTTTCCCGCCGCCCACCAACAGCACCCGCCGCATAAATTGTGGATCGGTGAAGACGCGGATATAAAACCAGCGCCAGGATAATGTGAGCGCCGAAACGGCGATTAAAAAAGTCGCAACGCCTCGTCGCGGCAACAACGACTTTGGCGGATTGACATAATAAAAATACAGCGCCAGGTAAAGCACAACGCCAGCCAGGACAGCAGTGAAAACGCCGCGCAGAGTCTGTTTCCAATCACCTGCCCGATGCACATCGTAAAGCTCCACCATTAATACCAACCAAATCAGCGGCAGGAGAAAGAACCAGGCCGGCACTCGCCTTTGAATAAAAACCAGAGAAAACCCAGAGAATCGCTCGCTCACGCCCCAAACATACAAGGATAGTCCTAACGCCAAGAGGCCGGCGATAAAATCCCCAATAATCAATAAAGTCCGTCGCTCGCTGACTCGCAATTGCCAATGAGGGGCGCGAACTGTCAACTTATCAGCGCTCATGAAACAAGCAAACTCCATAAAAATGCGCTCCCCCAGGCAAGGTGCATGGTCGCAATAGCCAGAGGGACGCCGGGTATCAACGCCCAATCTCGTTTTTTCACACCCATATGGAAACCAACGAGCAAAAGAAAAAGGGCGTAGATCATTGATTCTATCATGAATAACCAGGCCGCAAGAGGAGACCAAATTGAGAATAATGGAAGCGCGATCAGGCTCAAAACAAACGCCGGGGGCAGCGCCTGCCGCCAGCGAATAGTTTCAGGATAACGGCGTAACATGCGCGCCTTCCAAAATCCATAACGCCAATATTGACGGGCAAGCTGGCGGAAGTTGGGGCGGGCAAAATACACAGAACGGATTGACGGATCCAACCAGACCTTGCCGCCCGCTCGACGCACGCGCACATTGAATTCATAATCCTCATTCGTTAGCAACGATTCGTCGTATAGTCCAATTTTATCCACCAGGCTGCGCCGATAAGCGCCAAATGGCACCGTGTCCACAATTTGCGCCGTCTCCCCATAGCGGTAGCGGGCGTCGCCCACGCCCAGCGGATGAGCCGCCGCGGCTGCGATCGCTCGGGCTTGCCAGTTGGAACCGCCAGGGTGGATTTCCCAGACCCCGCCCACGTTATCGCCCAGCCCGGCCTCAATCGCTGCAACGCAACGAGCAATATAATCTGATCGAGGCGCAGAGTGCGCATCCAGACGCACAATGATTCCTCCCTGCGCCGCCCGCAGCGCACGGTTGAGCGCCGCGGGGATCGTCCGCTGTGGATTTTCCACCAGGCGCACCGCCAGATCAGGGTGACTGCGCTGGAAATCGCTCACTCGCTGGCGCGTCTGGTCGTTTGATTGACCATCAGCGATGATCACCTCAATCTCCTGATGAGGGAATGTCTGATGATAGATAGCTTCCAACAGCAGTTGGATGGTCGCCTCTTCATTATAACAAGGCACAATGACTGACACGCGCGGTTTCCAGGCAGATGGTTCAGGCTGGTCAGCGATCAAGGGGCTTTCTCCGAAGGATGAACCGTAATAGTTTTTCGACGCGCCATCTCCTGCGGCGCAGGCGAAAGAGGCAGGCGCACGGTGAAAACACAACCGCGGCCAGTTTCCGCCTCACCAGACTCCAATTCATCGCTGGCAGCCATGCGACGGTTATCGGCGCGTATCGTCCCACCGTGCGCCTGCACAATTTCGCGGGCGATGGCCAGACCCAAACCCACGCCACGGCGATTGCCGCCGCGGCGTGACTTGTCGGTCTGATAGAAACGCTCAAAAATTCGTTCCAATTCTTGTGGGGCGATCCCCGGACCGCTGTCTGCCACATCTATCTCCGCCCAACTTTCTTGCGATCGCAAGCTAACCTGCACCTGCCCGCCCGGCGGGGTGAACTTTAAAGCATTATCCAACAGGTTGGAAAATACTTGCGTCAACCGATCCGCATCGCCAACTACAATAATGGGAGCTTCTCCGGCTAAATCGCCGATTTCGAATTTCAGGTCAATCTGGCTTTGAAGAGCCTGAATAGCATATTTTTTAACGCTGGCAGCTAATAGCTCTCTCAAGTCAATTGGCGCGCGTTCAAAGTTCATGGTGCCGGCGTCCAGGCGAGCCAAATCGAGCAAGTCCATCACCATTCGATGCATCCGGTCGGCTTCATCATAAATTACCTGGGCAGCCTGTTGGATCGCTGTCGGCTCTTGAACTGTGCCATCCAGCAGCGCCTGAGCAAAACCCTGGATCGAAGTGAGCGGCGTCTTTAGGTCGTGAGAAACATTCGCCACCAAATCCCGCTGGGCGCGTTGGCTGGCTTGCAGGCGCGTCGTCATTTCGTTGAAAGCCTCGGCTACTGCACGGACCTCATTTGGTCCTTCTAAATCCACCTTCGGAAAGTCTCCCGCAGAAGCCGCCCTGGCTGCCTGCGCCAGCCGTTGCAGCGGCGAAGCGATCCAATGAGAAACAAAAACGGCCATTAACAAGGAGATGACAACCGCAAAGGACAAAGCCCGCAGAAAAGGCGGCAAGATTTCATCTCTCAACAGGTTCAACACAGGCACGCGTTGGCGGGGCGTCGCCGCCACCCAGATCTGGCCATCCTCTAATGGGATGACCCAATAGAGCCATTGTGTCCCTTCGGCGTCGCGCCAGATGCGCGCCCGGTTCAGATTCAGACGCTCAAAAAATGGCTGTTGGGGGAAAGGAGGTAAAAATTCAGCGCGCGAATCGGCAAGCAATTGACCGGACGCGCCATACACGACCAGACGTACGCCCAACGCGTTGTCCATGCGGCGGACAACTTCATTCAACCGTTCAGGGTTGTTGATCCCCGGCTGTACCTCCAGCCACTGAGTGCGCCGCGCGATCAGCGCTGCCACCAGGCGTAAGCGTTGCGCCTCCTGTCGGTCAACCGCTGGGTTGCGCAGTAAATACACGATCATCGCCAGCAGCGCGGCAGACATCGCCGCCGCCAGGATTAGCAGATAAGTCAACCACAAGCGAAAATGCAGCGAGGCGAACATCAAACCACCAGCTTATAGCCCACGCCAGTTACCGTCTCAATGTGCACATCACTGCCGCTCAATTTACGCCGCAAGTGGCCCACATGCACATCCACCGTGCGCGTGCCGCCGTAATACTCATAGCCCCAGGCTTTTTCCAGGAGCTTCTCGCGCGTCAGCACCATGCCTCTATGTTCAACAAGGGTTAAGAGAAGATCAAACTCCTGGGTGCGCAAGTCAATCGGCTTGCCTTTCACCGTCGCTTCTCGACTGGCAGGGTCAATCATGAGATCGCCTATATAAATCGGCGTCTTCTCCGGTCGCGCGCCGGAAGCGCTACGCCGTAAAATAGCCTTGACACGCGCCGCCAGTTCACGCGGGTTGAAGGGTTTGGTCAGATAATCGTCCGCCCCCAGTTCCAAACCGACGATCTTATCCACATCCTCATCTCGGGCGGTTAACATCAAGATCGGGATGTTATTCCCCTGGGCGCGCAGACGACGACATACCTCCCATCCGTCTATTTCGGGGAGCATCAGGTCCAATACCACCAACGCCGGGCGCTCGCGCTCAATGGCTTGCAGCGCGGCTCGCCCGTCGCTGACGAATTTTACCTGGAACGACTCTTTTTCTAAATACAGGCGCGCCAGTTGGATGATGTTCGGCTCATCATCCACCAGCAAGATCAGCTCGCCAGGCATGCCACGACTTCAATCTCCACTGCGCCGCCTTTGGGCAAAGCAGCCACTTGCACTGTCGAACGAGCCGGTGGATTTTGGGGAAAGAACTCGCCATACACGGCGTTCATCCTGGCAAAATCAGCCATGTCGCGCAGAAACACGGTTGTCTTCAAGACGTGATCCAACGACGAACCGGCTGCCTCCAGCACATATTTCAAGTTCGTCAACGCCTGACGTGTTTCAGCCTCCACCCCGCCGGAGACCAGTTCCATCGTGGCAGGATCCAGGCCAAGCTG